>NZ_JAVDWE010000008.1:0-265035 GCF_031457235.1 Hydrogenophaga laconesensis
GTGCTCAATGGTGGCGAATTGTGCGGGCGTAATCTCCATGCCCGAGATTGTCCGACGAGATCGCCACGATCGCTATTAGTGTTAACACGCCCTAGTAACTTGCGTGTCAAGACGAAAAGCATCCGATGGATTGCGCGGATCGTCTGAATGCGACGGTGGCGCGCGAGGAAATGCGGCCTCCTGCGCTATCCACCGTGCCCGATGGCACGGCTGGCGTCATGACCGTTTGCGTCAGGGTGGCACTGGTTTGGTGCAACAGTGCGGATTAAGACCTGACGGGTCTGGAGCAAGACCGAAATAGCCTCAATGCGCCCGGCTTGGCCGTGGCGCGAACGGCTCAATCGAGGACGGAACCGTTCTCCTGGGCCAGCCGCAGGTACTCCGACAACGGGCGCACCGCCCGGAAATACCGATCTCGCATCACGGGCTGTTTGCTCGGCCCGACGATGGATGCGAGGTCGGACAGCTTGATCTCGCCCAGCTCAGGCATGCTGATCCCCAAGTCGATCAGGCCATGGGCCGTATCGCCGTCAGCGGGGTCAAGCGACACCAGCAGCCAAGTGGCGTGTGCGTCCGGCGTGAACAACCGCACCACGGGCAGCGGGTCGATGGCCCGGCCAGCGGCCCGGACCCGGCCGTGTTCCAGCAGTTGCTTGCGCTCGTCCTCGGTCATGAGTTGGTTCATGGGCGTTACCTCATTCGCACAAAACCGCCGAAGCGTGAAAGCGCAAAACCGCATCGGCGGGTTTGTGGAAAGGCACGGATGCGGTTTTGTGCTTCTGTGAGAAGCTGCAGATACGGATTTCCGTAAAAGCACGAAAGCGGCAGGCGGGCATAGTTGAACACTATAGATTGTAGCCCTATAGGGCTCAATCGGATGTCATCTTGGATTTTGCGGAGATCCAGGGTTGGCAGCGAAACATACATTGTCGGAGGCACTAAAGACCATCAGGAAAGCACGTGGTTTGAGCCAGGAAGCGTTCTCGGACGTGTCCAGCCGCACCTACATGAGCACGCTGGAACGCGACCTCAAAAGCCCCACCTTGAACAAGCTGGCCGAGCTGTGCGAGGTCATGGAGGTGCACCCGCTCACGCTGCTGACGCTGGCCTATGCCGGCGACGACCTGCAGCAGGTCGATCAGCTGCTGGCGCAGGTGCGCCAGGAGTTGGAGACTGTGGCGAAGAAGAGTGACACGCCATAGCGTGCGACCGCGCTGGCGTGGCCGATCCGGTGCAGCCGGTTCGGGGACTTCAGGGGCGCCAAGCATCGCGCGGCGGGGAGAGGCCGCAGGGTTTTCCCCCGGAGGCAAGCGAAGCGCGCAGCTGCGATAGGGATTGAAGCCGAATGGCCATGACGGCGAAGTCGGCATGGGGCGCAGCCCGCAAAGCCCGGTCGGCGCAGTGCGCCGAATCGCCCTGCATTCGCCCTGGCAACACGAAGTCATGGTGATGCTGCCCGACCACCACCATCACGAAGCTGGGAGAGCCAAGCCTTCCAGTCTGCTGATCCAAGCAGTACAGCGCCCCGCCGCAGTGGGCGGGGCGCTGGCGGCCGTCAGGCCGCCTGGGGCTTGCTGCGCGACCAGATCAGGTCGTGCGTGCCGTTCTCTCCTTCGATCAGGCGGGCATAGACCGTGGCCGGGAACGAAGGATCGTCGAGGGTCACGGAGATGTACTCCCGCCCGGCCTCGCTGGTCTTCTTCCACGCCGCGCCGATGTCGTGGCTGGCGGCCTGCAGGCGGAAGTCCGGGGCCTTCTCGTTGTCCCCCTTGTCGTTGGGCACCAGCTTGACCTTGACGTTGAGCGTCAGGGTGCGAAGCGTGCCGGTGAAGCCGTCTTTGTCTGCGGTGAAGGTGCCGATGTTGGCCATGATGAAACTCCTTTTGGTGGAACAAGGTTCGCGCCCATCGCGTCCTTGTTGTGATCCGGCCGGCGGGGGACGGGCGGGCTGCACCGCTTGCGGTCGCAACGCAGTGGAGAGCCGGGAGGCGAAAAGAATTTGTCCCGCGAGGAATGCGCCGAACGCAGTGACAAAGCAGGGGAAATTGTTTTCGCCGGACGGTTGCAGCCATGAAGCCCGAGGCGCAGCCGCGCCACCGCTAGGATTCACAACAACACAAGGACGCCTTGGGCCGAACCGCATCGAAAGGAGGCAGGGCCGGCTCGGCATCCCCGCACGAAGGCAGCACCGGCTCGCCCACTGACGCGGGCCAGGTCAACCATCCGACGACAAGCGAGAACGCCCCGGCCGCACCTTGCGGCGCCGGTCTTGAGGCGTGGCGTGGAAGCTCCATAGCGATGCCGGGCGGGATGTCCGTGAACCGTCCTTCGTGACGTGATGGGCGAGAACCGCCAGCGTTGAGGACGGCACGCATTCGCACAACCTGCCGCAGCAAGCACCAGCGTGTTCGCCAGCTCCGTCCATTGCGGCGGGGCGCTGGCCGGGCCGATCCGGCATCGACGGTTCGGCGGCATCGAGGGGCGCCAAGCTCGCGCGGCGGGGATGGGCCTTGCGCCGATCCCCCGGAGGCAAGCGCAGCGCGCAGCGCCGCAGGCGCGAAGGCGTGAGTGGATTGAAGCCGAATGGCCGTGACAGCGAAGTCGGCACGGGGCGCAGCCCGAAAGCCCGGCGGCGCTACGCGCCGACACGCCCAGGCCGTTCTATATTTTGAGCAGGGAACGCAGAACACCATGACCATCCAGCTACGACACGAAACCACGAACGACATTGCCGCTATCGAGGCCGTGACCATTGCCGCCTTCGCCGATGCGCCGCACACCAGCCACACGGAGCAATTCATCGTGCGTGCATTGCGCGACGCTAGCGAACTGACGCTTTCCATCGTGGCCGAAGAACACGGCCAGGTCGTCGGCCATGTGGCTCTGTCGCCGGTGACTATCACCAACGACCACGGCCACAAGGCCAAAGGCTGGTGCGGCCTGGGGCCGATCTCCGTCCTGCCGCAGAGGCAGGGGCACGGCATCGGCTCGCGCCTGATGGAACAGGCGCTGTCTGAACTGCGGGCCATGCAGGCCGAAGGCTGTGTGCTGCTCGGAGAGCCCGCGTACTACGGGCGCTTTGGCTTCCAGGCCCATGCGGGCCTGCAACTGCCGGGCGTGCCGCCCGGCTATTTTCTCGCACTGGCCTTCCATGGGCCAGTGCCCGAAGGCATCGCGCAGTACAGCGATGCCTTCAACGCCGCCGCCTGAGTGCCAGTGAAGGCGGCGGCGTAATGCCCCGGCTATTCGGCTTCAACACCGGGCGCGGCCACCGCCGCGCCCGGATTATGCGTTTCACCGCGCCCAGGGCGGAACGGCCTGGGCGCGGTGCTGACGATGATCATTCCTTCGTTTCGATGATCCACCACACGGCACGCGGCAAGGCGCGGCCCGTGATGGGATGTATGTCGGTGAGGTCAGCGCGGGCCGACCAGCCCGAGGGCGGTCGGTAGCCGCGCACGTCGCCATCGCCGTGCCAGCGGCGGGCGCGCACCGTGCCGGGTGCATAGACCGCCGCCATGCGCGGGCGGTTGGTGGTGGTGCGGGTCATGGGGGCTTCTCCTTGCAGCGAAGCGCCCCGGTCGAAGCCGGGGCGCTTGCCTTCGGCGTGGGTCAAGCGGCCAGCGCCTCGGCGGGTTCATCCGCCATTGCCTCGGCATCCTCCGGGGCGTCCTGCTCCGGGCCTGCCTCCTGCGCGCTTTCCTTCACTGCCTGCTGCGGGCCTTCGACCTTAAAGATGGCAGGCATCCAACCCGCGCCATCGGCCAGCCGCTCGGCTTCGCTGGCAATGTCGGCCTTCTTCAGCTTCGCCAGCCGGGAAACCTGATCGGGCGCGTACTCGCCCACGGCTTGCAGAACTGCCGCCTTCGGAACGTGCTTGAAATACCCCTCGGCGGTCGGCTGCCACCATGCGGCCATGTCGAGGCCCACGGCCTGCGCCAGTTCCTCGCCGGGCTGGTGCGGTGTGGCGCGAGGCGTCACCACGTCCACCGTGGAAGCCACGCACACGGCCAGCAGCTTGACCAGTTCGCCTTGCTCCATCGCCAGCAGCGCGGCAAACAGTTCGGCGCTGTCCTCGGGCAGCTTGCCGCTCCACGCCTGCTGCAATTCACGCAGCGCCACAGCGGCGGGTGACTCGGGCCAGTCCGGGGCCATGCCGTCCAGCCGGTCTTGGACTTTCAGGCTCACGCCCAGCGGCAGGTCGCGCCCGTAGTAGCGGCCCTGCAAGACGGTCTGCACCATGCCATGCACCAGCGCGGCCACCGCCACCTGCGGATGCCGGGCCACCTCGATTTGCAGCGCGGCGGTGCGATGGGCGCTCAGGCGCTGGGCCAGTCGGTCGGAAATCGCTGCTGCCTTGGGCGGCTCGTCGTCCTCGCCTTCGTCATCGTTCGCGGCATCTGGGTCGCTGAACCCTTGGCGCAGCTTCTCCAGTGTGCGCAGTGCCTTGGCCTCGGCCTCGCGCAGCAGTCCGCGATGAATCACCACCTCGCCGTTGCGGCCGATGGTGACGATGGCCCCGGCTGCGGCCTTCACGTTCGCGCCGTACCCCTGCAAGCCGTCTTCCAGCGCCTGCAACTGCTCGCCCAGCCGCTCGCCTTCCTCTTGCAGCGCATCGGCCTTGTCCTCGTCGTCGGCGTCCGTCGCGGCATCAATGGCTTCGGCCACCTCCTGCATCTTGGCTTGCAGCCTCTCGATGCGCTGTGCTTCGCGCTTGTTCGGCTCGCGGCGCTCCCTCGGCGCACGCTGGAAGGCGTGCAGATCGGCATGGGTCACGCCCGGCGTGGCATCAGCCCAAGCCCAGCCCTCGGCCTTCACCTCTGCGGCGATGCCCGCCAGCTTGTCTTGCGCCAGTCGTTCCAGCAGCGCGGCGTCGGTCAGGTACACGCCTGCATCGCCCTCCGCGAACAGGTCGCGGCGGATGCCGCCGCCCGCCTGCTCGTAGGTGTCCAGCCCGACGAAGCGCACCAGCGGATGCCGGTAGGCGTCAATCTCGCGCTCCGTCAGACGTTCGCGCAAGTGCGAGGGTTGGCGCTGCCATTGCGGCGCATCGTAGAACGCGCATTCCTGCGCGGCGTGGTCGTCGGTGATGGAGAGCGCCATCAGCTGATCGAGGCTCACGGCATCGGCCCGGTAGTCCTCCATCAAACGCGGCGAGACATTGGCGAGCTTCAAGCGGCGCTGCACCACCAGCGGCGTAACGGAGAAATCCGCCGCAATGTCCTCAATCGGTCGGCCTTCGGCCACCAGCGCGGCGAAGGCTTCAAACTGGTCTGCTGGGTGCATGGCTTCGCGCTGCACGTTCTCGGTCAGGCTGGCGGTGCGGGCCGTGCCATCGGCCACCTGCAGGCAAGGCACGTCCCAATCCTTGGCGATACGGTGCTTCTTTGCCAGCAGCTTGAGGGCCGCAAAGCGTCGGCCACCTGCCACCACCTCGTAATGCAGGTCATCGGCGGCGGGAATCACGATCAGGTTTTGCAGCAGGCCCACGCGCTGAATGCTCGCGGCCAGCTCGGGGATGGACATGCGCGGGACGGTCTTGCGCACGTTGCGGCCCGTGGGGCGCAGCACCAGCCGCGACAGCGGAACCAGAATCATGTGCTTGCTCGGGTCGGCGGCTTGCAGCACGTTTGCGCGGCTGTCGAGGGCTTGAGCTTCGGTGTAAGTAACGGCGTTCATGGTGAATCTCCAATCAAGTGAAACAAGGGAATGGAGGGGAAACCGCCCCTCCGGCGGGGAACACGTCAGAGGGGGTCAGGCCTTGAGGGCGCGCATGCCATCGGCCAGCAGCCACAGGGCGCGGTTCAGGCGAATGTCCGAATCAATGCCCTGCACGGGGCGGGTCTGCTGTCTGCGGCCATTGGCGGCGCGGCCATGCAATCCGCCCTTGGTCAGGTTCTCCTGCGTGCGGTTGAACACGCTCCACAGGTCGGGGCGGCGGTCGTCGAAGCGGCGCGGCATCAGGATTTGCGATTCCGTGACGGGCGCGGGCTTGGTTGGGTCGTCGTACTTGAGGGCCAGCGCGGCGCGGGCGAACACTTCCGATTCCCCGGCATCCAGCGTGATGGCCTGCATGGATTCGCGCGATTCCTGCGCATGCTCGAAGCCGCTCAGCACCTGATAGGCGCCCTCGATGACATGGCCCGCCACGTCGCCCTTGTGGGGCACGCGCACATCGCCCACGGTGTCGCCGCAGACAAGGCCATTGCTGCAAACGAAGCGGAACATGCCACCCAGTAATTGATAGCTGCTCGTGCCGTCGTGCGAGTTCAGCAGGATGATTTCATTGGCTTCGCGGGCGTTGATCTGGTTGGCGTGGCGCAGGCGCAGCATGTGTTTCGTGTGCTCGCGCCGGCCCTCGTTGCGAACGCGGGTCTGGCACACCATGAAGGGCTGAAACCCCTCTTTGCGAAGCTCGGTCAGCACGGCGGCGGTGGGGATGTAGCTGTACCGCTCGGAACGGCTTTCATGGGGGGCATCCGCGAAGATGGACGGGGCCACGCGGCGGATCTGGTCATCGGACAGCGGGGAGTCGCTGCGCAATGCGGGGGAATGGGAAGCGAAGCGGGATGCGAGTTGCATGGTCTTTCTCCTGAACAAAAAGGCTGTTGAAGAAAACCGCACACCGGATTCCAAGATTCGAAGCCCAGCCTTTCGGCTGTTCGGTGCGGTCGGCGCGAGGAACCCGGTTGGCCCTGTTGCCACCGTCTTTCCTGAGTTCATCGCCCGCGACGAAAGGGAGCGCGCGGACGGGGGCCGTCAAGGAAACAAGCGCAGGGTGGGGCGGCCCGCAGGCGCAGCCGAGGACACGGCCCTGCGCGCCTTGACGGCACACGGCCGCGGGCTACAGTCGCGGACAAGGTGATGAAGTCAGGGAAGAGGACTGGACATGGCAACGGCCATCCCACAAGCCGACCGCACGGCAAGCGAAGCGCGCAGGCTCGAAGCTGGAAGCCGGGCCGGAGGCGTCAGCCGAACGGAGTGAGGGAACGATCGAAGCCCGAAGGGGGCGAGACGCCGCAGGCGGCTCGATGCGCTAGCACGAGAGCGCGACCGGCCATCTCCCAGGTGGCCGGGGACGCCCACATGACTTCAATGAAATCCCCGTGGACAGCTACCCACCCAGCCATCGGCAAAATGGCAATGGCATGGACATACGAGCCCTACAAGACGATGAACTGATGGCCCAGGCCCGAGACTGGCGGCAACGGGCACTGCGCGGCGAGAAGGACGCACGCGGCCTCGCGCACGAACTGGAATGCGAAGTGCGCCGGCGCTTCCCCAGGAACAATGCGCCCCATGCACTGCCGCCGATCCAATTGCTCGGCGCCGTGCCGCAAACACCCCAGCGGCGCTGGAAGCCCTGGTAAGCACCGGCTCAAAGGCAGCCCGCCCGCATGACTGCGCCACGGCCGATCGGCGCTGATCCCGAAATCCCCCCGAAATAGCGCGAATTTCGAGTGGCCCGGTCACGGGCCAATGCCTACCGTGGAATCTCCACCTTCTGGAGAACCACCATGAGCGATCCCATGCAACCCGGAACGCCTGCGCCTGGAGCAGAAGGGCCTGGCATCTTTCTGCCGACCCTCATCTGGACCACCGACCGCAAGACGGTAGGCAACGAGATGCAGCGCCTGCTGGGACGGCGCGCACAGCTCAACGTCCTGCTGTCCGCCTCCGAAGAAACGGACGACGGCACCACCTGGTACGCAATGGCCCAGGCCACGCTGAACCAGCTGGACTGCGATATCGAACGTCTCTTCGAGTGGCTGGGCGACTACGAACCCGACACACCCACGCCCGAAGTGCCATCGTAATGTCCGGCATGAAGGGAGCGATCCGGCACCAGCCGGTTCGCTGCGCGAGAGGGGCGCCAAGCCTGCGCGGCGGGGATAGCCCGCAGGGCTTTCCCCTGGAGGCAAGCGCAGCGCGTAGCGCCCCGCCAGGGGCGCGAAGGCATCAGGCCGGGTCGTCGGGGCGCAGGCTGGCTTCCGACACCGGCATCCACGGCGATGACGAGTCCAGCAGGTAGCGCGCACCGCGCGCGTACAGGCCCGAAAGTCCGCTGGGACGATAAAACCCGGTGACGCGGCACCGGAACTGTGCGCCAAACCCGTTGGTATAGATCACCGCGTCGCCGAGCGCAAAGCGCAAGGGCTGGCCGTTCTCCGGTGGGAACGGCTTGAACGCATCATGCTCTGCCGTGATTTCGAGGATGTAGTCGTGGTGGCTGCTCATGGCCTTGACCTCCTGAAATGATTGAGAACGCTCAGGAGCGCCTTGCGGCGCCCCAGAACCAGGTCAGACAACGACACGCCCCGCCAGCCGCGCATCGCGCGCATAGGCGCTCAGCCGCTTCTCGGCACGAAAGTGCAGATCCCGCTCTACCGGCAAGCCCAGCCGCCCGCGCACGGTCGCCAGTTCGGAAAAACTGACCCAGCCGATTTCCGGCATCCCTAGGCCCAGGTCGCAAAGACCGAAGGCGTGATCGTGGTCATCGGGATCAATCTCGGTCAGCAGCCAGGTCGCGCCGGCATCCGGCGTGAACAGCTTGACCACTGGGGCCGGATCGAAGTCCGGGTTCTCCAAGGATTCGCGGCCGTTGGCCAGCAGCACGATGCGCTGCTCGTCCGTGATGAATGCGTGGTTCATGGTGAACTCCTGTAAGGTTACCGGGCGGAATTGCCCAGCCCTTGCAGGGCACGGCGCAGCGCAAGCAGTCAAAGATCGAAGACGGCCGCCAGGCCGCAAGCGCCGAAGGTGCGCAGTCATTGACGGCGAGCACGCCGTGGCACGATGAAGGGAACAGCAAGCCGCCACACCTCACCACGCAGCCACCCCGGTATTGACAAGCGTAGCGCGCAGGTCCGAAGCGTCAGTCCAGATCAGAGCGTCCGGGCTTGAAGCCGGATGACTGCGATTCGGCACGAAGCTCGGGGCGCAGCCCATGAGCCCGACGAAGGAACGTCGGGATGCAGGCCAAGTTGTCAGCAGGCAGTTGAAAAGTGGTGCTGGCCTTCAGGCGCTGTCAATTTTCTTGATCTTCCGGATACGCCGCCTGGGGAATCGGCACCCAGCCATCGCGGGTGATGCCTGCCCCGATGCGTATGTTCTGGCTTTCAGTTGCCGCCCAGTGCCCACCCCGGTGCAATACGGCGCGAATCACCGACTTCCGCGGATGATCCTCATCCGCCTTGGCAGAACTGCATATGGCATTCCAATGGTGCTTGTCCGGCATACTGTTCAACCGTGGGCCGAGCAGTTGATCCAAGACTTCGGTCGAAACGTTGTGTCGCCCGCCGTGATGGGGCACTTGGAAATACCGAATACCTGGCAGCGCGAGTCCCACGAAAGGTGCGTAGTCGATCACCTCCTGCAGTGCTTCACGCCCGGCATCGCCAGTAAGCATGACGCGATGACCGTTCAAGACAGCCGACTGCACCACACTCATTTCATTCTCACGACTGGTCGGCTCAGGCGGGAAATATTCCTCGCCCCACAGGGACTTGATGTAGGCGGTCGCGGCCTTCACTGCCCGGAATATGCTGCTCAGCGCGCTATCAAAAGCACTTTCTTCGACAGCTTCCGGTGTCTTCGCGGAGTCCACGATCAGGTCCAAGTAGCGCCCCAGGGTAGGTGCCATGACCGCGAACGGACCGATGCTCTGCCCCTGAAGGGGGGCATGGATTGGAATTCCCTTCTCCACCGCAATATCCTCAAGAATTGCCGTGGCATCGTAGATTGAGCGCAACTTCCGTCGCAGGGCTTCAACCGATTCATAGGTCTCAAAGCGATCGATCAACTGGTCCGCGTATATCCACGGCCGGTTGATCCAAAGATTCCTGACCGTGCATTGCTCCAGGACTTTTCGTAGTCCGTTGGCGTGATCGCGATCTGGGTGCGTGAGGATCACATGGTCGATGACTGTTGTTCCATAGTACGTCTTCAGATGCTCGACTATCTGATCACCCGTATCCAGATACCCACCGTCAACAACGTGCACGCCCTCGGTGCCATTCACCGAGTAGCGCAGCGTGATCGCGTCCCCGCTTTTCGCTGTTTCGACGCCAAGAAAGTCGATCTCGAAGTAGTCAGCCATACATCCCTCTTGTTTTATGCCAACAAAGTGCCGGTGGCTTTGCACCTACCAGCGATCCACCGCACACGTGAGTCCTGTCGGAGTCCATACCAACGACACGGCCGGAAGGCCGCCAGCATCCTCGGCGATGCCGCGCAATGTATTTCGGTCGATACCCGAATGTGCGCCGCCTTTCGGGTGGCTGTGCCACGTTCCTATAAAGGCGAGATACCCCAAAGAGGCCGCGTTTGCGGCGCGCAAATTTTGAACAAGCCCGTTGGTTCCGAGGACGAAGCGGGCGGCCTCTCGAACACTGTCAGGCGGTGCCTCAACAAGGCCTGCAATGGTGATGGTTCGATTTTCAAACGAGATGCGGCCGATCAAGGCGCCGCCTGTTTCCAGAGCACCCCAGCGCAGCGCATCAGCATGGATTGCTTGCGCAACTGGGGACAGGACCCGAATGTTCCAGCCACCATCGTCTGCGACTTCAAGCGCAGTGGTCGGGCCAAGGCTGGCGCGGGTCCATGCCATTCCAAGGCCTTCGGCATCTGAGATTCCGGCGCAAAGCGTCGCTTCCTTCGGAAGCCCATCAACGAGCCATCGTTCCAGTTGCAGGCCGGCCAGTGACGTCGACCGCGAAACAACGGCGTCAGACATAGGCATCGTCAGCGAATGACAGTTGTCACCCACGAAAATCCGAGTCGGCTCAGACGTCTCGCCGGCAATCGACGCACGCAGTTCCGGTGCAAACCGGCAGCACTCGAACAAGAACGCCGTGAGGTCGTCAACTCGGCCGGCACGGCCAGCTCCTTCGAGCAATACCGCCACACAGCGCCCCTGACCATACATCGCGATCCGTGCCAATCGGGCTGGGGATTGATCCAACGCTGCCGATTGTGTTTCTGCAGCCAGCACCTGAAGTGACGCCGTCGCATCCACGATGAGGGCCGCATCCTGCGGAACGGTTGCCGCAAACTGTTCCGGATCGACCAAAAGAGTCACTGCGTCGGTGTCGAACGCTCGCGATTGAAGATGCGACAGCGATTCAAAGGCTGTCTTCATCAGCGCCGACTTCCGAGGCGGAACCAGAACTGATGCCCGCTCAATGAGTGCATGCCGCGCGGCGTTGTGAGGCGACATGGGTTCGTTGTCGACGAAAGTCATCGAACCAAAGCCCGCTCGCCCCAGTTGCATCGCGACTTTCGATCCCACGCTTCCGCAGCCGAGCACGACCAGCGGCTGTGATGTGGCTGCGTATGGAATGCCGGACGTCCTTGCCAGCAGTTCAGGAGACAACGCATGCGCGTGAAAGGCCGGGTGAACCGTGGCGTTACGCTCCAGGAGCGATTGAGCGTTGAGTTCATAGCGCACCACATAGGGCAATACCTCGACACTCCTCCCTGGCGAGCCCACAAGCGACGCTGGCCTTTGCACAGCCAGAATCACAATCGCGTACAAACCATGCACCCAGCCATGCGAGTCCTGTCGCATATCCAGGATTGAGCGTCCGAAATAACCGTCCACTTCCTGGGCCAAAGCGTCGCGATCAATACCAAGCTCCGCTGCTCGATCGAGCAGCGTCGCGAGATCGACAACTGTCTCTGGTTGATAGCGTCCGATCACATGCGGGAGGCCGTCGGTCATCGGAGCGCGCGCGATGAAGGCCGCGGCATGGCCGTTCCCCCATTTGCCCAGCTTGTCGTTGTGAACATCCTGATAAAACACAGGATCGACTTGTGCGGTCAGTTCGGCGTTGATGATGGCGTACAGACCGCCATCGATCGTCACGTAGCCTGCGGGAACCACCAGAATCGTGCCGTCAGCGGGAGCGGCGGCCGCGACCTTCTCGGCACTGAATACAACGGTCGAAGGACAGCTGTCTCGGCGCGTTGGTTCCCACCCCTGCTCCAGGTCCAGGAGTGTTCCGGCCGCGGCCTTGTGCAGCCAGTCGATCAACTGATCGACAACGGCGTCCAGGCCAAACCGATGCAGCAGCTCGTTCAACGACCCTTCGAATAGGCACGGCGAGACTAACTCGCCTTGGCGATGGGGGTTGATGTGCGGCAAGTTGAGCGGGAAGTCCGCACGTAAGAAGGGCTCGGGTGCAGACAGGGGCCAGTCACTACCGAATACCAGCACGCACGTCTCGACGGTGCGCACTCCGGTCTCAGAGATACCATTGCGCCGAGACCTGTTCGGCAGTTGGACCGCAACATCGACTTCAATCTCCGTCGATGCACCAGTTGTCCTTGGCTCGCCAACGCGGATAAGGCCTCGATGCCGCTGAAGTTGATGCAGTGCGTCTGCGATGGTGCCCGTCATGATGCTCCGTGCGGCATGGGGGTGCGCGCAGAGGTCACCACGGCAGCGGCCTTCGATCCGGACTCCTTCTTCGAGGGAGGTTGCACACCCTGAGCGGTTACGGTGAAAACGAGCGGTTCCACGGACTTTTCGCTGGGGTACTCGCCTGTGCAGTAGAACTCGCCTTTTGCTTCGTCCACGATCGTCACGTACTCACGCTTCGCACGGATGCAGGGCGGATCGCTGTCATCATCTGCAATCGGCTTGCAGCTGGCGACGATGACGGCGCCGTCACGGGTCTGCGAAAGCGCCTTGCGAGCATCAGCATCGAGCTTGGCTTTTTCACGGTAGTCGGACCAGCTGTCATAGGACAGCGAATGCCAGGAACAATGATGAGGCGCCTGCATGATGTCGTACTCAAGCACATCTGCTTCAGCCTTGTGGCGTTGCCACTGGCGGTTCCAGATGAACACCTCAGCATCGCCACCAGTAAGGAATTTCGCACCATCCGGCGTCTGCGCGTCAGCCGCCAACGTGATGTTCAGAATAACGCTGGACTGGTTCTTGACCAGGCACTCTTCCTCTTCCTCGTCATCCTGGGCGTCCAGTGGAGCCAAAAGAAACGCAGAAAAGAATGCGGAACTCTTGCCATTGATCGTTGAAAAGCGCGTGTCCACCTTCCGCACAATCGAAGTGAGATCATCGGTTTTTCCGTCGATGTCCTCGCCCATGATCTGAATGCGGTCACCGTTCCCGACGGCGAAATTCTTGTCACGGTTCAGTTGCACGCGCCGACGCGCCTCCGTGTTGAATGCCTTGGCGTCGTCGCTCAAGGTGTGCGTCTTGCTGGCGCGTCGAAACACGATCGGGGACGACCACATCTCGCGGATCACGATTTTCTTGTCCTTGTCGTCCTTCTTGTCGTCCGGGTACTTGTCGAGTGGCCCTAGGTAGAAGTGTCGCTTCAACCCTCGGCAATGGTCTTGATCCGGGTGGCTCAGCAGGAACGCATCGACATACGGCCTGCCGTTCTCATCCTTCTTCAGTCGTTCGCGCAAATCCTTGGCGACATCGCGCGCCTCCCCGTCAGGGTCGTCGGCGTCTTGCCTGATGTTTACGTCGATCAGCAGAGTCGTCGCGTCGAGATCGCCGAACTTGATGAGGGTCATGTCCCCGTTGTCGACGGGAAAAAACGTGATGGTTGTAGGCACTGGGGTCTCCGGGTAGACGATCGAAGGATGATCGCGTATAGTTAATGTACGACGATTTTTTATATCCGTCTACTTTTTAGGCGTGACTGATGCAAAAACCTTCCGTTCCTGCCGCCGAACCTGCTGAGCCTAAGGGGCTAAGTTGGGGGCTGGAGAGCAGACTTCAATTCATCGATTTCCGTCTGCGCTGGGAGCGGCGCATCAACCGGATGGATCTCACCGAGCACTTTGGTATTTCGGTCCCGCAGGCATCGCTGGACATTTCCAAGTACATGGAGTTGGCGCCGAGCAACCTGACTTACGACCGCAGCTCCAAGACCTACACGGCAGCGCAGAGTTTTCACCCGCTTTACCAACGAAGCTCGGCGCAACGCTATCTAGCAGAACTGCTAGCGACAAAGATGGGAATTGTCGAGCCGACGGCCAGCTTCATCGGCTCCGCGCCGGAGACAGATTGGGCCCCGTCCCCTTGGCGCACGATCAATGAGCAGACCGTCGAAGCAGTGGTGCGCGCAATCCGCCAGCAGGAATCCATTCTGGTGAGCTACCAGTCCATGACGTCGTTGGATGAATCGGTTCGCTTGCTGTCTCCCCACGCCCTTGGCAATGACGGTTTTCGCTGGCACATGCGCGCGTTTTGCCACAAGCGCCAGCGCTTCAGCGATTTCGTCCTTGCTCGAATCCTGCGCATCGATGGCTTCGAGGCGACCCAAGTGGACTCCAACCAAGATTCGCATTGGCAAACTGTATTGACGCTGGTACTTGCACCGCATCCCGATTTGCCTGCAGCCAAGAAACGAGTCTTAGAGTTGGACTACGGCATGGAAGATGGAGAGGTCAAACTTCCATGCCGCCAAGCGTTTCTGTACTACACGCTGAGACGTTTGGGTTTGCATACCAAGGAAGCACCAGACCCCCTCGCACAGCAGATCACGCTAAAAAACCGCGATGAAATCCAACCCTATATCGACGCCTTGGCGGCACAGGCCTGACTTCACATGACAACAATTTTTGAACTGGTCAAAGACCCCTACGAGCGCAAGGCACGTGTTATCCCTGGCCTTCTTGTGGCCTTACCCGTGCTGGTGCCGCTGTTGTGCGTCTACGGGGCTCGGCACCCTGTGCTTACAGGTGTGATCGGCCTGCTGGGCGGCTGCGGCGCTATCTATGCACTCGCGAGCGTAGCGCGCGGACGTGGTAAAAAACTTGAAGAGATGCTGGTCTCAAAATGGGGTGGCATGCCCACGACCATCGCACTACGCCACCGCGACAAGTTCCTTGATGGTGTCAGCAAGCAGCGTTATCACACGGCGATCACTGCCAAGTTGGGTATCGCCATGCCAACGGCAGAAGAAGAATCAGCAAACCCAGACAAGGCAGACGACATCTACATCGGTGCCACTAAGCGGCTTCGCGAACTCACGCGTTCCAACAAGCAGCTCTTGCTGAAAGAGAACATCGCCTATGGATTTCATCGCAACATGCTGGCGATGAAGCCTGTCGGTATCCTGTCGTGCCTCATGGGCGTCGTCTACGGATTGTTGATTGCAAAGATTTTGCAGGTAGCACCTCTCCAATTTGACTTGGTGCACCTTGCCGATCCAGGGCTTGCCGCAGGCTTGACATTGCTCATTTCGCTGGCGCTACTTGCCGCATGGCTACTGTATTTCGATCAGGACGCAGTAAGGCGGATGGGATTCGTCTATGCGGAACGTTTGTTTGAATGTTTGCCGTCGTTGCCTTCTTCCTCCTCACGGAAGAAAGCCGTAAAACCGACTACAGACTGAGGTTCTGCCCAATCTCCAAACAGGCGTATAGCTCCGCAGGTGTGTCTACCGCTTCCACGTCTTGGGACGAATCGTTCCGCGAGACTCCAGCAAGAGCCGCGTGCTTTCCAGTTCCTTTTGCAGCACATCGGTATCCGGCAGAACCATCCGGTAGTTCGCCGCCATGACCTTGGTGGGTAAGCCCTCCAGCGCATACCGCGCCAGGGCGAGCCCCTTGTCGGCACAAAGAATCAGCCCCACCGGCGGGTTCTCCTCGGGATAGGCCCAGTGTTCCTTGGCATAGTTGCAGTACATGTGCATCTGGCCCACGTCCGCATGCGTCAGACTCCCCAGCTTCAGGTCGATGATGACCAGGCAGCGTAACTTGCGATGGAACAGCAGCAAGTCCACCCGATACCAGGTCTGGTCGATGCGCAAGCGCCGCTGCCGTCCAATGAAGGTGAACCCTTCACCCAATTCGAGCAGGAAGTCTTCCAGCCGCCGGATCAAGGCGGCCTCCAGATCGGACTCCGAATACTCGTCCTTGAGGTCGAGGAACTCCAGCACATAGGGGTCTTTGATGGCATCGCCGGGCGCGACGGCATCTTCGGGCTTGGCCACCGCGCCCTTGGCCAGCATCGCCGCCTTGTTTTTCGACAGCGCCGTGCGCTCGTAGAACTGGCTGCCGATCTGCCGATCCAACTGGCGCACGCTCCAGCCGCCGCGCAAGGCCTCGGCTTCATAGAACTGGCGCGCATGCTCGTCCTTGACCGACAACAGCCGCACATAGGCCGACCACGGCAGCGTGAAGACCTGCGCCAGCTCGTCCAGCCGCCAAGGCCGCACTGGCTCCGGGGAAGATTCGCCAGACACTGTCTGGCGAATTGGCCGGGTCAGAAAAAACGACCGCATCTGCTGCAGGTTCTGACGGCTGAAGCCACGGCCGAACTGCTGGGTGAGGTCGCTTGCCAGCCGCTCGATCAACTGCTCGCCATAACCCGCGCGCCGCTTGCCCTGTTGCTCGGCCTCCACGATGCGGCGGCCAATCTCCCAGTAGCTGGCCGTCATCAGCGCATTGACGCTGCGCGCTGCCGTCTGGCGCGCGGCATCGAGCAGATCCACGATGCCGCCGTGGATGCCGGCGTAGCCGGCAGGCACGGCGGCGGGTGCGACTCCCGCCATCGCAGGCGCCTTCTTGGTCATGCAGCCACCTCCGCAGGCCGCTGCGCCTCGGTGATCGTCTTGCGCCGGTTCGCCACCAGCTCGGCCGCCTTGCGCACCGGATCGTCCTCGGTGTGGACGTAGCGCATGAACATCGCCACGGTCTTGTGCGCCGTCAGCGCCATGCCGACCTTGACCGGGATGCCCGAGTTGGCAATGTCGGTCGCGGAGCGGTGGCGGATGCCATGCGTGCCGACGTGCGTGGCGCCCGCCGCCTTGAGGGCGCGGCTCCAGCCGCCGTAATACTCGCCCGTGGTCAGGTGCTTGCCGGGATGGCTTGGAGACGGCAGCACATAGGGAGTGCCTTCCTGCCGTGGCGCCGTCGAGAGCAGTCGATAGGCTTCCTCGCTCATGGGCTTGGACATGCCGCCCGTCTTGCTGTCCGGCCAGACCACGCGGCGGTTGTCCAGGTCCACCCAATCCCATCGGAGCGTCACGATTTCGGAGCGGCGGCCGGCGAACTCGAATTGAAGGCGGATCGCCAGCGGGATGACGTAGTTCTCCAGACCCTCGGCTTCGATGTGCTCCAGTCGCCGAAACAGCTTGCCCATGTCCTCGTCGCTGATGAGGTGGGTGGCCTTGCCGTTGGGGTACATCGGGACGTGGCGGCAGGGGTTGGTGCCGTCAGGCCGGTGGCCCCACACCTCGGCCAGGTTGAACATCTTGCGCATCACGCTGAAAGCACGGTTGGCCTCGGCCGGCTTGTGCGCCATCTTCTTCATCGCCGTGGCCACGTCCGGGCGCTTCACGTCCTGGACCTTCAAACGGCCCAGCATCGGAACGATGCAGCGGTCGATGACGGCCTGATACCCGCGCTGGGTGCTGGGCTTGTTGCGCTGCTTGGAGTAATCCTCCATGAACTTGGTACACAGCTCCTTGACCGTGGGGGCTGAACGGGCGGCGGCCTTGGCCGCGCTGGGGTCGCCGCCCCGGCGCACCTCGGCCAGCCATTCCTGGGCCAGCGAGCGGGCCTGCTCGACGGTCAGTTCCCCGTACAGGCCCAGGGCGGGCTTGCGCCGCTCGCCAGCGTTCGTGCGGTACTGGAGCATGAACACCTTGCGGCCCGCTGGTGTAACCTTGCACAGGAAGCCGGGCACCAGCGTGTCCCGGAGTTCGACGGCCTGCGCCTGGGGTTGTGCCGCATCGACTGCGGACTTGGTGAGCTTGAGTTTTGCCACGATGACTCCTCGGAAAGACCCGATTCCCAAGAGCCATGTAGGGGCCATCAGAGGGGAAGCCGGGTCAGGTTTCGGAAAGCACCGGCATATGTTGGACTCGCCTAAGTTATTGATAAACCTGCTGTATCGGGCTTCGGCGTAGTCCAGCAAAGTTCGGTGCTGGAGTCATGGTGAAATGAAAAAAGCCGCTGCGGTTGCAGCGGCCTCTTTCTTGAGCTGGCGGATGCCGGGTGCGCACTGCAAACCCGGCGGCGATCAGGCGGCCGCCAACCAGTAACCTGCGTTGAAGGGGCTGCTCATGCGAAGCGCCATGGGGCTCACGTCCAGAATCTTGTCGGTGGGCATCGGCTCGTCGGTCTGCACCTCGATCGGCTCTTCGCCCTTGGGGGCACGCGCTACCGAGAACGAGTAGAAGCAACGGAACGGGATCTTGCGATCCGACCAGTAGTCAGCGGCATCGCGGAAGATGTCGAGCAGCTGTTCGCGGGCTTCCTTGTCGAACTTGGCATGGGCGGGGATGTGCTCCAGCACGACGATAAAGCCGGTCTGCGGGCCGGACTTGTGGACCATGTCGGTCATGCAGTCGTAGAGCGCATCGAAGTTCTTGCCGAAGTGGGACGGCAGCGTGTATTGCGCAGCGATCAACTCCAGCACATCCTGTTTGCTCTGTGCCTTGGCCAGGTTGGCGTACAGGAAGTGATGCCCCAGGTGTTCGGCAGCGGCCTGCAGATCCTTCACGCCGTGGGCGCGGATCGACTGAACGATATTGGGACGTACGTTACGAAGTGGCGTGTCCATCTCCGCGTCTCTTTCTAAGGTCAAAGTTAAAAATCCGTTCACACCACCGGAGCTCACTGCACGATCAGCCGGAAGCTGCTGTAGTGGTCTTCGGTGTAATAACACGCGTCAGGGGTCCGGGGCTTGAACCCGCCACACACGATCCGCCGGGCCCCCCGATGGCTCAGGCCCGGGGTGGGCACCGTGTATTCGCGGTAGTACCCTCGTTTTTCTCCTGGCAGCAGGCGCTCGCGATTGCCGAATACCGAACCGTCCTTGTCGTATCGAAAGGGTCCGCCTTGCCGAATCTGGTGCATCACGTCCTGGCCTTGCTGCGGCAGTCCTGAGACCACCACCGATGCGGACTGCGGGCCGGGAGTGGTGGCGTTCGGAGCGCGAGCCTGCACCGCAATGGTGCCCAACACCGCCGCCAGAATGGCGGCGAGGGCTACTCCCCTGGCCTTCCCGAAACGAGCCCGGATCTGCTTCAGATCCATGAAATCCCCAGCTCTTGATGACGTCAACACGCTTCAGCGGCCTCGAAAAATCAATGCAAAAGCATTCGTTTCTGAAGGCGTTGGAGAGCGGGTTAACCCTGAAATCCAAGCGTGGTAGTGTGCCCGAGGCGGGGGGAAAAAGCAAGCGCCTGCTGAAATATTCAGCAAGATGCCCTGTCAGGATTGTGTGTAAAAGTTAGCGCTTGCTTTTTTGGAGAGTGTCAACGTGAAACGTTGGCGTCCGCCACAGTGAGGGCCGTCATGTTGACGATGCGGCGCACTGTGGCGCTGGCCGTCAGGATGTGCACCGGCTTGTCCGCGCCCAGCAGCACCGGGCCGACCGCGATGTTGCCGCCGGCGGCCGTCTTGAGCAGGTTGTAGGCGATGTTGGCCGCGTCGATGTTGGGCAGGACCAGCAGGTTGGCGGCGCCCTTGAGCGTTGAGTTGGGCATCAGAACGTGGCGTGCGGCGGGATCCAATGCCACATCTCCGTGCATTTCGCCGTCCGCTTCCAGCCAGGGGGCCTGTTCGCGCAGCAGCGCCAGGGTGCGACGCATCTTGATCGCGCTGGGTTCGTCGCTGGAGCCAAAATTGGAGTGCGACAGCAGGGCGGCCTTGGGCTGCAGGCCGAAGCGCAGCATTTCCTCGGCCGCCATGACGGTGATTTCGCAGAGCTCTTCCGGGGTGGGATCGTGATTGACATGCGTGTCCACCAGGAACACCTGGCGGCCGGGCAGCATGAGCCCGTTCATGCAGGCGTAGATGCGCACGTCCTGCTCGGTACTGGGGCTGCCACCCTCGCGCTTGCCGATCACCTGGTCGATGTACTTCAGGTGGTGCTGGGTCGAACCCCAGGTGCCGCAGATCAGGCCGTCGACCTGCCCTTTGTGGAGCAGCATCGCGCCGATGAGGGTGAGGCGCCGGCGCATCTCGATCTTGGCGAGCTGCTGGGTCACGCCCTTGCGCTCGGTCATGCGATGGTAGGTCTGCCAGAAATCGCGGTAGCGGTCGTCCTGCTCGACGTTGACGACGTCATAGTCGAGTTCCTCGCGCAGGCGCAGGCCGAACTTCTCGATGCGCTGGGCGATGACGGCGGGACGTCCGATCAGCGTGGGGCGCGCCAGGCCTTCATCGACCACAATCTGGCAGGCGCGCAGCACGCGCTCTTCTTCACCCTCCGCATAGGCGACGCGTTTGCGTGCCGCCGTCTTGGCCGCGGCAAAGATGGGCTTCATGATCGTGCCCGAGGCGAACACGAAGCTTTGCAGCTTTTCGCGGTAGGCGGCCATGTCGGCGATGGGCCGCTGTGCCACGCCGCTGTCGGCGGCGGCCTGTGCCACGGCCGGTGCGATCTTCATCATCAGGCGCGGGTCGAACGGCTTGGGGATGAGGTACTCGGGGCCGAAGGCGAGCTTTTCGCCCGCGTAGGCCGCAGCCACCACCTCGCTCTGCTCGGCCTGTGCCAGCTCGGCGATGGCGTGCACCGCCGCGATCTCCATCTCGTCGTTGATGGTGGACGCACCTGCGTCGAGCGCGCCGCGGAAGATGTACGGGAAGCACAGGACGTTGTTGACCTGGTTCGGGTAGTCGGTGCGGCCGGTGGCCATGATGGCGTCGTCGCGCACCGCTTTCACATCTTCGGGTGAGATCTCGGGGTTGGGGTTGGCCAGCGCGAAGATGACGGGCCTGGCCGCCATCGACTTCACCATGTCGGGCTTGAGCACCCCCCCCGCCGAAAGACCAAGGAAGACGTCGGCACCCTCGATGACCTCGGCCAGCTTGCGCTTGTCGGTCTTCTGCATGAACTGGCGCTTGTCGTCGTCCATGAGCTCCTCACGGCCCTCGTAGACCACGCCAGCCAGGTCGGTGACGAACACGTTCTCACGCTTGAGGCCGACCTTGAGCAGCAGGTTCAGACAAGCCAGCGCCGCCGCGCCGGCGCCGGAAGTCACCAGCTTGACCTGGCCGATGTCCTTGCCCGCGACCTTCAGGCCGTTGAGCATGGCCGCCGCCACCGTGATGGCTGTGCCGTGCTGGTCGTCGTGGAACACCGGAATCTTCATGCGCTTGCGCAGTTCGCGCTCGACGAAGAAGCAGTCGGGTGCCTTGATGTCCTCCAGGTTGATCGCGCCGAAGGTTGGCTCCAGTGCGGCGATCACGTCGACCAGTTTGGCCGGGTCTTTCTCGTTGATTTCGATGTCGAACACATCGACGCCGGCGAACTTCTTGAACAGGACGCCCTTGCCTTCCATCACCGGCTTGGCGGCCAGCGGGCCGATGTCGCCCAGGCCGAGCACAGCGGTGCCGTTGGTGATGACCGCGACCAGGTTGCCGCGGCTGGTGTACTTGAAGGCATTGGCCGGGTCGGCCACGATTTCCTCGCAGGGCGCCGCCACACCGGGCGAGTAGGCCAGCGCGAGGTCGCGCTGGTTGGTGAGTTGCTTGGTGGCGGCGATGGCCACCTTGCCCGGGATCGGGAACTCGTGGTATTCGAGGGCGGCGCGGCGCAGTTCGGCGCGTTTGTTCTCAGGGCTGTTTTCCATGCTCATGCTCGTGTCTCCAGCGAGTTGTTATCTTGCGATGCGGAAAGGAATTGCGCATTCTAAAGCGATGGCCGGGAAAACCCTAGTGCGTGATACCGCGTAAAGCGTTGGGGCGCTTGTGACTTTCCGGAATGGAATGCGGGGCCCGGCATCGCACGGTGCGACAAGCCGCAGTATGCGACCGTGAAAGGCGCTGGGGGCGCCGGGCAGGGAAAGTCTGGAGGCGGAGTGCCGAGCAGCGCTCAGGCGGCGGCAGCCTTGGCCGGCGGTGTGGCTGGATGCAGCTGCAGGTGCACGACCGACTGGTGGGGCGTGCATTCCGACCACAATGTGCGCGCGCAGGACTCGCACTGTCCGCACTGCGTGGCCACACCCAACTCCAGCTGGATGTCGTCAAAGGCCATGCCCGATCGCGCGCAACGGGCGATGGTCTGGTCACTGACGCGGTGGCAAACGCAAACGATCATGGGCTGGATGTTCGTGGTGAACACCGCCCGGGGACCGAGCGGATGCGCAAATGATAATTGATCGTATTCAAATGACCAAAAAAAGCCCCGCGAAAGGGCGGGGCTCTGTGGCGGGGAGGGAACAGGTGGGGCTGCGCGCTCAGCTCGCCGGGCTCATCTGCGTCTGCAGGTAGTTCTGGATGCCGACCTTGTCGACCAGATCGATCTGCGTTTCCAGGAAGTCAATGTGCTCCTCCGTGTCGTCCAGGATGTCCTGCAGGAGGTCGCGCGAGACGTAGTCGCGAACGGATTCGCAGTGCGCGATGCCATCCTTGATGGTCTGCTGGGCGCCGGTCTCCAGGGCCAGGTCGCTGCGCAGGATTTCGGGCACGTCCTCACCGATATTCAGTTTGCCCAGATCCTGCAGGTTCGGCAGGCCGTCGAGCGTGAAGATCCGGTCCATGAGCTTGTCGGCGTGCTTCATCTCGCCGATGGACTCCTCGTATTCCTTGCCGGCGAGCTTGTCCAGGCCCCAGTGCTTGAGCATGCGGTAGTGAACGAAATACTGGTTGATGGCGGTGAGTTCGTTCTTGAGCTGGGCTTGCAGATGGCCGATGACTTTGGGATCGCCTTTCATGGGTCCACTCCTTTCGTGTTGTGTTGACAGGCGCGCATTGTGCGCGTTGCGCGCTATCAATTCAGTCTTGAGAATCGCTACATCTTGCAAATGAGAATCGTTCGCATACAATAAATCGTTCAGCCAGCCCGCATCCGGGAATCTCCCGCGGTCGTGACGCCAGCCTCGTTCTCCAACCCTTGGATTCAGGTGCCGTCTTGACCGTCTCACAACCCCTCTCCCCCTCTTTCCGACCCCACCCGCTGGTGCTGGCCTGTCTCGTGCTGATGGCTGGCCCGACGCTGGCGCAGACGGCGGCCCCCGATGCCGCCCCCATCGCCCAGGCCGGCGGTACTTCTTCCTTGCGGGAGCTGGTGATCAGTGGCTCGCGCAGCGAGCGCGCCATCGAGGAAGTGCCCGCCAGCATCGATGTGATCGGCGGCGAGGACCTTGACCCGGCGCGCGTGCAGGACATCCGCGATCTGGTGCGCGAGATTCCCAATGTCAGCGTCAAGCGCGCGCCACAACGCTTCGGCGGTGTCACCGGGTCGACCGGGCGCGACGGCAATGCCGGCTTCAACATCCGTGGTCTTGATGGCAACCGGGTACTGCTCACGGTCGATGGCATTCGCGTGCCGCGCGAGCTCTCCAGCGGCGTGTTCGGCTCGGCCGCCTTCGGGCGCGACTACTACGATCTCGGTCTCATCTCCCGGGTGGAAATCCTGCGCGGCGCGAACTCGGCGCTGTACGGCTCGGACGGTCTGGCCGGCATGGTGGCGATGTTCACCACGGAGCCGAAGGACCTGCTCAAGCCGGGCCAGACCTTCGGCGGTCGTGTCAGCCTGCGGGCCGACTCCGAAGACGACAGCCGAGGCGTCGGTGTGACGCTCGCCGGAGCGCCGAACGACACCCTGCAGTGGCTGGGCAGCGTGCAGCTGGGCCGCAGCGGAGAACTCGACAACCAGGGCGAAAACCATGCCCTCAACAGCACGCGCACCGCACCGAACCCGCAGAAGGACAAGAGCGCCTCGGTGATGGGCAAGGTGGTGCTGACGCCGGGCGCAGGTCAGCGCCACACACTGACGCTGGAGCACGTGGACAAGTCGGGTGAGGTCGAGGCCTACACCGCGCGCTCGACCACGGCAACCGGCACGCTGGACGTGGACGGCACCACCGACATGCAGCGCACGCGCCTGAGCTGGGACGGCCGGTTCAAGGTCGGGTCGACGTGGGCCGATGAGCTGCGCGCCACGGTGGGCTACCAGCAGTCCGATGCGCAGGAAGTGGCAACCGAGCTGCGCACGGCCGCGCCAACCTACCGCGTCCGCGACGTCACCTACACCGAGAAGCTCTGGCAGGGCGTGCTGCAGGCCGAGAAGGCGCGCTCGCTGGGGGCGGACTGGGGCCAGAAACTGGTCTATGGGGTCGATGTATCGGTGTCGAAGATGGACAACCTGGTCACGGGTGTCGGTGCGCCGGTGTACGAGACCTATCCGCTCAAGCGCTTCCCGCCCACGCGCGAGACCAACACGGCGTTGTTCGCGCAGAGCGAATTCGTGTCGGAACGCTGGAGCCTGATTCCCGCGCTGCGCTACGACCGATTCGACCTCAAGGCGCAGAACAGCACGCTGTACCCGCTGACACCGGCCAGCCTGTCGGACTCGGCGCTCTCGCCCAAGCTGGGCGCGATCTTCCGCCCGACCCAGGAGCTGAACCTGTTTGCCAACCTCGCGGCCGGCTTCAAGGCACCGAGCGCCTTGCAGCTCAACAACTTCTTCCAGAACGCGCTGGCCCAGTACCGCACGATCCCCAACCCGAACCTGAAGCCCGAACGCAGCCGCACGCTGGAGATCGGCGCGCGTGACAAGGTGGGGCCGGTGCAGTGGGAGGCCGCGGTGTTCACCGGGCGCTACAAGGACTTCATCGACGAACTGGTGGTGGTCGGCGGTGTCGCCGGCAACCCGGCCAACCCGCTCACCTACCAGGCGGTCAACCGTGGTCAGGTGCGCCTGAGCGGGTTTGAACTCAAGGGCAGGTTCGCGCTGGGCGCGGCGACCGACCTGCGGGTGGCTTATGGCCAGACGAAGGGTGAGGACACGCGTCTCGGCGTGCCGCTGAATTCGGTCAACCCCGCGCGCCTGATGGTCGGCCTGGACCACCGCATCGGTGACTGGAAGCTTGGCGCCGTGGTCTCGCACACGATGAGGAAGTCCACCAGCGACATCGACTACACCAGCACGCCCAACCAGTTCGCACCGCCCTCGTACACCACGCTGGACCTGCGCGCGAGCTGGCAGGTCAGCCGTTCCACGCGTCTGAGCGCAGCAATCCACAACGTGACCGACCGCAAGTACTGGGAGTGGACCAACGTCATTGGCGTGGCCGCCGGTTCCCCTGTGCTGGACGCCTACTCCGCGCCCGGGCGCGGCATTTCGGTGGCGTTGGTCACCGACTTCTAGCCACTTCACAGGAACCGACATGACCACAGCCGAGCGCCCGACCGACGCCGCCGACGAGGAATACACCATGCCCTGCGTGGAAGCGCTGTTCGCCGGCACCCTGGCGCTGATGACCGGCTACGCGCAGAGCGCACGCGACTGCGCGCACCGGCCCTTCATGGCGCGCAAGCTGGTGTCCAACCTCGAGTTCCTCGCCGCACACCCGCAGCTCTCCCCGGCCATGCGCACCATGCTGGCCAACCTGCGCACGCGGTGGGCGCTGGAGATGGAGCACGAGGCCGAGGCGGCGTCGGCCGCATCGCGCCCCACACCGCTGTGGCATCCCGTTCCCGCCCGCGTGCAGTGACGCGCGGGCGCTTCACCCTTGTCCAGGAGAACCCCATGCATGTCCACGACGTCCGAAACGCTTTCCAGGCGGCCCGCAGCAGCGGGTTGCGCGCCAAGGAGGCGGCCGAGCACATCGGCCTGAGCGAAGGCGAGGCGATCAACGCGCACAGGGGTTCGCATGAGGCACCGATGCAGGCCGTCGCGCTGCGACCCGACTGGCTGGCGCTGCTGCAGTCGCTCGAAGCCTGCGGTCCGCTCATGGCGCTCACGCGCAACGAAACCGTGGTGCACGAAAAGACCGGGGTCTACCGGAAGGTGTCGGCCAGCGGGCCGGTGGGGCTGGCGCTGGGCGAGGACATCGACCTTCGCCTGTTCTTCAACCAGTGGCATGCGGGCTTCGCCGTGGCCGAGGCGCTGAAGTCGCAGCCTGGCATGGGCATACCAAGCCTTCAGTTCTTCGACCGCCACGGCCTGGCCGTGCACAAGATCTTCGTGCGCGAGCAGACCGATCTGGCGACCTGGCAGCGCGTGATCGCGGCGCACAGCGACGACGCGCGGGAGATCGAGTTCCTGCCCCGTGGCGCGGCCAGCACGCCGGTGCCGCCGCCGCTGGTCGACGCCCATGCCTTTGGTGCGGCCTGGAGTGCCATGACCGACACGCACCAGTTCTTTCCGCTGCTCAAGCAGTTCGGACTGGAGCGGCAGCAAAGCTTCCGCCTGGTCGAGGGGCGCTACACCCACCGTGTGGAAAAGGCCGCCGTGCGCGAGATGCTCCTGGAAGCGGCCTTCGATGGCACGCCGATCATGGTCTTCGTGGGCAGCCCGGGTTGCATCCAGATCCACACCGGCCCCGTCAAACGCGTGGAGCCGATGGACATCCATGGCAAGACCTGGCTCAACGTGCTCGACCCGGGTTTCAACCTGCATCTGCGCGAAGACCTGATCGAGGACGCGTGGGTGGTCGAGAAGCCGACCAGCGACGGCGTGGTCACTTCGGTGGAAGCCTTTGACGCGCGCGGTGAACTGATGGCCATGTTCTTCGGTGCGCGCAAGCCAGGCCAGAGCGAGCTGCAGGCCTGGCGCCACATCGTGGCGCACCTGCAGACTTCCGGTACAGCCCACTCCCCGGTGGTCGCATGAACGCGCTGCAGGCGGTCGAGCTCAAGGCCTTCGTGCCAGCCAGGGACTTCGCGTTGTCCAAACGCTTCTACGCCGACCTGGGTTTCACCCAGCGTTCGGAGGGCGGCGGCGTTGCGTACTTCTGTGTGAACGACAGCGCATTCCTGCTGCAGGACTTCTACGAACAGACGCTGGCCGAGAACCTCGTCATGCACCTGCTCGTGACCGACGTGCAGGCCTGGCGCGCGCACGTCGATGCGCAAGACCTCGCGGGCCGGTACGGCTCGCGCATCACGCCCGTGACGGCGCAGCCCTGGGGCATCACCGAGTTCGTGGTGATCGACCCGTGCGGTGTGTGCTGGCACATCGGGCAGAACACGCCGGGCTTCGAACCCGTGGGCCGTTTGCCTTGAGTGGCAGGCAGCCACCCCGCGGACTTCTCAGGACGACATCATGACCCCCTCTCTGCTGGCCTATTCTCCCGCCGCCGCCGCCGCCGCCGCCGCCGCCGCCTCGCGTCGCCGCGCCCTGCGCGCGCTGTCGGTCGCTGTCCTGGCGGGCTCTGCGGCAACGCCCCTGCGGCTGATGGCGGCCACGGCCACCCCGCGCCTGGTCACCGTGGGCGGCGGCATCACCGAGGTGGTCTACGCACTGGGCGCGCAGGACCAGCTGGTGGGTACCGACACCACCAGCCTGTACCCGCCAGCGGCGCTGTCCACGCCCAAGGTCGGCTACATGCGACAGCTCTCGGCCGAGGGCCTGCTGGCCTTGCGGCCCGACGCGCTGATCGCTGGCACCGATGCGGGGCCGCCTGTCGTCATCGATCAGCTTCGCAGCGCCGGTGTGCGCGTGGAGCTGGTGGCGTCCGACCACACCTGGGACGAGGTGCGTCGCAAGATCACCGCCGTGGGCCGCGCCTCCGGACGCGAAGCCGCGGCGCGCGAACTGCAGGCCCGCCTCGACGCGCGCTGGCAGGCGGTGGCCGCGCGCGTGCAGTCTGCCCGAGGCCCAGGCCCCAGGATGCTGTTCGTGCTGTCGCACAGTGGCAGCCCCATGGTGTCGGGCGAGAAGACCGCGGCCGATGCGCTGATCCGTTTCATCGGCGCGCGCAACGCGCTCGGCGGCTTTCAGGGTTACCGGCCGATGACGGCCGAGGCCATGGCGCAGGCAGCGCCCGACGTGATCCTGACCACCACGCAAGGCCTCGAGGCGGTGGGTGGCGAAGCAACGTTCTGGCAACGCCCCGAGGTGGCGCTCACACCCGCCTACCAGCGCCGCACATCGGCCCGCACGCTGGTGCATCTGGATGCGCTGGAGTTGCTTGGCTTCGGGCCGCGCCTGCCCGATGTGGTCGAACGGCTGCACAACCAGGTGGTGCGGGGATGAGCGCTGCGCCGGGCCGCCCCAAGCCAGCTCGCACCGCAGTGCGCCGCACGGAGGTCTTCGAATGAACGCCGTGCGCCACGACGTGGCCAACGTCCGCACGCCCGATCTGTACCGTGCCGTGGCCGATTACACCGAGGTGTTCGGCTTCGAATGCCGGCAGCATGTGACGGGTGTCTGTGCCCTGGTGGTGCACGGTCCGCTGCAGGTGCAGCTGTGGGCCTGTGGTGCCACACCCGGGCGCTGGGAGCGGCCCACGCCCGGCGACCGCGGCTTCATGCCTGGCCACCACCGTGTGGAGGTGCCGCGCATCCATGTGCTGCATGCCAGTCTGCGCGCCGCCGTGCTGCGGCCCTGCCGCACCGCGCTGGGTGGGCACAGGCCCCTGCACGCGCACCGATTCGAGGGCGAATCGCCCCGCTGGCAGCCTTGGGGGGCCTGGGAGCTGTCGCTGACCGACATCGACGGCAACGTGCTGCAACTGGTGGACCGCGTGGCCTGGTGGCCCGACGTGACGGCGCAGCGCCAGCCCGGGGAACAGCGCCTGGAGGACCGTTCATGAATGCGGTCGCGCCTGTCGCGCTCGAACGTGGGCGCGGGCGGTGGATGCCGCGCCGCGTCTCCGGCCGGGGCCTGCTGGCCGCCCTGACCGCGCTGCTGCTGTTCACGCTGCTGTGGGCGGCGGGTCAGGGCGCCTACAGCCTGCCGTTGAGCGAACTGCCCGGTGTGCTCTGGGGCGCCGTGACCGCGGCCGCGCCCGCCAGCAGCGGTGCCGAGCTGGTGTTCTTCAACATCCGCCTGCCGCGCCTCGTGCTCGGGCTGGCCGCGGGCGCCGGACTGGGCATGGCCGGCGCGCTCATGCAGGGGCTGTTCCGCAACCCGCTGGCCGACCCCGGCCTCATCGGCGTGAGCAGCGGTGCCGCGCTCGCCGCCGGCTTCACCATCGTCGTGGGCAACCTCTGGTTCCCCGATGTGCCGCGCTCGCTCGGCAGCTGGACGCTGGTGCTCATGGCCTTTGGCGGTGGCCTGTCTGTCACGGTGCTGATCTACCTCCTCTCGCGCGGCGAAGGCGGCACGCGCGTGGGCCTGATGCTGCTGGCCGGCATCGCGGTCAACGCGCTGGCTGGCGCCGGGCTGGGCCTGCTCAGTTTCCTGGCCACCGACGAACAACTGCGCAACCTGCAGTTCTGGTTGCTGGGCAGCCTGGGCGGCGCGCGCTGGAGCGCGGTGGCCCTGGTCGGCGGCATCACGCTGGTGGCGCTGGCCATCGGCATGCGCCTGGCCCGCCCGTTGAACGCGCTGGCACTGGGCGAGGCACAGGCGGTGCTGCTGGGCGTGTCGGTCGAACGCGTGAAGCAGGTGGCCATCGTGGTCACGGCGCTGGCCGTGGGTGCGGTCACGGCCACCACCGGCATCGTCGGTTTCATCGGTCTGGTGGCCCCGCACATGGTGCGCCTGGTCGCGGGGCCGGATCACCGCTGGGTGTTGCCGGGCTCGGCCCTGCTGGGCGGCGTGATGGTGCTGGCGGCGGACGCGGTGGCCCGCACGGTCCTGCAGCCGGCCGAGTTGCCGCTGGGTGTGCTCACCGCCCTGGTCGGCGTGCCCTTTTTCCTCGTTCTGCTGCGCGGCGCACACGGGAGGCGGTTGTGAACGCGCGCCTGCTCGACGCCGACTGGCGCAACGCCTGCAGCGAACTGCCGGCCGGGGAAAGCCCGCTCTGGCTGGAGGAAGACGACGACATGGACATGCAGGAAGGGACGTCTGCCGTGGACAGCGGGCCGGGCCTGTGCGGGGTGGACGTGGGTGTGCGCATGGCGGGCAGCACCTTGCTCCAGGGCGTGCGGGTGCGGCTGGCGCCTGGCGAGGTGGGTGCGATCCTCGGGCCCAACGGCGCGGGCAAGTCGACACTGCTCTCGGTGCTGGCCGGCCTTCGCGCACCCGACACCGGCCGTGTCACCCTCAACGGCGTGCCGGTGGCGCCCGCGCGGGTGCATGAACTGGCACGGCACCGTGCCGTGCTGCCGCAGGAAACCGCCGTGGCGTTCGATTTCCGCGTGCAGGAGGTGGTCGAACTCGGGCGCTACCCGCACCACCAACAGCCTTCGAACAACGAAGCCGCCATCGTGCGCGCCGCGATGCAGGCCACGGGCGTGGCCGCGCTGGCAGGACGCAGCATCGCCAGCCTGAGCGGCGGCGAGCGCGCGCGTGCCCAACTGGCCCGCGTGATGGCGCAGATCTGGGAACGCAGCGCCGATGGCGCTCCGCGCTGGCTGCTGCTCGACGAACCCACCGCCGCGCTCGACCTGCGCCACCAGCACGAAACGCTGGGCACCGTGCACCGCTGGGCACGCGAGCAGGGGGTGGGCGTGCTCGCGGTCCTGCACGACCCGAACCTCGCCCTGCGCTACGCCGACCGGGTCTGGGTGCTCGACGGCGGTGTGGTGCAGGCCAGTGGCCGCCCGTCGCGCGTGCTGCAGCCCGCGCTGGTGGAGCGCGTGTGGCAGGTGCAGGCCAGCACCGTGCGTGCGGCCGATGGTGTTCCCCAATTGCTCATCGCGGCCGGCGCGCCGCTCACGACAGGGAAGGACAACACATGACACAGACCGCACCACCCCGGCGCATCGCGCGCCACGACAGCATGGCCGCGCGCGAGATCGCGATCGAACACGGCGTGCTCACGCGGCAGATGGCGGGGCTGCAGCGCCGCGTGGGCGAACAACTGCGCGCTTGTGCGCAACAGGTTTCTGCCTTGCAGGACGAGGTGGTGCACCTGCGTGCACAGCTCATCGTCTCGCGCACCTGCATGCTCTGGGGACTGGGCATGGCGGGGGCCGCCAGGCCGACCGCACGCCGACCGCGTGTGGCGGCGTCGTCAGCGGAGGCGGCGTCCATGGCCGAGGCCAGCGGCGTGATCTGCCAGACCGGTTGCGTGGGCCACGCGCACCCCTGGCTGGAAGCCGATGGCCTGTGCCGCCGCACGGGCAGCGCCTGCACCCAGGTCGACAGCAATGCCTGATCGCACTGCTGGCCTTTAGATGAGATTCCAGTGGTTGTCGATCTGCAGGCGCCCGCTGGAACGCGCTTCGATGCCTTCGGGCGCGCACCAGACGCCCTCAGCGCCGCTGGCCCACCAGTGGCCCGGGCCGGCAGCCAGCGCGTACGCTTCGCGGTGGGTCACGTTCTGCGACCAGCGAGCGTCCGGGCGGAACAGCGCCAGGGCGTCCGCGCGCGGGCAGCTCACCACGAAGCCACCATCGGGCAGCGCGCAGATGTCGCCGCCGTAACCCTGCACCGCGGGCTGCGCCTGCGCGGCCTGCAGGCGCTGGCCGTTCCACAGCGCGAACACCGGCGCCTGCCGTTTCGCTTCCGCATCGGGGTGTTCGGCCTGCAGCGCGATACCCACTGCGCGCGAGACCGGGTCCCAGGCCAGATGGCGGATGCTAAGGTAGGGGTCGTCCAGCCGCCACTGGCCCAGGCGAGCGCCGTCGCGCGGGTCGAGCGCCACCAGCGAGGCGTCCATGCGGTCGAGCTGGCGCTTGCTGCGACCCGTCTCGGGCAGCGTGGGGATGCCTCCATTGGCCACCAGCAGGCTGCCGGCCGGCATGTCGCCCACGCGCTGCGGCAACACGATGAGTTCGTGCGGGTCCATGCCGTGCGTGGCCCATTCGTCGCGCTTTTCCAGCGTCTTCATGTCGCGCATGGCCAGCCGCCCCTGCGCGGTGTCGAGGTCGGTCTCCGTGGTCCACAGCACGTCGCCGACGGGGCTGGCCACCGCGTGGCCGTTGAAGCGGCGGTCGTCCTCGATCCAGTGCCACTGCGTCTGCCCGTTCGCGGGGTGCCAGCGCAACAGCCAGTCGCCCGGGCGCCGCGCAGTGGCCAGCACGCTGCCGCCGGCCTCCACCATCAGCCCATGCGCTCGCGTGGGCACGGCAAGCGACTGCTGCACCGACCAGCGCGCACCGTCGACCGCGAGCACACCGATGCGGTGTTCGTCCGCAGTCTGCCAGGCCGAAATCAGACGGGTGGACCTTGCGCGTATTGCAGCAAAGGCCGGAGAGAACCCCGCCATCGCCGCAGCCATCAGCCAATTGCGACGAGAGAGAGAGAAGTACGCGCCGCGCGAGGTGTCTCCATCCAGGGGCAGCAAGGGTCCGGCCCCGTCGGCCCGAGAAGCCGACCCCCCTCGAAGCGCCGAAGTCGCGCGACGGAGGGGGGAAGCCGCAAAGCGGCGCAGGGGGGTGTTCATCTAGTCCCCATCCGCGTCAGAGAAACCCAGTGGCACATCGAGCGCCGCCGCGACTTCGTTCTGGAACAGCACGGTCACGGCCCTCATCGACTTCGTGACCCTCAGCGCCTCGCTCTCGCTGGAACGGGGCGTTAGCTTCTCCATGCCCGCGGTCACCTGGTCCAGCGCCTGACCCCACTTCTGCGCCAGCGCGAGTTGTCCCCGGCCCATGAGCAGAGCCTCCATCGGCACCAGCGCCTGGCCGGCGGCGGGGGGTGACGCACCCGGCGGCAGCCGCCCCTGCGTGAGCAGGCTCTGCCATTGCGCGCGCCAGTCGCGCAGGTTGCTCTCGCGGTCCAGCCGCGCGTAGGGCACCGGCTTGCCCTTGCCCGTGGTCTGGTGGGTGGTGATGGGCTTCTCGATGTGGGCCCAGCGCAGACGCTCCAGCCCGGCCAGCCACTGGTTGACCCATTCGGCGAGCGACGCGGTGGTCACCTCCGGCTCGTCTTCCCATTCCTTGCTGGCCCATTCGCCCAGGCCGTTCTGCAGCTCGCGCGCCTCGGCCGCGATGCCCTGCGCGATCAGCTCGGCGTAGCGGCAGGCCGGTGCAGGCGCGGGCTGCCGGCTCGCGGCCCACTGGTTCAGCAGCAGTTCGAACGCGGGGAAGCCTTTGGCGGGCGTGCCCACGCGGTCCATGTCGGCCAGCGTGGCCGGCGTCTTCTCCATCGAGCGCCGCAGCAGGTCGGGCCGCGCAGGCCAGAAGTCGATCTGCCGCTGCGAGCGCCGCGTGACCAGCGGGCCGACGGCGGGTGTGGACAGGGTCTCCCAGCTCACCAGCGTGTCCTGCCACTGCGTGCGCAGTGCGGACAGGGGCGCCTGTCCTGTGCAATGCTGCGCGGTGGTCTCGACCAGCCGGTCGGCCTGGGCCTGGAAGCCGCGCGCCAGCGGTGGCAGATGGTGCGTGTACAGCCCCTGCATGGCCTGCTCGGCCGAGTAGTAGGGCGCGGCCACCACCGGCGCGGCAGGTTGGCCCGTGGCCAGGCCCGTGAGCGCAAGGCCCAGGGCGAACACGGCGACGCACCGTGCGAAGTGAAGGGTCTGGTGTGTCATAGCGACTCCACGAATTTCACGAGCGCGCTCCGATCGGCCTTTTTCATCTTGAGCACCTGCTCTTTCGAGGCCTGGGCTTCGCCGCCGTGCCACAGGATGGCTTCGAGCACACCGTTGGCACGGCCGTCGTGCATCAACCGGGTGTGGCCGTTGACGTCCTTGATGAGGCCGACTCCCCAGAGCGGGGGCGTCTTCCATTGCGTGCCGCTGGCCAGGAAGTCGGGCCGGCCATCGGCCAGATCGGGACCCATGTCGTGCAACAGCAGATCGGTGTACGGCCAGATGCGCTGGTTCTTCAGCGCGGGGCTGGTGAGCGGCGGGAACGGGCCTTCCGCCGTGACGTAGCTCGGCCGGTGGCAGGTGGCGCACTGTGCCTGTGCGAACAACGCCTGGCCGCGCAGCACTTGGGCGTCCTTCACGTTGCGCCGCGCGGCCGGCGCCAGTGTGGCCTGGTAGAAGATGACATGACCCAGCGTCTCGTCGTCGATCTCGGGTTTGAGCTCGTTCGCGCTGGCGGCGGGTACGATGCCGTCGCGACCGGTGGTCTTGCCGCCACCGTGCGGCGCGGCCAGGCAGTCCTTCTGCGCGGGTGTGCAGGTCTCGTGCGGAAACGCGCTGGAGGTGATGCCCATGTCGCCATGGAATGCCCCCGCGGTCTGGTGCGCGATGGTGGCGACGTTGGCCTTCCAGCCGAAGCGACCGATGCGTTCTTCTTTCGCGAACACGTCCCACACGCGGTTGGGCTGGCCCTTGATGGGCCCGGGTGCGGCAGCCTGTTCGCGTGCGTTGCGCAGGATCTCGGTGTCGGGAATCGCCTCGAGCAGGCCGATGCCTGCGATCTGCGGCGCGATGCGCGGGCTGACCATGAGCCCCGGCGCGAACGGCCCATAGGCGAGGTCGGTGAGTTTGTAGATCGGCTTCTGCAGGGTGTAGCGCGTGCCGTCGGCGAAGCGACCGGAGATCGCCTGCTGGCGGATTTCCACCCGGCCTTCCGGCTTGACGCCCTGGATGGCGGCATTGTTGAACTGGTCGCCATACACCGGGTCGGGGCGCACGCCGGACTTGGGGTCGGGCGTGCCCGCCACCGACAGGCGCATGAGCAGCGCCACCGTGCCCTCCGGCTCGGGGCCCAGCGTGTTTTTCCACTCGGGCGGTTCGCCCCGGCCGTCGAGCACATGGCAGCCCGCGCACGCGCGCGCGATGAAGTGCGGTCCCAGGCCATCGCGTGCGGTGGTGGACGCCGGTGCCTCGACCCAGTTGCGCTTGAAAAAAGAGTTGCCGATCACGAAGCGCGTGCGCCCCGGGTCGTCCAGATTGGCCAGCGGAAACGAGAACGCGTTCTTGCCGGTGGCGTAGACGGTGGTGGCACCGCCCGTTTTCTCACCCAGAGGATCGGGTGCCTCGTCTGCACGCAGGACGAGGGCCGTCGAGCCGCAGAGCAGGACCCCCATGGCGAGCGCAAGGCGCGTGGCTGCGGGAAGAAGCGACATGGTGAAAAGCCTGGGGGGGTATGAGGGGCGGCCGGAGCGAAAGAACGTCAGACCAGAGGCATCCAGGGTCCGGCTCCGCTGGCCCGAGATGCCGTCCCCCCTCGAAGCGCCGAAGGCGCGCCACAGAGGGGGGAAGCCGCACAGCGGCGCAGGGGGGTATCCCGGATCACGGCTCCACCAGCGTCAGCTTGGCGATGCCCACCGCGCTGGCCGATTCCACCAGCAGTTTCGATTGCTCGACGAGGCTGGCGACGGTTTTCTCGATCGCAGGGCGACCCGGAGCGCCCTTGGCGATCGCGCGATCGAATGGAGCGGGGATGGCTTCGGCGCCAGCGACCGATGCGGCGATCTGCGAAGTGGTCTTCTCGGCCAGATCGGCCTTCTTCGCGGCCACGAGATCGCGCACGCCCGGTCCTTGCAGCACGCTGCCGTCGCGCTTCTTGTACTGGCCCAGCCACACGTTCTGGATGCCCGTGGCATTGGCCACGATGTCGCGGTGCGTGTTGTCGGAGAAGCAGGAGTGTTCGTCTTCCTGGTCCTGCGAGTTCAGCGCCACTTCCATGCGCTCGCCCGAGAGCTCGCCGCGCGAGAGCGAGCCCAGGCCGACGATGATCTTGCGCACCGATTCCTTGCCGCCTTTTTCGAAGCGGGCGCGGTAGTTCTTCTGCTCCGGTGCCCAGGCCTTGACCAGGAAGTTCAGGTCGTCCACCAGCAGCTCGGTGGCAACGTTGAGGAACTGGCGGCGGCGATCGGCATTGGGTGTCTTGCCGTCCACGTAGTCTTCGAACGAGCGGTTGCCCGGGCCGGTTTCGCTCAGGTCCTGGCCCCACAGCAGGAACTCGATCGCATGCCAGCCGGAGCTGATGTTCTCTTCGCCGCCGCGCTCGTTGAACTTGACCAGGTTGGCCTTGGTGATCTTGAACTTGGTGTTGGCGATCAGGCCCGACTTGGGCTTGCCTTGCACGTAGTCGACGTAGGACTCGTCCAGCGGCCAGGCGTTGATCTGGCCTTCCGGGCCCTTGTCGTCGTCGATCGGGCCGCCGTAGAAGCGGAAGGCCTCGGTCTGGCCGTAGAACTCGCGCGCAGCCAGCCAGGCCTTGCGCGCGGCGGCCAGGCCATCGGCCGAGGGTGCTGCCGTGAAGGCCTTGATGGCGGCCTGCATCTCCTGGGCCGCCGCCAGCGTGTCGCTGTAGTTGGCATGCACCAGTGCGGCGTAGTGCGTGGCCACGGTGGCGAAGGTGGCGGCGGCGGGGGCGCTGGCGGTCGCAGGCGTGCCCGCTTGCGCATGGGCCGGAACGTGCAGCAGGGTCGCGGCAGAGGCCGCCAGGGCCAGGACGAGCAGGGTAGGTTTCATGGCAGAAGGCCTTGGAGTGGAGGAATCGGAGCCCGTCTGGACGGGCAGGGCTTCTCAGTTTAAATGAGAATGATTCCTGATCATTATCCCAGGCTTAATCGCCGGCGGCCTTTGCCGGAACTTGATCTGCGTCAAGCCCGCATCAGCGCCTCGATCTCGTCCGCCTTCACCGGCACGTCCCGTGAGATCAGCTCGCAGCCGCTGCCGGTGACGATGGCATCGTCCTCGATGCGGATGCCGATGTTCCAGAACTTTTCGGGCACGCCCTCGCCCGGGCGCACGTACAGGCCGGGCTCGATGGTCAGCACCATGCCGGGCTGCAGCACGCGGCTGGGACGGTCCTTGATGGTCTCGCCGCTGAGCGGGTCGCGCCGCTCGCTCACGGTGCCCAGCTCGGAGGGCTCCACGTAGCTCCCGCAGTCGTGCACGTCCATGCCCAGCCAGTGGCCGGTGCGGTGCATGTAGAACGGGAAGTAGCTGCGGTTGGCGATCACGTCCTGTGCGCTGCCCACCTTGTTGCGGTCCAGCAGGCCGACGTCGAGCAGGCCCTGGGCGAGCACGGCCACCGTGGCCTCGTGCGGGTCGACGAAACGCGCACCGGCCTTCGTGGCGGCCACGGCCGCGTCCTGGCTCGCGAGCACCAGGTCGTACAGCACGCGCTGCGGTCCGGTGAAGCGGCCGTTGGCGGGGAAGGTGCGCGTGATGTCGCTCGCGTAGCCGTCGAGTTCGCAACCGGCGTCGATGAGCACCAGCTCACCATCGCGGATGGGCGCGGCATCGGCGCGGTAGTGCAGCACACAGGCATTGGCACCAGCGGCCACGATGCTGCCGTAGGCGGGGTACTGCGAGCCGTGTTCGCGAAAACTGTGCAGGAGCTCGGCGTCGAGGTGGTACTCGCGCACGTCCTGGCCCGCGCGCAGCATGGCCGCGCTGCGCTGCATGGCGCGGATGTGGGCCCGGGCGCTGATCTGCGCGGCGCGGCGCATGGTGGCCTGCTCGAAGGCGTCCTTCACCAGCCGCATCTCGTCGAGCACACCGCACAGGTCGCGCTGCGATTCGGGGCACAGCGCGCCATAGCGCACGCGGGCGCGCACCGGCTGCAGCCAGCCATTGACGCAGCTCTCCAGCCCCTCGTGCGTGGCAAAGGGGTACCAGAGCGTCTGCCGGTTCTCCAGCAACCGGGGCAGGCGCTGGTCGAGTTCGGCGACGGAAAACGACTCGTTCACGCCCAGATGGCCGGGCGCGGCTTCCGGGCCGAGGCGGATGCCGTCCCAGATTTCGCGCTCCAGGTCCTTCGGCTGGCAGAACAGCGTGGTGTGACCCTCGGCGGTGATGACCAGCCAGGCGCTGGGCTCGGTGAAGCCGGTCAGGTAGTAGAAATAGCTGTCGTGCCGGTAGATGAAGTCGGTGTCGCGGTTGCGCGGTCGTTCCAGTGCGGTGGGCACGATGGCGATGCCGCCGGCGCCCAGCCGGGCGGCCACGCGGGCGCGGCGCTCGGCATACAGGTGGGTGTGGGTGGTCGAGTCCATGCGTTCCATTGTCGGCGGTTTAGTGTTTTCGGGGGTGCCCGGGTTTCAGGCGGTGGCGTTCAACTCCGCCAGGCGGGCGGGTGTGCCCACGTCCACCCAGGGCCCGGTGTAGAGCTCGGCGCTGACACGGCCGGCGTCCATGGCGCGTCGCAGCAGCGGCGCCAGCGGTTCGGCCGTGCCTTGCGGGTTGCCCGCCACGATGTCGCACCAGGGGGGCTCGAACAGCTCGCGGCGGTACAGGCCGATCGTGCTGTAGGTGTGGCGCATCTCGGTCTGGTTGAGTGCCATGCCATCGGCGCTCAGGCCGAAGTCGCCGCGCGGGTTGTGAGGCGGATTGGGCACCAGCCAGATGTGCGCCAGCATGCCGCTGGCCTGGAAGCGGGCCACGCTGACCGGGCTGAACGCGAAGCCGGGCGCGTACACGTCGCCCGCGAGCACCCAGAACACCTCGCCCAGCAGGGGCAGCGCGCGCGCGATCCCGCCGGCGGTTTCGAGCGCGTAGCCGAAATCCTGGCCTTCGCGCGAGATGGTCACCTCGGTGCCAGGGTGCTGTGCCTGCCAGTCCAGGCAGAAGGCGTCGATCTGTTCGCCCAGCCAGGCGGTGTTGACCACGAAACGCCGGAAACCGCTGACCGCCAGGGCTTCCAGCGGCCACTGCATCAGCGGCTTGCCGTGCACCACGAGCAGGGGCTTGGGAACGTCGTCGGTCAGGGGTCGCATGCGCATGCCGCGACCGGCGGCAAGCAGCATGGCCGCGATGGGGGCGGTGGCAAGTCGGGTCATGGTCGGTGGACGGTGCGCGAACCGGATGCACAGGGCCGGACGCATCCGGGAATTATGAGCGCGCGCGCCACTCCGGGTGGGCCGTGGGGAAAGGGGGTTGGGGCGGGCCCGATAAAATCCGGGGTTTTGCGCTGCGGCGCAGTCCCTCCCCCCTCCTACCTCCCCAGCACCCATGTCCGACGCTGCCAGCACCCCCACCCCATCCGCCTCCGCCGCATCGGCTGTGTCCGCCCAGACCCAGGCCAATGCCATCCGTGCCCTGGCGATGGACGCGGTGCAACAGGCCAATTCCGGCCACCCCGGCGCGCCCATGGGCATGGCCGACATGGCTGTGGCGCTCTGGGGCCGCCACCTGCGCCACAACCCGGCCAATCCGCAGTGGGCCAACCGCGACCGCTTCGTGCTGTCCAACGGCCACGGCTCCATGCTGATCTATGCGCTGCTGCACCTCACGGGCTACAAGCTGCCGATCGGTGAACTCAAGAACTTCCGCCAGCTGCACAGCAAGACCGCCGGTCACCCGGAAGTGGGCATCACCCCCGGCGTGGAAACCACCACCGGCCCGCTGGGCCAGGGCATCACCAACGCCGTCGGCATGGCGCTGGCCGAGAAGCTGCTGGCGTCCGAGTTCAACCGCGAAGGCCATGCCATCGTCGACCACCACACCTACGTGTTCCTGGGCGACGGTTGCCTGATGGAAGGCATCAGCCACGAAGCCGTGGCGCTGGCCGGCGCCTGGAAGCTGAACAAGCTGATCGCGCTGTACGACGACAACGGCATCTCCATCGACGGCCAGGTCACGCCCTGGTTCATCGACAACACCGCGCTGCGCTTCACCGCCAGCGGCTGGAACGTGATCGGCCCGATCGATGGCCATGATGCCGACGCCGTGGACCGCGCCATTGCCGACGCCAAGAACAAGGCGAGCATGGGCACGTTCGGGCCCACGCTGATCATCTGCAAGACGCACATCGGCAAGGGCAGCCCGAACCGCGCCAACACCGCGAAGGCGCACGGCGAGCCGCTGGGCTCCGAAGAGATCCAGCTCACCCGTGAGGCGCTGGGCTGGATGCACAAGCCCTTCGAAGTGCCGCAGGACGTGTACGCCGCGTGGGACGCCAAGGCCGCTGGTCAGGCGGTGGAGGCCGACTGGAACGGCAAGTTCGCCGCCTACAAGGCCGCCTTCCCCGAGCTCGCGAAAGAGTTCACCCGCCGCATGAAGGGCGAGTTGCCGAAGAACTTCGCCCAGGTGGCCGTGGATGCCGCTGTGGCCGCGCACGCCAAGGCCGAGACCGTGGCCAGCCGCAAGGCCAGCCAGCTCGCGCTGGAAACCTTCACCGCCGCACTGCCTGAACTGCTGGGTGGCTCCGCCGACCTCACCGGCTCCAACCTCACCAACACCAGGTCCACCCCCAGCCTGCGGTTCAACATGGCCGGCGACGTGGTGAAGAACGAGCAGGGCGTCGGTGGCCGCCACATCAATTACGGCGTGCGCGAATTCGGCATGGCGGCCATCATGAATGGCGTGGCGCTGCACGGCGGCTACATCCCTTACGGTGGCACCTTCCTGACTTTCAGCGACTACAGCCGCAATGCCATCCGCATGGCCGCGCTGATGAAGCAGCGCGTGGTGCACGTGTTCACGCACGACTCCATCGGTCTGGGCGAAGACGGCCCGACCCACCAGTCGATCGAGCACGCCGCCAGCCTGCGCCTGATTCCCAACCTGGACGTCTGGCGCCCGGCCGACACCGCCGAAACCGCCGTGGCGTGGGCCGTGGCGCTGCAGAACGACAGCCGCCCGACCGCGCTGCTGCTCTCGCGCCAGAACCTGCCCTACGCGCCCAAGCACGACCTCTCCGACATCAGCAAGGGCGCCTACGTCCTCGCCGAGCCGGCCGAGGTGGGTCTGAAGAAAAAGGCTCAGGCCGTGATCGTTGCCACGGGTTCCGAAGTGCAGCTCGCGCTCAAGGCGCAGGAACTGCTCGCGCGTGAACACAAAATCGCCGTGCGCGTGGTGTCCATGCCCAGCACCACGGCTTTCGACCGCCAGAGCGCGGCTTACAAGGCCTCGGTGCTGCCGGCCGGCGTGCCGCGCGTTGCCGTCGAAATGGGTGCCACAGACGGATGGTGGAAGTACGGCGTGGCAGCCGTGGTCGGTATCGACACCTACGGCGAGTCCGCCCCCGCCCCGGTGCTGTTCAAGCATTTCGGTTTCACCGATCAGAACGTGGCGGACACGGTGCGTGCCGTGCTCGCGAAGTGATTTGTTAGTTTTTTGAAACCTATCAGGAGAGACGACACATGACGATCAAGATCGGCATCAACGGCTTTGGCCGAATCGGGCGCAACGTGCTGCGCAGCGCGATCCAGAACTTCGGGGACATCGAAGTGGTGGCCATCAACGACCTGCTCGAACCCGACTACCTGGCCTACATGCTGCAGTACGACAGCGTGCACGGGCGCTTCAAGGGTGAGGTGAAGGTCGAAGGCAACACCCTGATCGTCAACGGCAAGAAGATCCGCCTGACGCAGGAACGCGACCCGGCCAACCTGAAGTGGGCCGAAGTGGGCGCCGAGGTGGTGATCGAATCCACCGGCCTGTTCCTGGACAAGGCCACGGCGCAGAAGCACCTGGATGCGGGCGCGAAGAAGGTCATCCTGTCGGCCCCCTCCAAGGACGACACGCCGATGTTCGTCTTCGGGGTGAACGACAAGACGTACAAGGGCGAGGCGATCATCTCCAACGCCAGCTGCACGACGAACTGCCTGGCGCCGATTGCCAAGGTGCTCAACGACAAGTGGGGGATCAAGCGCGGGCTGATGACGACGGTGCACGCGGCCACGGCGACGCAGAAGACGGTGGACGGGCCGAGCAACAAGGACTGGCGCGGCGGTCGTGGGATCCTGGAGAACATCATCCCCAGCAGCACGGGCGCAGCCAAGGCGGTGGGGGTGGTGATCCCCGAGCTGAACAAGAAGCTGACCGGGATGAGCTTCCGGGTGCCCACGAGCGATGTGTCGGTGGTGGACCTGACGGTGGAGCTCAACAGCGAGGCGAGCTACGAGGAGATCTGCGCGGAGATGAAGGCGCAGAGCGAGGGTGCGCTCAAGGGGGTGCTGGGCTACACGACGGACAAGGTGGTGGCGACCGACTTCCGCGGGGACACGCGCACGTCGATCTTCGATGCGGACGCGGGGATTGCGCTGGACAAGACCTTCATCAAGGTGGTGAGCTGGTACGACAACGAGTGGGGCTACTCCAACAAGTGCCTCGAGATGGTGCGTGTGGTCGCCAAGTAAGCGCAAGCTCACTTGATTCGGGAAAGCGCCTTCGGGCGCTTTTTTGTTGGCCATGCCACTTGCGCAACAGGGCGCATGTTGACACCAGACCGACCGGTCTATAGATTGCGGTCATGCCTCACCTCCCCACTGACGCCCTGCCCGGCACCCGCGATCGCCTGATCGCGGCCATGACCGATGCCTTGTGCCGACGCGGTCTGCACGGCATCGGACTGACCGAGCTGCTGGCGCAGGCTGGCGCACCCAAGGGGGTGCTGTACCACCACTTTCCCGGCGGCAAGACCGAGTTGGCCGTGGCGTCCATCGACGACGTGGTCGCGCGCATGCTGGCGTGGCTGGACGGTCTGCTGTCGCGGCACGAAGATCCGATCGAGGCCGCGCGGCAATGGATGCAGGCCGCGACCACGCGGCTGAGCAGCACCGGTTTTCACGCCGGCTGCCCGCTGGCGACGGTTGCCCTGGAAAGCACACCCGACGACCATGCGCTGCGCGAGGCCCTGGCGCGCGCGTTCGCCACGCTGCGGGAGCGCATTGCGCAGGCGCTGGAGCAGGTGGGTGAACCACGCGAATCGGCGCAGGGCGTGGCGGCGCTGATCGTCGCCACCTACGAAGGAGGGCTCCTGCAGGCGCGGGTGGCCCACAGCACCGAACCCATCCAGCAGGCGACGCAGACGTTGCTGACGCTGCTGGCCGCGCGTGCCAAGCGCTGAACCGTTCTGACGGGAGACTCCCATGACCGCTTCACCCGCCACCGAGGCAGAGATTCGCATCGAACGGCTCACCCTGCACGCCGCCGATGGTTATGCCCTCGCGGCCACCCGCTACCGCAGCCCGACGCCACCGCTTGGCCATCTGGTGATCGGCGGCGCCACTGCGGTGCCCCAGGGCTTCTACAAGCGCTTTGCCGAGCACGCCGCGCGACGCGGCTTCGACGTGCTCACACTTGACTACCGCGGCATCGGACATTCGGCACCGCCCTCGCTCAAGGGCTTTCGCATGGATTACCTCGACTGGGGCCGGCTCGACCTGGCCGCCGGCGTCGAAGCCATGCGGCAGGACGGCATGCCGCTCTATCTCGTGGGGCATTCGTATGGCGGCCACGCGTTGGGCCTGTTGCCGCATCAGGAATGGATCGATGGCGCCTGGACCTTTGCCACGGGCGCCGGCTGGCATGGCTGGATGCCGCCCCTGGAACGCCTGCGCGTGCTCTTCATGTGGCGCGTGCTGGGGCCCGTCTGGACCCGTTTCGCCGGTTACCTGCCCTGGAGCCGCCTCGGCATGGGCGAGGACCTGCCCCTGGACGTGTACCGGCAGTGGCGCCGGTGGTGCCGCTTCCCTCGTTACTTCTTCGACGACCCGCAGATGAAGGCCGTCACGGACCGCTTCGCGCTGGTCCGCTTTCCGATCGTGGCCGCCAATGCGCTGGACGACGCCTGGGCCCCGCCGGCTTCGCGCGACGCGTTCATGGCGGGTTACCGCAACACGGCTGTGCGAGCCATCACCATCGACCCGCGGCGTTCGGGTCTCGGACCGATCGGCCACATGGGGTACTTCCGGCCCAGGGCAGTGCCGCTGTGGAACGAGGCGCTGGACTGGTTCGAGGTGTTGCAAGGCAACAAAGCAACGGTCTGAGCGCCCTGACCGACCGGCTGTGCGGAATTGCCGAAGGGCGGCGGCGGGAGCGTGTCAAAATCTTTCGCTGCATTACACACACTTGCACTTGGCCCATGGCCTGGTGCCCCCATTCCCATGAGGCGACTGCTTCCTACGTTGGTGATCCTGTGCGCGTCCGCCCTGGCCGGGGTGGGCGCAACCTCCGCCATGGCGCAGTCGCAGACCGAAGGCCGCGAGGCCGCCGGGCTGATCATCGTGTTCAAGGACGATGCGAACGCCTCGGCAAAACTCGGCGGCGAGGGCCCCTGGGCCAGCGGCCGCGACCGGGTCCGCGCCCAATGGGACGGCCAGGCCCGCAAGGGGCGTGAACGGCTGGCCCGCTTGAAGAAGGAAGCGGGCCTTCCCGACGCCACGCCCGGTGAAGCGGGCAACGCGGGGTTGCTGCGTTTCGACCGGCCCCTGCGAGGCCAGGCGCTCGAAAACGCCGTGCGCCGTGCACGCCTGCATCCCGACGTGGCCTGGGTCGAACCGGATGTGCTCGTGCCACGCCTGGCGCCGCGCATGCCCAACGACGCGCTGTTCTCGCAGCAGTGGCACCTGCAGGCACCCGATCTGGCTGCCGGCAACGCGGCAGGCCTGAACCTGCCCAGCCCCTGGGGCGACACCACGGGCAGCAGCAGCGGCCCCACCGCCGTGGTCGCCGTGGTGGACAGTGGCATCCGACCCAGCCATCCGGATCTGGCCGGCAAGCTGCTGCCGGGCCACGATCTTGTGAGCGACCTGTCCGTGGCGAACGACGGCGACGGCCGCGATGCGGACCCCACCGACCCGGGCGACTGGGTCGACGCCAACGACAGGACGAAGCCGCTGTTTGCAGGCTGCGACCTCGCCAGCAGCTCCTGGCACGGCACCTTCATTGCCGGGCAGATCGCTGCCGCCACCGACAACGTGCAAGGCGTGGCGGGCATCAACTGGAACGCACGCATCCTGCCCGTGCGGGTGGCCGGCAAATGCGGCGCCCTGCTGTCGGACTTGCTGGACGGTCTGCGCTGGGCCGCCGGCCTGCCGGTGAGCGGGCTGCCCACGAATCCCAATCCCGCCCGCGTGATCAACCTGAGCTTTGGCGGCGACGTGGCTTGCGACGGCGCCTACCAGACCACCATCGACGCGGTCACCAACGCCGGCTCGCTGATCGTCGTGGCCGCGGGCAACCTGGACACCATGCTCACCCGCCCGGCCGACTGCCGCCGGGTGATGGCCGTGGCCTCCGTCCGCAAGGATGGCGCCAAAGCGGCGTACTCCAATTTCGGCACACGCGTCGCCGTGGCCGCACCGGGTGGGTCAACCGAGGGGGGCACCACGACCCTGCTGCTGTCGACCGACAACAGCGGCAGCACCACGCCGGGCGCGGACATCTACAGCTACAAGCAGGGCAGCAGCTTCGCCGCGCCGCAGGCTGCCGGTATCGCCAGCCTGATGCTGGCGGTCAATCCTTCCCTGACCCCTCGCCAGCTCATCGAACGCATGAAGGCCGGTGCGCGGCCGCACGAGGCGGTGGCCGGGCTGGCCGCGTGCGGAACGCCGGGTACCGGGGTCTGCAACTGCACCACAGCCACCTGCGGCACCGGTCTGCTGGATGCCCGCACCTCCGTGCAGCTCGCCACCGGCCCTGCGGTGGTGATCCGGCCTCTCAATGAGGTCGAACCGGGCACGGTCATCACGCTCGACGGGCAGCAGAGCGTGGCGATTCCGGGTGCCAGCATCGTGTCGTACCAGTGGGTGCAGGTGAGCGGGCCACCGGTGGCCCTCTCGTCGGCCAACACCGCCGTGGCCACCGCCACGCTCGTGAGCGAGAGCACCTACGTGTTCTCGCTCACCGTGGTCGACAACTTCGGCCGGTCCGGGGAGGACACGGTCCGCGGCGTGGCCGTCATGCCTCCGCCGCCTGCCGGTGGTGGTGGGGGCGGCGGAGCCACCAGCCACCTGTGGGGCCTGAGCTTGTGGGCCTGGGTGATCGCCGTGGCCTGGTTCCAGCGCCGCCGCCCACGCGGCTGACCCGCCACCTGGCGGCCTGCCGGCTCAGCCGCAGCGGCGCAAGGTCTTGCCGGCCATGGCCTCGCGCAACCCATCCACCGAAGCCCGTTGCGCGTCGGTGATGGAAGGCAGGCGCAGCGAGAACGACACGCTTTCCGCGCGTTCCTGTGCGACCTTGGCTGTGCGCACGCCACCTTGCTCGGTCTGCTGCAGCGCCTGCCGTGCCGCCGCCTCGGTGGAATAGGTGCCCAATGCCAGCCCGGGCGCCAGGCCGCTTGTGGTGAGTTCGCGGAACTGCACGCCGAGGGCGCGCAGTTCGGCTTTCTTGCGCTCCACCTGTTCGATGTTGTCGTAGCGGCCCATGTACACGATCCAGCGGCCGCTGCTGCGGCTTTCGGTGAACTGCCAGCTGCTGGCCGGCAGGCCCAGCAAGGCCAGTTCGGCGCGCAGCAGCTCGACCTGTGGCTCGGTGAAGCCTGTGGCCTGCCAGCATTCGCGCGGCGCGTTGGTGGCCACAGCGGATGCGGGCGCGGATTTCGGGGGGGGAGCTTCAGGTGCTGGCGCGGGGGCGTCCGCCGTCGCCGCTGGCCCGGTGGCCGGAGGCGCTTCAGGCGCGGCAGGTGCTGCAGCCGGGGTGGCGGCGGGCGCATCGACCCCCTTGGGGCCGTTGAGCAGCCGCAAGGCTTCGGGCTTCACCTGCCCCGCGAGTCGCTCCGGTTCGCGCTGCTCGACCGGTGCCATGCCCAGGCCGTCCAGGTAGCCCCGCGTCCAGGCGAAATAGCCGGCGTTGGCCAGCACCAGCAGGACGACCGCCCACCTCAGCATGGGCGCACGCTCACTTCCGCGCTGGTCACGCTCTGCATGCCGCCGGCGGTCAACACCTGCAAGGCGCCTTCCTCGGTGACGCCGCAGGCGGTGCCCTGCGTGCCGTCGGACAGCCGCACCGACAGGCCTTGCAGCGCATCCAGGCGGGCGAAGCGCTGCGCGAAGGTGGGAAAGCCCTGCGAGGCGAATGCGAGCACGTCCTGCACCAGCGTAGGCACCACGCGCTCGAGCGCTTCGCCGGGCGTGACACCCACCAGCACCTCGGCCAGGCCGGCCGGCGCCATGGCCGCCACGGTGGCGCCCGCCGGTGCCAGCGCGGTGACGGCGGCGGTCTCGGGACGGGCGATGTTGATGCCCACGCCGATCACCACCATGCGCAGGCCCTGCGTGGCCTCACCGGTGCTCGCGGTTTCGACGAGGATGCCGCCCAGCTTGCGCTGCTGCAGCCAGAGGTCGTTCGGCCACTTCAGCCGCACATCGGGGTGCAGGCTGTGCGCCAGGCTCACGCCCACCGCGAGCGACAGCCCTGACCAGCTCGATGGCGCGAGCGGCAGTGCGATGGAGAACGTGAGCGACTGCCCCGGCCGGCTGTGCCAGCCCTTGCCAAGCCGGCCCCGGCCGGCTGTCTGCGCTTCGGCGGTCAACAGCACCGGCTCCAGCATGCCACTGCGCGCACGACGCATGAGTTCGCTGCTGGTGGAGTCGATGCTGGGCAGCACCTCCACCGTGAAGCCGGGCAACGATGGCACCACGGCCTGCCACACCGCTTCGGCGTGATGGGTCAGGGAGTCCGCCATGCGCGAGAAACGGGCTCAGCCCAGTTTCGATGCGCGCCCGGGCCGCTTGGGCGCGAGCAGCGTGCCCCGGCATTTCTTGGCCCCGCACCAGCAGGGGTATTCGGCCTTGAGCTTGGGGGTGTAGGGCTCGTCGATCACGAGGCCGTAGTCGTAGAACAACTCCTCACCAGCCCGGATGTTGCGCAGCGCGCGGATGAACACGCGGCCATCCTCGACATCCGCCTCGCAGTTGGGCTTGCAGCTGTGGTTGATCCAGCGCGCCGAGTTGCCGCCGACCTTGGCATCGATGACGTGGTCTTCATCGATGTGGAAATAGAACGTGTGGTTCGGATCGCTGGGGTCGTGGGGGTGGCGGCGCAGCGCTTCGTCCCAACTGATGATCTCGCCCACGTATTCGATGAGCGTCTCGCCTTCGGCGAGGTCGACCACGGCATACACACCCTTGCCATGCACGCCGGAGCGCCGTGTCTGGATGCGCCGGCCGGTGGGTGCGGCGGCCTTGGCCTTGGCGGAAGATGGGCGCGGCTGCGCCTGGCGGGGGCTTTTCGTCACGGCCGAAATATTTGGTAAGGTTGTTTCATGCAGGTGCGCGCGGGTGTGCGCGTGCCCATGTGCGCGTGTACACGCGCGTGAAAGCAGATTGTAGAGATGAAAACAGAAGGCCCTGCCAAAACCCTCGTCATTGCCGAGAAGCCGTCCGTGGCACAGGACATCGTGCGTGCGCTCACGCCGGTGGCGGGCAAGTTCGAGAAGCACGACGACCACTTCGAGAACGACAAATATGTGGTGACTTCTGCCGTCGGCCACTTGGTGGAGATCGCCGCGCCCGAGCAGTTCGATGTGAAGCGGGGCAAATGGAGCTTCGCGCACCTGCCGGTGCTGCCGCCCTACTTCGAGCTCAAGCCGATCGACAAGACCAAGTCGCGGCTGTCGGCCGTGGTCCGGCTCGCCAAGCGCAAGGACGTGACGCGGCTCATCAACGCCTGTGACGCGGGACGCGAGGGTGAACTGATCTTCCGGTTGATCGAGCAGTACGCTGGCGGGCTGAAGAACGGCGGCTACCAGGGCCTGGGCAAGCCGGTGCAACGCCTGTGGCTGCAGTCCATGACGCCGGCGGCGATCCGCGACGGTTTCGAACAGCTGCGCACCGACGAGCAGATGCGTGGCCTGGCCGACGCCGCGCGCAGCCGCTCCGAGGCCGACTGGATGGTGGGCATCAACGGCACGCGCGCCATGACCGCCTTCAACTCGCGCGATGGCGGGTTTTTCCTCACCACCGTGGGTCGGGTGCAGACGCCGACCTTGTCCATCGTGGTCGAACGCGAGGAAAAGATCCGCGCGCACAAGAGCCGCGACTACTGGGAAATCCACGCGTCCTTCCTGGCCGAGGCAGGCGAATACCCCGGCAAGTGGTTCGACCCGAACTTCAGGAAGCCCACCGGCGACGACGCCGATGCCGATCTGCGCGCCGACCGGATCTGGAACCACCGCGACGCGCTGGCCATCGTCGAGGCGGTGCGCGGCAAGGCCGCCAGCGTCACCGAGGAGAGCAAGCCCACCACGCAGGCCAGCGGCCTGCTGTACGACCTCACCAGCCTGCAGCGCGAGGCCAACGGGCGGTTCGGTTTTTCCGCCAAGACCACCCTGCAGCTGGCGCAAAGCCTGTACGAACGCCACAAGGCACTGACCTACCCGCGTACCGATTCGCGCGCGCTGCCGGAAGACTACCTCGGCACGGTGAAGCAGACCTTCGAGATGCTGGCGGGCAGTGGCATGAAGCACCTGGCGCCGCATGCGCAGACGGCGCTGGGCAATGGCTACATCAAGCCCAGCAAGCGCGTCTTCGACAACAGCAAGGTCTCCGACCACTTCGCCATCATTCCCACGCTGCAGGCCCCCAGTGGCCTGTCGGATGCCGAACAGAAGCTCTACGACCTCGTCGTGCGCCGCTTCATCGCGGTGTTCTTCCCGAGCGCGGAGTTCATGGTGACCACCCGCATCAGCACCGTGCTCAACCACCACTTCAAGACCGAAGGCAAGGTGCTCGTGAAGCCGGGCTGGATGGCGGTGTACGGCAAGGAGGCGGCCGAGGACGTCGAGGGCGCAAAGGACGGCGACAAGGGCCAGAACCTGGTGCCGGTGCGTGAAGGCGAAACGGTGCGCACCGAATCCGCCGAGGCCAAGGGCCTCAAGACCAAACCGCCCGCGCGCTACTCGGAAGCCACGCTGCTCGGCGCCATGGAAGGCGCGGGCAAGCTGGTGGACGACGACGAACTGCGCGAGGCGATGCAGGAAAAGGGCCTGGGCACGCCAGCCACGCGCGCGGCCATCATCGAAGGCCTGCTGACCGAGAAGTACATGCTGCGCGAAGGCCGCGAGCTCATTCCCACGGCCAAGGCCTTCCAGCTCATGACGCTGCTGCGCGGCCTGCAGGTGGAAGAACTGTCCAAGGCCGAGCTCACCGGCGAGTGGGAATACAAGCTGTCGCAGATGGAGCATGGCAAGCTGAGCCGCGCTGCGTTCATGGGCGAGATCGCTGCCATGACCGAGCGCATGGTCAAGAAGGCCAAGGAATACGACCGCGACACGATTCCCGGCAACTACGCCACGCTGTCCACCCCGTGCCCGAACTGCGGCGGTGTGGTGAAGGAGAACTACCGCCGCTATGGCTGCACCGGGGCCGATGGCAACAGCGAGGGCTGTGGCTTCTCGTTCGGCAAATCGCCGGCCGGCCGCACCTTCGAACCGGAGGAGGCAGAGCAGCTGCTGCGCGACAAGAAGATCGGCCCGCTCGAGGGCTTCCGCTCCAAGGCCGGGTGGCCCTTCGTGGCCGAGATCGTGATCAAGTTCAGCGAGGAAGACAACAACTGGAAGCTCGAGTTCGACTTCGGTGACGACAAGAAGGCCGAGGAGACGGGCGAGCTGGTGGACTTCACCGGCAGCGAATCGCTGGGTGCCTGCCCCAAGTGCGGCGGTGCCGTGCACGAGCACGGCAGCAACTACGTGTGCGAGCGCGCCGTGCCCACGCTGGCGCAACCCACACCCACCTGCGACTTCAAGAGCGGCAAGATCATCCTGCAACAGCCGGTGGCGCGCGAGCAGATGACCAAGCTGCTGGAAACTGGCAAGACGGATCTGCTCGACAAGTTCGTCTCCATGCGCACGCGCCGCGCGTTCAAGGCCTTCCTCGCCTGGGACAAGGAAGCCGGCAAGGTGAATTTCGAATTCGAACCGCGCGCCAGCAAGTTCCCGCCTCGCAAGACAGCGGCCGGTGCACCGGCCAAGGCCGCGCCCGCCAAGAAGGCCGCTGCAAAGAAGGCGCCTGCCGCGAAGAAGGCGGCGCCCGCCAAGGCCGCGAAGGCGCCGCGCAAGACCACCACCGCCAGCGGCAAGCAACCCAGCAGCGCGCTGGCTGCCGTCATCGGCGATGGCCTGGTGTCGCGTCCCGAGGTGGTGAAGAAACTGTGGGACTACATCAAGGCCAACGGCCTGCAGGATGCCGCGGACAAGCGCAAGGTCAATGCCGACGCCAAGCTGCGCCCGGTGTTCGGCAAGGACCAGGTGACGATGTTCGAGATCGCCGGTATCGTGGGCCAGCACCTTTCCTGAACACCCGTCCATTGAACGTCGAGGAGACAGAACCGTGAGCCTGAAACTCTATTTCGCCCCGGGTGCGTGCTCGTTCGTGCCGCACAGCATGCTGGAACTCTCGGGCGTCGCCTTCGAGCCGAACGGCGTCAAGCTGCACAAGAACGAACAGCGCAGCCCGGAGTACCTGGCCATCAATCCGCGTGGCCAGGTGCCAGTGCTGGTCGATGGCGATGAGGTGATCACGCAGATCGTGGCGATTCTGCTGCACCTCGATGCCCAACTGCCCGAGGCCGGCATCCTGCCAGCGTCCGGCCTCGCGCGCACGCGTGCGCTTCAGACGCTGACATGGATGAACAACACGGTGCACCCCACCTTCACGCACGTGTTCATGCCGGAAAAATACAGCGACGACGAGGCGGTGCAGAAAGCCGTCCGTGCTTTCGCCGCCCAGTCCTACCGTGGGCTGCTGGGTGAGATCGAAGCGATGGCCGAGAAGGCGTCGCCCTGGATGACCGGTGAGCGCCCGGGTGCGCTGGATGCCTACGCGCTCACGCTGCTGCGCTGGGGCGGCTTCGCGGGCATCGACCCCTCCACGCTGCCGGCCACCTGGGACCTGGCCCAGCGCTTCGCGACCCTGCCCGCCGTGGCGCGTGCGGTGGAGCGAGAGCGGTTGGTGCTGAACATCTACAGGCCCAAGGCCTGAACCTCAGACCGTCGCCCGGGGCGCCTTCGGTGTGAATCGCACCGAGGCGAGCAGGCCCGGTGGGTGGCGATCGGGATGTGCGCTCTCCATCATCACCGTCGCGCTGTGCTGCTGCGCGATCTCCTGCACGATGGTCAGGCCCAGGCCTGAGCCGTCCACGTTGGTGCCGAGCGCGCGGTAGAACGGCTGCATCACGAACTCGCGCTCGTTCTCCGGGATGCCCGGCCCGTTGTCTTCCACCTGCAGGATCTGCACACCGCTGAACGGGTCGACCAGCACGCGCGCAGTCACCACGCCACCGCGTCCGCTGTAGTTGATGGCGTTGTCCACCAGGTTGCGCACCATCTCCTGCAGCAGGGTCGGGTTACCGTCCATGAGGCAGTCCTCGGGCACTTCCTCGGGGCCCTCGCAGCCCAGGTCGATGCCGTGCTCGAGTGCGCGCGGAACCGACTCCTGCACCACGCCGCGCACCAGCCGGGCCAGATCGACGCGGGCACTGGGCAGGGCGCGGCCCGTGGTCTCCGCACGCGCCAGCGCGAGCAGCTGATTGACCGTGTGCGTGGCGCGCGTGCTGGAGCGCGCGATCTGCTTGAGCGAGCCACGGATTTCGGTCGCATCGGTTTCACGCTGTGCCAGTTCGGCCTGCATGCGCAGACCGGCCAGCGGCGTCTTGAGCTGGTGCGCCGCGTCAGCGAGAAACCGCCGCTGTGTGGTGAGCGAGGCCTTCAGCCGCGTGAGCAGGTCGTTGATGGACGACACCAGGGGGGCGACTTCCTGCGGGATGGCCGACTCTTCGATCGGGCTGAGATCGTCGGGCTTGCGGGCACGGATGCGCTGCTCCAGTTCGTTGAGCGGTCGAATGCCGCGCACCAGGGCCAGCCAGACCAGCAGCACCGCCAGTGGGAGGATGACGAATTGCGGGATCATCACGCCCTTGATGATTTCGGCGGCCAGCGTGGAGCGCTTGCCGCGCGTCTCCGCCACCTGCATCAGCACGAGGTTGTCCGGGTCGTTGCGCATCAGCCAGGTGTAGGCGACGCGAACCTCGTCGCCGCGCACCATGTCATCGCGCAGCAGCACACGGCCGGGCTCGGGAACCTCGTCTTCGCGCGGTCTGGGAAAGTCGACCTCGCCACTGACAAGGCGGCCACGCGGGTCGATCACCTGGTAGTAGACGAGGTCGCTGTCGTCGGCGCGCAGCAGGTCGCGCGCCTGTGCGTTGAGGTTGAAGCTGACCTGACCGTTCTGGTTGCCGACGAACTGGGTCAGTGCCTGCAGGTTGAACTCGAGCGCGCGGTCGAAGGGCTTGCTGGCGATGCCTTGGGCAACGAACCAGGTCAGCGCCAGCGACAGTGGCCACAGCAGCAGCAATGGGGTGAGCATCCAGTCCAGGATCTCGCCGAACAGGCTGCGCTGTTCGCGCTGGAACAGGCCGAAGGACTTCGGCGAGGCCCGGCCATGCGCCGGTGTTTCCAGGGTGGCCTCGGCCTCAGCCGGCAATTTTTTCAAGGCAGTAGCCCAGGCCGCGCACGGTGGCGATGCGGATCGGGCCTTTCTCGATCTTCTTGCGCAGTCGGTGGATGTACACCTCGATGGCGTTGTTGCTCACCTCTTCGCCCCATTCGCAGAGGCGCTCGACCAGCTGGTCCTTGCTCACCAGGCGGCCCGCGCGCTGCAGCAGCACTTCCAGCAGACCGAGCTCGCGCGCCGAGAGTTCGATCATCTTGCCGTCGATGGTGGCCACCCGGCCGGCCTGGTCGTACTCCAGCGGACCGTGGCGGATCGTGTTGGTGGAGCCACCCATGCCGCGGCGGGTGAGCGCGCGCACCCGCGCCTCGAGCTCCTGCAGCGAGAACGGCTTGGCCATGTAGTCGTCGGCGCCGTAGTCCAGCCCCTTGACGCGTTCCTCGATGCTGTCGGCTGCTGTGAGGATCAGCACGGGCATCGTGGAGCCGCGCGAGCGCAGCCGCTTGAGCACTTCCAGACCGTGCAGCCGCGGCAGGCCGAGGTCCAGGATCAGCAGGTCAAACTCGTTGTTGGTGATAAGAGCGGTGTCGGCCTCGGTGCCGCTGGTGACGTGGTCCACCGCCGCGCCGGCCGCTCGCAGGCTGCGCAGCAGGCCGTCGGCCAGCACGTGGTCGTCTTCGGCGATCAGGATGCGCATGGGTGGGTCTCCTCGGTGGCTGGGTACAGCTCTTCGTGTGCCGGATGCCCGGCGATGGGCGGAGTCATTTTAGGCCGGCGGTGCCGGTGGCGCGATGTTTCAGCGGGGCGGCACGGCCGCGCGGGCGCCCGGCGATTCCGACCCGTAGGCCTCCAGGCCGAGCGTCACCACGGTGGCCACGGCGTCCCCCACTTGCGCGCGGAATTCCGCCTCGGCCTGGGCCACCGCCTGGCGGAACGCTTCCAGCCAGAGCAGGCCGGTTTCGGTGAACACGATGCGCCGCGCCCGCGCGTCCCGGGCATCGGGTTCGCGCCGCACCAGGCCCCAGGCCTCGCACTGCGTCACCAGATCGCCCATGGCTTGCTTGCTCATGCCTGCCAGGTGAGCCAGATCGGTCAGCCTCGAGCCGTGCAGGCCGAGGTGGCGCGTGATGTGGATGTGCGCGGCCCCGACCTGCGAGCGCGCGGCCAGGTGCGAGAGCGCCAGCGGCACGTTGGCATCGTGTGCCATCAGGCTGAGCACCCGCTCGTCGAAGCGCCGCAGGGCCAGCCCCATGATGCGGCCCAGGTGGCCGCCGCGCCAGCGGTCGTCGGGCAGTTCGGGGGTGGCGTCGGACATGGCTGCATATGGTAAGGCAAACTGACCAAATAAATGCCTCTTGCTCGTCAACTCATCGTTAAACTGCTGCTCAAGCATCCAGCCTGTATGCAATAACAGGCGTGTGCGAAAACTCAACTCAGGAGCCCCTCATGGACGCAGCCGTCAAGAACAATCCCCTCAACAGCGAAAAATCCAAAGCCTTGCAGGCCGCGCTGGCCCAGATCGAAAAGCAGTTCGGCAAGGGCACCATCATGCGGTTGGGCGAGGGCGAGGTGATCGAGGACATCCAGGTCGTCTCCACCGGCTCGCTGGGGCTGGACATCGCGCTCGGCGTGGGCGGCCTGCCCAAGGGCCGTGTGGTCGAGATCTACGGCCCGGAATCCTCGGGCAAGACCACGCTGACACTGCAGGTCATCGCCGAAATGCAGAAGCTTGGCGGCCAGTGCGCCTTCGTCGATGCCGAACATGCGCTGGACATCCAGTACGCGCAGAAGCTCGGCGTGACCCTGTCCGACCTGCTCATCTCCCAGCCCGACACCGGTGAACAGGCGCTCGAAATCGTCGACAGCCTGGTGCGCTCCGGCGCGGTCGACCTGATCGTGGTCGACTCGGTGGCCGCGCTCACCCCGAAGGCCGAACTCGAAGGCGAGATGGGCGATTCCCTGCCGGGCCTGCAGGCTCGCCTGATGAGCCAGGCGCTGCGCAAGCTCACTGCGCACATCAAGAAGACCAACTGCATGGTCATCTTCATCAACCAGATCCGCATGAAGATCGGCGTGATGTTCGGCAGCCCCGAAACCACCACGGGTGGCAACGCGCTGAAGTTCTACGCCTCGGTGCGCCTGGACATCCGCCGCACCGGCACGATCAAGAAGGGCGAGGACGCGATCGGCAACGAGACCAAGGTCAAGGTGGTCAAGAACAAAGTCTCGCCTCCGTTCAAGACGGCCGAGTTCGACATCCTGTTCGGCGAAGGCATCAGCCGCGAAGGCGAGATCCTGGACCTGGGTGTGGTGCACCGCGTGATCGAGAAGTCGGGCGCCTGGTATGCCTACAACGGCGAGAAGATCGGTCAGGGTCGCGACAACGCGCGCGAGTTCCTGCGCGAGAACATCGAACTGCGTGTCGAGATCGAGAACAAGGTGCGCACGGAACTGGGCGTGCCGCTGCTGCCGGTGGACGAAGCACCCGCACCCGCTGCCAAGGGGGGCAAGGCCGCCAAGTCCAAGGACGCCGACGCCACGCCCGCCGCCTGAGCCGCCGTTCGCCAGGATGTGATTGCGCATGGGCTTTGAAGACATCTCCCTCAAGGGCCGTGCACTGCGCTTGCTTGCCGGGCGCGAGCACTCGCGTGCCGAGTTGCAGCGCAAGCTGAGCCCGCACGAAACCGCGCCCGGTGAACTCGCGAAGGCGCTGGACGAACTCGAGGCCAAGGGCTTCATCAACGAACAGCGCGTGCTGGAGTCCGTGGTGCACCGGCGTTCCTCCCGCCTGGGTGCGGCGCGCGTGCGTCAGGAGCTGCAGGCCAGGGGCCTGGATCCGCAGGCGGTGGCCGAGGCGGTGGCGGGTCTGCAGGGGTCCGAGGAGGCCCGCGCTGGCGAGGTCTGGCGCAGGAAGTTCGGCCAACCACCCGCCGATGCGGGCGCGCGCGCGAAGCAGATGCGTTTTCTGCTCACGCGTGGATTCAGCGCCGAGGTGGTTCGCCGCGTGGTAAGCGGCGCATCGGTCGACGGCGCGGAGGACTGAGCCCGGGCCCTCAGTGCGGCCGGGTCGAGGCGGGCGCACGCAGCATGCGCCAGGCCAGCAGGCCGCTGACCACCATGATGCCTGTGCCCACCACGGCGGCGGCTTGCAGCCCATCGACGAAAGCGGCGCGCGCGGCCGTCCGCAGGGCATCGGCCAGTGGCGCGGGCAGCCCCGCGGCGACGATGAGCGCGCCACCCAGGGTCGATGCCTCCGCCACGGCCCCCGCGGGCAGGTCGGCAGGCAACTGGCCCGCCATGCCGGCGCGGTACAGGCTGGTGGCCAGGCTGCCAAAGACCGCGATGCCCAGGGCGCCGGACAGCTCCGCGCTGGTTTCGGACAACGCCGACGCGGCCCCGGCGCGCTCGGGCGGGGCCGCGCTGATGACGATGTCGTTGCCCAGCGTGAACACGGGCGCCATGCCGATGCCCATGAGCGTCATGCCGACGATCAGTGCCACCAGCCCGTGCGGCCCGTCGACCAGCGTCACACCCGCGAAGCCGATGGCCGCCACCGCCAGGCCCGACACCATGGTGGTGGGCGCCGTATGGCGCTGCGCGATGGCGGGTGTGAGCATCGAACCCACCACGAACGACAGGGCCCAGGGCACCGTGCAAAGGCCGGCCACCAGCGGCGACAGGCCCAGCACCAGTTGCAGGTGCTGCGAGATGAAGATGTAGACGCCAAACATCGCGAACGAAGTGAGGGCGTAGGTGCAGATGGCGGCAGCAAAACGCGGTTGCCCGAACAGCTGCAGATCCAGCAGTGGGTAGTCGATCCGGCGTTGACGGCGAACGAATGCAACGCCGGCGGCCAGCCCGGCGGCGGCCACCATCCAGGTGGTTGCACCAAGCTGTCCCTCGGCCGCCTGTTTGAGCGCGAACACGCCGCCGAGCACGGCCGCCAACGAGAGTGCCACACTGACAAAGTCCAGCCGGCCGGCCTCCGGATCCCGGTACTCCGGCAACAGGAAGGGCCCCAACGCAAGCAGCAGCAGCATGACCGGCACCGCGGCCCAGAAGATCGCCGGCCAGGCGAAGTATTGCAGGATCACACCGCCCACCAGAGGCCCGATGGAGCCACCGACCGAATAACTCGATATCCAGATGCCGATGGCGACGCGGCGCTCACGTTCGTCGCGGAACATGTTCGAGATGAGCGAAAGTGTGGAGGGCGCCAGCGTGGCGCCTGCGACACCGAGCAGGGCGCGCGTGGCAATGAGCGCGTGCGCGGAGGTCGACAGCGCGGCAGCCACCGAGGCCGCTGCGAAGGCGGCGGCTCCAACCATCAGCAGCCGGCGGCGGCCGAGCTTGTCACCCAGCGTGCCCATGGTGATCAGCAACCCCGCCACCATGAAGCCGTAGATGTCGACGATCCAGAGCAGCTGGGACGCCGTCGGCCGCAGATCGGCGCTGATCGCCGGCAGGGCGAGGTTGAGCACGGTGAGATCCATCGCGTAGACCAGGCACGGCAGGGCGATCACGCCCAGCGCCACCCATTCGCGGCGTGTGGCCCGAGGTGGTGCGACGTCGGTGGTGGGCGGGATGGCGGACATGCGGTCTCCTTGTGGTTCGGCGCTGGACCGTGCCGGGGTCCAGGCCGGCGCTTTCAGGGGTACGACGAATGGAGGCCCGGGGTTTCGACAGTCCCTGTGCAGGACAATCCGGCGTTGCGCCGGAATGCGCCTACAAGCCGAGCATCAGCTTGAGGTTCTGCACGGCGGCGCCGCTGGCGCCCTTGCCCAGGTTGTCGAGCCGTGCCACCACCACCGCGTGCCGCGCCTCGGCGTTGCCGAACACGCGGATCTCGAGCCGATTGGTGTTGTTCAGGGCCAGGGCGTCGAGCTTGCCGTCGTCGGTGGCGGGCTCGACGCTCACCCACTCGCTGCCCGCGTAGTGCTTGTCATAGATGGCGTTCAAGGCATCCAGCGTGGGCTGGGTGGGCAGCATGTCGAGGTGCAGCGGCAACTGCACCAGCATGCCCTGCGCGAAGTTGCCCACCGAAGGCGTGAAGATGGGCCGGCGCTTGAGGCCGGTGTAGGCCAGGATTTCAGGGATGTGCTTGTGCTTGAGGCCCAGCGCGTACAGCTCGTAAGCCGGCGCCTCGCCCTTTTCATAGGCTTCGATCATGGTGCGGCCACCGCCGCTGTAGCCACTGACCGATGGCAGGCAGACCGGGTGATCCACCGGCAGCACGCCGGCGTCCACCAGCGGGCGCAGCAAGGCGATGGCACCTGTGGCATAGCAGCCGGGGTTGGCCACGCGGCTCGCCTTGACGACCGCCTCGCGCTGGCCTGCGGCGAGCTCGGGGAAGCCGAACACCCAGCCAGGTGCGGTGCGGTGGGCGGTGGATGCGTCGATGATCTTGGGCTGCCGTCCCGGCAAGGCATCGATCATGGCGACGGATTCGCGGGCGGCATCGTCGTGCAGGCAGAGGATGACGAGGTCGACCTGTGCCATCAGTTCACGCTTGGCCGCTGGATCCTTGCGCAGTTCGGGCGCGATGCTCACCAGTTCGATCTGCGGCAGGCCCTGCAGGCGTTCGCGGATCTGCAGCCCGGTGGTGCCTGCTTCGCCGTCAATGAAAACCTTGGCCATCGCGCTCTGCCTCGTCAGTGGGTATTCGGGGTAAGGAACCAACCTTGCGCGGTGCGCAGATTTGGTGCGTTGCACCATGATACAGTCCTCGGTTGCTGTTTTCAGTGCCCATCCGCGGCCCGACGGGCTTGGCCGCCCTCTTTTACCTGTTCCTGAGAGAGACCTCATGAAAATCCATGAATACCAAGGCAAGGAAATCTTGCGCCAGTTTGGTGTGCCCGTGCCCCGCGGCATTGCGGCATTTACGGTGCAGGAGGCGGTGGAAGCCGCTCAGAAGCTCGGCGGCCCGATCTGGGTGGTCAAGGCCCAGATCCACGCCGGTGGCCGTGGCAAGGGCGGTGGCGTCAAAGTCGCCAAGAGCATCGACGACGTCAAGCGTCTGGCGGGCGAAATCCTGGGCATGCAGCTCAAGACGCACCAGACCGGCCCCGAAGGCCAGAAGGTCCGCCGCCTGTACATCGAAGACGGCGCCGACATCAAGAACGAACTGTATGTGTCGCTGGTGACCGACCGCGCCACGCAGAAGGTGGCCCTGATCGCGTCGAGCGAAGGCGGCATGGATATCGAGGAAGTCGCCCATTCCACGCCCGAGAAGATCATCACCGAGATGATCGATCCGCTGACCGGCATCACCGCCGAGCAGGGCAAGAAGGTGGCCGCGGCCATCGGCCTGACCGGCGCTGCCGTCGACCAGGCCCTGGACATCTTCTCGAAGATCTACAAGTGCTACATGGACACCGACGCGTCGCTGGTGGAAATCAATCCCCTGAACTGCGATTCCAAGGGCAACCTGATGGCCCTGGATGCCAAGTTCAACTTCGATGCCAACGCGCTGTTCCGCCACCCCGAGATCGTGGCGTTCCGCGACCTGGACGAAGAGGATCCCGCCGAAGTGGAAGCCTCCAAGTTCGACCTGGCCTACATCAGCCTGGACGGCAACATCGGCTGCCTGGTGAACGGCGCCGGCCTGGCCATGGCGACCATGGACACCATCAAGCTGTTCGGCGGCGAGCCGGCCAACTTCCTGGACGTCGGCGGTGGCGCCACGGCCGAGAAGGTGACCGAGGCCTTCAAGATCATGCTCAAGAACCCCAACGTCAAGGGCATCCTGGTCAACATCTTCGGCGGCATCATGAAGTGCGACACCATCGCGACTGGCGTGATCACGGCCTGCAAGGCGGTGAACCTGTCCGTGCCGCTGGTCGTGCGCATGAAGGGTACCAACGAAGAGCTGGGCAAGAAGCTGCTGGCCGAATCCGGCCTGCCCATCATCGCTGCAGACACCATGGCCGAAGCCGCGACGAAGATCGTTGCTGCCGTCAAGTAAGCCCGGAGAACACTCATGTCGATCTACATCAACAAAGACACCAAGGTCATCACCCAGGGCATCACGGGCAAGACTGGCCAGTTCCACACCGAGAAGTGCCAGGAATACGCGAACGGCAAGAACGCCTTCGTGGCTGGCGTGAACCCGAAGAAGGCCGGCGAGTCGATCTTCAACATCCCGATCTACGCCTCCGTCAAGGAAGCCGCAACGCAGACAGGGGCCACCGTCTCCGTGATCTACGTGCCGCCCGCCGGCGCCGCCGCCGCCATCTGGGAAGCTGTGGAAGCCGACCTGGACATGGCCATCTGCATCACCGAAGGCATTCCCGTGCGCGACATGCTGGAAGTGCGCAACAAGATGAAGGCCAAGGAAGCCGCGGGTGGCAAGAAGACCCTGCTGCTCGGCCCCAACTGCCCCGGCCTGATCACGCCCGACGAGATCAAGATCGGCATCATGCCCGGCCACATCCACCGCAAGGGCCGCATCGGCGTGGTCTCGCGCTCCGGCACGCTCACGTACGAAGCCGTGGCGATGCTGACCGAAGTCGGCCTGGGTCAATCCACGGCCGTGGGCATTGGTGGCGACCCCATCAACGGTCTCAAGCACATCGACGTCATGAAGGCCTTCAACGACGATCCCGACACCGACGCCGTGATCATGATCGGCGAAATCGGTGGTCCGGACGAGGCGGACGCCGCCCGCTGGTGCAAGGCCAACATGAAGAAGCCTGTGGTGGGCTTCATCGCAGGTGTGACCGCGCCTCCCGGCAAGCGCATGGGCCACGCTGGCGCGCTGATCTCCGGTGGTGCCGACACGGCAGACGCCAAGCTTGCCATCATGGAAGAGTCTGGTTTCGTCATCACTCGCAACCCGTCGGAACTGGGCAAGCTGCTCAAGGCACAGCTCTGAGCTGACCGCCAGAGCGTGAAAAGGGCAACGCTTGCGTTGCCTTTTTTTATGGCCGCGCACTGATTGAGGTGCCGAACCCACAAAGTGCCTTGCCGTGACGAAGGCTGGTGCAACAAAATGCAACACTCTAGGACTGGCGCCTGTCGCCGGCACCGACGGTGCGCTTGTTTCTGACCTTCGGGCAGTTCGCGGCGACCAGCAAGCGAACCAACCGGAGAATGCAGAGCGTGTTCAAAAGCGAGACAACCCCTGGGAAAGGCCGAGGCAGGATCTGGCGATCCGATGCCTTCATGGGCCTGCTCGTGGTGCTTGCCGTCTTCGCGCTGCACGCGTCCACCGACTTTTTCGATGGGCTGGAGCGCCGCTTCTACGACTTCGCCAGTTCGGCCAGCGGCCGCCAGCCCAGTGACCGCATCGCCATCATCGCGATCGACGACCAGAGCATTGCCAACATCGGCCGTTGGCCCTGGCCGCGCGAGGTGCATGCGGAGCTGATCGACCGGCTCAGCGCGGCCAGGGCCAAGACGGTCGCCCACACCGCCTTTTTCTTTGAACCCCAGGCCGACCGGGGGTTGACACAGCTGCGCGAACTGCGTGGCCAGCTCGATGGCACCGCTTCCGACGCTGGCGTGTGGCCTGACCTGGGTGCCGCATCGCGCCAGCGCCTGCTGAGGTTCATCTCACAGGCCGAGCAGCGGCTCGATGCCGATGCCCGGCTGGTCGACAGCATGGCGCGCGCGGGCAACGTCATCGTGCCTTCCCTCTTCACGCTGGGCGAGCCGCTCGGCCGGCCCGATGAGCCCCTGCCGGCCTTTGCGCAACGCAGTGCCGTGGCCGACAACACCGGCTTCGGCCTGCCCGCCGCGCGCACGCAGCAGCCGCTGACGGCGGTGGGTGAGGCGGCGCAGGCCGTGGGCCATCTCAACCAGTTTTTTGATGTCGATGGGGCGGTGCGCCGAGAGCCTCTGCTGGTCCAGTTCGACGGCTTCGCCGTGCCGTCCATGGGCCTGACCGTGGCTGCGCACAGCCTGAATCTGGGGGTCAACGACATCCGCCTGTTGCCCGGCGAAGGGGTCCAGCTGGGGCGCACCCGCATTCCGACCGACGGCGCCGCCCGCTTGCTGCCCCAGTTCTATGCCGACCGCGACGGCAGGCCGGCATTCACCGTGGACTCCTTCTACGATGTGATTTCGGGCCGGATCCCTGCCAGCAAGTACGCCGACAAGATCGTCATCATCGGTGCCACCGCTGCGGGCGTGGGCACCCTGATCACCACGCCGGTGTCCGCGGCGATGGCGCCCACAGCGATCCTGGCCCACATCACGTCGAGCATCCTCAACGGGCACTTCATCGCGCAGCCTGCCTGGGGTGGTTTGGCGGTGCTGGGGGTGCTGCTCCTGGTCGTGGGTTATCTGCTGCTGGTGTTGCCGCGCCTGTCGGCCGCCGCTGGCGCTGCCGTGACGGGCCTGTCGTTCATGGTGCTGCTCGGTGCGGAGTACCAGTTGCTGGCTTCGGCGGCGCTGTGGCTGCAGCTGGTGCTCCCGGTGGCGCTGCTGCTCATCGGCCACCTGGCGCTGACCACCCGGCGTTTCCTGGCGACCGAAGCCGGCAAGATCCGGTCCGACGAAGAGTCGGCCGAAACCAACCGCATGATGGGTCTGGCGCTGCAAGGGCAGGGCCAGCTCGACATGGCATTTGACCGCCTGCGCCGCGTTCCTCACAGCCCGGCCTTGATGGACAATCTCAGGCACCTCGCGCTGGATTTCGAACGCAAGCGCCAGTTCAACAAGGCCGGTGCGGTGTACGAACACATGGCGCAGCTGGACCGCACCGATGCCGACGTGCTGAAGCGCCTGGAGCGCACCAGGAACCTGTCGGAGACCGTGGTGTTGGGTGGCGTTGCACATCCTGGTGGCACCTTGCTGCTGGACGGGGGGGGTGTCGAAAAGCCCATGCTCGGCCGCTACCAGATCGAGAAGGAACTGGGCAAGGGTGCGATGGGGGTGGTGTACCTTGGCCGCGACCCGAAGATCGGCCGCACGGTGGCCATCAAGACCCTGGCCTTGAGTGCCGAGTTCGAGGGCTCGGAACTGGTCGATGTGCGCGAGCGATTTTTCCGCGAGGCGGAGACCGCGGGGCGCCTGCAGCACCCGAACATCGTCACGATTTTCGATGCCGGCGAAGAGCACGATCTCGCTTACATCGCCATGGAGTTCCTGCAGGGACACGACTTGGGAAGGCACACGCGCGAAGGGCAACTGCTCGCGGTGGACACGGTGCTGTCCATTGGTGAACGTGTGGCACTGGCGCTGGACCACGCACACCGCCAGCAGGTGGTGCACCGCGACATCAAGCCCGCCAACGTGATGTACGACGCCAGCACGGACACCGTGAAGGTCACCGACTTCGGCATCGCACGCATCACCGGTTCCAGCAAGACGAAAACCGGGATGGTGCTGGGCACGCCGAGTTTCATGTCGCCGGAGCACCTGGCGGGCCAGCGTGTGGATGGCCGCGCAGACCTTTATTCGCTGGGCGTGATGCTGTTCCAGTTGCTCACCGGCAGCCTGCCATTGCGGGGCGATTCGATGGCCGCGTTGATGTACCAGATCGCCAACCAGCCTGCGCCCAGCGTGCGCGAGTGTCGCCCTGAACTGCCCCAGGCACTGGCCGATATACTGAGCAAGACCCTGTCGAAATCCCCTTCCCAAAGGTACCAGACGGGCGCCGAAATCGCCGCCGACCTCCGCTCCATCCGCGCTGTCCTGCCGATGTCCACCGACTCCGGCGAGGCGTCCAGCCGCATGTCCGACCCGGACAGGCAGGCCAACGAAAGCGCGATGCTCGCCACAGTTTTCACGCCGGCCCCGATTTCGTCGCCCCTGCCCGCGACGGCCAGTTTCGATATCCGCTTATAAATCCAACGTATGATTTTTGAGTATTTTTGTCTCACAGATCCGGGGCTGGTCAGGGACAACAACGAGGACTCTGTGGCCCTCGATCCCGACAACCAGGTCGTGGTGCTGGCCGATGGCATGGGCGGATACAACGCGGGCGAAGTGGCGAGCGCGATGGCGACCACCTTCATCCGCACGGAGCTTGGACGCTGGATGTCCGAAGGCGGCCATGAGGCCAGCGCGCGCGAACTCAAGCGCGCGATGGAAATCTGCATCGACAACGCCAACCGCTCGATCTTCAACGCGGCCAACTCCAATGCGCAATACGCTGGCATGGGCACCACCCTGGTCATGGGCGTGTTCCACGGTGCTCGCGCCATGATCGGCCACGTCGGCGACTCGCGCTGCTACCGGTTGCGCACCGGCAGCTTCATGCAGATCACACGCGACCACTCGCTGTTGCAGGAGCAGATTGACGCCGGACTGATTTCGCTCGAACAGGCGCAATACGCGACGCACAAGAACCTCGTCACCCGTGCATTGGGGGTCGAGGACACGGTGTTGCTGGAAGTCAACGAATACCGCGTGGAAGACGAAGACCTCTATCTGTTCTGCTCTGACGGCCTGAGCGACATGGTCAGTGACGAGCGCATTGCGGCCATCCTCGTGGCTGCGGGAACACTGGAAGAAAAGGCGCAGGCTTTGGTGGACGCGGCCAACGACAGTGGTGGGCGCGACAATATTTCGGTGATACTGGCGTCTGCTCGTTCACGGCCGATCCGCAAGGGCCTTCTGTCGCGGATGCTCGGCAAGTAGCCGTATTCAGAATTCAATCAATAGGTTCCAGAGGAGTCGGCCATGCCGAAAATGATCGTTTCCATCGATGGTGTCGTCATCAAGGAAGTGCAACTCACCAAAGACCGCACCACGCTGGGCCGGCGTCCTTACAACGATATCGTGATCGACAACCTCGCGGTCAGCGGTGAGCACGCCGTGATGCAGATGTCGGGCATGGACGTTTTTCTGGAAGACCTCAACAGCACCAACGGGACGTACGTCAACGGCAAGGCGATCAAGAAGCAGCAATTGCAGAATGGCGATGCCATCGAGATCGGCAAGTACAAGATCAAGTTCGTTCACGAAGGCGCAAGCGAAACCTACGAGAAAACCACGGTCATCAACGCCGGCTCCGTCGTGGAGCCTGGAGAGGGCCAGGGCGCGACGCTGGGCAATGCGGCCATCAAGGTCGTGTCCGGCAACGCTGCGGGTCGTGAAGTGCCGCTGGTCAAGGTCGTGACGACCATCGGCAAGCCCGGTGTTGCCGTGGCGGCCATCACGCGCAGGCCCCATGGCTATGTGGTCGCACTTGTCGAAGGCACCCAGAAGCCCACCATCAACGGCAGCCCGATCGGGACCGAGGCCGTGAACCTTCATCATGGCGACCTGCTGGAGCTGGCCGGTACCCAGATGCAGTTCGTCCAGCACTGACACCCGGCCGATCCGCCCCCCCGCGGGCGGTGGCGGTCATGGGCAGAACTGCCAAAAAATTCCTTTCCGGCGCGTTGTCAAACGGGTAGCCTTCGGCAGTCGGTTGCTGCGCCACCTTGAAGGTGGGGCAGGCAGCCTGTTCTGTTACATCCGATGCGCCGCGTGCTGCGGCCACGCCACTGCCAAAGCTGCCAATGAGGGTTCGTGTACTGGGGTGCTCTGGCGCCATTGCCCAAGGGTGCCGCACCACCTCTTTCCTGCTCGATGACAACGTCCTGATCGACGCTGGCACGGGTGTGGGCGATCTGACGCTGGACGAAATGGCGGCCGTGGACCATGTCCTGCTCACCCACTCCCACCTCGACCATGTGGCGGCACTGCCCCTCATGCTCGATGCCGTGGCCGCCCGGCGTCTGGCCAGCGGTGCCCCCCCGCTACAGGTGCATGCACTCCCCGGCACCATCGCCGCACTGAAGGTACACATCTTCAACAACCTGATCTGGCCAGACTTCTCGTCCATCCCCAGCGTGGACACGCCGCTCATGCGGTTCGTCTCCATCACCGTCGGCGAGGTTCTGCAGGTCGGCGGCAAGGCGGTCGAGGTATTGCCCGCTGTGCACACCGTCCCTGCGGTGGGCTTCGCGGCCGCCACTGCCTCGGGCCATTGGGTGTTCAGCGGGGATACCGGCCGCAACCCGGCGTTCTGGAAGCGCGTCAATGAACTGACCGTGGCCCTGCTCGTGATCGAGACGGCTTTCAGCGACCGCGAGCACGAACTCGCCCGGCGCAGCCTGCACCTCGCGCCGTCGCTGCTGGCCCAGGAGCTCGAGCAGATCGACAGCGGGCACTGCTACCCGATCTACATCACCCACACCAAGCCGGCGGAAACCGGCCTGATCATGGAAGAGATCCAGCGCTTCGATGAGGCGCCACAAAAGCCGGCGTCGACGCGGCACGACATCCGCTGGCTCAGCGCAGGGCAGACCTTCGAGCTGTGACAAATCCTGTCGGCCCAGCTCGGGGTGACAAAAATTGTCGGTGCTTGCCCGCTTCAAGGGCCACCAAATGTCACCGACAACGGCCAAAGCGTGAAAAAGGCCGCAGAAAACAGGCTATTTCGGGTTGGCACGGCGTCTGCTGATACACACGCGTTCTTAACCCAACCCTGTCTCCCAAGGAGTGTCCACATGAAGCTGAAGCGTTCCCTGCAAAAAGGTTTCACCCTGATCGAACTGATGATCGTGGTGGCCATCATCGGTATCCTGGCCGCCGTCGCGTTGCCCGCTTACCAAGACTACACGGTGCGCGCCCGCGTGTCGGAAGTGGTTCTGGCCGCTTCGTCGTGCCGCACCTCGATCACCGAGACCGTTCAGGCAGCGGCCCCTGGTACCGACATCAGCTCGGCGATCGTCGCCGCTTGCGCCATCACCCCGACCCGCATGGTGACTTCTGGTGGCTCCAATGGCAACGGCATCATCACCATTGTCGGGAATGCCGCCAATATCGGTGGCGGTGTCACGGCCACCACCAACCAGATCCAGCTGGCGCCGTTTGTTTCCGCCGCCGCGCTGAACGGTACCACCCACGCTGGTCAGGTAATCACCAACTGGGTCTGTGGTCCTTCTACTGCCAACCCGTTGCCTGCTCGCTTCCTGCCCGGTTCCTGCCGCGGTTGATAGGGCACGCGCCCATGCGAAAAGGCCGCTTTGCGGCCTTTTCTTTTGTTCTGCGCATTTTTGACATCCAGTAGCCGATGCGACCTGCCTACTCCCCGCTGCAGCAAATCGAGAATGTCCTCGCGGCGCTGTTGCTGTCGCTGGTGTGGTTGATGCCCAACCACCAGTTGCCCTGGAGCGCCTTTCATCACGAGTTGGTGATGGGCGTGATGCTGGGGTGGATGGCGCTGGTGTTGGCTTGGCAGACGCCATGGCGCCTGCCGATCTCCGTGCCCGCGGTGGTATTGCTGCTGGTGGCGTGTGTGCCCTGGTTGCAATGGTTTGCCGGCCTTCTGCCGAAAGCGGGAACGGCGGCCGTCTCGTCTGTGTACGTGGGTGCGCTGGCGCTGGCGTTCGTACTGGGTCATGCCGCACGCCTGCAGGGACACAGGCGCCTTCTGGACATTCTGTTTGCCGCTCTGGCTCTGGCGGCAGCGCTGAATGTGGTGGTGCAATGGATTCAGTGGATGCAGTGGTACTCCACCGATTTCGAGTCCTTCTTGCTGATGCTGGTCACGCCACTCCACGCGGGCGCTCGTCCCTCGGGCATGATTCTTCAAGCCAACCAGTTGGCCACGGTACAGGTCTGGGGCCTGATCGGTCTCACATGGTTCCGGCACCACCGCGTATTAAGCTTGTTCGTGTTCGGCCTGCTGTTTGTCTGGATTGGGATAGGCCTCGGCCTGACGCAGTCGCGTGCCGGCCTTCTGGAGGGGGGTGTTGTGTTCGTGCTGCTTGTGCTTGCACTGAGGGGGGATTCGCGACGCTCCATCTTGGCTGTCTGGCTCGTCGGTCTTGCGTTGCTGGTCGCCTGGTCGTTGTACTTCAGGGAAGTGGCGCAATGGATCGGCATTCAGTACAGCGTCGAGGCGCGATTGACGGCCGTCGATGGCGCCCGGATTGACGCCTGGCGGGCTTTCTGGGCTGCGTTGCTGGAGCAGCCCTGGCTGGGGTACGGCTTGACGGATGTGGGGCGGGCCTACGTGTCGGTGGCCCACTTGCATCCAGAGATTTTCATTGGTGAACGTTTTGGCCATGCGCACAACGTGATCCTGGATGTACTGCTCTGGTTCGGCCTGCCTCTGGGCCTGTGCCTTCTGGGTGCGGCGGGCTTCTGGCTGGGGCGGCGACTGTGGGCCCTGCGCACGTCCTCGCAGGATGTGCTTCCGGTGGCGTTTCTGTGTGCGCTGCTCGTCCATTCCATGCTGGAGTTGCCGCACCAGTTTCTCTATTTCCTGGCGCCGGCAGGGTTCGTTGCCGGTTGGCTGATGCCGTCAAGTGGTGGCGGTGCGATCGCCACGCTTCCCCGGCCTTCGTGGTGGGCCGCCGGCGGCATCGCGCTCGGCATGGCGGCCTGGATTTCGGCCGACTACTTCCCCTACCAGGAGCGCTACACCGAGTGGCGCTTCGAAAACAACCGGATTGGCAAACGACCGGACGTCGAAGTTCATGAGCCGCGGATACTGAACCAGATTCATGACGAACTGGTGCTGTACCGGATGCCAATGAAGCCAGGCATGAAGCCAGACGAACTTCGGTGGATTGCCGACACCGCTGGTACCGTGAGTTCTCCACCCGGGTATTACGCGGCAGCAAAAGCCTTCGCCTTGAATGGTGATGCAGACTCTGCGCGCATATGGATGATGCGCTTCAATGCCGTGATGGGGGCGGGCGGAGTGCCTGTGATCCAATCGATCTGGTCGCGCGATCAGATGGCGCATCCGTCACTCGCTGCGTTGAAGTGGCCGGACTACCGGGGGCGACAAACCACATTCCAGTTCAGCCCATCCGACCGCGTGGAGCCTCTGCCCCTGCCGATACCGGACAGCCACGGCGTTGCATCTTCCATCACACCTTGAAGACCATCGTTGACCATGCCAACTGATCTCCGCCACCGTTTCAAATGGTCCATCGGACACTTCCTGGTCAGCGCGCTGATCATGCTGGTGATTGGCAGCATGATCTTCTTCGTGTGGTATCCCGACCCATACCGGGTGCTGTCGGGTGGCTTGAGCCTCTTCATGCTCGTGGCCGTGGTGGATCTCGTTCTGGGCCCCGTCTGCACGTTCGCCGTGGCGTCCGCCAAGAAGTCACTCAGGGAGCTGAGGTTGGACGTGGGCCTGATTGCGCTGGTGCAACTGGCTGCGCTGTCCTATGGCGCGTGGACGGTGTTCCAGGCGCGGCCTGTCCACCTGGCATTCGAGATCGATCGTCTGCGCGTGGTGCATGCGGTGGACGTGGACCCGGGCCTGTTGGCGCGCAGCACGCCGGAGTTCCGCACGCTGCCCGTGTGGGGCCCGGAACCTGTGGCGGTGCGCCCGTTCGTGTCCGAATCCGAGAAGATGGAAGTGACGATGGCTGCCCTGCAGGGGGTGGACATCGGCGCCCGGGCGGACCTCTGGGTGAGTTACGACTCGCAGGCGGCGGCGATCCGCTCTGCCTCGCTGCCGGTGAAGGCCTTGCTGAGCAGCAAGCCCCAGGAAGCGCCTGCGATCGAAGCAGCGCTGACGTCGGTGGGCCTGAAAGCCGACGACGCGCGCTATCTGCCCGTGGTCAGCCGGCAGTTGGCGTGGACCGCCATTCTTTCTCCGCAGGACGCACGCCCGGTGCGCTTCCTGCCGATCGATCCGTTCTAGGCGGGATCCGCGGCCACGAAGTGGCCGCTCTTGCCGCCGCTTTTCTCGAGCAGCCGCAGGTCCGACATCACCATGCCGCGGTCCGCTGCCTTGCACATGTCGTAGATCGTCAGCAAGGCGACCGACGCGGCGGTGAGGGCTTCCATCTCCACGCCGGTCTGGCCGGTGCATTCGGCCGTTGCGCGGCAGCGCACGCTGTGGGTGCCGGGCTCGATGTCGAAGTCCACCGCCACCCGGGTCAGCGCGATCGGATGGCACAGGGGAATGAGGTCGCTGGTCTTCTTGGCGGCCTGGATGCCGGCGATGCGGGCAATGCCCAGCACGTCGCCCTTCTTTGCCGTGCCCGCCTGGATCAGCGCCAGCGTCGCCGGCAGCATGCGGATGCGCCCCTCGGCCACCGCCACCCGGTGGGTGCTGGCCTTGGCCGCCACATCCACCATGTGGGCTTGCCCCTGGGCGTCGAAATGGGTCAGGGGGGATGAAGATTTTGTATCGGTCATGGGGGCTTGTTTCGCGGGCTTTACAGAACCGTCAGGCGTTGGCGGCATCATACGGGGATGCGTTTTTTCCTGACGTCGCTGCCCCCTTTCGTCCGCCGCGCCTCGAGCCTGGGCGTGCTGGCCCTGGCCATCTCGATGGCCACACCCGCCCCCGTTTCCCTTGCGCAAGCCGTGCGGGACAGTGCTCCCAACGCCTCATTGCCGAGCCTGGGGGACGGCCAGGGCATGTCGATTGCCGCCGAACGGCGCCTGGGCGACCGCATCGCGCGCGACATCTACCGGGATCCGGACTACCTGGACGACCCGGTGCTGGGCGACTACCTGCAGACCTTGTGGCAACCCCTGCTGGGTGCCGCGCGCGACCGGGGTGACGTGCCACCCGAACTCGCCGAGCGCATGAGCTGGGAACTGGTGGTGTCGCGCGACAAGCGCGTCAACGCCTTTGCCTTGCCAGGCGGTTATCTGGGTGTGAATCTCGGCCTGGTGGCGATCACCGACCGGCCTGAGGAGCTGGCCTCGGTGATGGCGCACGAACTCAGCCACGTCTCGCAGCGCCACATTGCCCGCATGATGACGCGCGAAGAGCGAATGGCACCCTGGATGATGGGCGCGATGATCCTGGGTGCCCTGGCGGCGGGCGCCAACGCGCAGGTGGCCGGTGCGGCCATTGCCGGCAGCTCTGCCGTCGCGGCGCAGTCGCAACTGAACTTCTCACGCGACATGGAGCGCGAGGCCGATCGGGTCGGCTTTGGCGTGTTGACCGGCGCGGGCTTCGACGGCCAGGGCTTCGTGAGCATGTTCGACAAGATGCAGCAATCGTCCCGCTACGACGACGGCTCGTTTCCCTACCTGCGCAGCCATCCCTTGACGGGCGAGCGCATCGCCGACATGCGTGGTCGTGTGCCGTCGGGGCCGGTGGCGGCGGCAGGTGTCAGTGCCGGCCCCGCCGGTGGCACGTCCCCGGCTGCCGGGGTTTCCCCGCCTGGGGGCACCTCGCCGTTGCGCCTGGAGTTGCCGCGCGCCCAGGGGGGCACGCAGGACCCGGCACTGAACTTCTCCATGCCTTCGCGCACCCAGCATGCGCTGGTGGCCGCGCGGGCCCGCGTGCTGGCCGAGAACAGCCCCGACCGCCAGCGCGCCTGGCTGGCCAACGGTCAGTCGGCGAATGCATCGGCGGGCGACCGTTACGCCGCCGCACTGTCCGCGCTGCGCCTCGGTCAACGCGACCTTGCGCTGGAGCTCGCGCAGCGTCTTCGGACCACCGTGCCTCCGGAGGCGCGTCCCACGGTCGATGCACTGACACTGGATGTGCTGCTGTCTCCGATGGCCGTTGGTGCAAGTTCCCTGCCGCCCGCACAGACGGCCTTGCTTGCGGAGCTGCGCGACCAGGCGCTGACGGGAACGTCTCGCGCCAGCGCCCTTCAGGGCGCCCAGGCCGCGCTGGCCACCGGCCAACCCCAGCGTGCCGTGGCGCGCCTGCAGGCCTGGGTGGCGGCGCAACCCCGCGACGCGGTCGCCTGGCAGACCCTCTCGCGCGCCTATGCCGCGCAGGGGCAGACGCTGCGCGCGATCCGTGCGGAGGCGGAGTCGCGAGCCGCGCATCTGGATTTCTCGGGCGCTGCGGAGCGTTTCAGGGCCGCTCAAGCCTTGCCGGCGGCACAGCGCACGGACGGCATGGAACTGGCCATCGTGGACAGCCGCCGGCGTGAGGTCGAAGCGCAGCTGCGCGAGTCCTTGCGCGAGGAATGAGCCTGGGGGTGGGCGCCGAGCCGTCGGCTCAGCGCGGCAGCACGGTGCGCACGGCCGAATTCACCACCAGCATCAGCACCGAGTAAATCAGTGAACCCAGCAGCGCGGCAAGGAAGCCGCTGACGCGGAAGCCGTCGAGCACGCTCGCGGCGGCCCAGAACATCAGCGCGTTGATGACAAACAGGAAGAGGCCCAGCGTGACGATGGTGACGGGCAGCGTGAGGATCACCAGGATGGGGCGCAGCACGGCGTTGAACAGGCCGATGACGGCCGCCGCGATCAGGGCGGACGTGAAGCTCTGCACCTGCACACCGGGGTACAGGTAGGCCACCACCAGCAGGGCGCAGGCCGCGAGCAGCCAGGTCAGGATGAGTCTCATGGGGGCCAGCATAGCACCGCCCGTGATGTCGCAGACAAGAAAAAAGGCGGCGCCCTCGCGGGCGCCGCCTTCCGGGATCAGGCCGCCAGAGCCGGTACCGTGATCAGCTTTCGTGCACCACCGGTGGGCGGCGCGAAGCGACCCACTTGCCCAGCGCGAGGACGATGAGGGCGCCCACGATGTGCGAGGCCCAGTACAGCGTGTCGGAGATGACGGCCATGCCCTTCTCGTCCACCGTGCCCAGCTTGGGCATCCACAGCCACTTGTCGGGGTTCACGAAGGCGGGGTCGGTCACCAGCATACCGCCGGCGATCCAGCCCAGCAGCATGCCGCCGAGGGTGATGATCATCGGGAAACGCGCCATCAGCTTGATGACCAGGGTGCTCCCCCAGACGATGATGGGGATGGAGATCAGCAGGCCCAGCACCACCAGCAGGAACGAGTGTTCGCCTGCGTTCTGGGCGGCGCCGGCGATGGCGATGACGTTGTCCACGCTCATCACCAGGTCGGCCACGATGATGGTCTTGATGGCCGCGAGCAGCTTGTCGCTGCCCTGGATGTCACCATGCGCTTCGTCATCGGGCGCCAGCAGCTTCACGCCGATCCAGACCAGCAGGATCGCACCGACCAGCTTGATGAACGGCACGGTCAGGAGTGTCATCGCGAACGCGATCAGGATCACGCGCAGGACGATGGCGCCAGCGGTGCCCCAGATGATGCCCTTGGTGCGCTGATGGGCGGGCAGCTTGCGGCAGGCCAGCGCGATCACGACCGCGTTGTCGCCACCCAGCAGGATGTCGATGATGATGATCTGTCCCAGGGCGACCCAGAACGCGGGCGATGTCAGGAAATCCATATGTTCCTCGTTGTCGTTTGTCCAAATGGGCGGGACGCGAACCCTTCTCGTCGTCGTCTTCCGCCCGGCCTTCTCTCCTGTCAGACCACCACCAGCGATCGGAAGGCGTTGTTTCATCTGCCCGTGATGCCGCAACCGCGCTGGCGAAGGGGATGGACAAAGCCTTGATCGGCCCATGGGGGCCTATCAAAGGTCTGGCTCGGCCTGGCGATGGGATCGCCGGGCCCGGGCTGCCGGGAACCGTAGGTTCCGTACTGACGACAACACCGAATGTCCAGCGATGGCGGGCTTTTCAGCCCCTCCGCACTGGATCTGGAGAGCTACTCCCCTTCGAGAAGCGGGATTGTAGCGGTCGACCATCTCGTGTGGCACGCCGACTGCATAAGCAGTTACCACAAGGCCGGGGCTGGTTCTGCCCGGTGGGGGCTCACCGCGGTGTGGGACTGGCTATGATCCTCACCCCATGGCCGGCATCCACATCACCGACATCGAAGCCGCGATCAACTACTGGCGTGAGCGCTCACCCTCGCCAGATGGTGTGTCGCTGTGCAAGGAATTGCGCGCGCTGGCCGAGGTGTATGCGCTGATGGTGTGGTTCCACGAAACCGAGGCAGACGAGGCCACGCTGCCCGCGAAGGCGCGCGAGGCCTGGCTGGCCTGGTACGACACCATGCCCGATACGCCCTGTATCGCGATCTGCTCGACCAGCCAGGGCGACGAGACCTGCAAGGGCTGCGGCCGCACATTCGACGAAGTGCAGCGCTGGACCGAGATGACGCCGGGGGAAAAGCGCGCGAGCTGGCGGCGCATCATCATCGAGGGCGATGCGTGGCGCTTCAACCGCTACGCCGAGCGCGCCCTGGAGGAGTCGGGCTCGGGTCGATAGCGCGGTGGGCCGGCACTCAGACGCGCCGGGCAAGTTCCGTGGCTTTGCCGATGTAGCTGCCTGGTGTCATGGCCAGCAGGCGGTCTTTCTCGGGCTGCGGGATGTCCAGGCTCCGGATGAGGGCGTGCAGTGCCTCGGCCGTCACGGTCTTGCCGCGCGTGACTTCCTTGAGCTTTTCATAAGCACCTGAGACGCCGTAGCGGCGCATGACGGTCTGGATGGGCTCGGCCAGCACTTCCCATGACGCGTCGAGGTCGGCCGCCAGGGCTTCCTCGTTGAGTTCCAGCTTGCCCAGGCCTACACCCAGCGAGTGGTAGGCCAGCACCGCGTAGCCCAGGGCCACGCCCATGTTGCGCAGCACGGTGGAGTCGGTGAGGTCGCGCTGCCAGCGGCTGATGGGCAGCTTCTCGGACAGGTGGCGCAGCAGGGCGTTGGACAGGCCCAGGTTGCCCTCGGCGTTCTCGAAGTCGATCGGGTTGACCTTGTGCGGCATCGTCGAGGAGCCGATCTCGCCGGCTTTGAGGCGCTGCTTGAAGTACCCCAGGCTCACATAGCCCCAGATGTCGCGCGCGAGGTCGACCAGGATGGTGTTGGCGCGGGCCACCGCATCGAACAGCTCGGCCATGTAGTCGTGCGGTTCGATCTGGATGCTGTAGGGCTGGAAGGTCAGGCCCAGGCCGAGCGGTTCGGGCTGCTCGATCACGTTGCGGCTGAAGGCTTCCCAGTCGAATTCGGGCCAGGCGCTCAGATGGGCGTTGTAGTTGCCCACGGCGCCGTTCATCTTGCCCAGCAGCTTGACGCTGGCGATGCGATCGCGCGCGGCGCTCAGGCGCACCAGGACGTTGGCCATCTCCTTGCCCACCGTGGTGGGGCTGGCGGTCTGGCCGTGCGTGCGGCTGAGCATCGGCACCGCGGCGTAGGCGTGGGCCATCTCGCGCAGCTTGTCGATCACCGCGTCCAGCGCGGGCAGCAGCACCATGTCTCGCCCGCCCTTGAGCTGCAGGGCGTGACTGGTGTTGTTGATGTCTTCGCTCGTGCAGGCGAAGTGCACGAACTCGGCCGCTTTCTCGAGTTCGGGGCGCGCCTCGAACTTGGACTTGATCCAGTATTCGACGGCTTTCACGTCGTGGTTGGTGACCTTCTCGATGTCCTTGATGGCCTGGCCATCCGCTTCGTTGAAGTTCTTCACCAGCCCCATGAGGTAGGTGCGAGCGCCGGGCGACAGGGGTTTGAATTCGGCCAGCCCGGCGTCGGACAGGGCGATGAACCAGGCAATTTCCACCTGCACGCGGCGGTGCATGTAACCCTGCTCGCTCATGAAGGGGCGCAGGTTTGCCAGGCGGCCCGCATAGCGGCCGTCGAGTGGCGAGAGGGCGGAGATGGCACTGGGCGTGCCCGGGTTGGCGTTGGCGGGAGAGGCGGGAGAAGTGGAGGTCGGGCGCATCCCGCGATTGTAGGAGGCCGACCCGGCGCGCTGGTCACCGCCGGGCGCGCTGGCCGGCGTCAGCGGGGTGCTTCCCGTGCTGGCTAGAATCGTGCTCCCAGTCCCAAAGCTCCTCCTATCCCCATGAAACTCATCGGTGCCGTCACCAGCCCTTACGTGCGAAAAGTGCGCGTCGTCATGGCCGAGAAAAAGCTGGACTACCAGTTCATCCTGGAAGACGTGTGGTCCGCCGACACCACGATCATGACCTCCAACCCGCTGGGCAAGGTGCCCTGCCTGGTGATGGAGGGGGGTGAAGCGGTGTTCGACTCGCGCGTGATCGTGGAGTACCTGGACACACTGTCGCCGGTGGGCAAGCTGATTCCGACGCAGGGGCGCGAGCGCGCCGAGGTCAAGACCTGGGAGGCGCTGGCCGACGGCCTGCTGGATGCTGCGGTGCTGGCCCGCCTCGAGGCCACCTGGCCCGGCCGTGGCGAGGGGGAACGCAGCGAGGCCTGGATCGCGCGCCAACGCGCCAAGATCGACGCCAGCCTCAAATCCATGAGCCAGGGCCTGGGCGAGAAGGCCTTCTGCTCGGGGATTCACTTCAGTCTGTCCGACGTGGCCGTGGGCTGCGCGCTGGGCTATCTGGATTTCCGCTTCCCCACCATCGACTGGCGTTCGCAGTACCCCAACCTGACGCGTCTGGCCGAGAAGCTCAATCAGCGGGCCAGCTTCGTCGACAGCAAGCCGAGCTAGATATCCCCACACCGCGCCTGCGGTGCGTCAATCCCGGGAGGCCATGCCGGCGATCTGGCAAAGCCGGCTCCGCAGCATCCGGGAAAAGACACCTTACGCCACTGCGCGCTTTTTCAGCCAGCGCATCAGGCCGCCCAGGCCCGGGATTTTTTCGTACAGCTCTTCCGCCGCGTCCCAGTAGTCGCGGTGGTCGCTGACGCGGCCGTCGGACGCCAGCCGCAAGTGCGAGCCGCCGCGGACCACCTGTTCGGTGGTGGCGTGGAAGCGTTTGAAACGGAAACGGAACTCCCAGGCCAGGAAACACTGGGCGCCGTCCACCAGACGGTTTGTCACCACAAAGCGGGGGTCGTGCAGGCTGTCGAACATGTGCTCGAAGATGCCCGCGATGGCGGCGGTGCCTTGCACCTCGTTGAACGGGTCCTTGAAGCGCGCGTCGGCCGTATAGAAGTTGCCGAGCGCCTCCAGCGAGGCGGGCGATAGCGATTCGAACCAGGTGCAGAGGCGGTCGATCGCCTCGTGTGGGATGGGGTTGTCTTCCGGCATGCGGGTTTATAGCCCGGTGACGCGTCGCACGACCGGAAAATACACGCGGTAGGGCAGCAGCCGCAGCAGCTTCATCCAGCGCGTGAAGCGCTTGGGGTAGTGAATGTCGAAAGCACCCTGTTGCCAGCCCGCCAGCATGGACTGCGCCGCCTGTGCGGGCGTGATCAAGGCTGGCATGTCGAAGCCGTTGCGGGCCGTCAGGGGCGTGCGCACGAAGCCCGGGTGCACCACACTCACGCCCAGACCCTGCGGCCGCAGGTCCAGGTACAGCGTTTCCGCGAGGTGGGTGAGCGCGGCCTTGGTCGGGCCATAGGCGAGGCTCTTGGGCAGGCCGCGAAAGCCTGCCACGCTGCTGATCAGGCTGATGTGGCCACCACCGCGCAACAGCATGGCCGGCACGGTGGCATCCAGCACGTGCAACGCACCGGTGTAGTTGATGTCCATGTGGCGCTGGAGATCGGCCAGATCCATGCTGGTGGCGCGCATCTCGTGGTAGTGGCCGGCGCAGTACAGCACCAGGTCGATCGGGCCCTGCAACAGGATCTGCCGCGCCGTGTGCGCGACGGCGGCGGCATCCGTCACGTCCAGTGGCCAGGCCTGTGCAGCGGCGCCGTGCACGGCTGGATGTGCGGCGACGAATGTGTCGAGTGCGGCGGCGTTGCGCGCCGAGACCAGCACCTGTGCACCCCGTGCGTGCAGCGCCGAAGCCGTGGCCTCGCCGATGCCGCTGGAGGCGCCCACGAGCCACACGCGCAGCCCGTGCCAGTCGGTGATGCGCGGGTTCATGGGTTTGAGCAAGGTGCCGCCGCGCGTGGTCTGTGCCGGGGCTGGCCGGGCGTTGGCATCGACGAAGGCGCTCGGCGTGCTCATGGCTGGCGCTTCACGAAAGACAGGGTGACCTCGCCCAGCCGCACGCCGAACTTGCTCATCACCGCCTTGTTGAGCATCACGCGGTCGTCCATGAGGTACATCCAGTCGTCGAACTGCACCTCGTACACCTTGTCGCCCACCGGCTGCCGCAGCGTGTAGCCCCACCGGAAGGCGTTGCCCCGCTGTTCACCCTGTGCGCTACCGACCACGTCGTCGGCGGTGCCGATGAAACGGCCGTCGCCCAGGTGCTTCATGCGCCACACCCGCTTTTGCTTCGTGCCGTCCGAATAGGTGAAGTCCTCGTCGAGCACGCCGTCGTCACCGTTCCACTGGCAGCGCATGACCACGATGAAGCGTTTGACGATCTCGCCCGAGCGGTCGGCGAAGACGCCGTAGGCGTCGAGCGTCCCATTGAAGTAAGTGCGCAGGTCGAGCACCGGCGTCTCGCTGGCGTAGCGAGCCACCTCCGGGCCCGCGCAACCCGAGAGAACGGCAGCGCCGGCGACACTGGCGGCGAGCAATTGACGTCGTTGCATGGCGGGCTTTCAGTGTGTGGGCAAGGGGTGGGGCGGTGGGGTAAGTCCCTGCCCCGGGCGGATGACCAGGGCGTAGAGCGCGCCCGCGGCGAGCAGCTTGAGCACGCAGGGCAACAGGCAGTAGGCGATGGTGAGAATCTGCAGCGCGGCGGGGTCGCGCGTGCCGGGGGTGTAGCCGAACCAGGCCAGCAGGGGCAGCGCCAGGCCGGCGGCCAGCGCAAGGTTGAGCTTGGTGGCGAAGTTCCACCAGCCGAAGTACGCACCTTCGCGCTGGCCGCGCTCCCCCAGACGGCTGATCAGTCCCGCGAGCAGTGCTCCGGGCATCGCCAGATCGGCGCCCAGTGCCATGCCGGAGAGCGCGCACACCGCGAGGAAGGGCCACGCGTCGCCCGCGCCGAGCAGGGCCGCCGAGATGAACACCGCCACCGCCATGGCCATGCCGGCCAGCCAGGTGCGCGCCAGGCCGAGGTGGTTCACCACCCGCACCCACAGCGGCATCGACAAAGCGGCGCACAGGAAGTACGTGGCGAGGAACGCCGGTTCCATCGCCGGGGAAGCCTGCAACCGGTCCTGTACGAAAAACAGCACCAGCGTGGCCGGCACGGCGCTCGCCGTGCCGTTGATCACGAACACCGCGAGCAGCCGCCGGAATGGCGCCTGCCGCAGCGGCGATGGGCCGTCCCCACTCGCCACGGTGGGATGGGCATGGGGCGGCACCGCGCGGCTCCAGGCCCACCAGCCCAGCGCCAGCAGCACGGCGAAGGTGGCGGTGGTCGCGCCCAGACCCAGGGTGGCGGGCAGCACGGCGGCGATCAGCACACCCACGAGCGCCAGTCCCTCTCGCCACGCCACCACGCGGCTGCGCTGCACTTCGTCGCCGCCCAGCCGTGCGCCCCAGGCCTGGTGGGCGACCGACACCACGCTGTACGCGACGTAGGTGATGGCCATCAGCCCGCCGGCCCATGCGAGCAGGGCTGACGTGCCTGCGGCGCGCACCGCCACCGGTGGAAACAGCAGGCCCCACAGTCCACCGGCGAGCACCGCCGACGCGCCTGCAGCCGCGCTCAGCAGCGCCGAGGTCGAGCGCGCGAACAGGCGATCGCACCAGCGGCCGATCCAGGGGTCGAGCACGGCGTCGATCAGTCGCGCGGCGAGCAGCACCGTGCCCAGCGCAGCCAGCGGCGCACCGAATGCCCGCGCATAGTGGTTGGGCAGGATCACATAGAGCGGCAGCGCAACAAAGGCCAGCGGCAGGCCCAACAGGCCGTAGCGCAGGCCGTGGCGCCACGCGCCAGCGCCGACGAAGTGGGCGGCGGGCTCGTTCATGGCGTGCGCGGCGGGCCGCTCATGGACTGGATCAAGGCCTCGCGCAGGCGCGGCTGCGAGGTCTTCGGCGACAGCCAGATGCCGAAGAACCGGCGCGAGAAGGCATCGTCGGCGATGTCGCCGATCCACCGACCGTTGAGATAGAAGCGCGCGCCGTGGCCGGGCGTGTGCACGCCGGTGATGCGGTCACCACGTTGCACATCGGGGAACAGTGCGCCCATGGCGTCACGCCAGCGCTTCGCCTGCGCGGGTTCGATGGGGGCGATGTCCTGCATCTCGTCGATGGAGCGCGTGGCGATGTCCGCGCTCTTGAAGGCGCGCAGGTACCGCAGCTCGAGGCTGAAGGCCTGGTCCTCGAAGCGCTGGATGTCGAAGCCGGGCGGCGCCAGCAGGGTCATGTCGTACACATCGAAGCCCCAGTAGCGCAGGCGCGCGGTGCCCAGCCGCGGGTGATCCGGCGGGGCATGGCCGGGTGCAACGGTCAACGCGGTGGTCGGCGTGGCCGGCGACTGTGCGCCCACGGGCACACCGGTCAGCAGCGCGGCGGCCACGAACAGGTGCGGGTTGAGGAGCATGGTGTGGCCTCAGGCCGGTTTGCGCAGTGTGTACTGCACGACGTCGATGCTCTGGCGCTCGAACGCAGCCTCGCAGTACGCGAGGTAGAACTCCCAGATGCGCAGGAAGCGCTGGTCGAAACCGAGCTGCAGCACGCGTTCCTCTTCCTGCAGGAAACGCTCGCGCCACAGGGAGAGCGTGCGCGCGTAGTGTTGGCCGAATGCGAACTCGTCCACCACTTCAAGGCCGGCCTGCACGGCCTGTGCGCGCATCTCGCGCGGGCAGGGCAGGCAGCCGCCCGGAAAGATGTACTGCTGGATGAAGTCCGTGCCCTTGATGTACCGGTCAAAGTGCGCGTCGTCGATCACGATGCTCTGGATGCATGCGCGCCCACCGGGTTTGAGCAGTCGCGCGACGCTCTGGAAGTACGTGGGCCAGTAGGCGCGGCCCACGGCCTCGACCATCTCGATCGAGCAGATCGCGTCGAACGGCGCGTCGTCGATGTCACGGTAGTCCTGCAGGCGCAGGTCGGCACGGTGTTCGCGGCCGATGTGGCGCATGCGTTGCTGCGCGAAGTCCAGTTGCTCGGTCGACAGGGTCACGCCCACCAGTGAGGCGTCGAATTCGGTGGTGGCTTTTTCGGCCAGGGCACCCCAGCCGCAGCCGATCTCCAGCACGCGGTCGCCTGGCCGCACGCCGGCTTGCTGCAGTGCGCGGCGCACCTTGGCGTGCTGCGCCATCGCCATGGGCTGTTCGGGGGTTTCGAACCAGGCCGACGAGTAGTTCATGGTCTCGTCCAGCCACAGGCGGTAGAACGCGTTGCCCAGATCGTAGTGGGCATGGATGTTCCGGCGGCTGTTGGTCCGGGTGTTGCGGTTGAGCAGGTGCCGGACGCGGTAGGCCAGACGGCCCAGCCATGAGCCGTAGACCATGTCTTCCACCTCGCGCCGGTTGGCCACCAGCAGCGACAGCAGCGAGGGCAGGTGCGGGGTGCTCCAGTCGCCGGCGATGTAGGTTTCGGCCAGCCCGATGTCGCCCGACTTCAGCACCGCGCCGCACACTTTCCAGTTGTGCAGCTTCATGCTGGCGTGCGGGCCATCGCCTTGCCCAAGGCGTTGCACCGAACCGTCGGGCAGCTGCAGGCTGAGGCTGCCATGCGCCAGGCGCTGCAGCAGCCGCAAGGTGGTGCGTGCCGCAGCGGGCGCGTTGCGCGGCAGTTCAAAGCCCAGGGGGCCGTGCGGGGCGGTCGTGCTGTTCATGGGACGTGTTGCTCGACGGAAGCCGCTGGGACCGCGGCGGTCACGAAGTCACCCGGTGCGGGTGGCTGGCGAAAGAAAGGGGCTTTCTGGCGCCACAGCCGCAGGGCTTGCCAGTGGATGCGTGCGATCACGCCGAAGGTCATCGCCGGATGGGTCCACAGCGCCCGCCGCACCGTGCGGGCGTTCAGCGGATGCAGCTCGCCGCTGACGCTGGTGTTGAGCAGCGGTTCGGCACCCAGCGCGTCGTCGAAATAGTCGATGCGTGCGACGGTGCGTGGCGTGGCGCCCTCCGTGCGCATGAAGACGAAGCGGTAGCGGCCTTGCAGCGGGCAGAAGGGCGAGACGTGGAACACCTTGGCGGCTTCGCAGGGTTCGCCGTAGCGCGGCGCATCCAGCAGGTAGCAGTGACGTTCACCGAAGGTGTTGTTCACCTCGGCGAGCACCGCGCGCAGCGAGCCGTCTGCACGGTGGCAATACCAGAAGCTCACGGGTTTGAAGCAGTAGCCCAGCACGCGCGGGTAGGTGTGCAGCCAGACCTCGCCTTGCGCATCGTCGATGCCTTGCTGCTGCAGCACGCCGTCCAGCCAGGCCAGGCTGTCGGCACCGCCCTCGCCATGGTCGCGGTCGTGAAAGCTGAGCGCCGCGCGGCGGTTGCGCGCGAGGGCGCCCGGGCCGTTCGCGCGCAGGCTGCGCATGGGCAGCATGAGGAAGTACGTGGCGTAGGTGAAGGCGTTGCGGCTCGGGCGGTGGCGCGTGTGGCGCACCTGGCCGAAGCCGATCTGCGCCACCGGCACGCGCTCTGGCGGGAGGCCCGTCGAGGCCTTCATCCGAACACCCCTGGCAGGGCGGCGATTCGCCGCTCTCGATCGGCCGGCACGCTGACCAGGCCGAGCGCATCGATCAAACCGCGCGCGGCCTGCAGGCCTGACTTGAGCCCGTCTTCGTGGAAGCCATAACCCGTCCACGCGCCGGCAAACCAGGTGTGGCCCTGCCCTTGCAAAGTGGGGACGGCCGCCTGGGCCCGGATCGCGCCAAGGTCGAATACCGGGTGTTCGTAGTCGTACTCACCGAACACCTTCGTGGGGTTGATCTCGCGCTGCGGATTGAGCGAAACCAGCACGGGCTGTGACACCGGCAGGGGTTGCAGCCGGTTGATGAGGTAGTGCAGGCAGACGCCGGCCGACTCGGCACCGGCACTGGCGGAGCGCTCGTAGTTCCAGGCGGCCCAGGCGCGCGGGTTCTCTGGCAGCACCGAGGCATCGGTGTGCAGCACGGCGCGGTTGGGCTGGTAGCGGATGGCGCCCAGCACTTCGCGTTCAGCGGGGGTGGCCTGTGCACCGAGCACGCGCAAGGCCTGATCGCTGTGGCAGGCGATCACGATGGCATCGAACCGGTCCACCTGGCCCTGCGTGATCACGCGCACGCCGGACTCGTCGCGCAGCACCTGCTGCACCGGCGTGCCCAGACGCAGGTCGCCCATGCGCTCGATGATCTTGAGCACATACTGGCGCGCGCCGCCAGGAACGGTGTACCACTGGGGCCGGTTGCTGAGCTGGATCAGGCCATGGTTGTGGCAGAAGCGGACCATGGTCGCGACGGGGAAGGCCAGCATCTGGTCGGTCGGGCAGCTCCAGATGCAGCCCAGCATCGGCAGGAAATACCAGTCGCGGAATTCGTGGGAGAAGCGGTGTTGCCGCAGGAAGTCGCCCAGCGGCTGCAGCAATGGGCTGTCCGGGCGCAGGTCTTCGCCACGTTCCGCGAGCCGGGTGGTGATGCGGTTGAAGCGCACGATGTCGGTCAGCATGCGCAGGAAGCGCGGGTTGGCCAGATTGCGCTTCTGTGCGAAGACCGAGGCCAGGTCGCTGCCGCTCCATTCGAGCGCATCGCCGCGAGGCCCGGCACCCGGTACCTGGACCGAGAACGACATATCGGACGGTGCCAGTGGCACCTCCAGCTGCGCGAACAACGCCAGCAGGTTCGGGTAGGTGCGCTCGTTGAGCACGAGAAAACCGGTGTCGACGCCAAAGCTCAGCGGCATGCCCTGGGCATCGGGCAGGGTCACATCGACCGTGTGGGTGTGGCCTCCGAAATGGTCACCCGCCTCGTACAGCGTGATGTCGGCCAGGTCTTGCAGCGTGTGGGCGGCCGCCAGCCCGGCAATACCCGAGCCGACGACGGCCACGCGAACCTGCCGCCGGGGGGGCATACGCGGGCTGGACAGGGTGGAGTGGAAGCCCGGTTTCATGATCGGGCCCGAGTGCTGAGGAGGCCGCACCGGTGGGTGCGGCGACCATCAGCGTCAATACAAAAGACTGCGAAGCGCCCCCAGACGAACAAGGGAGGGAGGGAGGAGGAGGAGAAGCGCCTCGGGATTGCAGCCGGATCATGGAGATCCGGAAGGCTTCGCAGTTCAAAACCGGAATCGGGGGCTGGCCCCAAGGCCAACCTGCTTGCTACGACGCGGTGCGCGCACCAAAAGTTCCAGACTTTGCGTGTCTGGCGTGCAGCGCGGCGCTGGCGGGGCAGGGGCATGTCGCGGACTCACGATTTTACTCAATGGTTTTATTGTGACTCATCAGTCACAATTTAGTCGATAGAAACTTTTCAATATCCTTGAGCAGGGCAGGGTTTTTGGGGTCGACGCCGCTGGAGTAGCTGCGCACGGTCTGGCCGTCGCGGCCGATCAGGTACTTGTGGAAGTTCCAGCGCGGTGTCTCGCCGGTCTTCTCGGCGAGCTGGCGGAACAGCGGGTTGGTGTCGCGGCCCACCACACTGGTCTTGCTGAACATCGGGAATTTCACGCCGAAGGTGTTCTCGCAGAACTCGGCGATGGCCTGGTTGCTGCCCGGCTCCTGGCTGCCGAAGTCGTTGGCCGGGAAGCCCAGCACCACCAGACCCTGCGACTGGTAGCGCGCGTACAGCGCTTCCAGCCCTTCGTACTGTTTGGTGAAGCCGCAGAAGCTCGCGGTGTTGACCACCAGCACCACCTTGCCGCTGTACTGGCAGAGCGACTGGGGCTTTTCGTCCTGCAGCCGGTCGAACCGGTGTTGCAGCAGGCTGGGGCAAGCCGGCTCGGCCGCCATGACGGGGCCGCTCAGCCCGAGGCAGGCTGCCGCCAGCAAGAGCGCGCGGCCGGCCTGACGGGTGAGGCCGTGCAAGAAAGGGGGATGGTGCCGGGGGATCATGTCGTGGACTCCTGTGAGGACGTTGCGGTGCATTGCAGCATTGGAGCGTGGCAAAGACAAGCCGTTCAACGCGCGCTGGCGCTCCAGATCTTCTGCTCCCTCCAAGTCCCCGCGCAACATGATGATTTTGAAGAAGATTTTTCAATTGCACATAAAATGCCGCCAGTTTTGAAAGACCTGCATGCTCTATCCTGAACTCTTCAAGCAACTCGAATCCGTCCGGTGGGACATGGACAAGGACATCCCCTGGGACAAATTCGATGCCTCATCGCTGACGGATGAACAGGCCCAGACGATCAAGATGAACGCCATCACGGAGTGGGCTGCGCTGCCTGCCACCGAGATGTTCCTGCGCGACAACCGCGACGATTCCGACTTCTCTGCCTTCATGTCGATCTGGTTCTTCGAGGAGCAGAAGCACTCGCTGGTGCTGATGGAATACCTGCGCCGTTTCCGCCCCGATCTGGTGCCCACCGAGCAGGAGCTGCATGACATCCGCTTCGAGTTCGACCCTGCTCCGCCGCTGGAAACGCTGATGCTGCATTTCTGCGGCGAGATCCGTCTCAACCACTGGTACCGCCGTGCCAGCGAGTGGCACTCCGAGCCCGTCATCAAGCAGATCTACAGCACGCTCAGCCAGGACGAGGCCCGCCACGGTGGCGCCTACCTGCGCTACATGAAGCGCGCCATCGGCAAGTTCGGCAACGAGGCCCGCTCGGCCTTTGCCAAGGTGGGCGTGCTCATGGCCAGCGCGCGGCGCACGGCCCAGGCACTGCACCCGACCAACCTGCACGTGAACAAGAACCTGTTCCCGAACGACACCATCCAGAGCCGCCTGCCCAACCCCGAGTGGCTGGAGCACTGGCTGGACAAGCAGATCAACTTCGATGCCGTGTGGGAGACGCGCGTGGTCGACCGCATCCTGCACAACATGAGCCTGCTGATGGAGCAGAGCTTCAAGAGCGTGCAGGAGCTCAACCGCTTCCGCAAGTCGATCTCTTCGGCGGCGCCTTCGGCCGCCTGAGACCGCCCGCGCCAAGAAATAGCCCGCTACGGCGGGCTTTTTTGCGGGCGTTTCAGAACCAGGGGCACCACCAGGCCCAGCAGCACGCCCCAGAAAGCCCCGGTGACGTGCGCGGCCTGCACGACCGGGAGATTGCCTTCGGCGTTCCACACGATGGGTTGTGACCAGCCGCGTTCCAGGATCACCTTGGACATCACCACCGCGACCAGCAGCCACCCCCAGAACCGCGCGCCGCGGATGGGCAGGCGCACCAGCGCGACCTGCACCGCCAGCAGCAGCACACCGGCATGCATCAGCCCGGAGAGGCCTACCGCGTAGCCCACCTGCGGCCACCACAGAAGCGATACCTGTGTGAGCGGCCAGGCCATCAACCACGCGAGCGTGCATCGCCCATCGGGCTTCAGAACCCAGCCGGCGGCGGCGACACCGCCCATCGCCAGCACGTTGCCCACGAGATGGGCCAGGTTCAGGTGAACCCATGCGCTGGTCCACAACGTCCAGGGCCTGACCCACCCATCGTGTGCCCGCCACGTGAAGGCCTCGGCCACCACGGAGGGTGCCCACCACACCAGCAGGCTGAGCGCCGCATGCAGGCCGCACAGCCACCACCAGCTGCTGCGCCATGGTGGTGTCACGGGCGGTCGATCGCTCAAGGGGTCGGGATGACGCGACCCAGCACGTGCTGCCACAGCGCGAGCACCGCAGCGGACGCTTCAGCCACCTGTTCGGCATCCACCTGCGTGGGGGCCTCGTCCAGCCGCGCACGGTGCTGGATCTGGCGCAGTTCCCGGTAGGCGCGCGCCGCCGATTCCCCCATGCCGGGTTCGAGCAGGCCGGCATTCTCGGCGCGCCGCAGCAGGTTGATGTTGCCGGTGTTGGCCCGCAACTCCGGGTGTGCACGCGAATGCAGCAGCACGAGGTACTGCACCACGAACTCCACGTCGACCATGCCGCCGGGACTGTGCTTCACGTCGAAGCGCGCGCCACGCACCGGATGGGCCGCGCGCACCTTGCCGCGCATCGCGACGATCTCGGCGGCCAGCGAGGCCGCATCGCGTTGCGCGGTGATGACGGTCTCGCGCACCGCGTCGAAGCGGCCGGCCAGGGCGATGCCGCCCAGCACGAAGCGCGCGCGCGTCATGGCCTGGTGTTCCCAGGTCCACGCCGTGTTGCTGCCCCGCTGCTGCTGGTAGTTGGTGTACGCGGTGAAGCTGGTGACCAGCAGGCCGGAGTTGCCGTTCGGACGCAGCGCGGTGTCGATCTCGAACAGATCGCCCTCGCTGGTTTTCACGGTGAGCCAGTTGATCATCTTGCGCACGAAGGCGGCGTAGATTTCCGATGCGTTCTCGTGTTCGTCCTCGTAGACGAAGACGATGTCGAGGTCGCTGCCATAGCCCAGTTCCTTGCCGCCGAGCTTGCCGTAGCCAATGATGGCGAAGCTGGGCTCGTCGCGGTGGCGACTCTTCAGGCGCCCCCAGCACCAGCGCGCGGTGATGCGCAGCACCGAGTCGGCCAGGGCCGAGAGGTCATCGGCCACCTGTTCGACAGTGAGAACCTTTTCCACGTCGCGCGCGAGCGTGCGGAACACTTCGGCGTGGTGGGCGCGGCGCAGCAGGTTGAGCAAAGCCTCCTCGTCGTCCTCGCCGGTGGAGCAGAGCGCCGCGCGCCGCGCCTCGAGTTCGGCCTCGAACTGGGCGGCGTCGAAGCGCTCGGTCAGCAACTGCTGGCTCGCGAGTTCGTCGATCACGCCAGGGTGTTTGATCAGATAGCGTGCCGGCCATTTGGCCGCGCCCAGCAGACGCAGGAGGCGCTCGTGCACCGAGGGGCGTTCCTGCAGCAGCGCCAGGTAGCTTTCGCGGCGCAGCAGCGGCTCGATCCACTCGGTCATGCGCAGCGCGGCTTCTTCGCTCACGCGGCCTTCATCAAGCCATGCGCCAGTGCGTTGTACCAGCCGCACCAGCCGCACGCGCGTGTCCTCGCGCAGGGCGAGCACCCGCGGGTGTTCGCACCATTGGCCGACGCGGGCGGCGAAGGCTGCGGGCAGTTGCTCCAGCACGCTTTGCAGGTCGTCGGTCGTACTGCGGCCGTTCGCACCATTCTTCTGGCAGCGCTTGCCGTTGCAGCCGCCATTGGTGGGGCCGCCGAGCAGGGTGTCGAATTCCTGCGCCACCAGCTCGCGGTGGGCGTCCAGTGCATGCAGGAACGCGCAGACGTCGGGGTAGTCCAGCGTGGCGGCGAGCCAGGCGAGGTCGTCGTCGCGCGTGGGCATCACGTGGGTCTGCTGGTCGTCCAGGTACTGGATGCGGTGTTCGACCCGGCGCAGGAACTCGTAGGCCTGTGCGAGCGCTGTGGCGGTGGCTTGCGGCATCAGGCCTGCCTTGCAAAGGCGCTGCAGTGCGTCCAGCGTGGGCCGGGTGCGCAGCTCGGGAAACTGGCCGCCGCGCACGACCTGCAGCAACTGCACGATGAATTCGATCTCGCGGATGCCACCGCGCGAGAGCTTCACATCGTTCGAGCGACCGGGGTTGCCGGCGGCGCGCTTGGACGCGTGGTCGCGGATCTGGCGGTGCAAGGTGCGCAGCGCTTCGAACACGCCGTAGTCAAGGTAGCGGCGGAACACGAACGGTAGCACGGTGCCGCGCAGGGCGCTGGCGCTGCGGTCCTGCACGCACGCGGCGGGGGCGATCACCCGGCTCTTGAGCCAGGCGAAGCGTTCCCATTCGCGGCCCTGCACCAGGAAGTACTCCTCCAGCGCGCCGAGCGAGACGGCGCTCGGCCCCGAGTTGCCATTGGGCCGCAGCGCGAGGTCGACACGGAACACATTGCCGTGTTCGGTGGTCTCGCCCACTGTGTTGTAGATGTGCTTGACCGCCTTGCCGAAGTACTCGTGGTTGCTGATGCGTTGGCGGCCCTGCGCGTTGCCGGCGGTCTCGCCGTCGTGGTCGTAGACGTAGATCAGATCGATGTCGCTCGACACGTTGAGCTCGCGCGCGCCCAGTTTGCCCATGCCGATCACCCAGAGCTGCGCGCGCTGGGCCTCGCCCTTGCCGTTGTGGCATTGCGGCGCGCCGTGGATGCCGTCCAGGTCGGCAAAGGCCAGCCGGCAGGCCTCGTCGAGCGCGAGTTCGGCCAGTTCGGTGACGGCGCGCGTGACCACCGCCAGCGGGGCGGCCTGTTCGCCGTCCAGCACCACCAGCCGCTCCAGCACCAGCTGGCGCAGCACACGCAGCGCAGCCGGTGTCGGCAGGCCGGTATCAAGCAGGCGGCCCAGGCAGACGCGCATACTGGCATGCACCGGCTCACCGTCGGGAAGGAGTGGGAGTTCAGCGGCGTAACGGCGTCGCACCCGTTGCACGAAGCGCGAATGGTCGGCCTGGCGGTCACTCTCCGACAGGGGCCCACAGGGGTTCACATTTGATGACAAAACGGGCGCTTCCGCGGTGGAACCTGTGAAGTGGCTGGCCGTCATAATTTGCGGTGGACATGAATCAAAGCCCGGCCCCCTTCGCTCCTGCTCCGCGAACCCTCAAGACACTCTCGGTGGCAGCCCGGCTTTGCTTGTGGGTCGTGTTCCTGGCGTGGGGTCTTTTCGTACTGACCTGGGCCGCTTTGAATTGGTGGATTGTGCCCCGAATCGGCGAATGGCGTCCGGAGCTGGAACGCTGGGCCAGCCAGGCTGTGGGGGCACCTGTCCGGGTCGGCGAGATCCGGGCCGACAGCACCGCCGGCGGCGAGCGTTTCCTGCCCGACCTCATGCCGTCCTTCGAGTTGCGCGACGTGCAGCTGTTCGACCCTCAGGGTCGTGTCGCCCTGCACCTGCCGCTGGTGCGCACGGTGGTGTCGGTGCGGTCGCTGTGGCACCGCAACCTGGAACAGGTGGTGATCGAGCGGCCCGTTCTGGACGTGCGACGCACTTCCCAGGGCCGCATCGAGGTGGCCGGCCTGGATCTCGCGGGGCCTGGTGAGGGCGACGGCGCCGCCGCCGACTGGTTTTTTTCGCTGCGCGAGTTTGTCATCCAGGGTGGCACGGTGCGCTGGACCGACGAGCTGCGCGGCCGCCCAGTGCTGGCGCTGGAAGATCTCGCTTTCGTCGCGCGCAATACCGCCCGCACGCACCAGTTCCGGCTGGACGCGGCCCCGCCGGCCGAGTGGGGCGAGCGCATGAGCCTGCGCGGCCGGCTGCGCGAGCCTCTGATCGAACTGGGTCAGCGCGCGCCTGGTCAATTGCCCTGGCACAGCTGGGACGGTGAGCTCTACGCCGACTTCTCGCGCGTGGATGTGGCGCAACTCCGCGCCCACGTGGATCTTTCTACCTGGGGGGTGGAGGTGCGTGCGGGCCGCGGCATGGTGCGCGCCTGGGCCGATGTGGTCGATGGCGCGGTGGCCGGTGTCACGGCAGACCTGGCGTTGCGCGATGTGGACACCCAGCTCGGGCGCGAGCTGCCCGCCCTGGCGATCGACGAGCTGCAGGGGCGCCTGGCTGCGCAGTGGTCCGACGCCGGGTTCACCGTGTCCACCGACGACCTGCGCTTTCGCACCCGTGAGGGGGTGGACTGGCCGGGCAGCCGCGTGCGCGTGCAGCACACGGCGGCGCTGGGTGCGCGCGGCGCGAGCACCGAGCTCAGCGCCGAGCGGCTGGAACTGGGTGCGCTGGCGGCGATTGCGAGCCGCCTGCCCTTGCCCGCGGAGGCGCACCGACGCCTGGAGCAGCTCCAGCCGTCCGGGCGGGTGGAAAGCTTCTCTGCCCGCTGGCAGGAACGCGCCGGCCCGAGGCCTTCTGGCGGCTGGGACCCGGAGACCTATCAGGCCAAGGGCCGGGCCAGTGCCTTGTCGCTGGCGGGTGAGCCCAGCGGTCGCATGTCGGCATCGGGAAACTACCCGCTGCCAGGCCGCCCCGGCATTTCGGGTGCGACCGTGGACTTCGACCTCAACCAGAACGGCGGTCGCGCGCATGTCAGCGTGGCCAACGGCGCCGTGGATCTGCCCGACATCTTCGAGGAGGCCCGTGTGCCGGTGGACAGTCTGGAGGTCGACGCCACCTGGCGCGTGCAGGGTGACCGCATCGAAGCCCAGCTCGACAAGGTGCGCTTGAGCAACGCCGACGCCGAAGGCACGGCGCAGGTGAACTGGCGCACCAGCGACGTGCCGGCCGGTTCGAACGCCTCGCGTTTTCCCGGCGTGCTCGACCTCTCCGCCACGCTCACCCGCGCCGACGCCACCCGCGTGCACCGCTATCTGCCGCTTACGATCCATGCCGACGCGCGCCGCTACGTGCGTGAGGCCGTGCGGGCTGGCCGCTCGAACAAGGTGGTGTTTCGCGTGCAGGGCGACGTGGACCATGTCCCTTACGACCGACCGGGTGACAAGGGTGAGTTCCGCGTCAGTGCGCTGCTGCAGAACGTGGACTTCAACTACATCCCGCCCCACCTTCAGCAGACCGGCGAAGCCGCATGGCCGGCGGTGCGTGGCGTCTCGGGTGAGCTGCTGCTCGAGCGCGCTTCGCTCAGGCTCAGCACACTCGCGGGTGGGGTGGCTGGCGCTCCCGGTGTGCGGCTGAGCCAGGGTTCGGTGGACATCCAGCACCTCGGCCACGACGCCGTGGTGCGCGTCAATGCCCAGGCGGCCGGGCCGGCGAACGAGGCGCTCGGGTTCGTGCAGGGCTCGCCGCTCAACGCCGTGCTGGGGCAGGTACTCGCAAAAGCACGCACCGGTGCCGGCCCCGCGCAGGTCGGCTTCGATCTCAAGGTGCCCTTGGCGGACACGCATGCCACCCAGGTCAGCGGCACGGTGAAGCTGGACGGCAACGATCTGCAGATCAGCCCCGATGCGCCGGTGCTCGGACGGGCCAGTGGCACGCTGGCCTTCACCCAGGCCGGGTTCTCGGTGAAGGGCGCGCAGGCGCGCGTGTACGGAGGCGACCTGCGGTTCGAGGGTGGCATGCAGCCCGATGCCGATGGCGTCTCCCGGGTGCTGTTCCGCGGGCAGGGGCTGGCCAGCGCCGAGGGCCTGCGCGATGCCGGGCTGGGTTTTGTCTCGCGCGTGTTCCAGCACGCCAGTGGCAGCGCGGCCTACACCGCGCTGCTCGGGTTCCGGGGCGGTGTGCCCGAGCTGCAGGTGAGCAGCAACCTGCAGGGCATGGCGCTGGACCTGCCCGCGCCGCTGAACAAGACAGCCGACGCGAACCTGTCGCTGCGCTTCGACAACCGCGTGCTCACCATGGTGGGCGATCGCGCGCGCACCGATCGACTGGCCATCCAGCTCGGTTCTTCGCTCGCCCCTGTGGCCTCTCTCCAGTACGAGCGTGACCTCGGTGGCAGCGAAGCGCGCGTGCTGCGTGGCGCCATTGCTGTCGGCCTCGAGGGTGACGCGAGCGCGCCGCTGCCCGAGCAGGGCGTGGTGGCCAACGTGCAGCTTGCGCATCTCGACGCCGACGCCTGGGAGGGCACGTTCAACAGCGCCACCGGCGTGGACGTGCGCACGGCGGCGCTGACCGAGGCCACCGCGCTGCCGCGCGTGGGGCCCGCCGCACCCGAACAGAGTCCGAGCCTGACGTACCTGCCAACCACGCTGGCCGTGCGCGCGGACCGCCTCACCGTGCATGGACGCCAGTTCCATCGCGTGGTGCTCGGGGGCTCGCGCGACGGTGCGCAATGGCAGGCCAACGTCGATGCCAACGAGTTCAACGGCTATGTCTCGGTGCGCCAGTCGGGTCCGGGAACGGCCGGCAACATCTATGCGCGACTCACGCGGTTGCAGCTCGAACCCTCGGCGGCGAATGACGTCGAACAGCTGCTGCAGCAGCCCACCACCAGCGTGCCCTCGCTGGACATCGCGGTGAACGAGCTCACCGTGGCGGGCCGGCAGCTCGGGCGGGTCGAGGTGGAGGCCATCAACCGCGGGGGGCCATTGCGGGGCAGCGAATGGCGCCTGACCAAGCTGCGCGTCACTTCTCCGGAGGCCCGGCTGAACGCCACGGGTAACTGGGTCGCCGCGGGCGGTGGCATTCCCGGCCAGCGCCGCACCGCACTGAACTTCCGGCTCGATATCGACGACGCTGGCCAGTTGCTCGACCGCTTCGGCCGTGAGGGGCTGGTGCGCGGTGGCAAGGGGCGGCTCGAGGGCAATATCGGCTGGATCGGCTCGCCGCTGGCCATCGACCATCCCACGCTGTCGGGCCAGATCCACGCCGACATCGAGCGCGGCCAGTTTCTCAAGGTCGACGCCGGTGCGGGTCGGCTGCTGGGCGTGCTGAGCCTGCAGGCGCTGCCGCGCCGGCTGGCGCTCGATTTCCGCGATGTGTTCTCCGAAGGCTTCGCCTTCGATTTCGTGCGGGGCGATGCGCGCGTCGAACAGGGCGTGCTGCATACCAACAACCTCCAGATGAGGGGCGTGAACGCTGCGGTCCTGATGGAGGGCAGCGCTGATATCGCGCGTGAGCAGCAGGACCTGAAGGTGGTGGTGGTGCCCGAGATCAACGCCGGTACCGCCTCGCTGATCGCCACCGCGATCAATCCGGCCATCGGCCTGGGCTCCTTCCTCGCCCAGTTCCTGCTGCGCCAGCCGTTGCAGTCGGCGACCACGCAGCAGTTCCGCATCACGGGCAGCTGGGCCGATCCGCAGGTGGAGAAGATCGAGCGGGCCTCGCCGCCCGTCTCGGCCGCGCCGCGAGACCCGGAGCCTGTGCTGCAGTAAGCTGTAGCGCTGCGCGGCGGGGTGCCCCTGCCGGCAGGATCGTCGAAAGGACACTGAATGAAAGTCGCCGCCATCCAGATGGTCTCGGGCATCAGCCTGGACGTCAATCTCAGCGAAGCCCTGCGCCTGCTGCGCCAGGCCGCCGCTGGCGGTGCCGAGCTCGCGGTGCTGCCCGAGTACTTCTGCTTCATGGGCGCCAAGGACGAAGACAAGCTGGTGCTGGCCGAGACGCCCGGCCTGGGCAAGGTGCAGGACTTCCTCTCGGACGCCGCGCGCGACCTCAGGATGTGGATCGTTGGTGGCACGCTGCCCATGGCCACCGACGATCCCAGCCACGCCGCCAACGCCTCCGTGGTCTACAACCCGCGCGGCGAGAACGCCAGCCGCTACGACAAGATCCACCTGTTCCGTTACGACAACGGCACCGAGCACTACGACGAATCCGCCGTGCTCGTGGCGGGTGACACCCCCACGGTGTTCGAATGCCGCGACCACGCCGGGCAGGACTGGCGCGTGGGGCAGAGCGTCTGCTACGACCTGCGTTTCGGCGAGCTCTACCGCATGCTCGCGGCCGACATCCTGCTCGTGCCCGCGGCCTTCACCTACACCACTGGCCGCTCGCACTGGGAAGTGCTGCTGCGCGCGCGCGCCATCGAGAACCAGGCCTTCGTGGTCGCCAGTGCTCAGGGCGGCGTTCACGAGAACGGCCGCCGCACCTGGGGCCACACCATGGTGATCGACCCGTGGGGCGACGTGATGGCCATGCATGCCGAAGGGCCGGGTGTCGTGCTGGCCGACCTCGACATCGAGCGCCTGCGCAACGTGCGTGCGCAATTGCCTTCGTTGCAGCACCGCCGCCTCTGAGCCGCCGCAGGCCGAGCTGAGCATGGAGTTTCCGCAGCTGTTGCGCGTCTGGCGCGAAGGCCTGCGCTCGCGTCGCTGGCGGCTGTGGGCGGCCTTGCTGCTGCTGGTGGTGACGATGCTGGTGGTGATGGTGTTCCTGGCGGCGGAGTACGAAGAATCGCGCGACCAGACCGCGCTGGAACAGGACGCCGCAGCGCTCGCCAGCGACATCCGCAGCAGCCTCGTGCGCAATGTCCAGACCCTTCAGTCCCTGCACAGCGTGGCACCCACGGCGGATTCCTGGGACGGCCCGGCGGCCGAGCTCGTCGCCCAACACCGCGAGATGGTGCGCCTGGAATGGCGCGACAACGCCCAACGGCTCATCGCCTACCGCGACACGCCCTTCGTCTCAGACCTGTTTGGCTACCTGGGCCGTGACCAGGCCCTGCCCGAGGTGCGCCTGGCTTGCGATCACGCCCGGCGCCTGTCCGGCCCCGCGTACTCCAGCAGCTACTTCTGGCCGCTGCGCAACGGCAAGGGGCTGGAGCTGATCGAGATGTGCCTGCCGGTGGCGCGCGCCGGCCAGCCCAACGGGTTTCTCGTGGCCACGTATTCGCTGCCTGGCATGCTCTCCGAGCTGACCAACCGCGATCTTGTGCGTGGCCGGGGCCTTGCGTTCAACGAGGCCGACGGTACGCGCCTGGCGCTTCACAGCGTCGTCGCGGGTTCGCGCCGCAGTCTCACCGCGCGCAACGTGCTCGACCTCCCCGGCCACACGCTCATGTTGCAGCTGCAGAGCCCGCGTCTGGTGCGCGGCCTGTTTCCCAACGTGCTCACCGCCGTGGTGGGTGCGTTGTCGTTTGCGCTGCTGTCGGTGCTGTTCCTGCTGGGACGTGATATCCGCCGTCGCCTGCGCGCGGAACATGACGTGGCCGAAGCACTCGCCTTTCGCAAGGCCATGGAGGATTCGCTGGTCACCGGGCTGCGCGCGCGCGACATGCAAGGCCGCATCACCTATGTGAACCCGGCGTTCTGCGACATGGTGGGCCTCACCGCCGAACAGCTCGTGGGCACGGGCCTGCCGGCGCCGTGGTGGCCACCCGAACTCGTGGACGAATACCAGCAGCGCCAGATGGTGCGCCTGGCCGGTCAGGTGCTACCACGCGAAGGCTACGAGTCCGTGTTCCAGCGGCCCGACGGCACGCGCTTCCCCGTGCTCATCATCGAGGCGCCTCTGATCGATGCGCAAGGCAGGCAGAAGGGCTTCATGAGCGCCATCCTGGACCTGACGGAACAACGCCGTGTGGAAGACCTCAACCGCACCTCGCAGGAGCGCCTGCAGGCCACCGCGCGCCTGGCCACGGTGGGGGAGATGGCCTCCCTGCTCAGTCACGAACTCAATCAGCCTCTGGCTGCGATTTCCAGCTATGCCAGCGGCACGCTGAACCTGCTGGAGCCACCCGAAGGCGCGGCCGCAACGGCGGGCGATCCGGTGCAGGCCGATCTTGTGCAGGCCATGCGGCGCATTGGCGAACAGGCCGAGCGCGCCGGGCGGGTGATCAAGAGTGTGGCCGACTTTGTGCGGCGGCGCGAGCAGGTGCGCGAAGCAGTCACACCGCAGAGTCTGATCGATGCCATCCAGCCCCTGCTGAGCCTGCAGGCCAAGAAGCAGGGCATCCGGTTGCAGATCCAGATTGCGCCGGATTGCCCTACCGTGCTGTGTGACCGCACGATGGTCGAACAGGTCCTGCTCAACCTGGCGCGCAACGGCATGCAGGCCATGCCACTGGGCGATCCGTCGTCGCGCTCGGGACTGCGCCTGCTGCGCGTGGATGTGGGCCGGGCGCGCCTGCATTCGGGCCAGGCGCCCGGTGGACTGCCGCAGAAGGTGTGGGTGGCGTTCGCGGTCACGGACCACGGCCTGGGTCTGAGCGAGGATGTGCAGGCCAAGCTCTTCACACCCTTCTTCACCACCCGCGCCGAAGGCATGGGTCTGGGCCTGAGCCTGTGCCGCACGGTGATCGAGCAGCACGGCGGTGCCCTCACGCACGAACCCCATCAACCGCGTGGCACCGTGTTTCGCTTCACCCTGCCGGCGGCACCGGTCTGACCCCTCCTCTATCATTCCGCGACATGACGCAGCATCCCGACGCCAAGATCTACCTGGTCGACGACGACGCCGGTGTGCGCGAAGCGCTCGCCTGGCTGCTGCGCACGCGCCGCCTGCTCAGCGAGGGCTACGACAGCGCCGAAGCATTCGAGGCCGAGGCCGCCGTATGGAAGGAAGCGCCCGAGGCGCCCTGCTGCGTGCTGCTCGATGTCCGCATGCCCGGCATGAGCGGGCTTGCCCTGTTCGAGCGCATGTTGCTTCTGCCCTGGCAGGCGGGGGTGCCGGTGATCTTTCTGTCCGGCCATGCCGACGTGCCCACCGCCGTGGATGCCGTCAAGCGGGGTGCCTTCGATTTCTGCGAAAAGCCGTTCTCGGACAACGCGCTGGTCGACCGTGTCGAGCAGGCACTGGACCGATCGGCACAGGTGCTCGCTCGCCAGCGTGTCAAGCGCGAACTTCAGCAGCGCCTGGACAGCCTCACCGATCGCGAGCGCGACGTGATGGACCTGGTGATCGCCGGGCTGCCCAACAAGCTTGTGGCGGACCAGCTCAACATCAGCGTGCGCACAGTCGAGGTGCACCGCTCGCGCGTGTTTGACAAGATGGGTGTGAAGTCCGCCGTCGAGCTTGCCAACGTCCTGCGTCCGTCATGACCCAGCGCGCACTTCAGACGCGCGGAGGAGGCTTCGTCTCGTCCTTCGTGGCTTCATCGGGCAGCTCGCCTTTCTTGCGGCCCGAAAACATGGTCCACCACACGATGAACACCAGCAACACCAGCGCACCGAGCGCTTCAAGCAACAACAGGGTCATGGGTCGTGAGGACGTTTCTTCGCTGGGGGTTGATGGGACAGGCCGGGCGGCGCTGCGCTGGCTCCTGGGGGTACTCATTGTAGGAAGCCTTGCCGCGTGCACCGGGGTGCCGCGTGTCCAGGCACCGGCGCCCCAGGTGCCGCCGGCGGTCGGCCTGCCGCCGATGGTGGGCATGCCCGATGACACCGTGCTGCCCGCGCCAGTGCAACGCGGCAAGAGCCTGTGGGTGCCTGTGCGGTGGAGCGAGCTGCCGGGTTGGGGGCAGGACAACCTTTACGAAGTGTGGAACGCCTGGGTGCGTGGTTGCGAGCGGCCGGTGCCCGGTCATGCGGGCTTGTGCGCCGAGGTGCGGCAGCTCTCCATCGCCACCGCCAGCGAACAGCAGGCCTGGGTCATGCGCCGTTTCCTGCCTTACCGCATCACGGAGACCGATGGCAGCCTGCCCGCCGGCCTGCTCACGGGTTACTACGAGCCCATCATGGCCGCGAGCCGCGTGCCCACCAGCTCCTATCGGGTGCCATTGTTCGGGCCGCCAGCCGGGCTTCGCTCCGGGCAGCCCTGGTACAGCCGCCAGGAGATCGACACGCTGCCCGCCGCGCAGGCCGCGCTGCAGGGCCGCGCCGTGGCCTGGCTGGCCGATCCGATCGACGCGCTGATCCTGCAGATCCAGGGCTCGGGGCGGCTGAACATCGTCGAGTCCGATGGGCGCACGCGCCAGGTGCGCGTGGCCTTCGCGGCGCACAACGGACATCCGTACCAGAGCGTGGGTCGCTGGCTGCTTGACCAGCGCGCCATCAACGAGGCCTCATGGGCGGCCATCAAGGCGTGGGCCGTGCAGAACCCGGGGCGTCTGAACGAGATGCTGTGGAGCAACCCGCGCACGGTGTTCTTCCGGGAGGAAGCCTTGTCGGAACTCGATGCGCGCTTCGGCCCGCGGGGTGCGCAGAACGTGCCGCTCACGCCCGGCCGTTCGATCGCGGTCGATCCGCAAAGCATTCCCTACGGCACGCCGGTGTGGATGGCCACGCAGGGGCCCACGCTCAATCTGCAGCGCCTCGTGATGGCGCAGGACACGGGGGGGGCGATTCTGGGTGCGGTGCGCGCCGACCTGTTTACCGGGTGGGGCGGCTGGAGCGATGAGGCCTACACCGTTGCCGCCGCGCTGAAGCAGCCGCTGCAGATGTGGGCGTTGCTGCCCCGTTGACGCGCTTTACAGCGCGGTGATGTCGGTCTGCACCGGCCAGCGCAGGGCACCGGTGGTGGCCTTGTTCGCGGCGTTGAATTCGTGGTCGAGCAGCAGGGTGTACCGCCCGGCGCGCGGTGCGCACAGGCGATAGCCGTCGCTCACCTGCGTGAGTGTCACGTCGTGCTGCGCCGTCTTCAGTCGCCAGTCATCCACCTCGGGTGTGCTCATGCGCAGGGTGACGCAGAAGCCGCGCTTCATGTTCGACACCACCACCAGCCTTTGCTGGGCGCTCCAGTCGCCGGAGGCTTCCGCGGCCAGCGATTGGGGATGGGAGTTTTCCAGCACCCGCATGATCGGGGGAATGACGATGCGGAAATCCAGCGACGCGCCGGCCTTGCCCTGTTGAACCAGCGTGCTTTCGCCCATGCTGGTGGCAGGAACCAACAACAAGGCACCGACCAGCCATGCGGAGAAAAGCGGGGGTTTCGGGGCGGACATGACCCACTATCGACCCCCATTCCGCGAACTTGAGCCCGCCCCATGGCTGGGCGGGCAACCCCGCTCACTCGTTGCGCTGCACGGGAATGCTGACGGAAACGCTCTCGCGCAGACGCACGTCCACCTTGGCCTGGCCCTGGTCCACCACGTTCCAGGGCAAGGGCAGCGTCTCACCCCGCACGGTCACGGTCCGGGGTCCGCCGGCCACGAAAGGGAACTCGAAGCGGCCCTGGCTGTCGGTGCGCACGGCGTAGCGGTTGTCCAGGTAGACCGTGACGTTGGGCACGCCCTGTTCACTGGCTTCCTGCGTACCACTGCGGTTGGCATCGAAGTACACCGTGCCTTCGATGCGGCCGCCTCCCTCGCTTGCCCGGCCGCCCAGCGGCACGTTGCGACTGCCCGCCTCAAGTTCGTAGCGCAGCACGGCGTAGAACGAGCGGTCCGACTCCGGGAGGAAGAAGGTCACGGGCAGGGCCAGGGGGTCGAGCGATTCGTCGTAGCGGCTGCGACCGGTCGAGCGGTTGTAGTTGGCCTCCATGCTCCAGCGCGGGCTGACGCGCCAGTAGCCGCCGAGGTTGACGCTGTGCCGGGAACCGTTGATGGTGCGCTTCTCGGTCGTCAGGTTGCCACGCAGGCTGACCTTGTTGGTCAGCGGCGCCGAAACGCTCAGGGCCGCGTTCCAGGCAGATTCGGCGGCGCGGTTCTGACTGGCATCGTAGGCGCCGACACCCAGGCTGGTGGACACGGCCCAGCCCTGCGGGACCAGCCATTCCTGGTCCCAGGTCAGCCAGCGCGAATTGATCTCGTTGGAGCCGTGCGTGAATTCCAGCCGCAGGCCACTCGTGCCCCAGCCGTTGTGGAAGCGCCAGTCGCCATAGCTGCTCCAGGCGTCGCCGTCAAAGCGGCGCACGGTGGTGCCGGCCCCCACGGAATGATCGCGGTTGAGGCGCCAGCGCGCCGCGCCGGTGGCGAAGAAGCCGCTGCCGCTGCGCCCACTGATCGAGTCCAGCCAGTCGATCGAACCTTCCGCCGACCACTGACGGGTGCGCCAGCTGCTGCGCATGTACGCACCAACGAGATCGCTGGCCAGGGGTTGGTTGGCCCAGGTCAGGTCTTCTTCGAGGCGGTACGCCCCCACACCATGCTTGCGGGGACCATCGTCCCACTCGGCGTCGATCCAGAAGCCGGTGCGAGCGCCATCCACGTTGGTCGCCTGTGTGCGCAGCACCTGGCCCTGGATGCGGCGCTCGGCACCTTCGTGGCGCAACGCGAGCAGCGAGGAGTTCGCGTCGACGATGTCGCTGGCCTGCGTGGGCACGTCGTAGTTCGACACCTTGCGCGCGTCCTCGTGCTGCATCGCCACCGTCCAGCCCCGGTTGGACATGAAATCCGTTTCGTCCGCGCCGAGGCGCCATTGCCCACCGAAGGTGGTGCGCTCACCGGCCAGCTTGCGAAAGCCATTGGCCGGCAGAAAGCCCAGCCGCCCGGGCTCACCCATGCTGGCCTGCAACTGGACGCCCCGGCCGGGGTTCTCCCATTCGGTGCTCAGGCCTTGCATGATCGTGGACGGCAGGTAGATGCGCGCCGGCAGTCGCATGATGCCCGGCACGGGCGGGTTGATGACGCCGAGTTCATTGCTGGTCAGCCAGCCGCCCGAGAGGGGCATGGCGCGCTGGCGCAATGTAAGCGTGCCGCTGCTGTCGCTTGGCGCATAGGTGCCGTCGATGGACAGCGTGCCGTGGTTGGGCGTTTCCAGAAGTCCGTAGATGCCGTAGCCGATGCGCGTTCTGCGCGACTGATCGAACGGCTGAGTGCCCAGACGGGTTTCCAGGCGGAGGAAGCGTGGCCATCCCTCGCGGTCATAGGCCTGGGCGTCGGGATCTTCGGCCGGTTCGGGGGGCAGGCCCTCGATCACGCGGTCCACATACGATGGCGCGCTGTTGCTGCCGCTGGTGGCGGTGTCGGCCTGAGGCTGTTGTGCCAGCCCTTGCATCCAGGGAGCGGATGCGCCAAGAAGCGCAAGAACGCAGGGGAGCGCGCGCGGCATCACTCCCTTCATGGAGTGAAACTCGCGTCCAGCGGGAGGCGGTTCTTGCCCCATTCCAGATTGCCTTTGACCGTCAGCGGGAAGCGCACGTCAGGTGCTGGCTTGCCTTGTTCGACGATCGGCACGATGGTCACGCGGCGGGTTTCACCCGGTAGGATCGGCAGATCCGAAGGAGCCATCTCGTAGCGCGTGCCACTGGCATCGGTGCCGTTGACGAAGCCCTCCAGCCGGCCATGGGCGTTGCCCCGGTTGCGCACGTCGATCGCGGCCACCGGCTTGCCATCGACCCTGACCACGCGGGTTCCGGTGATGTCCAGCTGCGGTGCCGCGTCGCCGATGGTGGCATAGACGATCACGCCGATACGGCCGCCCACGGGAAAGTTGATGTCGCCTTGAACGCGCGCGGGATCCAGACCTTCAATCATGAGCGCGAACCGGCACTCACGCGCCGGCGTGCCCGGCGGCGGGGTGATCTCGAAACGGTAGCGGTAGCGAGCGCCGGGCTCGATGACCAGTTCGCGCCGCTCGATCGCCACCCAGGGTCTGCAGCTGTCTGCCGCCAGCGTGTCGCTGAAGGTCACTGAGTTGTCTGGCTGCAGGGTCCAGTCGTTCGTGTAAAGGCGGTAGTGACCCCGCTGCTGACCGACGTGCTGGATTTCCACGACCTGCCTCAGATTCTGGCCGGGTGCGACCTGCACTTCGAAGCGCGGCGGTGTGATGTAGGCGGCGAAGCCCTGGGCCTGGGCATGGGGTGCCAGGGCAGCCAGGGAGAGCGCGCACAGCCAGCCTGACGGGGAGAAGGAAGGAAAGCAGAAGAGGCTCAGGATGGCAGAACGCATGGTGGATCAGTCGGCATCCAGTTCGAAATGGAAGTTCAGGCGACGGCTGTTCGACTGCCAGTCGGCATTCGAGCGCAGCCTCACGAGGAGCTGGTCTTCCAGCGTGGGCGTGTTGATCCGTCCTGCATAGACCAGGGCGCGCTCGCCCGACAGCAGGCGACCCGCCTGCAGGCGGCCTTGCGTGGTCCATGCGGCCTCGATGCTCGAGGCTTCGTCGCGCGGCAGCACCATGTAGATGCGTCCACTGCGCCCGACCCAATCGCGCGTGTCGATGCGGATGTTGACGCGCAGCCGGGCTTCCATGCCACCAGCGTAAGGCTGGCCGGATTTCAGCGGCAGCCACTGCATCTGCACGTTCGGTGGAACGGTGTGGCTCAGGGAGTCGTCCAGACGGTGCGGGTTGGCCCACGATCCCGTGGCAACGAGCCATCCCATGAGCATGGCCGTGAAAGATCTGCGCACGGTCATGGACTGCTCAAGGTGTAGGTCACGGTGCCGTTGTAGGTGCCGGCGGCCCGCACCGCGCTGTTCGCGTAGACGAACGAGTGGCAGTTCTCGAAGTAGGTGTTGCCGGGCACCGTGGCGAGCGTCAGCGTGCCGCCATTGAAAGTGCCGGCCGGTATCACGTTGGGTGCACCGCTGCCGGGCGCGGAGACGGTCCAGCTGATCTCCGTGAACGGAATGGTGTCCGTACCGCTGGTCAGGTTGGCGGGCGAGGACACGCTGAGCGTCGCATTGGCTGCACCGCTGTTGCGGCGGTATCCCGCGCCGACCATCACCTGACTGGAGGGTGTCGGGCAGGTGTTGTTGCCGTCGCCATACAGGCTGACCGACTGTGTGCTGTTGCTGGTCATGTCCAGGTCGGTACCGTTGCCCATCTGCGCGACCGGCACGGTAACTTGCACGAGGTTGACGACACCGCTGGTACCCGCCGTGCCATTCAGCGTGCCACTGGTTCCGCTCACAGCACCATTGCCCACATGAAGAAACAGACGGCGAGAGCCCGAGGTGATGGTCAGTGACCACGCATGTGCTGCTCCTATTTCCGCGAGGCACAACAGGACCAGGCAAGCCTGGGTCGCGTGGCGGGCAGTGATGCAGCGGGTCTGGCGCTTCATGAGTTGCATGTGACCGTGGCAGCGCAATCGCACTGGCAGATTGTCTTCCGCGACGTGCGGGAGGCGTACCGGGAAAACGCGATTGGGAAGCGCGTGGCATCCCCATCTCCCCGCCTGGCGACCTGGGACGGCGCTTGAGCTTGAAGTCGCGCGGTTGTCCCAGGCTTCGCCTGGGTCAGGGCATTGCGGCTGTGTAGGTCACGCGACCATTGTTGGCAACGGTGGCACCGTAGGTACCAGGTGCCACCACTGCCGAGTTGGCATAGCTGAAAGTCCAGTTGGCGCTGCGGTCCGTGATCTTCGTGCCCGACGACAGCGTCACGTTGCTGGCGGCACCGGTGCCCGTGGCGGGAATCACCGGGCTGGGCAAGGCGGCAAGGTTGGTTGTGGCGCTGATCTCGGACCAGGGAATGGTGTCGCCGGAACCGTTGGAGAGTGCACCCGTGGTGGCGGCAGTCAACGTGATCTGACCGTTGTTGCCCAGAACACGCACAGGCACCACGTTGCCGGTGATCGCGCCGGCAGCGGCGCCGGTGCCTACCGCAGCGGGGTTGGTGGTGTAGTCGAACGTCACCATGTCGATGGTGGCATTGTTGGCCAGACCGGCAGCACCAGTGCCCACGCCCAGGAACAGCACGCGAGGAACGATGACGCGGAAATCAAGGCGCGCGGTGGCACTGCCTGCACCCGTGACAAGCTGGGATTCGGCCGAGGCCATCAACGGGGAGGCCACCACCACGGCAGCAGCAAGCTTGACGAATAGAGCTTTCTTCATGGAGGTCTTTCTTTGTCAAAGGTACAAAATGTGAAATGCATGCTTTTGATGTATGCATTTATGCGGGTTGACGGCGGAATATTACGGGAAGTCCCTTCGATTCGGTAGCGGCTGGTAGGATAAATTTCACATATTTCAAGCACTTGCAGCGACTTTGTTAACCAGCGGTGGAAAAAGAATGACAGTCGGTTAAAAAAGCACTCAAGTGAAACCAATCTTTGCCGAGGCCATACTTTTGGTTGCAGAAAGGTGGTGCAGAGGCAGTGCGCTGCCGGACTTCACTTCACCCAGCGAAAAGCTGGTGTGGAGATCCTTCACATTGGGCAGATTGAGCAGCACTTCGCGGGCGAATTGGCTGAAGTGGTTCAGATCCCGGCTCACAACCTGCAGCTCGAACGTACCGGAGCCACTGATGTAGTGGCAGGACACCACTTCCGGGATGCGGCGGATGGCGTTTTCCAGACCGCGGGTGACGTCTCCACTGTTGCGGTCGGCGTCGAGTCGCACGAACGCCAGAACGCCCAGGCCAATTTTTTCGCGGTCAATCTCGGCCCGGTAGCCCCGGATGAAGCCGGCCTCTTCCAGCGCGCGCACGCGCCGCCAGCAAGGCGCCGCCGACAGGCCCACGCGCTGGGCCAGTTCGGCATTGGTCAGGCGCCCATTGTTCTGCAGTTCTTGCAGGATCGCGATGTCGAACTTGTCAAGTGTTTCCATGGATGCTACTTATTGGAATGAATCTTTCTCGATCATCGCCAAACAAGGCATGAAACGCAAACACCTGTCGCGCACTGAGGCATACACTTTGCGCCAAACTGGAGCCAGACGCCTACCCGGCGTCGGCCTCGTTCTCGATTCGCCCACAAGGCGGAGTTCCATATCCCTCACGGAGACAAGCCGATGAACGCCCCACTGCCCGACCACATCCGCCGCGCGCTCGAGACGGTCACCCTGGATGACAAATACACGCTCGACCACGGGCGGGCCTTCATGAGTGGCGTACAGGCGCTGGTGAGGCTGCCGATGCTGCAGCGCCAGCGTGACGCCTTGGTCGGCAAGAACACCGCCGGTTTCATCAGCGGCTACCGGGGGTCGCCCCTGGGGGGCTATGACCAGGCTTTGCAGAAGGCTGCGCCCTATCTGAAGGCGCAGAACATCGTGTTCCAGCCCGGCGTGAACGAGGAACTCGCTGCCACCGCGCTATGGGGCACTCAGCAACTGGGGTTTGCGCCGCCCGGCACCAATCGATTCGACGGTGTATTCGGCATCTGGTACGGCAAGGGCCCCGGTGTTGACCGCTGCTCCGATGTCTTCAAGCACGCCAACATGGCGGGCACCACGCCGTGGGGCGGCGTGATCGCGGTGGCCGGGGACGACCATGTGGCGAAGAGCTCCACCGCCGCGCACCAGAGCGACCACATCTTCAAGGCCTGCGGCCTGCCTGTGTTCTTCCCGACCTCCGTGCAGGACATCCTCGACCTCGGCCTGCACGCGTTTGCCATGAGCCGCTTCAGCGGCGTTTGGGCGGGCATGAAAACCATCCAGGAGATCGTGGAGTCCAGCGCCACCGCCGAAATCGACCCGGACCGCGTGAACATCGTCATCCCCGAGTTCGAGATGCCCCCAGGGGGGCTGCACATCCGTTGGCCCGATCACGCGCTCGACCAGGAAGCCCGCCTGTTCGACTACAAGTGGTACGCCGCCCTGGCTTACATCCGCGCCAATCGGCTCAACCACAACGTCATCGCGGGTCCGAATGACCGGTTTGGCCTGATTGCCAGTGGCAAGGCGTTCAACGACACCCGCCAGGCCTTGCTGGACCTGGGACTGGACGATGAAACCTGCCGCCGCATCGGCCTGCGGCTGCACAAGGTCTCGGTGGTCTGGCCGCTCGAGGCCCAGACCACGCGCGAATTCGCCACCGGCCTGCGCGAGATCCTGGTGGTGGAGGAGAAGCGTCAGGTCATCGAGTACCAGCTCAAGGAGGAGCTCTACAACTGGAGGCCTGACGTGCGCCCGAACGTGCTCGGCAAATTCGACGAGGTCGAGGGCGACTTCAGTGGCGGTGAGTGGAGCATGCCCAACCCCAGTGCCCGCACTCTGCTGCGCGCCAACGCCGACCTCTCGCCAGCGATCATCGCCCGTGCCATTGCCAAGCGGCTCAAGAAGATCGGTGGCGTGCCGGAAGATGTGATGTCGCGCATCGACGCGCAGCTGGCGATCCTCACGGCCCAGGAGCAGTCGCTGCAGACCCTGCTGACGCAGGGCGTGGCCGGAGCCGAGCGCCAGCCCTGGTTCTGCTCGGGATGCCCGCACAACACGAGCACCCGTGTGCCCGAGGGTTCGCGCGCCATGGCCGGTATCGGCTGCCATTTCATGACGATCTGGATGGACCGTGCGACCGTGGGCTTCACGCAGATGGGTGGAGAAGGGGTGCCATGGGTCGGGCAGCAGCCCTTCAGCAAAGACCAGCACATGTTCGCCAACCTGGGCGATGGCACCTACTTCCACAGCGGCCTGCTGGCGGTGCGCCAGAGCATTGCCGCAGGGGTGAACATCACCTACAAGATTCTCTACAACGATGCCGTGGCCATGACCGGTGGTCAGCAGGTGGGCGAGCGCCCGGAAGGGCACAGCGTGGTGCAGATCGCGCAGAGCATGCGCGCCGAGGGGGCGGTGAAGATCACCATCGTTACCGACGAACCGGAAAAGTACGCCAGTGTGAAAGGTCTGCCCGAGGGCATCGCGATCCAGCATCGTGACACGCTGGATGCGGTGCAACGCGAATTCCGCGAGATCAAGGGCACCACGGTCATCATCTACGACCAGACCTGCGCCACCGAGAAGCGCCGCCGCCGCAAGCGCGGGACCATGACCGATCCCGACAAGCGTGTGGTCATCAACGAACTGGTGTGCGAAGGTTGTGGCGACTGCGGGGTGCAGTCCAACTGCCTGTCGGTCGAGCCGCTGGAGACCGAATTCGGCCGCAAGCGCACGATCAACCAGAGCACCTGCAACAAGGACTTCTCGTGCGTGAAGGGGTTCTGCCCCAGCTTCGTCACCGTCGAAGGCGGGCAGCTGCGCAAGAAGGACAAGGGTGGCGCCAAGCGGGAATGGACCGGCGGCGATCTGCCGCAACCCGTTCTGCCCAGACTGGACACGGAGGCCTGGGGCGTCATCGTCGCCGGCGTCGGTGGTACTGGCGTCATCACCATTGGCCAGCTGCTCGGCGTCGCCGCGCATCTGGAGGGCAAGGGCATCGTCACGCAGGACGCGGCCGGTCTGGCTCAGAAGGGCGGTGCGACCTGGAGTCACGTGCTCATCGGTGCCCGGCAGGAGGACATCCGCACCACGCGCGTCTCGGCCGCCTCGGCGGACCTGATCCTGGGTTGCGACCCCATCGTCAGCGCCCACAAGGAAACGTGGCAACGCCTGCGCGCCGGCCGCACCCACGTGGCGCTCAACGTGAATGCCACGCCCACCGCTGCCTTCGTGAAGAACCCTGACTGGCAGAACCCGGCGCAGGCCTGTGTCGACGCACTCGTGCAGAGCCTTGGCCATGAGGCCGTGGGCACGTTCGACGCCGAAACCGCCGCCATGCGTTTGATGGGCGACAGCCTGTATACCAATCCCATGATGCTGGGTTACGCATGGCAGAAGGGCTGGCTGCCGCTGGAACACGAGTCGCTCATGCGTGCCATCGAGCTCAATGCCGTGCAGGTCGACAAGAACAAGGCCGCCTTTGAATGGGGCCGCCGCGCCGCGCACGACCCGCAGGCTGTCAGGGCGATGTGGCAGCAGGTGGCTGGCGAACAGGTGATCCAGTTCAAGAAGCGCGACTCGCTCGACGACCTGATCGCGCGCCGCGTCGAGTTCCTCACCGCCTACCAGAACGCCGCCTATGCCGCGCAGTACCGCAGTTTTGTCGACCGTGTCCGGGCTGCCGAAGCTCCACTGGGCAAGTCTTCGTTGAGCGAGTCGGTGGTGCGCAACCTGTTCAAGCTCATGGCCTACAAGGACGAGTACGAGGTGGCCCGCCTGCACAGTGATCCTGCCTTCCATGCGCGGTTGGCCAGCCAGTTCGAGGGCGACTACAAGCTCAAGGTGCACCTGGCGCCGCCCCTGACCGCGAAAAGGAACGAGCGCGGTGAACTGATCAAGCGGCCATTCGGGCCCGCCATGTTCACAGCTTTCAAGGTTCTCGCGCGGCTCAAGGGCCTGCGCGGCACGGCGCTGGACATCTTCGGCCGCACGGAAGAGCGCCGCACCGAGCGTGCACTCATCGGCGAATACCGGGCCGATGTCGAAGCCTTGCTGCCGGCACTGCACATCACCAACCACGCCCTGGCGGTGGAAATCGCCCAGATTCCCGAGCAGATCAAGGGTTTCGGCCACATCAAGGAGCGCCACCTCGCCGCTGCGCGCAGCCGGCGCGCGGGCCTGCTGCAGCAATGGAACCACCCGGAAAAGGCCGCCAGCCTGGCGCGGGCAGCCTGACCCGCGGCGCCACCCCCGGCATACAATTGCCGGTTGAGTCCGGAGTGCCCGGCGCCGCCCATCCGGTGGCCCGGGCCTTTGGCATTGTTGTGACCCCGAACCTGTTGGAGACCCTCTGTGTTCATTTCCTCCGCTTATGCCCAAGCCGCTGCCGGTGGCGACACCCAATCCACCCTGCTGGGCATGCTGCCCCTGGTGTTGATGTTCGTGGTGTTGTATTTCGTGATGATCCGCCCTCAGATGAAGCGCCAGAAGGAGCACAAGGCCATGGTGGAAGCGCTGGCCAAGGGCGATGAGGTCGTCACCGCTGGGGGCTTCCTCGGCAAGGTGTCCAAGATCGGTGAGATTTATGTGGGTGTGGAACTTGCCGACGGCATGGAAGTCCAGATGCAACGCACCGCTGTCGTGCAGGTGCTGCCCAAGGGCACGATCAAGTCATAAGTAAAACCCTGCGCGGGCCGGTTGACGCCAGCCCGCTCCCCCACAAGGGGGCGGCGTCGAGGGCCCGGCCGAGCCGGTGCCCAGACGCCTCTGGAAACGTACCGCCAAGGCTTTTTCATGAACCGATACCCGCTGTGGAAGTACGCGATCATCGTGGTCGCTCTGCTGATCAGTGCACTTTATGCGCTGCCCAACCTGTTCGGGGAGTCGCCCGCCGTGCAGGTGTCGGCAGCCCGCTCCACGGTCCGAGTGGACACGAGCACGGTCACGGTGGTGGAGCAGACACTTGCTGCACAAGGAATCTCGTCCTCGCTGATCCAGCTGGACGCCAATTCCGTCAAAGCGCGCTTTGACAGCACCGACGACCAACTCAAGGCGCGCGACGCACTTGAGAAGGCGTTCAATGCGAACCCGGCCGACCCCAGCCACGTGGTGGCGCTGAACCTCCTGCCCCGCACGCCGGCATGGCTTGCCTCGCTGGGTGCTTCGCCCATGTACCTGGGTCTGGACTTGCGGGGGGGCGTGCATTTCATGCTCCAGGTGGACATGCAGGCGGCACTGGTGCGCCGAGCCGACGTGCTTGCCACCGATCTGCGCACCGTGATGCGTGAAAAGGGCTTGCGCCACGGCGGCATCAACCGCAGCGGTCAGACCATCGAGCTGCGTGCGGGTGACGCTCAGACCCTGGGCGCCGCGCGCGATCTGATCCGCAGCCAGTTCGCCGACCTGCAGGTCACCGAAACAGCCGACTTCCGCCTCGTCGGCACCATCAGCCCCGAAGCCGCACGCCGGGTGCAGGACCAGGCGCTCAAGCAGAACATCACCACCCTGCACAACCGGATCAACGAACTGGGCGTGGCCGAGCCGGTGATCCAGCAGCAGGGCGCAGACCGCATCGTCGTGCAGTTGCCCGGCGTGCAGGACACCGCCAAGGCCAAGGACATCCTGGGCCGCACCGCCACGCTGGAAGTCCGTCTGGTGGACGAAAGTGTGGAGGGCCAGGCCGCCGCGCGCGGCACGGGCCCGGTGCCTTTCGGTGCCGAGCGTTACCCCGAACGGGGCGGGCAGTCCGTGGTCGTCAAGCGCGAGGTGTTGCTGACCGGCGAGAACCTCAGTGACGCCCAGGCCGGCTTTGACAGCCAGACCCAGGAGGCGGCGGTGCACCTCACGCTCGATGCCAAGGGCGCTCGTGTTTTCCGCGACGTGACGCGTGAGAACGTGGGCAAGCGCATGGCCATCATCCTGTTCGAAAAAGGGCGTGGTGAAGTCGTGACGGCCCCTGTGATCCGCGGTGAGATCGGTGGCGGGCGCGTGCAGATTTCCGGCGCCATGAACACCGTGGAGGCCAACGACATCGCCCTGCTGCTGCGCGCCGGCTCGCTGGCCGCCCCGATGGAGATCATCGAGGAGCGCACCATCGGCCCGAGCCTGGGTGCCGAGAACATCAGCAAGGGCTTCCACAGCGTGCTGTGGGGTTTCATCGCCATCGTCGTGTTCATGTGCGTGTACTACGCGCTGTTCGGTGTGTTCTCCAGTATCGCGCTGGGCTTCAATGTGCTGCTGCTCGTGTCGCTGCTGTCCATGCTGCAGGCCACGCTTACGCTGCCCGGCATCGCCGCCATGGCGCTGGCGCTGGGCATGGCGATCGACTCCAACGTGCTGATCAACGAGCGCATTCGCGAAGAATTGCGCCGCGGTGCCTCGCCGCAGGTGGCGATCAACACGGGTTATGACCACGCGTGGTCCACCATTCTGGATTCCAACGTCACCTCGCTGATCGCAGGCATTGCTCTCCTGATCTTTGGCTCGGGCCCCGTGCGCGGCTTCGCCGTGGTGCATTGCCTGGGCATCGTCACGAGCATGTTTTCGTCGGTGTTCTTCTCGCGCGGCGTCGTCAACCTCTGGTACGGCCGCCAGAAGAAGCTCAAGACCGTCGCCATCGGCACCGTCTGGCGCCCCGAAGGGCAGAACGCCCCGGCCAAGGCCGACTGATCAGGAAATCACGCCATGGAATTCTTCCGCATCCGCCGCGACATCCCGTTCATGAAGAACGCGCTGGTGCTCAACGCGATCTCTTTCCTCACCTTCATCGCCGCGGTCTTCTTCCTGACCACACGCGGCCTGAACCTCTCGGTGGAGTTCACGGGCGGTACCGTCATGGAGGTGGCTTACGAGCAGCCTGCCGACCTCGAGGCGGTGCGCAAGGTGATCGAATCGTTGGGCTACATGGAGGTGCCTGTTCAGAACTTCGGCACCTCGCGCGACGTGCTGCTGCGTCTGCCCGCGCAGGCGGGCCAGTCGTCAGGCCAGCAAAGCGACGCCGTGCTGGCCGCCCTGAAGGCGCAGAACCCGGCTGTGGAATTGCGCCGTACCGAGTTCGTGGGTCCGCAGGTGGGTCAGGAACTGTTCACCAGCGGTCTCATGGCCCTGGGCCTCGTGATCGTGGGCATCATGATCTACCTCGCCTTCCGTTTCGAATGGAAGTACGCGGTGTCGGCCATCGTCGCCAACCTGCACGACGTGGTCATCATCCTGGGCTTCTTTGCTTTCTTCCAGTGGGAGTTCTCGCTCGCGGTGCTGGCGGCCACTCTGGCCGTGCTGGGTTATTCGGTCAATGAGTCGGTCGTCATCTTCGACCGGATCCGGGAAACCTTCCGACGCCAGCGCAAGATGAACACGCAGCAGGTGATCGACCATGCCATCACCTCCACCATCAGCCGCACGATCATCACCCACGGGTCCACGCAGGCCATGGTGTTGTCCATGCTGGTGTTTGGTGGTCCCACACTGTTCTATTTCTCCCTGGCCCTGACCATCGGCATCTGCTTCGGTATCTATTCTTCGGTGTTTGTGGGGGCGGCCATGGCCATGTGGCTGGGCATCAAGCGCGAAGATCTCATCAAGACCAGCAGCAAGACCGAGGGTGATCCCGACGATCCGAACGCCGGCGCTGTGGTTTAAGCGCGAACACCGGGCGGGGGGTAGCCGCCCGGCGGCGGAGGGAGCCTGGGAATGAATCCATCCGTGTCATACTGCACACATTGTGTCGCCACCCGATCAGCACGTTTCATCCCTGGCCAAGCAGGCACGTGAACTCTTCGTGGTTCATGTGGGTAGGGCGCTTCCCGAACTGGTCAAGGCCTGCGACACCCGGCTGACCTCCATCCTGGACCAGGCCGGTTCAGCCCGCGAGATGCAGGCCAGGCGCGATGCCTGGACCGGGTTCCAGAAAAACCAGACCACGTGGCTCAACCAGAGCCGCAAGTCCTTGCAGCGCACGCTGCTGCCCCGTTTCTCCAATTCCGGCACCCCGACCAGTGTGTCCGGGCAGCTCGAACTGGTGGCTGAAGGTGCCATCGACGACCAGATCCTGGCGTCCCGGCTGGCCATGCAGGTGCTGGACAAGTCCTCCACCGAGCTCAACGAACTCCGTCTGCGCATCCAGCACTTGGAAGGTCGACAGGAGCTACCGCGCGGCGACGTGCTGCTGCCCGATGTCACTGCGCGCATCCTGGTGGACCAGTGGCTCGAAGCGCACATGACGCGAGAAGCCTGGTCGCTGGTGCAGGACGCACTGTCGCCGATTCTGGCCAACAAGTTGCACGAGGCCTACAAGGCAGCTAACGAATTTCTGGTGGCCAGCGGTGTGATGAAGGAAATCGACCTGCAGGCGCTGGTCAAGCGGGTGCCTGGTAGCCGGAGCGACGCGCCGTTGGTACGCCGCGATGCGTCGGCTGCGGGTGCGCCCTCGCGTCCGCACACCGGCCCGGTATCGATACCGGGCTCCGTGCCCGGTGGCATCAGCCGCACGGGGGCCCCTTCGTCCGGCATGGGGGTGCATGACGAAACCCGGCTCATGACCAGTACCTCGCCGCTGGCGCGGGCGCGCTTGCGCGCGCAGGGTGTGGTGGGTCGTCTCCGGCGCATGCTGGCCGACCGGGTGGGCGGCGATTTCGAGGCCACGCAGCTGCTGCCGCCCTCGCCCCGGCTGCAACAGGCGATCCAGCAACAGATGGCCTCGCCGAGCGTGGCCGCGAGCCTGTATGTGTCCGGGTCTTCCGGCCTGGCCGCTGTCCAGGTGGATACGGCCCATGTGGAGCGGGCGGCGTCCTCGCTGCGCCATCGCACGGCGGAGCTGAAGCAGGCCGCCAGCACGCCGACCGAAAAGGCCACGATCGAGGTGGTTGCGCTGATGTTCCAGAGCATCCTGGCCGAAGAGCGCATTCCTCCCAGTGTGCGGGTGTGGTTCGCCCGGCTTCAGATTCCCGTCCTGCGTGTGGCGCTGGCCGAACCTGAGTTTTTCAGTGCCTTGCAGCATCCGGCGCGCCAACTGATCGACCGCATGGGCTCCTGCGTCATGGGCTTTGAATCGAATGTGGGGTCGGCGGCCCTGGAAGCAGAAATCAAGCGCGTGGTGCAGGTGATCGAGCAGTACCCGGAGACCGGGCGACGCGTGTTCCAGCTCGTGTTCGACGAGTTCCAGAAATTCCTGGCCACCTACCTCAGCGAGAAAGGCAGCGCCAGCCGTTTCGTCAGCGTCGCGCAGCAGGTCGAGCAGAAGGAGACGCTCTCCGTGCAGTACACGATCGAGTTGCGCAGGCTCCTCGATGACATGCCGGTGCGCGACGAGGTTCGTGACTTCCTGTTCAAGGTGTGGGCGGACGTGCTGGCGGTGGCCAGCGTCAAATACGGTTTGAAGCATGAGGAGACCACCGCGCTCAAGCAGGTGGCGTCTGACCTGTTGTGGGCCGCGAGTGCCAAGCCGAACCGGAATGACCGCGCCCGCGTGATCCAGCAGTTGCCGGGCCTGCTGCAGCGCCTGCGGCATGGCATGGGCCTGCTGGGTTTCCCCAGCAGCCTGCAGGATCAGCACATCAAGTCGGTGAGCGATACGCTGGCCGATGCCTTCATGTCACGCACGGAGTCCATTTCGCAGGAAAGCCTGGACAACCTTGCGGATCGCCTGGCCAATCTGGAAGACTATCTGCCGGCCAACGGTTTGGGCGATCTGGATCTGGACAACGAGAGCATCGAGATGATCACGGGTGTGGATGCCAGCAACATCGAGGTGATCAACCAGGGTGGGAGCCAGCCCAACGAAGCCATGCGATCCTGGGCCGTGGAGTTGCAGATTGGCTCCTGGTTCGGCCTGGACCACAACGGCAAGCTCAACAGTGTGCAACTCGCCTGGCGCAGCGAACGCGGCCAGCTTTACCTGTTCGTGACCAACGGCGGGCGCTGCTTCCTGGTCCAGTCTACCCGGGTGGCCTCCTACCTGCAGGCCGGTCTGCTGGTGCCAAGCGAGGAAGAAGCGCTCACCGTGCGCGCCACGCGCGACGCCATGGCCAAGCTCGAGGCCAACCCGGAACGCCTGTTGAACTGAGCCGGTGCAGGCCGGCCACAGGCCGTGTGCAGGATCTCAGCCCTGCGCCTGGCGTTGCAACAGCCCGCCCGGCAACCGAGCCACCTCCCCTGACAACTCCAGTTCGAGCAGTCGCGCCTGCAGATGGGCCGTATCCAGGCCCGTACGGGCTTGCAAGGCGTCCAGACTCACCGGGTCATGACCCATGGCCTGCAGGAGACCGTCTTCCTGATCGGCGGCCGGCGCAGGACTCTCGTGCCGCGTTGCGGGTTCTGACAGGCGAAGGTCTTCCAGGATGTCCTGTGCCGATTCCACCAGCTTGGCGCCCTGGCGGATGAGCGCATGGCAGCCGCGCGACTGTGGCGCGTGGATGGAGCCCGGGATGGCAAACACTTCACGGCCTTGCTCGGCGGCGAGCCGCGCGGTGATCAGCGAACCCGACTGCACCGCAGCTTCGACGACCAGGGTGCCTTGCGACAGGCCGGCAATGATGCGGTTGCGCTGCGGAAAATTCTCGCGCAGCGGTGGTGTGCCCAAAGGGTACTCACTGACGATGGCGCCTTGCGCCGCGATGCGGTGAGCCAGTTCGAGATGGCGCTTGGGGTAGACCCGATCCAGACCCGTGCCGACCACGGCGATCGTGGGGGCGCCGCCCAGCAGCGCGCCGTCATGTGCCGCACCGTCGACGCCCAGCGCCAGGCCCGAGACCACACAGACATCGGCCTGCCCGAGCGCCTGCGCGAACTGGCGCGCGTTCGTCTCGCCCTGCGGTGTGGGATTGCGGCTGCCGACGATCGCCAGGCGGCGCGGGTGGCGCAGGACCTGTGCGTCACCCAGCACGTAAAGCATCACCGGCGGATCGGCCATCTGCAGCAGTTCGGGTGGGTAGAGCGGATCGCCGAGCGTGAGCACGTGGCGGTCCGTGCCGCCCTCGAGCCAGGCCAGAAGGCGATCCAGCGCGGCGTTCAGGTCCTCGGGTGGTGTTTCAAGCGCATGGGCTGCGCGGGCGCCGACGACGGCCTGCCATGCCGTGGCAGGCTGAGCGAAAACGGCCTCGGGCAGGCCGAAGGCCGCGAGCAGTTTTCGAACAGATTCCAGGCCCACGCCAGGCGTGAGCAACAGCCGCAACCAGGCGGCAAGCTCGGAACGGGGCATCGATCCGGTCAGGGATTGACGAAGCGGTCGCCGACCTTCACGCCATCGGTGATTTGCAGCACCAGCGCGTAGGACACCTTGTCGAAGGTGCGGAACACCATCATCAGGCCATTGCGCTCGCCCGGCAGGCGCAGTTGCGGACGGGTCTGGTCGGTGGTGTCGGTGACGAGGCTGCTCTCGCGCTGCAGCGCCAGCACGTGGCCGCGCTCGAGGCCATGTGCACGGCCCCGGTTGATGGCAACCACCTGGTTCTGCGCGGCGTAGCGCACGGCATTGCCGTACACCGAGACGACCTGGCCGCTCTGCGCCGTTTCGGGCGCGCGCGGAATGAAGTTGGTGAGTTCGCGCTCCGGTTCCGGCAACAGGCGGTCGCCCACACGCATCTCTTCCTTGGCCGACACGATGTCGATCGCGGCGGGCACGATCTCGCTGACCGTCTTGCCATTGGCGTCCGCGGCAGGCCGTTGGGTCTCACCGCTCACCAGCTGGGCTTTGCCCACGTACTGGGCTTCGTAGCCCAGGATCTCTGCGGTGGTGGGATCGCGCAGGGGCGTGGCGTTGCGGAAGACGCGGTAGTCGATCGACTTGCCGTCGGTGACCTGCAGCGGCTCGCTTTGCGGGCCATCGCCGTACAGCGCACGGGCGTAGGCCCGGTCGCCACGCGTGAGCAGCACGCGGTTCTCCTGCGTGGCCACGATGCGAGGTGCGCGCGAGAACGTTGCCTCGTCCACGATCATGGGTTCGGTCAGGAAAGACTCGATGGCCTGCAGCGACACGGGCGGAATCGCCGAATCGCCCAGGCTTTCGTAGCGGGTGCGTGGCGAAACGCGCACCGTGGATGTGTCGCCATTGCCGGCCGGACGGGTGCTGAGGATGGCGCGGTCACCTGACTTGACGAGGTACAGAACCTGGCCTGGGTAGATGCGGTGGGGGTTCTGGATGTCCTGCCGGTTCATGCCCCAGAGTTCAGGCCAGCGCCATGGCGTCTTGAGGAACACGCCAGAGATGGCCCACAGCGTGTCGCCGCGCTTGATCGTGTAGCTGTCCGGGGCGTTCGGTGCCAGTTCAGACAACGGCACACCGGCCTGGGCCACCTGGTCGGCGGTGGCACGCTGGCCGGGGGTGATGGGGAAGTTCTGGGCCAATGCGCCGCTGGCGATGAAGGTCGCGATCACCGCGGTGGCGCAGGCCAGCGGACGCAGCTTGCGAAAGGACGTGAATTCAGCGGTCTGGCGGAGTTGCAATGGCATGGAAGTGGCCCCTGGGCGGCGATCATCGGCATTCAGACCGCGTTGCGCAGCCGGTCGCCGACGGCGCTCGTGTCTTGACAAGTCGCTTTTGATTTTGCGCCCAAGCCTTTGATTGGACAATGTTTATGGTGGATGATTTTCGCGCGTCGTGGCAAAAGTGGCGAAAATAGCGACATCGTCTTCCGCCTGTCACCGGCATGCTGCCAGCTGTCGCCCCGGTACAGTTGGAGCTTCGCGTGGCCCCACTCCAATATCAACGATTTTCATGAACCCGCCGTCGCTTTTGACCATCCTGCGCTACCCCGATCCGCGCCTGCACACCGTGGCCAAACCGGTTCAGGTGGTGGACGACCGCACCCGCGAGTTGATCGAGCGCATGTTCGACACGATGTACGACGCCAATGGCATCGGGCTGGCCGCCACGCAGGTCGACGTGCACGAACGCCTGATCGTGATCGACGTGAGCGAGACGCGAGATGAACGCCTCGTGCTGATCAACCCGGTGATCGAATGGGCCAGCCCTGAGAAGCGCAAGGGCGAAGAGGGGTGCCTCTCGGTGCCCGGTATCTACGATGGGGTGGAACGTTCGACTGCTGTGCGCGTGCGTGCGCTGGATGGGCAGGGCGTTGAACGCACCATCGAGGCCGAAGGCATGCTGGCAGTGTGCATCCAGCACGAGATGGACCACCTGATGGGCAAGGTGTTTGTCGAGTACCTGTCGCCGCTCAAGCGGGACCGCATCAAGTCCAAACTGGTCAAGGCGCAACGCGAGGCCGTGCGCGCATGAACGTGGTCCTGCGTTGCTGGCTTCTGGCCACCGCTGTGGCGCTGGCCGGTTGCTCGTTGATGCCCGAACGCGTGGCGCCCGGCACCTCGCGCGCCGACATTGAAGCGCTGCTGGGCCGCCCGACGCTGGTCCACCGGTTGCCCGATGGCACACGCCTGCAGTACTCCGGCCAACCATCGGGCCCCTGGGTGCACAACCTCGACCTCGGCACGGATGGCCGCCTGGTTCGGTATGAGCAGGTGATGGAGGCGGGCTGGCTGCTTCAGCATGTTCAGATTGGCCGCTGGACGCGAGACGATGTGTTGCGCGGCATGGGGCGCCCTGCCATGGTGGAGCGCGTGGCACGCTTTGAGGGTGAGGTCTGGTCCTACCGCTACCTGGAGGCGACCCGCCCACGCCAGGCGCATGTGCATCTGGACGCCTCGGGCGTGGTGCGGCAACTGATGTTCTCCGATGACCAGTTGCTGGGTGATCCCGTCGACGCTGTTTCCCACCCCTGATGGTGCGTGGCGTCGCGCCATCAGATCCCTATCCCTTTCATGAACATCATCTTTGCCGGCACGCCGGAATTTGCGCGTGTGGCGCTGGAACGCATGCTGGCGGCGGGCTTCCGCGCGCCCCTCGTGCTGACGCAACCCGACCGCCCCGCGGGGCGGGGTATGAAGCTGCAGGCCTCGCCGGTGAAGCAGCTCGCGCTCGAGCAGAACATCCCGGTGGTACAGCCGCGCGGCCTGCGTCTCGATGGCAAGTACCCGGACGACGCTGCCGCCGCGCGCGAAGCCATCGAAGCAGCGCAGGCCGACGCCATGGTCGTCGCGGCCTATGGCCTGATCCTTCCGCAGTGGGTGCTCGACACACCGCGTCTCGGCTGCTTCAACATCCACGCCTCGCTGTTGCCGCGCTGGCGTGGCGCGGCGCCCATCCATCGCGCCATCGAGGCGGGCGATGTGCAAACGGGCGTCACCATCATGCAGATGGACGCGGGCCTGGACACTGGCGACATGCTGTTGTCGGAAAGCGCTCCGATCCGCGATGAAGACACCACGGGCAGCCTGCACGACCGCCTGGCCACGCTGGGCGGCCGCCTGATCGTCGAAGCGCTGGAGCTCGCCGCTTGCGGCGGTCTCCGGGCCCGGCCACAGCCCGACGAGGGCGTCACCTATGCCCACAAGATCGAGAAGGCCGAAGCCGCGATCGACTGGACCCTTCCAGCGGAGGTGCTTGCACGGCGCATTCGTGCGTTCAATCCATTTCCCGGCGCAGCCACCTCGTGGACGGGCGATGCGATCAAGGTATGGGCTGCTCATGCCATGGAGGGGGCTGTCGGAGGCTCGCCTGGCGAGGTGCTGGCGGCCGGCGCCGAAGGCATCCGTGTGGCCACCGGCGCGGGGGCGTTGGCGCTGACCGAGTTGCAGCGCGCGGGTGGCAAGCGTCTCGCGGCGGCGGATTTCCTGCGCGGCTTTGCGCTTGCGCCCGGGCAGGTGCTGGACGCCGTCGTGCCGACGAAAGAGGGGGGCTGATGTTCCATCGCCGCGAATACCGCGAGCGTCCTGAGTACTGGGACGGCGTGCGCGACCAGGTGTCGGTGGCCATGGGCATCGCTGCGTGGGGGTTGATGACGGGTGTGGCGATGGTGCAGTCGGGCCTGTCTGCGCTGGAGGCCGTGCTCATGACGCTGATCGTGTACGCCGGCAGCGCCCAGCTGGCCGCCGTGCCCATGATCGCTTCCGGCGCGCCGCTGTGGGTGATCCTGGCGGCGGCCTTCTGCGTGAACCTGCGGTTCGTGGTTTTCTCGGCGCACCTGAGGCCCTACCTCATGCACCTGCCGCGCTGGGAGCGCCTGCTCAAGGGTTATGTCACCGGAGACCTGAGCTATGTGTTCTTCGCGCGCCGCTTTCCCCATCCGGGCACCAATGCGGAAGAGCTCGCGCAACAGCAGGCCTATCTGATGGGCAACTGCGCGGTGAACTACGTGGCCTGGATGGGCGCCAGCCTGATCGGCATCGCTTTGGCCAATGCGATTCCCGTCACCTGGGGCCTGGGCTTCGCCGGCATCCTGGCGTTGCTGGGCGTGCTGTGTTCGCTGGCGTCATCCCGGTTGCGAATCGTCTCGGCGGGTGTGGCCGGCGCGGCTGCGGTGGCCGCGTGGGCCTTGCCTCTCAAGCTGAACATCCTGGTGGCCATTGCCAGTGCTGTGGCGATCTGCCTCGTGCTTGAAAAATTCCGTCCGGAAGGACCGGGGCCTGGAGCGCACCATGCTTGACCTCGATCCCTGGACGTTGCTCACCATCGTGCTGCTGGGTTGCATCACGGTGATCACGCGCGGCTTCTTCTTCATCTCCAGCAAGCCCTGGAGCCTGCCTCACTGGGCGCAGCGCGGCCTGCAATACGCCCCCATTGCGGCGCTGGCTGCGGTGATCGTTCCCGAAATCGTGATGAACCAGGGCGCGCTCATTGCCACCTGGAAGGACCCTCGGCTCTTTGCCGCAGCGGCCGGCATGGCCTGGTTCTTCTGGAAGCGTGGCGTGCTCGGCACCATCGTCTGCGGCATGGCGGTGTACCTCCCCTTGCGCCTGGGTCTGGGCTGGTGACGGACCGGCACCGCGAGCGCAGCGGTGCCGCATCTCTTTGCCATGCGCATCGCGTCCGCAAAGGGGTCGTGCGTTCTTCGCGCGAGCATCAGATTGGCTGACGTCTGACTCAATCCGTTCTGCATCCAACCCGTTTCAATCGCCTCTTGCAGGGGTCGGTGGTGGCGAGGGCGGAAGCGGAGCCGTCTGAAATCCGCCGCATCTCCCCACGTTGGGGCAGGCTTTGTGCGGCTCTTGTCGAGATTTGCTCCATGTCGCGGCGAAACCATTTCGAGTCGGTCAGTCTCGCCTTCGTTACTTGATGGCGGGTGTTCCCCTCCCTGCGTTAAGAATTTCCACCGGGTCGCTCGTTACATGGACCAACCAAGTTGCCGCAGGGCAGCTATGACCCTGCAGCTAAAGCCGCGGGGTTTTTTTGTTTTACGCATCCTGAGTGGATAGAAAAGAGTCGCGAATTGAAGTTGCATGCGGGGTATGTATCGAGCAGTTCGATGGCCCGGGTGGTGTGCGTCCTGATTTCCTGTGCCGGTTGGCTGGAGGCTGGCGCGATTGCCTCAGAGATGCAGGCTGTGTTGGTGGCACAAGGCCCGTCAATTGAAGCGGAGCAGCGACGCCAGCTCAACGAGGACATGCAGCTGCGCCTGAACAGGCGACCGCCGCCACCGGGCATCGACGGCCTTCCTACGCAGAACCCCAGCGAAGCGGTACCGGCGGGGCCGTGCGAAGCGTACGAAGGCCTGAACATCGCCAACCCGATGCGCTTGAGCCGCCAGGTGCTTCAACGCGTCGAAGAGAGGCTCGACAAGACCTGCCTGAATGACAGGGATGTCGAGGAGATCATTGCCCTGCTCAACGAACACTACATCGGCCTGGGCCTGATCACCACACGCGCCGTGCGCCTGCAGTCCCAGGATCGCAAACTCAACCTGCTCGTGGTGGCCGGATTCATCGAGGAAATCCGGAAAGCCAACACCGACGACACCTCCCTGGACATGGTGTTTCCCGGCCATGAAGGCCGCCTGCTGGACATGTGGGAGTTGGAAGAGGGTCTGGAAAAGATCAATGCGCTCGGTTCCAACAACGCCCGGGTCAGCATCCAGCCAGGCACGAAGCTGGGCGGGTCGATCGTGGTCTACCAGAACGTGCTGTCCAGGCAGCAGCGCTTCAACCTGGGGGTGGACAACCTGGGGGGGAAGAACACGGGCGTCTGGCAATGGACGCTGGGTGGCTCCTTCGACAACGTCCTGGGTATCCAGGACAGCCTGTATGTCTCCGTCAAGGGCAGCCAGCGCACGACGGTGCGTGACGCCTACTCGGCCTCCTACTCGCTGCAGTACCAGTTTCCCTATGGGTTGAACCAGTACTCCCTGAGCTGGCAGGGCGGGCAATACGAATACCCCGTGCCGCTGGCGTCCGGCCTGGTGCCGCGCTACACCGGCCGATGGGACACGCTTGCGCTGGGGTGGGAGCGTCTGCTGATGCGCAACAGCCAGTCTCGAACGGCTTTTGAGGCCCGGCTGAAGACCAGCAAATCCAGGAACCGGTTTGCAGACCAGATCCTGGAGTTGCAGAGCCCGCGTCTGTCGTCCCTGGAGCTCGAGCTCAAGACTCGCGTCCACCTTCCCGCGGGCGGCACGTTGCAGGGATCCCTGACCTGGCTCAAAGGCATTGGGGCGTTTGGCGGCGTGTGGGACATCTCCCGGATCGATCCTCAGTACCCGAGTTCGAGGTTTTCTGCCTACCGGTTGACGGCAGGCCTCGACAGTTCGTTCGGACCGGTGAATCTCAGTTCCCAACTTGAAATTCAGTCATCCGGCGATGCGTTGTATTCGGCATCGCAGTTCGCCATCGGGAGCCCCTCGTCCGTCAGAGGGTTCTCCAAGCATTCGGCCACCGGCAGCTCGGGGGTGCTCTTCAGAAACACCCTTTCATGGCCTGTGGTGGTCGGCTGGCCCGTTGGGCAGTTCCTGTGGACCCCGTATCTGGGCTGGGATATCGGGCACGTGAGCGCACGGAATTCCCTGTCAGGCCACCCCGTCAACCTGGAAGGAGTGTCATATGGAATGAAGTTCGCAGGCCGTTCATTTTCTCTTGATGTTGTCTACAGCCGGCCCGTCCGCAGAAATGCGATTCCCCAGGAAAAGGGGCAGGTTTTCGTCCGAGGCTCCATGCCTTTCTGAATACAAAAATTCCCAATCATGAAAAAACTCAAAACAACCCACCTGCTGTCCTCTATCGCCTTTGCTGCGCTTCTGGGTGGCGCTGCCGCCTCGGCACAGGCGCAAGCCGCCACCGAGGTGGTCCAACCCCTTGAAGGCGTGCAGGTGACCGCGGCCGAGATCAGCGAGGTGCTGGGCATGCGGGGCATGGCCGATTCCCAGGAAATCAGGAGCAAGGTGGCCATGGAGCTCGCGGTGCGCAAGCTTGTCAGGGACGCGGCACAGGCCGAGGGTTACGCGAACCGTCCGGACGTGCAGCAAAAAACCCGTGAGGCGGCCACGGAAATTCTGGTGGACACGTATCTCTCCGAGAAGTCCCGGCCCGCCGAGGTCTCCGACGCCCAGGCGCGTCAGGAGTACGACGCCATCGTCCAGGCGATGGCGCCGCAGGACACGCTGCTCCGACTGATCGCCGTGAGATCGTCGGAAAAGAACGACGCGGTGGCCGCCATGTTCAAGCGTGGTGCCAAGTTCGAAGACGTGGCGGCCCAGCACAGCGACCTGAGCACCAAGGCGAACGGTGGTCTGATGCCCTGGCTCAACCTGAAAGATCCGGTGACCGAGGCGGGGGCCTACGGCATTCCCGGCGAAGTCGTCAAAGTGGCTTTGGCCTTGCCCAAGGGGCAGCAGTCGAAATCGGCCACGGTGGTCGATGGGGTGAGCTACTACGTGAAAGTGGAAGACAAGCGCAAGGCCAACGTGGCGCCCTTCGAGAAGATCAAGGACGACCTGAAGCAACGGATGGAAGAGCAGTCTCAGCAGCAGAAGGTTCGCGAGGTGGTGGCCAAGCTGATCCAGCAGAAGAAGGCGGCTCCACAGAAGTGAACGGACCGCGTCGCGCACCTGGCACGTGCCGGGTGCGCCACTGAGCCCGCCCGTGACGCGCGTCACCGAACGCCTGCGCACGGGCTGACCGGCCCCCTGCGAGGGGCCGGGCTTTTCCTACAATGCGGGCTTCTTTTGACGACCAGAACGCCCAACATGTCCTTCATCCGCTTTTCCGATCTGTGTTCCAGTGGCCAGGCCAAAGGCCAACGTGTCTTCATCCGCGCGGACCTCAACGTGCCGCAGGACGAGACGGGCCGCATCACGGAAGACACCCGCATCCGTGCGAGCATCCCCGCGATCCGCATGGCGCTGGAGGCCGGCGCGGCGGTCATGGTCACCAGCCACCTGGGCCGGCCCACCGAAGGCGCCTTCAAGCCCGAAGACTCCCTGGCCCCCGTGGCCGCGCGCCTGGGCGAACTCATGGACCGGCCCGTGCGCCTGGTGAGCAACTGGGTCGACGGCGACTTCTCCGTGGCCCCCGGCGAGGTCGTGCTGCTGGAGAACTGCCGCCTGAACGTGGGCGAGAAGAAGAACAGCCCCGAACTGGCGAAGAAGCTCGGGGCCCTGTGCGACATCTTCGTGCACGACGCCTTCGGCACCGCGCACCGCGCCGAAGGCACCACCTACGGCATCGCCGAGACCGCCCCCATCGCCTCGGCCGGCCCGTTGCTGGCCGCCGAGATGGACGCGATTGCCAAAGCCCTGGCCGCCCCGAAGCGCCCGCTCGTGGCCATCGTTGCGGGCTCCAAGGTCAGCACCAAGCTGACCATCCTGCAGAGCCTGGCGAAGAACGTGGACCACCTGATCGTCGGTGGTGGCATCGCCAACACCTTCATGCTGGCCGCGGGCCTGAAGATCGGCAAGAGCCTGGCCGAGCCGGACCTGGTGGACCAGGCCAAAGCGGTGATCGAGGCGATGAAGGCGCGGGGGGCGGAGGTGCCGATCCCCACCGACGTGGTGACGGCCAAGGCGTTCGCGGCGGACGCGCCGGCCACCACGAAGCTGGCCACCGAGGTGGCCGATGACGACCTGATCCTGGACATCGGGCCGCAGACGGCGGCGAAGCTGGCCGAACAACTCATGAAGGCGGGCACGATCGTGTGGAACGGGCCGGTGGGGGTGTTCGAGTTCGCGGCGTTCGAGGGTGGCACGAAGGCCATCGCGCAGGCGATTGCGAAGAGCAGCGCGTTCAGCATCGCGGGGGGCGGGGACACGCTGGCGGCCATTGCGAAGTACGGCATCGAGCAGGAGGTGGGCTACATCTCCACCGGCGGTGGCGCCTTCCTCGAGGTGCTCGAAGGCAAGACGCTGCCGGCCTTTGAAGTGCTGGAACGCAGGGCCACATGAACCCCCACGCTCCGCCGCTGCGCGGGTCGCTGCCCCCCGAGGGGGCCGAGCCGGCCTTGGGAGCGGCCCGGCGGCCGGCTCGCTGCTGACGCTCGGGGTTTACCCGACTCATGCCGCGATTTATGCGGCTCATCAGAAACCATGATTGGTGAGCCGCGCTTTCTGTTGCTAAATTGTTTCCGTCACAAACAACGATGGAGACAGGCATGGCACGACAGACAGCGCTGAAGGTCGCGGTTCTTTCCCTGGTGGTCGCGTGTTCCGCCGCGCACGCCGGCACGGTCTCCGTGCTCACATCGTTCCCCAAGGAACTGACAGAGGCCTACAAGAAAGCCTTTGAAGCCGCCCACCCCGGCATCAAGATCGAGATCCTCAACAAGAACACCACGGCCAGCATTGCCTACATCAAGGAGCTGGCGGTGGGCCAGCGCCCCGACGTGATGTGGGCTTCGGCGCCGGATGCCTTCGAGGTGCTGGCACGGGACAAGCTGTTGCAGCCTGCCCCTGAAGTGAAGAATACCCAGGTGCCCGCCAAGGTGGGCAACTACCCCATCAACGACCCGGACGGTATGTATTACGGCCAGGCGCTGGCGGGCTACGGCCTGATGTGGAACACGCGCTACCTGCAGGCCAACAAGGTGCCCGCGCCGCGCGAGTGGGCCGACCTCACCAAGCCTGTCTACTTCGGCCACGTGTCCATTTCCTCGCCCTCGCGTTCCGGCACGACCCACCTCACCGTCGAGACCATCCTGCAGGGCGAAGGCTGGGAGAAGGGCTGGACGCAGATGCTGCAGATCGCGGGCAACTGCGCCGCCGTGACCGACCGCAGCTTCGCGGTGCCCGATGGCGTGAACAATGGCCAGTACGGCATTGGCATGGTGATCGACTTTTTCGGGCTGGCCGGCAAGTACTCGGGCTATCCGGTGGAGTTCCACTACCCGTCGGTGACGGCGGTGGTGCCGGCCAACATCGCGCTCATCAGCGGCGGCAAGAACGCCGACGAGGCGAAGAAGTTCATCGCCTACACGCTCTCGCGGGAAGGCCAGGAGCTGCTATTCGATCCGAAGATCAGCCGCCTGCCGGTGCTGCCCAATGCCTCGTTCGGCGGCAAGGCGCCAGCCAACTACCCCGATGCGCAGGAGATCGCCAAGCGCGCCAAGGTGCAGTTCAACACCGATCTCTCCAGCAACCGCTACCAGGTGGTGGTGAGTCTGTTCGACCAGATGGTGACCTTCCGCCTCAAGGAGCTGCAGGCCGCCACACGAGCCATTCACGAGGCAGACCGCCGGCTGCAGGCCAAGCCCAATGCCCATGGCAGCGAGTTGCTGCGCCAGGCCAAGAGCTTTGCCTATTCATCGCTGGTGCCCGAGACCATGGTGAAGGACGAGAAATTCCTCAACCTCTTCCGCCAGAACAAGCGCGACGTCGAGGTGGCCAAGCAGCTCACCGGGCTCGAGGAGCTGTGGAGCTCGAAAGCCAAAGCCAATTACGAGCGCGCGCGCGATCTGGCCAACCAGGCCGCCGCGCTCGCCAAGTGAAGGCCTGAACGCCCAGTGATGCCCCCACGGCGGCCTGCCGTGCGGGACCCTTCTTCTCCGGAAAGATGCCCATGTCCGCTGTCCTGACAGGTTCCGCCGCGCCCGCGCCGCGCAGGCTGCGCCCCCCCATCGTGTGGGGCCACTGGCTGCTGGCCGGCCTGGTGTTCGCCTTCCTCTTCCTGTTCCTGCTGCTGCCGATCGGCGAGGTGATCTATACCGCCTTCGTCACGGAGACCGGCTCGCCCACGCTGGGGCATTTCAGCAACTTCTTCGGCCAGAGCCTGTTGCGCGAGTCGCTGATCAACAGCCTGCTGGTGGCGCTGGCTTCGGTGTTCTTCGCGTCGGTGATCGCGATTCCGCTCGCGTACCTCACGGTGCGTTTCGAGTTTCGCGGCGCCCTGCTGATCCAGACGCTGGGGGTGCTGCCGCTGATCATGCCGCCTTTCGTCGGCGCGGTGGCGCTGCAACTCATCTTCGGCCGCAGCGGTTCGGTCAACCTGCTGCTCAACGACTGGTTCGGATTCACCATCCCCATCATGGACGGCCTGGTGGGCGTGACCTTCGTCGAAAGCATTCACTACTTCCCGTTCATCCTGCTCAACCTCGTGGCCGCCATGCGCAACATCGACGGTGCGATGGAGGAGTCGGCGCAGAACCTGGGCGCCAGGGGCTGGCGCCTGTTCTGGCGCATCATCTTTCCGCTGTCGTTGCCGGGCTACCTGGCCGGTGCGGCACTGGTGTTCGTGAAGGTGTTCGACGACCTCGGCACGCCGCTCGTGATGGGCGTGACCAACATGCTCGCGCCCCAGGCCTACCTGCGCATCACGTCGGTGGGCATCGAGGACCCGCTGGGTTACGTTATCAGCGTGATCATGATCGTGCTGTCCATCCTGGCGTTGTGGATGGCGGCGCGCGTCATGAAGGGCAAGGACTACTCGACGCTGCAGAAGGGCGGCAACTCGCTGCAACGCCGCCCGCTGCGCGGTCTGGCCTCGGTGTTCGCCTATGCGTGGGTGGTCTTCGTCCTGGTGGTCACGCTGGCACCGCACCTGGGCATTCTGCTGATGTCGTTCTCCAAGGTCTGGAGCTTCTCGGTGCTGCCAGACAGCTACACGCTGGAACACTACGCCACCATCTTCACCGACTCCAAGCTGATGGTGGCCAACACGCTGAAGTATTGCCTGATGGCGGCTGGCCTGGACGTGGTGCTGGGCACGCTCATCGCCTACCTGATCTTCCGCACGAACTTGCCAGCGCGCCGCTGGCTCGACTACACCGCCTCGATCGCGCTAGCCATTCCGGGCCTGGTGCTCGCCATTGGCTACCTGCGGATGTTCAAGGGCGTCAACATTCCGTTCACGGACACACCCGTGATCAGCACCTGGGTGCTGATCATGATCGCCTACGCCGTGCGCCGCCTGCCCTATGCGCTGCGTTCGTGCATGGCTGCGCTGCAGCAGGTGCACATCTCGCTCGAAGAAGCGGGGCAGAGCCTGGGAGCCGGCAAGGTGAGCACGGTGCGGCGCATCATGGTGCCGCTCATGATGGGGGGCATTCTCGCCGGCTTCGTCACCAGCTTCATCACCGCGGCGGTGGAGCTCTCTGCCACCATCCTGCTCACCTCGGCGCAGAGCCAGGCCCCCATGAGCTACGGCATCTACCTTTACATGCAGAGCATTGCCGGGCGCGGGCCGGGCGCGGCACTCGGCGTGGTCGCCGTGGTCGTGGTGGCCATCGGCACCTACCTCTCGCACCGGGTGGTGGAGAAGTCGCGAGCGCCCGATCGCGCCGCGCAGCCCTGAACCCGCCACGACAGACAACTCGAAAGACAGCCATGCATCTGAACAAGGTCTCCCTCGAAGCGCGCCACATCAGCCTGAGCTACGGCAGCACCGAAGTGCTCAAGGACGTCAACATCCGCATCGAGCCGGGCGAGTTCTTCGCGCTGCTCGGTCCGTCGGGCTCGGGCAAGTCCACGCTGCTGCGGCTCATCGCCGGCTTCAACCAGCACCAGCGGGGCGAACTGCTGATCGATGGCAAGGACATCACCGGCACGCCGCCGCACCTGCGCAACGTGGGCATGGTGTTCCAGAACTACGCGCTGTGGCCGCACATGACGGTGTGGGACAACGTGGCCTTCGGTCTGGTGGAACGCAAGGAGCCCAAGGAGTCGCTGCGCCGCAAGGTGGCTGCCGCGCTCGAACTGGTGGGCCTGCAGGACTACGCGCAGCGCCGGCCGAGCCAGCTGTCGGGTGGGCAGCAGCAGCGCGTGGCGCTGGCGCGCACGGTGGTGATCGAGCCCAAGCTGCTGCTGCTCGACGAGCCGCTGTCCAACCTCGACAAGAACCTGCGCGTGCAGATGCGCGAGGAGCTCAAGAACCTGCAGCGCACGCTGGGCCTGACCACCATCTTCGTGACGCACGACCAAGAAGAGGCGATGACGACCGCCGACCGCATGGCCGTGCTGGACAAGGGTGTGCTGCAACAGGTGGGCACGGCCGCCGCGCTGTTCGACTTCCCGGCCAACCGTTTCGTGGCGAGCTTCGTGGGCACGGCCAACCTGGTGCAAGGCCGGGTGACGCGCGTGAATGGCGAGACCCTGCATTTCCAGGCCGATGGGCTGGGCGAGATGGTGCTGCCGCGCAACCAGGAAAGCCCGGGCGCGGGCCCGGCGTCCCTGTCGTTCCGACCACACACCGTGCACATCCGCGTGCGCGACGAGCATGGCGACGCCTCCCGCATCTGGCTGGACGGGCGGGTCGAAAGCTCGGAGTTCCTGGGCGAAACCTCGCGCTATCGGGTGCGCGTGGGCGAAGCGCTGATCGTCGCCAACCAGGCGCACTACTCCGGGCTCTCGCTGTTTCCGCCGGGGGCCGAGGTGCGGCTGGGCATCGAGCCCACGCAGGCGCGCTTCCTCACGCACTGAGCGCCGCGCCGGCATGGAGATCTACCAGCTCCGCGCGTTCGTCACCGTTGCGCGGATCGGCCAGCTCACGCGAGCGGCCGAAGCCCTGCACGTCACGCAGCCGGCGGTCACCGGGCAGATCAAGGCGCTGGAGGAAGAGCTGGGCGTGTCGCTGTTCGACCGGCGACCCGGGCGCATCGCGCTCACGCGAGCGGGGGAGCGACTGTTGCCAGAGGCCGAGAAGGTGCTCGAAGCGGCGGGCGCGCTGATGGGGCGTGCGCGCGAAATGCAGGGCGAGGTGTCGGGCTCGCTGGTCATCGGCACGCTGGGCGATTCCGATGCCCTGCGGCTGGGTTCGCTGCTCGGTGGCTTGGTGGCGGCCTTGCCCTTGCTCGACATCAAGACCCGTTCGGGCGACGCAGAGACGCTGCGTGAGGCGGTGGCCACGTCCACGCTGCAGGCGGCGTTCTACATCGGGCCGCACATCCCGCGCGACGTGCTCGGCCTCCCGCTGCAGACCATCAGCTACCGGGTGGTGGCGCCGGTGTCGTACCGCGACCGTTTGTTGCATGCCGGCTGGCGCGAGATCGCCGACATGCCGTGGGTCGGCACGCCCCATGCCAGCCACGCGCAGACGCTGCTGCGCGACATGTTCTCGCGTCAGGGCCTGCTGCCCAACCAGGTGGTCGAGTCCGACGACGCGTCCGCGCCGTTCAGCCTGGTGCGGGCGGGCCTCGGTCTGGCGTTGCTGCGAGAAGACATGGCGGTGCCTGCGGCCGAGCGCGAGGAACTGGTGATCTGGCCGCACACACGCGTGGCGGCCCTGCTGAGTTTCATCTACCCGAGGACCGCGGAGCACGACCCGGCCATCGTGGCCGCCCTGTCGGTGCTGCGCCAGGTGTGGGGCCTGCCGCCGTCGCGGCCGCCGGCCTGACGGCGGTCAGGAAGTGGGCGCTGTCACGCCTTGCGCGTGGGAATGCGCAGCACCACCCAGGCGCCTACCAGGCCCGCCACCAGCAGCCCGCCCAATGCCCAGGGTTGGTGGCGGAACCCCCAGGCCGACAGGCTCACCATCACCAGCATGGAGCCGACGGCGATGGTCTTGGTGCGCCTGGTCAGGCTGCGGTGTGTTTCCCAGTCCCGCACCATGGGGCCCAGGAATCGGTGGTTGGTCAGCCAGGAGTGCAGTCGCGGCGAGGCCTTGGCATAGCAGGCCGCCGCGAGCAGCACGAAGGGCGTGGTGGGCAGCCCCGGCACCACCACGCCGATGAGGCCCAGCGCCAGCGACACGGTGCCGGCCAGCCAGAGCAGCCAGCGCACCGTGCGCGAGGAGGAGGGCGTGGTGGTCATGACGCTGGCATCATAGCCAGCGCCTGTTGTCCTCAGGGCCTGGGGCCCACCGTGAGGGCCACCGTGCCCACACCTTCCACACTGCCGGTGATGCGGTCGCCCGGCAGCACCGCGCCCACGCCTTCCGGCGTGCCGGTGTAGATCAGGTCGCCTGGTTGCAGGTGATAGAAGAGCGAGAGGTCGGCAATGATCTCGCGGATGTTCCAGATCAGCTTGTCCACGTCGGACTTCTGCTTCGTCTCGCCATTGACGGCGAGTTCGATGGCACCTCGCTCGATCACCACGCCGGGCATGGGCACGATCTCGCTGCACACGGACGAATGCTCCACGTCCTTGCCCAGGTCCCAGGGGCGGCCCTTGTCGCGCGCCACCAGTTGCAGGTCGCGCCGGGTCATGTCCAGACCGCAGGCATAGCCGTAGATGATGTCTTGTGCATCCTCCGGCTTCACGCGGAAACCGGCCTTGCCGACGGCCAGCACCAGTTCCATTTCGAAGTGGTAGTTGTTCGTCTCGCTCGGGTAAGGCGTGGTCGCGCCCGACAGCGCCAGGGTCTGAGGTGCCTTGGTGAAGTAGAAGGGGCGCTCGGCCGTCTTGTCCACGGGCTTGCCCATTTCCACCGCATGCGCGTGGTAGTTGCGGCCGACGAAGAACAGTCGGTTGACGGGGAAGTGCCCGGTCTTGCCGCGCACGGGAACGGAGGCGACGGCGGGCGGGGGGAACAGGTAGGTGGTCATCGGGAATCAGGGCCGTGTCAGGGCATCGAGGGTTGGTTGTCGGGGCGCACTTCGTAGACGCCGAGCTTGCGGTGCAGCGGCGACTCGTCGGCGACGAACAGGAAGGCCGGTTCGGTGGCCGAGGCGTTGGTGAGCGTGGTGGCGGTATAGCCGGGGATGCAGCAGGTGTCGGCGCCCACGAGGTCGAAACCCTGGGCGTCGGTGGCCACGCGCGCCGCGCCTTCGATCACGTGATAGACCACGGCCGGCGAACGCGCCGGCAGTTGCAGCGTCTGGCCCGGGCGCAGCATCAGCGCATGAAAGCCCAGCACGTTCTCGGCGTCTTCGCCCGATTCGGGGTTGGTGTAGGTCACCTGCACATGAGCGAGGTCGGGCTGGTCGTCTGCGAGGCCGAGCAGCGCGGCGCGCGCGTCGACCCAGGGGTAGCGCATCATGGGATAGCGCTTGCCGCTGCGTCCGAACACCGGTGTGGGCACGAGGCCTGGCCGTGCATAGGCACGATCGCCACGGCCGGGCAGGATGTCCTGGCGTCCGCCGTTGAGGTGGTAGCTTACTTCCAGGTAGTACATCAGCGGCAGATCGAGCACGTCGAGCCAGATGACGGGCTGATCACCGTCGTGGCCGTGTTCGTGCCAGCGGCCCGTCGGCGTGAGGATCAGGTCGCCGCGCGACATCGGGCATTTCTCGCCGTCCACCGTGGTCCAGGCCCCTTCACCTTCGACCACCATGCGCACCGCGTTGGGCGTGTGGCGGTGGCTGGGTGCCCATTCGCCCGGCAGCAGCAACTGCATGCCCAGGTACATGGCCGCGCTGGCCTGCATCTTCTCCAGCGTGTGGCCCGGGTTGGCCAGCACCAGCACGCGGCGCTCGGCCTTTTCGATCGGTGTGAGCTCGCCGGCCTTGAGCAGCAGGGGCTTGATGGATTGGTAGGCCCAGTGCGTGGCCTGCGTCTGGCGCGTGGGCATCTTCGGTGGCAGCACCCCGCGCAGGCTGGGCCACAGCGGCACCAGGTTGTGCGAGCGCAGCTCGGCCACGTAGTCGGCGGGCAGGTCTTCGAGTCGTCCGAGGTCGTTCATGGTGTCTCCTGGGCATTCTTCAGTGGGCGGCCAGACAGTTCTCAACGTTCCAGCCGTACAGCCATTCCATCGCATCGTAGAAGCGCTCGGGGCTGCGGCCGCGCCAGAGGTCATTGCGCACCAGGCGCTCCACGCCCTTGGCATGGTAGATGCGCCCCATCTCGCGCGAGCTCAGCACGATGCGCGCGGTGCGCGCGATGCGCGAGCGCTGGTACAGGTCGAAGGCCTTTTCGAAGTCGTTGCCATTCACGCGCAAGGCCTCGCCCAGCGTCACCGCGTCCTCGATGGCCATGCAGGCGCCCTGCGCCATGTACTGCGTGGTCGGGTGGGCGGCATCGCCCAGCAGTGTGACGCGGCCGAAGCTCCATTGGCCGATGGGCTCGCGGTCGGCGGTGGCCCAGCGTTTCCAGCTCCTGGGCAGATCGATCAACTGACGCGCCTTCGGGCAGATGCCCTGGAAGTAGCTCTGCACCTCTTCCTTGCTGCCTTCGGTCACGCCCCACTCCTCCGTGCCACGGCTGTGGAAGGTGACGACCACGTTGTACTGCTCGCCGCCGCGCAGCGGGTAGTGCACCAGGTGGCAGTTCGGACCGACCCAGATGCTCGCCGCGTTCCAGCGCAGGTCTTCCGGAAAATCGGCCTTGTCCACCACCGCGCGGTAGACCACGTGGCCCGTGACGCGCGCCTCGTCGCCGACGAACTGCTGGCGCACGACGGACTTCACACCATCGGCACCGATCAACGCCAGACCGCGGTGGGCGGTGCCTCGCTGGTCGTGCACGGTCACGCCATCGGCGTTCTGCTCGATGCGTTCGACGCGCGTGGAGGTGAGGAACTCGATCTGCCCCGCGGCCTGCACCCCCTCCAGCAACGAGCCGTGCGCATCGGCGCGATGGATCACCGCGTACGGGTTGCCGAAACGCTGCCGGAAAGCCTCACCGGTGGGGATGTGGCCCACCTGGTATTCGTCCAGCGCGTCGTGCATCACCATGAAGTCGGTGTAGACCGCGCGGCTGCGCGCCTGTTCGCCGACACCGAGCGCATCGAACGCGTGGAAGGCGTTGGGGCCGAGCTGCATGCCGGCGCCGATCTCACCAATCTCGGGCGCCTGCTCCAGCACCTTCACACGGAATCCCTGGCGCACCAGCGCCAGCGCGGCCGCCAGTCCACCAATGCCACCGCCAGCCACGAGCACGGGAAGTTCCTGGGGGGACGAGGTCATGTGTGTCTCCTGAGCATGTGATGCATGCTTACGATAAGTATACTTATTGTATGGGCGATGCTAGGATTCCGGCAACCCCCGTCCGTCATCCGGACCTCCCGGACTTCTTGCAGACCTCATGAAGCGCAGCCTGCCTTCGGCCATCGACATCGACGACCAGCCCGGTCACAACATCCGGCGCCTGCACCAGATTTCGGTGGGCATCTTCCTGCAGGAGTTGGGGGAACTGGGCATCACGCCGGTGCAGTACGCGGCGCTGCAGACGGTCTCAAACCATCCCGGCATCGACCAGCGCACGCTCGCGCGCACCATCGCACTCGATGCCTCCACCACGGGTGGCGTGGTCGACCGCATGGAGTCGCGGGGCTGGCTGGAGCGGCGCACCTCGCCGGAGGACAGGCGCTCTCGCCAACTGGTGCTCACCGACACCGGCATGGCTTTGCTGGCCGAAGCAGTGCCCGCCATGCTGCAGGCACAGGAACACATCCTGGCGCCGCTGTCCGAGCGTCAGCGCGGTGAGTTCATGAAGCTGCTTCGCCTGCTGGTCAACACCAACAACGAGCACAGCCGCGCGCCCAGCGAGGCGATGCGCTGAACTGGCGGGGTCAGCCCCGCACGTGGGCCGTCGGTCGTTGCATCTGTCTCATTCCCAATTCAGTACTTTTCAATCGCCCCTGTAGTGAGTTGGTCGAGATGTAGAGACGCGCTGTGATCGAGTCCCTAAGCTGCGCGGTTTTTCGGAACCGAGCGGAGCGAGGGGATCGCGGTGGGCAACAGGACAGGCGTTGTGATGGGTTTGGGGGATGGGCGTGATGGAGGTCGGAATACCGGAACGCCTGGTCTGAGGGGCTACCGGCGGGTGGTGGCGTGGGTGGTGTTGTTGACGCAGGTGGTGGTGCAGCCGGTGGTGTCGCTGGCGCAGGCGCAGGTGTTGACGCAGGGTCAGGCGTCCACGCAGGTGGTGCCTGTGGATGTGGGGCGGACGCAGGTGTACACGAACCCCAACGGGGTACCGATCGTGAACATCACGGGGGCCAACGCTCAGGGGGTGTCGCACAACCGGTACCTGCTCAAGAAGGTGTTCGGCATCGTGCCCAGATGAACCTCTCGGCGAGCTCAACGACGTCAGCTGCCGCAGCGGCCAGTGCGCCGGCAAGATCAAAGAACAACTCACGTCGCCGCAGGGCCACGCCATCGAAGTCAAGGGCCACGAGGGCGACATCAAGGTCGATTCCAACGGGCAGATCGTCGCTGCTGCCAAAGGCGATTCCATGGCTTTGGGTGGAGTCATATCGCAGTTAACAAGCGGCAGAGAACGCCCTCCTCATCCCCCGCGCGGGACTTATGAGAACAGGCTTCCTTGGCTTGAAGCCTCATATGTGAATTCAGGCCATTTTCGTCGTATGCTCGACCCAACTTACCGTACCCCGCACGGCGTCGGACGGTTGCCGTTCGGAGTCGAGTTACCCCCAGTGGGTGGCCATCAAGAGAGTCGATTCGACGACGCGCTGGGAATTAATAGAACAAACTGGATTGCCTTGGAACACCAAATTTCGGAGGGCATTCATACCGCTCCGGGATATGTAGGCCAAGACGGACGCTACTATGCCCCCATTCCCGTTGTCGGTTCAGAAGGTCGAGCACTCGTGCTCGAGACAATTTGGATAATCGGTGAAGACCCTTGGGGAAATGGCATCATTGATCTGACTTATATTCGGCCTCCACTCACTCGATCTGAGGGGGGGTAGTGCATAAAATGCAGCGTGTGATTACGGACCCCATCCGGTAGGGGTGAGCGACGGTGCCCGGCAATTGTTTCCAGTATGAGTTAAATCCATGCCGAGCACCTCCTTCTCTACCACGGGTTTTGAAAAGTCTCTTTCAAATGGATGTCGCCCTGCGATGCATTTTCGCAGGGCTATTCATTTGCGCTGATATTTGTATTTTGATATGAAGGAGTTGGAGAGCTGAATTCGTTTCTCCTTTATGAGCTCGGCTGTTCCAAGGGTTTGCTTGGCATCCATCGGTTGCAGAAAAGCCGCCGCAGAAATACCCGTCCTGCCAGCCGCTCAAGGCCCTTCCATCGAAGCGGAACAGCGGCGCCAGCTCAGCGACGACATGCAGCTGCATCTGAACCGGCGGCCGGCATCGCCCTCTGGCATTGAAAGCCTGCCTGCAGAGAAGAAGGGCAACGCCGAGCCGGCGGGGCCGTGCGAAGCGTATGAAGGCCTGAGCATCACCAACCCGATGCGCTTGAGCCGCCAGGTGCTTCAACGCGTCGAAGAGAGGCTCGACAAGGCCTGCCTGAATGACAGGGATGTCGAGGAGATCATTGCCTTGCTCAAGGAGCACAGACGCGCACCCAGCGAAGCGGTGCTGCGTTGAGCGGGAGGGGTCAACCCCGCACGTGCGCCACGACCGCTTTCACCACCGCGTCGTCGGCCAGCAATCGTGTGTGACCCAGGCCGTTGGTTTCCATCAGCAGGGCCCCGCTGATCGCATCGCGGTAGGCCTCGGCGTCGGCAAAACGGTTGATGCGGTCTCCCCGGTCGTGCACGATCAGCGTCGGAACCGTCACACGCGGACCGACGGCGCGGGGTTCGAACTGCGGCATGAGGATGCCCTCGCGCGCTTCCACCCGTTGCTGCAATCCCGCGCGCGTGCGCTCGCTCAGACCAAACACGCTGGCGAAGAGCCTCGTGTATTCGTAGGGCGAGGCGGGCGGTGCCAGCAGCACCAGCCGGTCGACGGCCAGCCCGCGCGCGGCGGCATAGGCCAGCGCATTGGCTGCCAGCGAGTGCGCCACCACGGCAGTCATCTCGCGGCCCTGTTGTTGAAGACGAGCGGTCGCGTACTCGATGGCGCGCGCGAATTGCGCCAGATTGCTCGTCCGACCCCGGCTGCGGCCGTGCGCGGGCAACTCCATCAGCACCGGCTGCAGGCCCTGGTCTGCCAAGGCCCTGGCCATTGGCAGCATCTGCGCGGCGTGCCCACCCCATCCATGCAACAGCAGAACCGTTCGCCCCTGCGCTTGGCCAGACTGCCGGTAGAGCGTGACGCTGGCCTGCTCGAAAGGCCATGGCTGCGCTTCCCAAAGGGCCAGCGCGGGTTGCCGGCGGTGCATCCACTTGGGTGGCAGCGGAGTACCGAACAGGCGGCTGGCGCCGCGTACCGCCAGCGAAGGCCAGAGGCGTTCGGAGATGCCCAGCGCCCACCTCAAGCCACGGGCGACGGGGTTGGCCTGGTAGTAGTGCGATGCGGTTTGCAATGGCGTGGTGCTCATGGGGATGTCCTGCAGTGGTTTGAATAAAAATCGCACAATCGTGCGAAAAATGGTCAAAAAAAGAGTCAGCTCTGGTAGGTCCTGACCAGCCGTTCCCATGTGGCCTGCGTGCGGTCCGCAGCGCGGGGGTCGCGCAGAAAACGCACATCGTGCACAAGGCCGATCGCCAGGCTGTAGATTTCGCCCACAAGCTGCTCCGGGTCGGTGTCGGCCTTCAGGTGGCCGGCCTCGATGGCTTGCAGCGCGGTACGGCGCACGGCGGCGCGCCAGCGCGTGACTTCGCCCAGGAGGACATCGCGAAGTTCACCCTCCTGGTCGTCGAGTTCGAAGGCGGCCGATGTGTAGAGGCAGCCCTTGTGCATGTCCTGATCGCGCAGGCGCAGGAACCAGCGCCGCACGATGTCGCTTAACCGCGGCAAGCCCTTGGGCACCTGCATGGCGGGCACGAACACCTCGGCGACGAAGCGGCGACCGAACTCCTCGATCACGGCCTTCTGCAAGGCCTCACGCGAGCCGACGCGCGAGAACACCCCGCTCTTGGACACGCCGATCCGGTCGGCCACGGCCTGCAGGGTGATGGCCTGCAGGCTGTCGGAGGCGGCGAGGTCCAGCGCGGCGCCGACGATGGCGGCGCGTGTCATTTCGCTTTTCTGGGTTCTGGCGTCCATGGTCCGCATTTTTGCACAATCGTGCGAAAAAATGCAAGCTGCGGAAAGTCAGTCCGCCGAACGCACGCGGCCGCGCAGTTGCTTCACGGTGGACCGTGTCGCCTTGCCTTCCAGGCGCCGCTGCTTCGAAGCGAACGTCGGTTTCGTGGGTCTGCGCGATTTGGGCACGGTGGCGACGCTGTCCACGAGCGCCTGCAGACGTTCCAGCGCCTCGGCCTTGTTCTGCTCCAGGCTGCGGCTGGTCTGCGCCTTGATCACCACCACGCCTTCGGTGGTGATGCGCTGGTCGCTCAGTGCCAGCAGGCGCTCTTTCACCACGTCGGGCAGCGAAGAGGCGTGCACCGCGAAGCGCAGGTGCACCGCGTTGGAGACCTTGTTCACGTTCTGCCCGCCCGCGCCCTGGGCGCGGATGGCGGTGAACTCGACCTCGGCCGGATCGATGGTGAGGGGCATCGGCGCAGTGTGCCACGGGCCCCGTCCAGTCACCCCATGGTGCGCGGGGGATGGCCGCGCTGGGATAATCGCCCGATGGCAAGCAAACAGCGCGTGGTGGTCGGGTTGAGCGGGGGGGTGGACTCCGCGGTGAGCGCGTACCTGCTCAAGCAGCAGGGCCACGAAGTCATCGGCATCTTCATGAAGAACTGGGAAGACGACGACGACAGCGAATACTGTTCGACGCGGCAGGATTTCCTGGACGCCGCCAGTGTGGCCGATGTGCTGGGCATCGACATCGAGCACGTGAACTTCGCGGCCGAATACAAGGACCGCGTGTTCGCCGAATTCCTGCGCGAGTACCAGGCCGGCCGCACACCGAACCCCGACATCCTTTGCAACGCCGAGATCAAGTTCAAGGCCTTCCTGGACCACGCCATGCGGCTGGGTGCGGAGAAGATCGCCACCGGCCACTACGCCCGCGTGCGGGAGCGCAACGGCGTGTTTGAGCTGCTCAAGGGCTGCGACCCGTTGAAGGACCAGAGCTACTTCCTGCACCGCCTGAACCAGGCGCAGCTCTCGAAAACGCTGTTTCCGGTGGGCGAGCTGCCCAAGACCGAGGTGCGCCGCATCGCGGCAGAGATTGCCCTGCCCAATGCGAAGAAGAAGGACAGCACCGGCATCTGCTTCATCGGCGAACGGCCGTTTCGCGACTTCCTCAACCGGTACATCGCCAGGGAGCCCGGCCCCATCAAGGACCACAAAGGCCGTGTACTCGGCCAGCACGTGGGCCTGAGCTTCTACACCCTGGGGCAGCGCCAGGGCCTGGGCATTGGTGGCGTGCGTGAAAAGGGCGCGCAGAAGGGCGGCAATGAGCACGCGCCCTGGTTTGTGGCACGCAAGGACGTCGAGAAGAACACGCTGTGGGTGGTGCAGGGCCACGACCACCCCTGGCTGCTCACGCCGCGCCTGCGCGCCCAGGATGCCAGCTGGGTGTCTGGCCAAGCGCCCGCTGCTGCGCTGCTGGCGGCGAAGACGCGCTACCGGCAAGCCGACGCGGCTTGCCGCTTCACGTCGGAAGGTGAGGCTGGTTTCGCTCTGGACTTCACCGATCCGCAGTGGGCCGTGACCCCCGGCCAGAGCGCGGTGCTGTACGACGGCGACGTGTGCCTGGGTGGCGGCGTGATCACGACCGACGCAGCGTCAGTCGGTGCGCAGCCCTCTGTCGCGCAGCCTGTGTCCGCCTAAGGCTTGACGGTGGCGCCAAGCCTGGCGTGGATGCGCCGGGTGGTGCGCCACACGGCCCACAGCACCAGCGGGATCAGTGCACCCGCCGCGATCTCCGGATGGATCGGCAGGCCAGCCGCCTTGGCGCCCTTGGCCAGGTACAGCAACAGGCTGATGACGTAGTACGAAATGGCCGCGATCGACAGGCCTTCCACCGTGGTCTGCAGGTGCAGCTGCAGTTCCTGGCCGCGTGTGAGTTTCTCCAGCAGTTGCTGGTTCTGCGCTTCCGTCACGATGTCCACCCGTGTGCGCAGCAACGCGCTGGTGCGGGCCACACGCTCGGAGAGGGACGTGAGGCGCTGCGCGCTCGCCGCAACCGTGGCCATGGCCGGCGACAGGCGCCGCTGCATGAACTCGCCGATGGTCTGCGTGCCCGGAATCGGGCGCTCGCGCAACTCGGTGATCCGTTGTGCGACAAGTGCATCGTAGGCGCGCGTGGCCGCAAAGCGGTAACTGTGTTCGGCCGTGGCGCGTTCCACACGCGCGGCCAGCGAAACCAGCTGGTCCAGCAGGTCTTGTTCCGATGTCGACTTGTTCTCCAGTTGCGCGGTGATATGCGCGAGTTGGGTCTCCGCCTGGCCGAGCGTGGGGCCAAGCGCTTTCGCCACAGGCAGCCCCCGCAGTGCCATCAGTCGATAGGTTTCCAGTTCCAGCAGACGCTGCGAGATGCGTCCGGCACGCGTTTCGCTGGTGCCGGGCGGTGCGATCACCAGCACGCGCTCGAAGCCGGAAGGCTGCAAATGGAAGTCGGTCAGCGCCCATGAATGTCCGCCACCCAGTTGCGAGGCCACCACGGTGCGGCCCCCGAACCAGCGCTGCGCCGGTGCCATCAGCGCGGCTTGTGCCTGGGGTGTCTGCTCGGGCAGTTCGGCATGCAGCATCACGAGTTGCAGGGCCGCGATGGTGCGGCCCGGTATATCCCCCAGCCAGTCGGGCGGCGTCGCCAGTGCGTCGAGCAGATCGGGCTCGACGGCGCCCAGCCCCGCGTGTTCGGGCAGGGGTTGCACGATGGAGTAGCGCGTGAACTCGGTGTGGCGCTCCCACTTCAGGGTGTACGCCTCGAAGCGCAGGCGAAGAAAGTTGCCGCGCAGTTGCTCCAGCGGGAGTGCCTCTTGCCCGGGCAGCCGCCGCAGGTGCTCGCATTCCTGTTCGCGGCTCACCCCATCGTTGAGCACGGCGACAAACACCACCAGCGCGGGCAGGCGGATGCGCGCCGAAGGGCGGGCATGTACCTCGTTGTGCAGTTCGGCGCGGAGGGCGTCGTTGGCAGGCAGCACGCTGCGCGCGGTGCCGGTGTCTGGAGATGGCGTCATGGATGCAAGGCCCTGGCGATGGGCATCCACTGTATGCGAAGCCGTACGCGAGAGCTGTACCGCCGGGGGTGACAGGCGTCAGTGGGTGCCGTTGCCGACCGATGGGTCGGTGAATACCAGTGACAGCGGATGCCGCTGGCCGGCCAGGTGGTCTTCCATGCAGCGCAACACCAGCGGGCTGCGAAGGCGGGAGGCGCTGGCCCGGATCTCGTCAGGTGTCATCCACAACGTTCGAACGATGCCCGTGTCCAGTGTCCGGCCGGGCACCACTTCGCCGAGCTCACCGGTGTAGGCGAACCGCAGGTAGGTGATGTCGTTGTCGGGCTGGCCATCGCGACGCGGACGCTGGAAGCGGGAGAGATAGACGCCCACCAAGGCGGTGGGCCGGAACCTGTGGGTGGTTTCCTCCAGCGTTTCGCGCACCACGGCCTCATGCGGGCCTTCGCCGGGGTCGAGATGGCCCGCCGGGTTGTTCAGGCGCAATCCTTCCGCGGTGTGTTCTTCCACCAGCAGGAAGCGCCCCTCGCGCTCGATGACGGCGGCCACGGTGACGCTGGGTTTCCATCGGTTGTCCATGGGTCGCATTATCGGCCGGTGGGCCGCGCCCCATGGGCTGCGCAGCGTCTTTCAGGTAAGCTCGCCGAGGTTCATTCAACCTGGGAATGAGGAGACATTCATGCTGATAGGCGTACCCGCTGAGACCGCAGTGGGCGAAACCCGAGTGGCCGTGACGCCGGAGACGGCGAAGAAATACGTGGCGCAAGGCCACACGGTGCGCGTGCAGTCGGGCGCCGGTATGGCTGCCAGTGCACCCGATGCGGCCTACACCGCGGTGGGCGCCGAGATCACCGACGCGGCGGGTGCGCTGGGCGCAGACCTGGTGCTCAAGGTGCGTTCGCCGTTCGACAACGAACTCGCGCTGATGAAACCGGGTGCGACGCTGGTGGGCATGCTCAACCCCTTCGACGCGGCCGGCCTGCAACGTCTGGCGGCTGCGGGCCTCACGGCATTTGCGCTGGAGGCCGCCCCACGCACCACGCGTGCGCAGAGCATGGACGTCTTGTCCTCGCAGGCCAACATCGCCGGCTACAAGGCCGTGATGGTGGCCGCCCACCACTACCAGCGTTTCTTCCCCATGCTCATGACGGCAGCGGGCACCGTGAAGGCCGCGCGCGTCGTCATCCTCGGCGTGGGCGTGGCCGGGCTGCAGGCCATCGCCACGGCCAAGCGCCTGGGCGCGGTGATCGAGGCCTCCGATGTGCGGCCGAGCGTGAAGGAGCAGGTGGAGTCGCTGGGCGGCAAGTTCATCGACGTGCCTTACGAAACCGCCGAAGAGAAGGAAGCGGCCGAAGGCGTGGGCGGCTACGCCCGTCCGATGCCGCCGTCCTGGCTCGAACGCCAGAAGGCCGAGGTGGCCAAGCGCGTGGCGCAGGCCGATGTGGTCATCTCCACCGCACTCATTCCGGGCCGCGCCGCGCCGGTGCTCATCACGGAAGACATGGTCAAGTCCATGAAGCCCGGCAGTGTGATCGTGGACATCGCCGCCGGCAAGGGAGCTCCCAACCCCGATGGCAGCATCGGCGGCAACTGCCCGCTGACGGAGGCGGACAAGACGGTGGTCAAGCACGGTGTGACGCTGGTCGGCGAGACCAACCTCGCTGCGCTGGTGGGTGCTGACGCCTCGGCGCTGTACGCGCGCAACGTGCTCGACTTCCTCAAGCTCGTGCTGCCCAAGGACGCCACTGCGGTGCAGGTGCCGATGGACGACGACATCGTCGCCGCATGCCTCATGGCGCAAGGCGGTGAGGTCAAGCGCAAATGAGCCGTGTGATGCTGCGCGCGAAACTGCACCGCGCGACCGTGACGGAAGCCGACCTGCACTACGAAGGATCCTGCGGCATCGACGAGGACCTGCTCGATGCGGCCGACATGCGCGAGTACGAAAAGATCGAGCTCTACAACGTCAACAACGGCGAGCGTTTTTCCACCTACATCATCAAGGCCGCGCGCGGCTCGGGTGCGATTTCGCTCAATGGCGCCGCCGCCCGCAAGGCGCACGTGGGTGACCTGCTGATCATCTGCACATACTCCCCGGTGGACGACGCGGTCGTGCCGCAGTGGAAGCCGCGTGTCGTGTTGCTCGGTGAGGGCAACCGCATCAACGAGATCAAGAAAACCTGAAGCGAGGAGACCCTCATGGAAGCCGTATCCCCAACCATCCTCAACCTCATCATCTTCGTGCTGGCCATCTATGTGGGCTACCACGTGGTGTGGAACGTCACGCCTGCGCTGCACACGCCGCTGATGGCCGTGACCAACGCGATCTCGGCCATCGTGATCGTGGGCGCGATGCTCGCGGCCGCGCTGACCGAGACCAACCTGGGCAAAGTCATGGGCGTGATTGCCGTGGCCCTGGCCGCGGTCAACGTCTTCGGTGGCTTCCTGGTCACCCGGCGCATGCTGGAGATGTTCAAGAAGAAGGAGCGCAAGGCACCCGTTGCCACCGAGGGAGCGCACAAATGAGCATGAATGTCGTCACGCTGCTGTACCTGGTCGCCAGCGTCTGCTTCATCCAGGCCCTGAAGGGCCTGAGCCATCCCACCACTTCCATCCGGGGCAACATCTTCGGCATGACCGGCATGGCCATCGCCGTGCTGACCACGGCCGCGCTGATCGTCGAACTCTCCGGTGGCAAGGCGCAGGGCATGGTCTGGGTGCTGGGCGGCCTGGTGGTCGGTGGCGCCATCGGCGCCCTCATGGCCAACCGGGTCGAGATGACCAAGATGCCCGAGCTGGTCGCCTTCATGCATAGCATGATCGGCCTGGCCGCGGTCTGCATCGCGGTGGCCGTGGTGGCCGAACCCTGGGCCTTCGCCATCACCGCCAAGGGCGACCCGATCCCGGGTGGCAACCGCATCGAGCTGGCACTCGGCGCCTTCATCGGCGCGGTCACCTTCTCGGGCTCGGTCATCGCCTTCGGCAAGCTCTCGGGCAAGTACAAGTTCCGCCTGTTCCAGGGCGCGCCGGTCACGTTCCCGGGCCAGCACAAGCTCAACCTGGCGCTGGGCCTGGCCACGGCCTTCTTCATCTTCGGCTTCTGGCACTCGCAGAGCTGGATCGACATCGTGCTGGTGATCGCGCTGGGCTTCATCCTGGGCGTGCTGATCATCATCCCCATCGGCGGTGCCGACATGCCGGTGGTGGTGTCCATGCTCAACAGCTACTCGGGCTGGGCGGCGGCGGGCATCGGCTTCAGCCTGAACAACTCGATGCTGATCATCGCGGGCTCGCTGGTGGGTTCCTCGGGTGCGATCCTGAGCTACATCATGTGCAAGGCGATGAACCGCTCGTTCTTCAACGTGATCCTGGGCGGCTTCGGTGGCGACGCCGCCGCAGCTGCTGCGGGAGGCGGTGTGCAGCGCACCGCCAAGAGTGGCAGCGCCGACGACGCGGCCTTCATCCTGGGCAACGCGGAAACCGTGGTGATCGTGCCCGGCTACGGCCTGGCGGTGGCGCGCGCGCAGCACGCGGTGAAAGAGCTGGCCCACAAGCTGACCGAAAAGGGGATCAACGTGAAGTACGCGATCCACCCGGTGGCCGGCCGCATGCCCGGCCATATGAACGTGCTGCTGGCCGAGGCCGAGGTGCCGTACGACCAGGTGTTCGAGATGGAGGACATCAACGGCGAATTCGGCCAGGCGGACGTGGCCATCATCCTGGGGGCCAACGACGTGGTGAACCCGGCCGCGCTGCAGAAGGGCAGTGCGATCTATGGCATGCCGATCCTGGAGGCCTACAAAGCCAAGACCATCATCGTGAACAAGCGCTCCATGGCCGCTGGCTACGCGGGCCTGGACAACGAACTCTTCTACATGGACAAGACCATGATGGTCTTTGGCGACGCGAAGAAGGTCGTCGAGGACATGACCAAGGCCATCGAGTAACCCAAAAGCGTCTATTTTTCGATGGCGCATGCAGAGGGCCGGTGGTGACACCGGCCCTCTGGTTTTTGTAGCAGACTCGTGGCTCGCGGCGGGTTTTCAAGTAGCCTGTCAGAACTGCGTAAGGGAAAAACACGAGGCCCCGGTCCTGGCTTCCCACACACAATGCGCGGTTGTAGTTTTCCCAAGAACGAGGAGATCCCGAATGACCGAACCGACGGCCAACCGCCCCTGGCTGGGTGCCTACCCTGCCGGTGTGCCCGCGGATATCGACGTGGCGCAGTACCCCTCCCTGGTGCACCTGATGGAGGAAAGCTTCAAGAAGCATGCTGGTCGTACCGCCTACAGCTTCATGGGCAAGGACGTCAGCTTCGCGCAGACCGACAGCCTCTCGCAGGCCTTCGCGGCCTACCTGCAGGGGTTGGGTCTCGTCAAGGGTGACCGGGTGGCGATCATGATGCCGAATGTGCCCCAGTACCCGGTGGCCGTGGCAGGCATCCTGCGCGCGGGTTTCGTGGTGGTCAACGTGAATCCCTTGTACACGCCGCGCGAACTCGAGCATCAGTTGAAAGACTCGGGTGCCAAGGCCATCGTGATCATCGAGAACTTTGCGCACACGCTGCAGCAGTGCATCGCCAACACGCCCACGAAACATGTGGTGCTTGCCGCCATGGGCGATCTGCTCGGCCTGCTCAAGGGTGCGCTGGTCAACTACGTGGTGCGCAACGTCAAGAAGATGGTGCCCGCCTACAGCCTGCCGCAGGCCGTGCGTTTCAACGACGCGATCGCCAAGGGCACGCGCGGTACGCTCAAGCGGCCCGAGATCAAGCCCGACGACATGGCGGTGCTGCAGTACACCGGCGGCACCACCGGTGTGAGCAAGGGTGCGGTGCTGCAGCACCGCAATGTGATCGCCAATGTGCTGCAGTCCGAGGCCTGGAACGACCCGGTCATGAAGAAGGTGCCTGCGGGCGAGCAGCCCACCAGCGTGTGCGCGCTGCCGCTGTACCACATCTTCGCGTTCACCGTGAACATGATGCTGGCCATGCGCACGGGCGGCAAGACCATCCTCATCCCCAACCCGCGCGACCTGCCGGCTGTGCTCAAGGAGCTGAGCAAGCACACCTTCCACAGCTTCCCGGCGGTGAACACGCTTTTCAACGGCCTGGCGAACCACCCCGACTTCAACACCGTCGACTGGAGCAATCTCAAGGTCTCGGTGGGGGGCGGCATGGCGGTGCAAAGCGCCGTGGCCAAGCTCTGGCTCGAGAAGACCGGCTGCCCCATCTGCGAGGGTTATGGCCTGAGCGAGACCAGCCCGTCGGCCAGCTGCAATCCGACCACCAGCACCGAATACAGCGGCACGATCGGTGTTCCACTGCCCAACACTTGGATGAAGTGCCTGGATGACGACGGCAACGAAGTGCCCGTGGGACAGCCCGGCGAGATCGCGATCAAGGGTCCGCAGGTCATGGCCGGCTACTGGCAGCGCCCCGACGAAACCGCCAAGGTCATGACCCCCGATGGTTTCTTCAAGAGTGGCGACGTGGGCATCATGGACGAGCGCGGTTACTTCAAGATCGTCGACCGCAAGAAGGACATGGTGCTGGTCAGCGGCTTCAACGTGTATCCGAACGAAGTCGAAGATGTCGTGGCCCTGCTGCCCGGTGTGATGGAGTGCGCGGTGGTTGGTGTGCCGGACGAAAAGTCGGGCGAGGCCGTCAAGCTCGTGATCGTCAAGAAGGATGAGAGCCTCAGCGAGGCGCAGGTGCGCGAGTACTGCAAGACCAACCTCACCGGCTACAAGCAACCCAAGGTGGTGGAGTTCCGCACCGAACTGCCGAAGACGCCGGTGGGCAAGATTCTGCGGCGAGAGCTGCGCGACAAGAAGTAGCGCGCACTGCGCCACAATGCAAGGCGGCTTCGGCCGCCTTTTCTTTTGCCTGTCCCGGGGAGCCGCTTCTTGACCACCACCGCCATCGTCAGCGCCCTGCACGAAGAACTTGCTGCCGTGCTCGACCTCATGCCCGACGAACAACAGCAGCTCGTGGGCGGACGCAGCTTGTGGTGCGGACACCTGCACGGGCACGACGTGGTTGCGGTGCTCTCGGGCATTGGCAAGGTGGCTGCTGCCACCACCGCAACCGCCCTGATCGAGCGCTTCGGTGTGCGGCGCATCGTCTTCACCGGCGTGGCCGGTGGCCTCGCACCCGGTGTGCGCGTGGGCGATGTGGTGGTCGCCGGGCGTTTCCTGCAGCACGACATGGATGCCTCGCCCATCTTTCCGCGCCATGAGGTGCCGGGCTACGGTCGGTCAACCTTTGAAGCCGATGCCGATCTGACCGCGCGGCTCGGGCGAGCGAGCGAGCAGGTCGTGCAGATGCTCCCCGCGCAACTGGGCGCGGGCGTGTTGCAGGCCTTCGGCATGGACAAGCCGCGATGCCACCAGGGTCTGCTGATCAGCGGTGACCGTTTCGTCTCCACCACGGCCGAAAGCCAGGCCCTGCGCCAGGCGCTACCCGACGCGCTCGCGGTGGAGATGGAAGGCGCGGCCTTTGCCCAGGTCTGTCACGACTACGGCGTGCCCCTGGCCGTGGTGCGCACCATCTCCGACCGCGCCGACGACGACGCCCACGTCGACTTCCCGCGCTTCCTGCGCGAAGTAGCGAGCCGTTACAGTGCCGCGATCATCGAAACCCTGCTGCGAGAGAAGGGATCCGGGGCAGAATGCCGCGGATCCGGCTCCGCCGGTCTGCAGGCATTGCCCTCTTTAGGGGTTGATGGCCCGAGCATCGGGCCGGCGCGGGGGGCTATCTGAGCCAGCCGCGTTTGCGGAAGTACAGCATGGGCACGACGGCCGACAGCACCATCAGCGCGATCGCAAACGGGTAGCCGAAGTGCCAGTTCAGTTCGGGCATGAACTGGAAGTTCATCCCGTAGCTGCTGGCCACCAGCGTCGGAGGCAGCAGAGAGACGCTGGCCACCGAGAAGATCTTGATGATCTTGTTCTGGTTGATGTTGATGAAGCCGACCGTGGCGTCCATCAGGAAGTTGATCTTGTCGAACAGGAACGCGGTGTGGCCATCGAGCGAGTCCAGGTCGCGCAGGATCTGGCGCGCGTCCTCGAACTGCTCGGCGCTGAGCAGACGGCTTCGCATCATGAAACTCACCGCGCGGCGGGTGTCCATGAGGTTGCGGCGAATGCGGCCCGACATGTCCTCATGGCGGGCGATCGCTGACAGCGCTTCGCTCAGCAGATCGTCCGAGGCATTGCTGTTGAGCACCTTCTTGCTGACTTCCTCGATCTCGTCATAGATGTCCTCCAGCGTGTCGGCGCAGTACTCGGCGTCGGCGTCGAACAGCATCAGCAGCACGTCCTTGGCATCCTCGATCAGGCCTGGCATGCGCCGCGCACGCATGCGCAGCAGCCGGAACACTGGCACGTCCTCGTCGTGGATGGAGAACAGCACGCCCTGGCTCTTGAGCGTGTCGTTGTGCTCGTTGAGGATGAAGGCCACACGCACCGCGCGCGGGTCTTCATCGTCATCGATCAGGAAGTCCGAACGCACATGCAGTTCGCCGTTGTCCTCCTCGAAGAACCGAGCCGATTCCTCGATGTCCTCGTCCATCGCGTCTTCGGGAATCGAGAGACCGAAATGCTGCTTGACCCAGCGGCGTTCTTCGGGGGTCGGGTCCTCCAGGTCGACCCAGATCGGCTTGAACCGCGCCAGCTCTTCGAGCGACTCGATTTCTTCCTGGAACAGGCGGCCATTGGCCAGGGTGAATACGTTGAGCATGACGGCGCTCCCGGCGATTTTGTGCTGTCTGGCAAAGGGGCGAGGCCGCGTGACGGGCCTCGGGGGCGGTTCGGGGTGCTGCTTTCAGCCGGCCGTCCGCCTGACCCAAAGCCACCAGGGGGCGGCACTCAGACGGTTGCGGGGATGGCTGAAAGCACACAACTGGGGGGTGTGCTTTCCATGTGTCTCTCCGTGTGTGAATGGAGGAATTATGGCACCGCAGCACCGGGCTCGACCGTGCTGGATGCGGCAAAAAAGCGCGTCAGTTCCGCCTTTCGCCGCCAGGCATCGTGTTCACCCAGCTCGATGAGTGCGTTCACGAACCCGGGCTCGAACAGCAGGTAGCTGGCCAGGGCGGCGGCACTGCCTGCCGCACCGCGGCGGGTGTCGAGTGCGCCCAGGCCGGCCAGCGTGTTGCGCGTGGGTGCCGGCAACTCGCGGATGTGCTTGCTCGCGAGCTCGTCCAGCGAAAAGCTGGGCTGGATCGCCAGGACCTGTACCGGCCGGTACGGCAGCGCGGCTGCAAGCCCCGGGGGGAGCCGCGCCAGCGTCTGGCTGACCCGCTGGGTCTGCTCCACATCGGCCTGGAGCGTGTCGTGGAAAACGCTCGCCATGGCGTGGCCTGCGATCGTGCCCGCCGTGGGCTCTTCCCCGACACGCGTTGCCATGCCCGCGCGCTGGGGCTGTCCGACCCCGATCACCAGTATGCGCCGCGCGCCGAACTGGATGGCGGGAGACAGCGGCGAGAGCTGGCGCATTGAGCCGTCGCCAAAATGCTCCTTGTGCCCATCCACCCACAGTGGCACAGCAGGGAAGAGGAAGGGAATGGCGCTGGAGGCCATCAGGTGCTCGATGGTGATGGGCTGGAACTCCGAGCGACGCCCCGGGCGGTGCCAGGGCTGTATCGGGTGGTCCTGGCGGGTCTGGCAGAACGTCCAGTGTTCGCCGCTGGAATAGCTGGAGGCCGTGACGCCCAGCACGTGGATCAACCGCTGGTTGAGCGCCTTTTCCAGGCTCTGCAGATCGATTGCACGGTGCAACGTGTCCACCAGCGGCAGCGTGTCGAGCAGTGCACGGTGGCGACGCACCTGGCGTGCCAGCGTGAGGCCGGCCACGACGCGGTTCGCCCGCACCCAGCCGGGCGCTTCCAGCCGGTACACGCGCTCCGAGCGCAGGCCGCTCCAGAAGGTGGCGAGTTGGGAGAGCGCGGGCAGGCCTTGCGTGGCAATGCTGCCCAGGTAGCTGGCGTTGAGCGCGCCCGCCGAGGTGCCGAAGAGCCATTGGAACGGAAACGCCGGCACGCCTGACCCTGGCCGGGCGGCCTCGGCAAGGATGGCGCCCACCGCCTTCAGGACGCCCACCTGATAGGCGGTCCGTGCGCCTCCGCCCATGAGCACCAGCGCGCAGTCGGTGTCGGCGTATTCGGGTGGTTTGGGCAGCAGCGTGTTGTGCGTGATCAGCGTGTCGAGCGACAAGGTGGACATCCCTTCGGGCTTCGCAAAATCATGACACAAGCCCTTGCGCTTTTTTGCATTCGTGCTTTCTGCGGGGCCGTTGGTACCTTTTCCCTGATTTCCTGCGCGGGCGGGCTTGCGCGGGGTGGGATTCATGGGCATAGTGGCCTCAAGACATCCCCGTGGCCGTCGGGGGTCTTGCCACCGGCGGCTTGTGTCAACCCGGAGCAAATGGAGGCTCATCTATGAACCTGACGATCAGCGGTCACCACCTCGAGGTCACCCCCGCACTGCGCGGTTACGTCACCACCAAACTGGAACGCATCTCCCGGCATTTCGACCAGGTGGTCGACATCAAGGTGCTGCTCACGGTGGACAACCTCAAAGAGAAAGACCTGCGACAAAAGGCCGAATGCAACGTCCACGTCAAGGGGCGTGATCTGTTTGCCGAAAGTGCGCATGCAGACCTCTACGCCGCCGTGGACGAACTGGCCGACAAGCTCGACCGTCAGGTGCTTCGCTACAAGGACAAGACACAAGACCATCATCACGGTACGGTCAAACGATTGATGTGATCGATCTCACGATCCCCCGGCCGCCCGGGGCGTGAAGAATGTTGCATTGCAGCAAGCCGCTTGTTCTGTCAAGCGGCTTTTTTGTTTTCTCGCTCTAGCCAAGGGACACCAACTCGGCATAATTTGCGGTCCGAAAGGGCCCACATGAACCGACTTTCCGCCATATTGCCCGCCGTCCAGGTGCTGGTTGGCGTTGACGCCACCAGCAAGAAACGCGCATTCGAAGAGGCAGGCCTGCTGTTCGAGACCGAGCACGGACTCAACCGTGCGCTGATCACCGACAGCCTCTTTGCCCGTGAACGCCTGGGATCCACCGGGCTGGGCCACGGTGTGGCGATTCCCCATGGTCGTATCAAGGGTCTCAAGCAGCCGCTCGCTGCGGTGTTCCAGCTCGGCAGCCCCATCGGCTTTGACGCACCCGACGAACAACCCGTGCAGTTCATGATCTTCCTGCTCGTGCCTGAAGTGGCCACGCAGAAGCATCTGGAGATCCTGTCCGAGATCGCCGAAATGCTGAGTGACAGCGCCCTGCGCGAGCAGATGAAGACCTCCAGCAGCGCTGCCGATCTGCACAAGCTCATCACGTCCTGGCAGTCGGCGCACGCCGCTGCATGAAACCCACCGTCGTCAGCGCTGACGTCCTCTTCGAGGACCATCGTGACGCCCTGAAATGGCAGTGGATCGCCGGCCTGGGCGCTTCCGAACGCCGTTTTGACGAAGTGGCCATCCGCGCCGCCCGATCTGGCGCCGATCTGGTCGGGTACCTCAACTACATCCATCCCTACCGCGTGCAGGTGTTCGGCGAGCGCGAGGTCGCTTACCTCACCAGCCCCAGCGAAGAGGACAATCGGCGCCGGGTGGCACGCATCGTCACCCTTGAGCCGCCGGTTCTGGTGGTGGCCGATGGCCAGACGGCGCCCGACGCACTCACCGCCATGTGCGAGCGGGCGCAGATTCCGATGTTCTCCACCCAGGAGTCGGCGGCCTTCGTCATCGATGTGCTGCGCGCCTACCTCTCGCGCCATTTCGCCGATCGCTCGTCCATGCATGGCGTGTTCATGGACATCCTGGGCATGGGCGTGCTGATCACCGGGGAGTCCGGCCTCGGCAAGAGCGAGCTCGGCCTGGAGCTCATTTCACGCGGCCATGGCCTCGTGGCCGATGACGCGGTGGATCTCTACCGCATCAACCAGACCAGCATCGAAGGCCGCTGTCCTGAACTGTTGCAGAACCTGCTGGAAGTGCGAGGTATCGGCCTGCTCGACATCAAGGCCATCTTTGGCGAGACCGCTGTGCGCCGCAAGATGCGGCTGTCGCTCATCGTGCACCTGGTGCGCCGTGAAACGATGGAGCGCGATTACGAGCGCATGCCGCATGAGCCCCTTTTCCAGGACGTGCTGGGCGTGCCTGTTCGCAAGGCGGTGATCCAGGTGGTGGCGGGGCGCAACATCGCCGTGCTGGTGGAGGCGGCTGTGCGCAACACCATCCTGCAATTGCGCGGGATCGATACCTACCAGGAGTTCGTTTCACGCCACCGCGCGGCGATGTCGCGCGGGGAGTAGCGGATCAGGTCGAGCGGTGCACGTTGCCCCGGTGCGGGCATTCGGACTTGCTGCAGTTCGCGTAGAGCGACAGCGCGTGTTCCTGGAGCACGAATCCGCGCGTTTTGGCGACCATCTGCTGGCGCTTTTCGATCTCGGCGTCGAAGAACTCCTCGACGCGGCCGCAGTCCAGGCACACCAGGTGGTCATGATGCTGGCCTTCATTCAGCTCAAACACCGACTTGCCCGATTCGAAGTTGCTGCGCGTGAGCAGGCCAGCCTGTTCGAACTGCATCAGCACACGGTACACCGTGGCCAGGCCAATGTCGGAGCGCTCCTCGAGCAGCACACGGAAGACGTCTTCGGCCGTCATGTGCCGCTGCTTGGCGTTCTGGAACACCTCCAGGATCTTCAGTCGGGGCAGGGTCGCCTTGAGCCCCGTGCTCTTGAGTTCTTCAATGTTGGTCATGGCTGGCTGGTGCAAGGGGTTGAAACAGGCGCTGGCTCGCGCGACCATCATGGTCAGCCTCGGGGGCGGCCGTACCTTCGGCAGGGGACCCCGGGGCTACAATGACCGGATCATATCGCCAGCGTCCGCCGTCTGCAGCATTTCCCCCGGTATTGCACGCAGCGTTCCGTCCCCAGGGTCAGCCCACATGCATTTCCTCTCCGTCCATCGCGCCCGTCCCTCGCAGCCGTTCCGGCCTCCCGTGTACCTGCTCTGTGCCTTGCTGGCGCTGGCCGCGCTGTCGGCGTGCTCCAGCATCAGCAACCGCGTGCCGACGATCATCACGCCCTACAAGATCGACATCGTGCAGGGCAACGTGGTCACGCGTGAGCAGGTGCAGGCGCTCAAGACAGGCATGTCCAAGGGCGAGGTGCGCGACATCCTCGGCTCGCCGCTGCTGGCCAGCGTGTTCCATGCGGACCGCTGGGACTACGTGTTCACTTTCCGTCGCCAGGGCCAGGAGCCGCAGCAGCGCAAGCTGGCTGTGTTCTTCAAGGGCGACGAGCTCGCGCGCTTCGAAGGCGATGAACTGCCCAGCGAGCAGGAGTTCGTGGCTTCGCTCGATGTGCGGCGCAAGTTCGGCAAGGTGCCGCCGCTGGAGGCGACCGATGCCCAGCTGAAAGCGTTCCAGGAGAAGAACACCCCGCTGGCACCCGAGCCAACGCCACCCGCCCCGTCACCCGACACCTCCTACCCGCCGCTGGAGAGCACGCGTTGAGCGCCGCGCACGCACCCTTGCGCGTCTGTGTGGCCGGTGCCAGCGGTCGCATGGGCCAGATGCTGGTGGAGGCCGTGCGCGACAGCGGCGACTGTGTGCTGTCGGGTGCGCTCGACATCACCAGCAGCCCCGCCATCGGCCAGGACGCCGCAGGTTTCTCGGGTCAAGTCAGTGGCGTGAAGATCTCGGCCGATCTGGCCACGGGCCTGTCGGCCAGCCGGTTCCTGATCGACTTCACCCGGCCGGAAGGCACCATGGCGCACCTGCGCGAATGCGCGAAACATGGCGTGGCCGTGGTCATCGGTACCACAGGGTTCTCCGACGAGCAGAAAGTGGAAATCGCCGGTATCGCGAAGCAGATTCCCATCGTCATGGCGCCGAACATGAGTGTGGGTGTCAACGTCACGCTCAAGCTGCTGCAGATGGCGGCCAAGGCCATGGCGACCGGCTACGACATCGAGATCATCGAGGCACATCACCGCCACAAGGTGGACGCGCCCAGCGGTACCGCCCTGAAGATGGGCGAAGTGATCGCCGATGCGCTGGGCCGCGACCTCAAGGAGTGCGCGGTCTACGCGCGCGAAGGCGTGACCGGCGAGCGTGATCCGTCGTCTATCGGTTTCGCCACCATCCGCGGCGGCGATATCGTGGGTGACCACACGGTGCTGTTCGCGGGAACCGGCGAGCGCATCGAGATCACCCACAAGTCCAGCAGCCGTGCCACCTATGCCCAGGGTAGCCTGCGCGCGGTGCGCTTCCTGGCCGGCAAGCCGGCTGGCCTGTACGACATGTTCGACGTGCTCGGCCTGCGCTGAGCCTGAGCCTTCACATGGACACCGCGAGCGTATCGGTGGGCCTGTTCCAGACCCTGGCGCAGGCCGATGCGCTGGGCCGTGGTGTGGCCCTGCTGCTGCTGGCCATGTCGGTGTCCAGCTGGGTGGTGATTCTCTGGAAAATCTGGCTGTTGCGCCGTGCCGCTGCCGATCTGGGTCTGAGCACGACCGCCTTCTGGCAGGCCAGCGACCTCGACGATGCACAGGCCCGGCTGCAACGTTTCGACCCACGAGAGATCGTGCTGCCCCTTCTGCAGGCCGCGCGCAGCCTGGACGCTGCCGCACCCCACACCCTCGCTGCCGCTGGTGACCGCTCGCAGCAGCTCACCCGTGTGCTGCGCGATGCCTTGCACCGGGTGCTGCACCGCCTCCAGTTCGGCCAGGTGTTGCTGGCCACCGTCGGCTCCACCGCGCCTTTCGTGGGGCTGCTGGGCACGGTCTGGGGCATCTACCACGCGCTCACCGGCATCGGGCTGGACGGGCCATTCCGCATCGAGCAGGTCTCAGGCCCGGTGGGCGAGGCGCTGGTGATGACCGCCGCTGGCCTGGCCGTGGCCATCCCCGCCGTGCTGGCCTACAACGTGCTGGGCCGCCAGATCGCGCGCATCGAGGCCGACCTCGAAGGCTTCGCCCGCGACCTGCGCGAACTGCTCGGCCATCCGCAGGAACCGGCCCCGTGAGCTTCGGCCGGCTGGAACGACCCAAGGGCGACCGGCCCATGAGCGACATCAACGTCACGCCGCTGGTGGACGTGATGCTGGTGTTGCTGGTGATCTTCATCATCGCGGCACCGCTCATGGCCGGCCGGCTCGCGCTGGAGCTACCGCGCGCCGAACTGTCCACCGCACCGCAAGCGGCCGAGTCCTTTGTCACCGTTGCCCTGGATGCCCAGGGCCGCTTGCACTGGAACGACCAGCCGCTGACCGAGGAGGCGCTGCGCGAACGCCTGCGGGTGGCCGCACAACGCGATCCCGCCACCGAGTTGCAGCTGCGCGCCGATGCCGCCGTGCCGTATGGTCGCGTGGTACAGCTGATCGGCATGGCGCAGTCCGCGGGTCTCGCGCGCATCGGCTTCGTGGCCGATGCGGCCCCGCCGCCAGCTCCCGCACGCTGAATGTCAGGGCGCGGGGCTGCGGATCGGTCCAAGGCCTAAAATCCCGCAACCCCTGCGCCGCCGCGCGCCTTCCCCCTTTCTCACCGTCCCGGCTGGTCCGGACCCTGGTTCATGCAAGACAAATACGCCCACAAGGAAGTCGAGCGCGCCGCGCACGCCCACTGGAACGCCATTGACGCCTACCGTGTGACCGAGGTCGAGGGCAAGCAGAAGTTCTATGCCTGCTCGATGCTGCCCTATCCCAGCGGCAAGCTGCACATGGGCCATGTGCGCAACTACACCATCAACGACATGCTGGCGCGCCACCTGCGCATGAAGGGGCACAACGTGCTCATGCCCATGGGCTGGGATGCGTTCGGCCTGCCGGCCGAGAACGCGGCGCTCAAGAACGGCGTGCCGCCCGCGAAGTGGACCTACGAGAACATCGCGTACATGAAGCAGCAGATGCAGGCCATGGGCCTGGCCATCGACTGGTCGCGCGAAGTGGCCACCTGCGACCCGAGCTACTACAAGTGGAACCAGTGGCTGTTCCTGCGCATGCTGCAGAAAGGCATCGCCTACCGCAAGACGCAGGTCGTGAACTGGGACCCGGTGGACCAGACCGTGCTGGCCAACGAACAGGTGATCGACGGCAAGGGCTGGCGCACCGGCGCGGTGGTCGAGAAGCGCGAGATTCCGGGCTACTACCTCAACATCACCGCGTACGCCGACGAGCTGCTCGACCATGTGCAGATCGGCAACCCCAGGGCCACGCTCAATGGATGGCCTGACAAGGTGAGGCTGATGCAGGAGAACTGGATCGGCAAGAGTGAAGGGGTGCGCTTTGCATTCCCGCACACCATCCAGGACAGCGCAGGTGAACCCATCAGCGGCGGCCGCATGTACGTCTTCACCACGCGCGCCGACACCATCATGGGTGTGACCTTCTGCGCCGTGGCACCCGAACACCCCCTGGCCGCGCACGCCGCTGCCACGAACAAGGCGCTGGCCGCGTTCATCGAGGAGTGCAAGACCGGTGGCACCACCGAAGCCGAACTCGCCACCCAGGAAAAGAAGGGCATGGCCACCGGCCTGACCGTCACGCACCCCCTCACGGGCATGGAGGTGGACGTGTGGGTGGGCAACTACGTGTTGATGAGCTACGGCGATGGCGCGGTGATGGGCGTGCCCGCGCACGACGAGCGCGACTTCGCGTTCGCGAAGAAGTACGGCCTGAAGATCCAGCCTGTGATCGCTCCCAACCCGGCGCTGGTGTCGGCCGAGGAAGCCTGCCAGTTCAGCGACGAAGCCTGGCAGGACTGGTATGGCGACAAGCAACACGGTGTTTGCGTCAACTCCGGTGTGCTCGACGGGCTCACGTACAAGGAAGCCGTGGACAAGGTCGCCACGCTGCTGGCGGGCAAGGGCATGGGCGAGAAGAAGACCACCTTCCGCCTGCGCGACTGGGGCGTGAGCCGCCAGCGCTACTGGGGTACACCCATCCCCATCATCCATTGCGCCGAACACGGTGCCGTGCCGGTGCCCGAGCAGGACCTGCCGGTGGTGCTGCCCCAGGACTGCATTCCCGACGGGTCGGGCAATCCGCTGCACAAGCACGAAGGTTTCCACGCCGGCGTGGTGTGCCCGGTGTGCGGCAAACCGGCGCGCCGCGAGACCGACACCATGGACACCTTCGTGGACTCGTCCTGGTATTTCATGCGCTACTGCGATCCCACCAACAACGAACAGATGGTGGCTGGCGGAGCGGATTACTGGATGCCGATGGACCAGTACATCGGTGGCATCGAGCACGCGATCCTGCACCTGCTGTACGCGCGCTTCTGGACCAAGGTGATGCGCGACCTCGGCCTGATCAAGGTCGATGAGCCCTTCACGCATCTGCTCACACAGGGCATGGTGCTCAACCATATCTACAGCCGCCGCACCGCCAAGGGCGGCAAGGACTATTTCTGGCCGCACGATGTGGAGCACGTGCTCGACGACGCCGGCAAGATCGTCGGCGCGAAGCTGAAGAACCCGGCGCCAAGCGGCGATGGCCTGCTGCCCGTGGGCACGCCGATCGACTACGAAGGCGTGGGCACGATGTCCAAGTCGAAGAACAACGGCGTCGATCCGCAGGACCTGATCGAGAAATACGGTGCCGACACCGCGCGTCTGTACACCATGTTCACCGCGCCCCCCGAGGCCACGCTGGAGTGGAACGACGCGGCGGTGGAGGGCAGCTACCGCTTCCTGCGCCGCGTGTGGGCGTTCGGTGTGAAGCTGTCGGCACTGGGCGGGCTCGGTGCACTCTCGGCCAGCGTGTCCACACAGCCGTTGTCCAAGGCGGCCAGGGCGCTGCGGCTGGAGATCCACACCGTGCTCAAGCAGGTGGACTACGACTACCAGCGCATGCAATACAACACCGTGGTTTCCGGTGCGATGAAGATGCTCAACGCGCTCGAAGACTTCAAGGGCGACGGCTCTGCCGGCGACAACGCCGCGCTGGCCGAAGGTTTCGGCATTCTGTTGCGCGGGCTGTACCCGGCCACGCCGCATATTGCGCACACACTCTGGAGTGAGCTTGGCTACGCTGGCGAGCTGCTGGACGCCGCCTGGCCGGTTGCCGACGAGGCAGCGCTGCAGCGCGACGAGATCGAGCTCGTGCTGCAGATCAACGGCAAGCTGCGTGGCAGTGTCACCGTGCCAGCGGGGGCCGACAAGGCCGCCATAGAGGTGGCGGCTCTGGCCAGTGAGGCCTTCGTCAAACAGGCCGCGGGCGCGGCGCCCAAGAAGGTGGTGGTCGTGCCCGGCCGCCTGGTCAACGTCGTCATCTGAGGCCGCACATGCAAGCCAACGCTCCTCTGCCTTCTCTCGCGGCGCGGCGCCGTGCGTTGCAGCAACTGGCGGCCGGGGCCGCGGTGCTGGGGCTCTCCGGTTGCGGTTTCGCGCTGCGCAAGGCGCCCACGTTCGCGTTCAAGACCATTCGCCTGGTGGGCAGCACCGGCACACCGGTGGCATCTGAACTGCGCGCGACCCTGGCCGTCAACGGCTTGCAGGTGGTGAGCGGTGCCACGCCCGCCGACGTGGTGCTCACAGTGGCTACAGATCAGCGCGAACGCATTGCCGTTGGACAGACCGCAGCCGGTCAGGTGCGCGAGCTGCAGCTGCGCACGCGTTTCGTGTTCTTTTTGCGTACCTCGACCGACAAGGATCTGATCGAGAATGTCGAACTTCTGGTGGAGCGCGACCTGAGCTTCACTGAAACGGCGGTGCTGTCAAAGGCCGCAGAAGAAGAGCTGTTGTACCGCGACATGGTCTCCGACATCGTCCAGCAGGTATTGCGCCGTCTCGCGGCGGTGAAGTCCCTCTGACGCCGGCACGCCCCCGATGCAGATCGCCGCACCGCAACTTTCTGCCCAGCTGCAACGCGGCCTGAGGAGCCTGTACACCCTGCATGGCGACGAGCCGCTGCTGGTGCAGGAAGCCGCCGACGCCATCCGCGCGGCTGCGCGCGAGCAGGGGTATACCGAACGCACGGTGCACACCGTGGCCGGAGCCCACTTCGACTGGAGCGAGGTGCTGGCCAGCGGAGGGTCGATGAGCCTGTTCGCGGACAAGCAGCTGATCGAGATCCGCATTCCTTCCGGCAAGCCTGGCAAGGACGGTTCGCAGGTGTTGCAGCAGATCGCGGAGGCCGCGCAGGGCAACGACGGCACGCTCACGCTGGTGCTGCTGCCACGCCTGGATGCCGCCACGCAGAAGGGGGCCTGGTTCGCGGCGCTGGAGAGTTTCGGCGCCACGGTGAAGCTGGACCCGGTGGACCGCAAGGCCTTGCCGCAATGGATCGCGCAACGCCTGCAGCTGCAGGGTCAGCGCGTGGTGGCGGGTGAGGAGGGGCAGCGCACGTTGCAGTTCTTTGCGGATCGGGTGGAGGGCAACCTCTTGGCCGCGCACCAGGAGATCCAGAAACTGGCGTTGCTGCACCCGGCGGGCGAACTGTCTTTTGCGCAGGTGGAGGCGGCGGTGCTGAATGTGGCGCGCTACGACGCGTTCAAACTGGCCGAGGCGGTGCTGGGAGGTCAGGTACAGCGTGTGCAGCGCATGCTCGATGGCTTGCAGGCCGAGGGCGAGGCACCGGTGCTGGTGCACTGGGCGTTGTCGGAAGACATCCGCACCTTGCACCGCATTCGCACGGCCATGGACGCGGGTCGTCCATTGCCGATGGCCTTGCGCGAGAACCGGGTGTGGGGCGTGAAGGAGAAGCTCATGGAACGGGCGCTGCCCCTGCTCAACATGGCCACGCTGTCGCGCTGGCTGGAGGATGCGCACACGGTGGATGGCATCGTGAAGGGCCTGAAAGCGCCCAACTGGCCGGCCGATCCCTGGCAGGCATTGCAGCAGATGGCCATGAAGGTTTCTTTGGCCTGTTCTTTGCGTTGACTTGGGGCTCCTCGCCACGGGGTTTGGCGAGGTCGTGTGGTCCGGTCAATCCAGGCGCCCGCGATAAAGACCGGAGCAGGCGGGCACCGCCACTGGCCTGCCGCGGGGTCTTCACCCGAACCCGCAACGAAAAGCTAGGCAGCGGCCCCGGAAGAAGCCCGCAACGCCGATTCCCGGAAATCGCTCGGCGACTGTCCCGTGTGCTCACGGAACACGCGGCTGAAATGCGCACCGTTGTTGAAGCCCCAGGAAAACGCAATCTCCGTGATCGTGCGGTGCGCGCGTGCCGGGTGTGCCAGCTCCCGCATGCAGGCCTGGATGCGCTGGCGCTGGATGTAGTGCGCCAGCGTGTCGTCCTCTGCGCTGAACGCCTTGTGCAGGTGCCGCTTGCTGCAGTTGAGCGCCTGCGCGATGTGGTCCAGCGTGAGCGCCGGGTCGCGCAGGTGCTGGCCGATGTGTTCGCGGATACGGTCGCGAAAGGCCTCCAGCTGCGTGGTGCCGTTCTCGCGGCCCGCCAGCTCCTGCAATGACAGCCGCACCAGCTCCACGATGAGTTCGCCTGCACCGCGCGCCGCGTTTTCGCTCATGCCGGGCAGCTCCTGGTAGGTCGTGCGCATCGTCTCCAGCGCCACGCGCGCAATGCCACTGACCCCGCCCACGTGCCGCGCCATCAGCGGCTCCAGGCGCAGGCCACGCTCGGTCAATTGCTCCTTGGGCAGCATCACGATCAGGTGCTCCACCCGTTCCGGGTTCGCGATCTCGTAGCTGCCCGTGGTGTCGTAGATCGCCCAGCCGCCGGGTCGCACCCAGGCCTCGCGGTTGTGCTGCTGCACACCCGCGCTGCCGCGCCAGGGTGCCACGATCTTCAGGTATGCGCGCTCGCTGCCACGCGCCAGTTGCGTGCTGCGCAGCACCCGGTGGCGGTTGGCTTCCAGCTTGGTCAGCACCACATCGCCCGCGTGCGAGGCGTGCATGTGGCCGTCGAAGCCGGTGTCGCCGTAGAGGTCCGAGTCCAGGCCGCCAAAGTGCGTCCACACCCAGTCGCGCCAGATGGCCGCGCGCTCACCAGGTGCGACGGCATCGGTGGTCATGGTGGATGGCGAGGTGGAGCCCATGCCGGAAATTATCGGGTGCGACCCCGGCGCATGCATCGCCTGGGGTCAAGGGTTAACCCGCATGGGTGTGCACATTCCGACAAGCAGCAAGTGCACCGACAGCACAGCGCCGCGCCCGGGTTCTGCCTACGATGCGGGCTGGTCCACCACAACTCCAGGAGACACACCATGGCCCATCCCAATCGACGTCTGGTCATCCAAAGCGCCGCCGCCACGGTGGGCGCCATGTCCTTCGCGCCCCAGCTGCTCGCCCAGTCAGCGCCCGTGCGCATCGGCTACTCCATGTCGCGCACCGGCCCCTGGACGGGTGGTGCGCAGGTGAGCCAGGAGCCGAACTACCTGCTGTGGGCCGAACAGCAGAACGCCGCGGGTGGCCTCGACGTGAAGGGTGTGCGCCGCAAGATCGAACTCATCAGCAGCGACGACCGCAGCGACATGGAAACCGTGGTACGCACCTACGAAAAACTCATGGGCAGCGACAAGGTCGACCTGGTGCTGCCACCCTGGGGTAGCAACGCCAACTTCGCCGTGGCCCCGCTGGCCAACCGCATGGGCTACCCCTTCCTGGCGCCCACCGCACTCTCGCGCCGCCTGGCCGAGATGAAGCTGCCCTACTTCTTCCTGCTGCTGCAGCAACCCAAGCCCATGTGCGACGCGCTGGTGGAGATGTTCAAGGCCAACGGCGTGAAGACCGTGGCCGTCGTGTACGTGGACGACCTGTTCGGCCTGGAAAACTACGCCGCCTTCAAGGTAGCGCTGCAGGGCACCGGCATCACCATGGTGGAAGACAAGAGCTACCCCGGCGGCGTGAAAGACCTCTCGCCCGTGCTGCGCTCCATGAAGGACAGGAACCCCGATGCCTTCGTCGGTTTCACCTACCCGCCTGACACCATCCTCGCCAGCCGCCAGGCCAAGGAAATCGGCTTCAACCCCAAGTTCTTCTACGCCTCCGTCGGCACCGCCTTCCCGCTCTACAAGAACGTGATGACACCCGCCGGCGCCGAAGGTGTGCTGGGCATGGGCTCGTGGAACGGCAAGACCAGCCCGGGTGCCAAGGCCTACTTCGATGCCCACGTTGCCAGCCAGAAGAAGGAACCCGACCGCTGGGCCAGCGGCGCCTGCTGGGCCGGGCTGGAAATCCTCACCAACGCGGTGAAGGCCCAGGGCCTGGACCGCAAGGCCATCCGCGACTACGTGGCCAACAACACGCACAAGACCATCATCGGCGACATCAAGTTCAGCGGCAGCGAGAACGTGGGCACGCCGGGCACCGTGGGCCAGTGGCAGAACGGTGAGTTCGAAGTGGTGTGGCCGCAGAAGGTCGCCACCGCGAAGCTGAACCCCAGCAAGCCTGCGTGGAAGTAGAGCTCCTTCCGCGCCGCACTTGGGGCGCGTCACCACGTCCGCGGCCCGGCGAAGCCGGTGCCGCGACGTTCTGGATCCCGATACTTCTCTCCTTCGTATGTCCTTCTCCGCCTGGCTGGAACTCATCGCCTCTGGTCTCATCACCGGGGGCATCTATGCGCTGGTCGCGCTCGGGTTGAACCTGCAGTACGGGCTGATGCGCATCCTCAACATTGCGCACGGCGAGTTCCTGATGGTGGGGGCTTTCCTCACCTGGATGGTGCAGACCTCGTTCGGCCTGTCGCCGCTGCTGATGATCCCGGTGTCGTTCGGCCTGCTGTTCGCCATGGGCGTGGCGGTGCACTGGCTGTGCTTCCGCCGGCTCACCGCGACCTCGCCCAACCTGGACATCTTCGAGGCGCGTGGCCTCATGGTCGCCTTCGGTCTGATGTTCCTGGTGCAGAACTTCATCTCCTACGTGTGGGGCGGTGACCTGCGCGGCTACGACTACCTCACGCAACCGCTGTCGATCCCGCTGCCCGGTGGCAACGCACAGTTCGCGGTCAACAAGCTGGTGGTGTTCGCGCTCGCACTGCTGTTTTCGGGCGCGCTCATCCTGCTGTTGCGCACCACGCTGCTGGGCAAAGGTGTGCGTGCGCTCATGCAATCGCCCACGGGGGCGCAGCTCATGGGCATCAACACCAGGCGGCTGCACCCGCTCATGTTCGGCATCGGCCTGGGCCTCTCGGGCGTCGCGGGCTGCCTGCTTTCCATGGCATACACCATCAGCCCGTCCATGGGTGAGCCCTACACCGTCACCGCACTCATCGTCATCACGCTCGGCGGCTTCGGCAGCATGGGTGGTGCGCTGGCCGGTGGCCTGTTGCTGGGCGTGATCGAAGCCCTGGGCATGCACTTCACCAACCCCTCGCTGAAGGCACTGTTGAGCTACGTCGTGTTCATCGGCGTGCTGCTGTTGCGGCCCGAAGGCCTGTTCGCCAGAAAAACAAGAAAAGCCTGAAATGACGTCCCGCCAGTTTCTCATCCGCGACCTGCTGGTCCTCTTCGCGCTCACCGGCTGGGCCGTGGCCCTGCCCGGTTTTGCCAGCGAGTTCATCGTCTCCATGGCGCTGACCTGCCTGATGTACATCGCGCTCTCGTCGAGCTGGGCGATGTTCTGCGGCACCACGCGCTACCTCTCGCTCGCCACGTCGGCCTTCTTCGGCATCGGCGCCTACGCCAGCGCCATCCTGCTGGAGACGGTGTCCTGGGCGCAGGCCATCGGGCTGGGCGCACTCATCGCTGCGGGCGTGGCCATCGTCATGGGCGCGGCGGTGCTGCACCTGCGCGGCACCTACTTCGCGGTGCTCACCTTCGGCATGACGGAGCTCATCCGCCACGCCATCAGCTACTTCGAGAAAAGTGTCACCGGCACCGTGGGCCGGGTGCTCATGGTGGTGCCTGAGCGCGACACGGTGTACTTCACCGTGCTGCTGCTCGCGGTGGGCTCGGTGGCGCTGTCCATCGCCATCCGCCGCACGCGCTTCGGCCTGGCCATGCTCGGCATCGGTGCGGACGAACAGCGCGCGCAGACGCTGGGTGTGAACACCCGCTGGGTGAAGACCGCCGGCTTCGCGCTCACGGCGGCGGTGGCCGGCGCGGTGGGCGCTGCCATGTCCGTGCGCTGGACCTACATCGACCCGCACACCGTGTTCAACCCCTTCATCGGTTTCCAGACCGTGCTCATCGCGCTCATCGGCGGCGCGGCCACGCTGTGGGGCCCACTCATCGCCGCCATCGTGTTCAGCGTGCTCGCCGAGACCCTGCGCCTGCAGGTGCCGCAGGTCTACATGATGTCGCTCGGCCTGCTGCTCATCCTGTCGGTGCTGTACCTGCCGGGCGGCCTGGCCTCGGTGCGCACCGAGACCTTCCGCGGCTGGCGCGACAGCTCGAAGGCCTGGTGGACCGACATCAAGGACGACCTCAGTGGCGAGACGAAACGCCGCAAGCAGCGTGAAAAAGACCTGCGGGAGCGCCGCAATGACTTCTGATACCCGACAACCCCTGCTCGACGCGCGCGAAGTCACCGTGCGCTTCGGCGGCCTCACGGCGGTGGATGCCGTCAGCGCCCGCTTCATGCCTGGCGAACTGGTCGGCATCATCGGCCCCAACGGCGCGGGCAAGACGACCTTCTTCAACGCCATCTCCGGCGTCACGCGGCCCACCAGCGGCGCGCTTTCGGTGCAGGGCCGCGAGCTGGCCGGCAAGGGGCCTCACCGCTTCGCCGCACACGGCCTGGCCCGCACCTTCCAGACGCCGCGCACCTTCGGCGACATGCTGGTGCGCGACAACATCGCCTTCGGCCTGAAGTTCGCAGGCCGCCGCCGGCGCGAATACCTGTTCTGGGGCGACGAGGTGGGCGTGCCCTGGGTGCTGCGCACGCCAGACAGCATCCTGGGCCTGATCGGCCTGAGCGAGCAGGCCGATCTGCCCGCCGCTGCCATCACGCCATCGCAGCAGCGCCTGCTGGAGATCGGCATGGCGCTGGCCACGCGCCCCCGCATGCTGCTGCTGGACGAAGTGGCCGCCGGCCTGACGGAAAACGAGGTGGAGGAAATGGCCCGCCTCATCCGCCGCCTGCGCGACGAGCTCGACCTCACGGTGGTCTGGATCGAGCACGCCGTCACCACGCTGTTGCGGCACGTGGAGCGTGTGATCGTGCTGCACCAGGGCCGCAAGATCGCCGACGGCACGCCGGCCGAGGTGGTCAAGAACGCCGAGGTGATCGAGGCCTACCTGGGTGACGAGATGGGCGAGGCAGAAGAACACAGCGAAGAGGAGACCACCGCATGATGTGGTACCGCCCACAACCTTTTGAACTCGGCGGCGGCGAGAAAGCGCGGCTGAAGATCAGCGGCCTGTCCGCCGGCTACGGCGCCTTCCTCGTGCTGCGCGACCTCCGGCTCGACATCCAGCCCGGCCTCACCGTCGTGCTCGGTCCCAACGGCGCGGGCAAGACCACGCTGCTCAAGGCCCTCAACGGCCTCATTCCGCGCAGGGGCACCGTGCTGCTCGATGGCCAGGAGCTCGCCGAGAAAACGCACGAGATCGTGCAGGCCGGCGTGGCCCTGGTGCCCGAGGGCCGACAGCTGTTCCCGCAGATGACCGTCACGGAAAACCTGGAGCTTGGCGGCTGGCTCGTGCCCAAGGCAGAACGTGCGCGCCGGCTGGAGCAGGCCTTCGCCGACTTCCCCAAACTCAGGGAACGCGCCGCGCAGCTGGCCGGCACCATGAGCGGTGGCGAACAACAGATGGTGGCCGTGGCCCGCGCCATGATGTGCGCGCCCCGCCTGCTGATGCTCGACGAGCCTTCGCTCGGCCTGGCCCCACGCATGGTGGACGAACTGCTCGCCATCGCGCGGCGCATCGCCGACGCGGGCACCACCGTGCTCATGGTCGAACAGAACGTGAAGAAGGCGCTGGCCGTGGCGGACCGGGGCTATGTGCTCGAACGCGGCGTCATCGTTGCCAGCGGACCCGCGAAGCTGCTTGCCCGCTCCACCGTCATCCGCGAGGCCTACCTCGGCGCCGACAAGGACCCCGCCAGCGGCACCACCAGCGCGGCCGACGCCGTGCAGCGCCGCAAGGCCGTGGCCACCGCCTGAACCCACAACACACAACCAGGAGAAACCAACATGTCCGATCTGTCCATGCTCATCAACGGCCTGAAAGTCACCGCCGAAAAGGGCGCCACCTTCGAACGCCGCAACCCGCTGGATGGCAGCGTGGCCACCCGCGCGCCCGCCGCCAGCCCGGCCGACGCCGTGATGGCCGTGGAGGCCGCCGCCGAAGCCTTCAAGACCTGGAGCGAAACCGGTCCCAACGAACGCCGTGCCTTGCTGCTCAAGGCCGCCGACGCACTCGAAGCCAAGCTGCCGAAGTTCATCGAGGCCGTGGCCGCGGAAACCGGCGCCACCGGCATGTGGGCCGGCTTCAACACCATGCTGGCCGCCAGCATGATCCGCGAGGCCGCTGCACTCACCACGCAGATCTCGGGCGAAGTGATCCCGTCCGACGTGCCCGGCTCGCTCGCGATGGGCGTGCGCCAGCCCGCTGGCGTGGTGCTGGGCATCGCGCCGTGGAACGCGCCCATCATCCTCGGCGTGCGCGCCATCTGCGTGCCGCTGGCCTGCGGCAACACGGTGATCTTCAAGGGCAGTGAGAACTGCCCGCGCACGCACCAGCTCATCGTGGAAGCCTTCCAGGACGCGGGCTTTCCGCCCGGTGTGGTGAACTACATCACCAACGCCCCGGCCGACGCCGGTGCCGTGGTCGAGGCGATGGTGGCGCATCCGGCGGTGCGCCGCGTCAACTTCACCGGCTCCACCAAGGTCGGCAAGATCATCGCCATGACCTGCGCCAGGTACCTCAAGCCGGTGGTGCTCGAACTCGGAGGCAAGGCGCCCATGGTCATCCTGGACGACGCCAACGTGGAAGATGCCGTGAACGGTGCCGCCTTTGGCTGCTTCGCCAACAGCGGCCAGATCTGCATGAGCACCGAACGCCTCATCGTCGACCAGAAGATCGCCGACGAATTCGTGAAGAAGTTCAGCGACAAGGCCAAGGCCCTGCCGCTGGGCGACCCGCGCAAGCCCGAGCCCGTGGTGCTCGGTTCCGTCATCGGCCAGGGCACCGTGGACCACTGCAATGCCCTGATCGACGACGCGCTCGCCAAGGGCGCCAAGCTGGTGTGCGGCGAAAAGGCCACCAGCACGCTGATGCCCGCCACCGTGCTCGACCACGTGACCCCAGCCATGCGCATCTACCATGAGGAAACCTTCGGTCCCGTGAAGTGTGTGGTGCGCGTCAAGAGCGTGGAAGAGGCCATCGCCTGTGCCAACGACAACGAGTACGGGCTCTCGTCCGCCGTGTTCGGCGGCGACATCGCCCGTGCCTTCAATGTCGCCCGCAAGATCGACAGCGGCATCTGCCACGTGAATGGCCCCACCGTGCACGACGAGGCCCAGATGCCGTTCGGTGGCGTGAAGGGTTCGGGCATCGGCCGCTTTGGCGGCAAGGCCGGCATTCACGAGTTCACGGAACTGCGCTGGGTGACGCTGCAGACCACGCCACGGCACTATCCGTTCTGATGCATTGAGAGGGCCGGCCCTTTTCAGGGCCGGGGTTCGGCCGCTCAGCCCTGGGCGCGCACCAGCTCGGCGGCCTTCAACGGCACATGCGGAAACTGCCCCGGTCCAGGTGCAGGTGGTCGCGGTGGGCGGCGTTGTAGTCCGGGCTCAAGGTTGCGCTGAAGAACGGGCAGGCGCCGTTGCGGGCATCGCGCAGGAAGCGGGCTTCCCGTGTCCCTTCGCGCGGCCAGTGGTCGAGCACGCTGACGCGGCGGCCATCGGCGAGGCGGAAACCGATGACGTCGAACGCGTTGGCGGTGGCGTGCTGGCTGCGGCGCGAGCCTTCGCCACCGGTGTCGCCACGCACGTTGCGGCAGGCGTAGCTGCCCACATGTTCGACCTGGATGACGCGCCCGCCCAGGTGGGTGCTGGCGGCGGCCTGCAGGCCGTGGCGCTCCCACAGGGCGAGGGACACAGCGGCGGGGCAGGTGAGGGTGAAGGCGGGGTGGAAGCGCGCGTCGTCCACGCGCACGGCATCGCGCCAGCCGCAACCGTCGCGCAGGTCGTTGTCTGGCAGGGTGGTGTGCTTGAGTCCGGCTCGGTCCAGCACGGCCTGGCATTGCGGCGCGTCCTGTTCCAGGCGCAGCAGCTTGTGGCGGGTGAGCAGGTTGGGCGGGTGGTGCACGCTCAGGGGTGCCCAGGGGTTCCATTCGGGCGGAACGGCGAGACGGCCGCTGTGCAGCAGCCATGTGCAGAGCGCCGCGATGGCGATCGTCAAGGCGAGCAGGGTGCGCATGCGAACGCTGTGGGCCGCCTCTGCCGCCGTGCCGTCACGAGGTGGCGGTGGCGCGCGAGGTGGGGAACAGGCGACGCATCAGGTCGGCGTTGCTTTCGTGGATGAGGTCCTTGTCCAGCGAATCGACGATGGCGCTGGACACTTCCTGGTGAAACTCTTCGCGCAGGTAGCCCAGCAGGCGAGGAGCGGCCACGATGTGGATCTCGTCGTAGCGCTTCTCGCGTCGAAGGTCGAGCAGGCGCTGGGCGATGCGCGCGGCGAATACGCGGGCATGCTGGTGGCGTTCCGAATCGCTCGCAGACACGGTGGCCTGGGGGTTGCCGTTGCCGCTGGCCCGACGTCCGTGCGGTCCGTTGCGCAGCTCGCGTTCGCGGGCGTGGGCATCGGGGTCGGTGAACTCTTCAACGGGTTTGAGTTCGCTGCCCTTGCGGGGTTTTTCCAGGATGCGGGCGATGGCCTCGTCGGCCACGAGAACCCAGGTGGTCTTCATGCGATGGCTCCTTTCAAAAGCCCATCCTGCCCCGGGGGGCGGGGCTGCGCTGTAGGACACGGCCGCATGCGCCCGCCGGTGCCCTGCTTGCCCTGAGCGGCTCCAGCCGACATACTGCACCGATCGCCTTTTCGTCCATCTTCTCAGGAGCACGCGCATGTCCCTCGACGAATACAACCACCACGCCCGACTGGGCCCGATGGCAGGGCCACCCACCAACGCGTCGCAGCTGGCTGGTCAGCAGGCATATGACAACGCGCATCGGCAGCTGCCACAGGGAGGCGTCTACTCAACGCCTTCGGGCCCGCCGGGCGAGATTCCGAAGTTCCTGCGCGAGGGTGCGCTGCGGCGCGGGCTGTGGACGATGGGAATCGCGACGGTGCTCTCCATCGTGTCCGGGCTGTTGCTGCGGCCAGGCACGAATCTGTCCGACGGCGTGATCGCGGTCACTGCCATTGCGTTCATCTTCGGCCTGTTCCTGACCCTCTGTGGCGTGATTTCGAAAATCGCAGGTCTGCGCAAGAAGCCCTCGATCACCCCCGCGAGCGAGGCCACGGCGGCCGCGGCCGAGCACGTCGACAAGCGTTGATTCCCGATCTGAAAGCGACCACCTGATGCGCCTTGTTGCTGCCCTTGTGTTGTTGTCTGCAGTTGCCGCCTCTGCCCAGGAAATCGGCTCAGTGGACACAGTTTTCAAGTTCTTCGGACCGGACCACAAGATCGTGGTGGAGGCTTATGACGATCCGGGCGTGAGCGGCGTCACCTGCTACATGTCGCGCGCGAAGACGGGTGGCATCAAGGGCGCGTTCGGTCTGGCGGAGGACAAGTCCGAAGCGTCCATCGCCTGCCGCCAGGTCGGGCCGATCTCGATCCCGAAGCCGATCCGGACGCAGGAAGAAATCTTCAGCGAGCGCACCAGCCTGATCTTCAAAAGGCTGCGCATCGTGCGGATGGTGGACCCCAAGCGGCACTCGCTGGTCTACCTCACCTACTCGGACCGTGTGATCGAGGGTTCGCCGCAGAACTCGGTGGCCGTGGTTCCGGTGGAGGCGGCTACGCCGATTCCGCTGCGTTGAACAGGCCGGCTGGAGGCCTCAGTCCGGCAGCGGGTGTGCTTCGATCCCCACCTGCAGGATGGCGGCGTATGGCCCGCGATAGGGCAGGCCGGTGATGACATCGATCTCCTCGGGTGCGCCGGCGCTCAGCTGCACGCGGTCGTACAGCCCATGGGGCGCAAAGGCGATGAGCAGCGCCCGGAAGTCGCTGCGGGCGCCCATGCGAATGATGCGGTAGAGCTCACCTTTGAGGTTGAGCACGGCGATGTCCTTGGGCGGATGCGGGTTGAGACTTTGCGGCCGCCGTTTCAGGAAGGCCACCAGCAGGTGGTCGAAGGGCAGCGGTTCGATATGGGGCATCTGTCGGGTTTCAATCATGTATCCAGGGGTTACGTGAAGGGAATGGCAGTTCCTCTACGTATGAAATCCGCATCTGGATGCACCTGCACCGTCTGGCTGTACCCTTGACCCCATGACATCCGATACCCAGGAACCCATTCAGGAAGCCCGCGTCTGGAGCGATGAGCACTGGACCGCCCGCGTCATCAAGAACGAGGACGACGACGGCTGGGCCGTGGCCATGTACCTCGACAACGGCGCGGAGCCCGCGCTCGTCGGCCCCTGGACCATGGGCCGCGACAAGAAGAACCCGAAGCCGCTGGACACCGCAGCGTTCCACACGCTGGTGAAGACCGCGAAAGAGGTCATCCGCCGCTCCGAACAGCAGCTGCATGCGCAGCTGAACAAGAGCGTTGCCGTCACGGTGGGTGGGCAGCGCATCCGCGTCGCGCTGGCCATCGTGCCGGACGAGGAGGGCGCGACCGCCACGCTGCGCGCGCTCGACGAGTTCGACGCGGAGATGGCCTGCGTGCCCGTGCGGCCAACTTTCAAATTGAACGTGGACAGCGCGCAGGCCTGGATCGCCAGCGGTTTCGAGAAGCCGTCCCGATGATCGATGGACTGGTCGCCGGGCGATTGATGGGCGAGGCCTCCCGGCGGGTGGACAAGGCGGGGCGCGGCTACATCGTGGCGCGCGTGCTGGCCCGCAACCGGGCCGACGAAGAGTTCATCGTCAACGTGATCGCCTTCGACGAGGCGGCCGGCCAGGCGCTGGTGGCGCTGCGCGACGGCGAGTCGCTCACGCTCTCGGGCGGGCTCACGCCCAAGGTGTGGACCGACAAGCAGGGCGTCGTGCGCGCCAGCCTGGACCTGGTGGCCACCCACGTGCTCACCGCGCACCAGGCCGGCGGCGCTTGACCCCGCGTTCGCCAAGGGCGTGAGCCTCTGCGAAAATCATGCCCCATGAACGCCACCAACACCACCGAACTCATGAACACCCTGGGCCAGCAGGCCCTGGTGGCCTCGCGCCTCATGGCCCGGGCCAGCGCGGCGGACAAGGGCCGCGCCCTGCGCGGCATGGCCCAGCTGCTGCGCGAGAGTGGCGAACCCCTGGCGGTGGAGAACGCGAAAGACCTGGAGCGTGCCCGTGCCAACGGCCTGGCCGAGCCCATGGTCGACCGCCTCAAGCTCACGCCCAAGGTGATCGAGACCTGCGCCCAAGGCTGCGAGCAGCTCGCGGCCATGCCGGACATCATCGGCGACATCACCGGCATGAAGCAGATGCCCAGCGGCATTCGCGTCGGCCAGATGCGCGTGCCCATCGGCGTGTTCGGCATGATCTACGAGAGCCGCCCGAACGTGACCATCGAGGCCGCATCGCTGGCCATCAAGAGCGGCAATGCCGCGATCCTGCGCGGCGGCTCGGAGGCCATCGACTCCAACCGCGCCCTGGCCGCGCTGGTGCAACGCGCCCTGCTCGACGCCGGTCTCCCTGCCGACGCGGTGCAGCTCGTGCCCACCACCGACCGCGCCGCCGTCGGCCAGCTCATCGCCATGCCGCAGTACGTGGACGTGATCATTCCGCGCGGCGGCAAGGGGCTGATCGAGCGCATCAGCGCCGAGGCCAAGGTACCGGTGATCAAGCACCTGGACGGCAACTGCCACACCTACGTGGACGACCCCTGCGACATCGCCCTGGCGGTGAAGGTGACGGACAACGCCAAGACCCAGAAATACAGCCCCTGCAACGCCACGGAAAGCCTGCTGGTGGCGCGCACCGTGGCCGCGGATTTCCTGCCGAAGATCGGCGCCATCTTCGCGGCCAAGGGCGTGGAAATGCGCGCGTGCGAAGGCAGTCGGGCCCTTCTCGCCGCCGTGCCGGGCGCGAACCTGAAGGCCGCGACCGAGGCCGACTGGTCCGAGGAATACCTGGCGCCCGTGATCAGCATCAAGCTCGTGGATGGCGTGGACGAGGCCATCGCCCACATCAACCGCTACAGCAGCCACCACACCGACGCCATCATCACCACGCACCATGTGCACGCCCAGCGCTTCCTGCGCGAAGTTGATTCGGCGAGTGTCATGGTGAATGCGAGCACCCGCTTCGCTGACGGTTTCGAGTACGGGCTGGGCGCGGAAATCGGCATTTCCACCGACAAGTTTCACGCTCGCGGCCCGGTGGGCGTGGAGGGCCTGACCTCGCTCAAGTACGTCGTGCTGGGTGAAGGCGAAGTGCGCGGCTGACGACCGCCGCCGGCAGGCAGGCGCTGCCAACCCAACGCAGGAGCCGAACCATGTGCCGGAACATCAAGACCCTGTTCAACTTCGAGCCCCCCGCCACGGAACTGGAAATCCGCGACGCCTCGCTGCAGTTCGTGCGCAAGCTCAGCGGGTTCAACGTGCCGTCGCAGGCCAACACCGAGGCCTTCGACCGGGCGGTGGAGCAGGTGGCCACCGCCGCGCGTGAACTGATGGCCTCGCTGCGCACCACCGCTGCGCCGCGCAACCGCGAGGTGGAGGCGGCCAAGGCGAAGGCGCGATCCCTGGCGCGGTTCGGGCCGGGCGAATGAGCCCGAGGTGCACCTCGCCGCCGCCCCATGCCCTTCACAGGGGCGGCTTGTCGGGCGCCGGTGGGGCCGGGCAGCACCTTGAAAACCTGTCAGGCGCCCCCATTACACTGGCTGCTTCCCAGCCGCCCATACCCCTCCCCCCCTCCCTATGGTCCCGCACCTCGTCACGGCCCTGACCGGCCCCATCAACGAACTCGAACAGCGCATCCTCGAATCCACGCCGGTGATCGAGCGCTGGTTCAGGCTGGAGTGGATGGAGCACACGCCGCCCTTCTACAGTTCGGTGGACGTGCGCAACGCCGGCTTCAAGCTGGCGCCGGTGGACACCAACTTGTACCCCGGCGGCTGGAACCACCTCACGCCTGAAATGCTGCCGCTGGCGGTGCAGGCCGCCATGGCCGCCATCGAGAAGATCTGCCCGGAGGCGAAGAACCTGCTGCTGGTGCCTGAGAGCACCACCGACACCTTCTACCTGAGCAACCTGGCACAGCTGCAGCGCATCTTCTACATGGCCGGGCTCAACGTGCGCCTGGGCTCGCTGTCGAACGACATCAAGTCGCCCAGGACCATCGAGCTGCCGGGCGGCGACAAGGTGACGCTGGAGCCGTTGCTGCGCAGCAAGCGCCGCCTGGGGCTGAAGAATTTCGACCCCTGCACCATCCTGCTCAACAACGACCTGAGCGCGGGCGTGCCCGGTATCCTGGAGGACCTGCACGAGCAGTACCTGCTGCCACCGCTGCACGGCGGCTGGGGCACGCGGCGCAAGAGCCACCACTTCAAGGCGTATGAGGAGGTGTCCAAGCGCTTCGGCAAGCTGCTGGGCATGGACCCCTGGCTCATCAATCCGATGTTCAGCCAGTGCGGTGAGGTGGACTTCAACGCCGATGAGGGACTGGAATGCCTGCGTTCCAGCACCGACGCGCTGCTGGGCAAGATCCGCCGCAAATACAAGGAATACGGCATCAACGAAAAGCCGTTCGTGGTGGTCAAGGCCGACAACGGCACGGGCGGCATGGGCATTCTCACCGTGCGCGACGCCAAGGACATCGACAACCTCTCGGCCAAGACCAAGGCGCGCATGGCCGTGGGCCAGGCCGGGCAGGAGGTGCACGAGGTCATCATCCAGGAAGGTGTGCTGACCAACGAGCGCATCAACAGCGCGGTGGCCGAGCCCGTGGTGTACATGATGGACCGCTACGTGGTGGGCGGCTTCTACCGCGTGCACGCCACGCGCGGCGTGGACGAGAACCTGAACGCACCTGGCTCGAGCTTCGTGCCGCTGGCCTTCGAGCAGAGCGCGCAGCTGCCGCAACCCGGCGTGAAACCCGGCGCCAGCGTGCCCAACCGGTTCTACATGTACGGCGTGATCGGCCGTCTGGCCATGCTCGCGGCCAGCTACGAACTGGAAGCCACCGACCCGGACGCCGAAGTCTACGAGTGAGTTGCTGCGGCGCAACATTTTTCGGCTGAGCCCGGTTTAGAGAACCGGGTCGGCAGACAAGCTCGGGGCGCTGGCGCAAAATCGCGTTCCCTCGACAACTGAACCCCGCGCCGAACAGGCCGGGGTTGTTTTGTGTCAGCTTCCAGATCGTCACTGGCTGCGCTCACCCTGGGCGCCATCGGCGTGGTGTACGGCGATATCGGCACGAGCGTGCTGTACGCCGTCAAGGAGATCTTCGGATCCGGCCACGTTCCTTTCACCCACGCGAACGTCTACGGCATCCTGTCCATCCTGTTCTGGACGTTGACTGTCATCGTCTCGCTCAAGTATGTCGTGCTGGTCCTGCGCGCGGACAACAACGGCGAGGGGGGGTTGATCGCGATGCTCGCGCTGGCGTCCACGGCGGTGAAAGACCGCCCGGCGCTGCGTCAGGCGCTGCTGGCGATCGGTATCTTCGGCACCGCGCTCTTCTATGGCGACGGCGTCATCACGCCGGCGATTTCCGTGCTCTCGGCGGTGGAGGGGCTGGAGGTGATCTCCCCCCACTTCAGGCACTACGTGGTGCCCATCACCCTGCTCGTGCTGTTCGTGCTGTTCGCGGTGCAGAAGCGTGGCACGGGCGGCATCGGCCGCTTCTTCGGGCCGATCACGCTCGCGTGGTTCCTCACCATCGCCGCGCTGGGCGTGTCGCAGATCGTGGGCCACCCGGAAATCCTGGGCGCGCTCAACCCGGTGCACGCGCTGCGCTTCATGTGGGCGCAGCCGGGCACCACCTTCATCATCCTGGGCGCGGTGGTGCTGTGCGTCACCGGTGCCGAGGCGCTCTATGCCGACCTGGGGCACTTCGGCAAGCGGCCGATCCGTCTGGCCTGGTTCTCGGTGGTCATGCCCTGCCTCACGCTGAACTACTTCGGCCAGGGCGCGCTGCTGCTGGAAGACCCGGCGGCCGTGAAGAACCCGTTCTTCAACATGGCGCCCGGGTGGCTGCTGCTGCCGCTGGTGGTGATGGCCACCATGGCCACGGTGATCGCCTCACAGGCGCTCATCACGGGGGCTTTTAGCGTCACCAAGCAGGCGATCCAGCTGGGCTACCTGCCGCGGCTCAAGATCCTGCACACCAGCGTCAAGCACACGGGACAGATCTACATGCCGTTCGTGAACTGGAGCCTGTTCGTCGCCATCCTGCTCGCGGTGGTGATGTTCAAGTCGTCGAGCAACCTCGCCGCCGCCTACGGCATCGCGGTCACGCTGGACATGCTGATCACCACGGTGCTCACCTTTTTCGTGGTGCGCTACAGCTGGAAGTACCCGCTGTGGGTGTGCGTGGCGGCCACCGGCTTCTTCTTCCTGGTCGACCTCGCCTTCTTCAGCTCCAACCTGCTCAAGCTCTTTGCCGGCGGCTGGTTCCCGTTGCTGATCGGCGGCGCGGTGTTCACGCTGATGATGACGTGGAAGCAGGGGCGAGCGCTGATGCACGAAAAGCAGCATGCCGAATCCATCGAGCTCAACAGCTTCCTCGACGCTCTGTTCATGGCACCTCCGGCACGCGTGGAGGGCACGGCGGTGTTCCTCACCGCCGACGCCGACACCGTGCCCAATGCCCTTCTGCACAACCTCAAGCACAACAAGGTGCTGCACGAGCAGAACCTGTTCGTGACGGTGCGCAGCCACGAGGTGCCGTGGATCGGTCTGGACAAGCGCCTGCAGATTGAACCCCTGGGGCACGACTGCTGGCAGGTGACCGTGAACTACGGCTTCAAGAACGACCTGGACCTGCCGGAGGCGTTGTCGGCCATGCGGGGGCGCGGCTGTGACCTCGGCCCGATGACCACCAGCTACTTCCTCTCGCGTGACGTGGTGGTGCCCACCATCGGCAGCGGCATGGCCCCCTGGCGCGAGAAGCTCTTCGCCCAGATGCACCACAACGCCAGTGCGGCGGCCGAGTTCCTCAACCTGCCCAGCAATGCGGTGATCGAGCTCGGCTCCAAGGTGGAGATCTAGGCCGGCGGCCGTAGGCGGCGCGGGGGGATTCTTCTTCCCGGCACAATCGCGCGATGTCTTTTTTCCGTGATGTGAACCTCTCGGCCGCCACGGCCGGTTTTGTGGCCGTGCTCGTGGGCTTCACCAGCTCGGTGGCCATTGTCTTCCAGGCCGCGCAGGCCTTTGGCGCCACACCGGCGCAGATCACCTCCTGGATGTGGGCGCTCGGCCTGGGCATGGGTCTGTGCTCGGCCGTTCCGTCGCTCGTGTTGCGACAGCCCGTCATGGTGGCGTGGAGCACGCCGGGTGCTGCCGTGCTGGCCACGGCCGGTCTGGCGGGGGGCTTCACCATGGCCGATGCGGTGGGCGCCTTTCTCATCAGCGCCGCGCTCATCGTGCTGGTGGGCGCCACGGGCTGGTTCGAGCGGGTGATGAACCGCATTCCCATGGCGATCGCATCCGCCTTGCTGGCCGGCGTGCTGGCGCGCTTCGGCCTGCAGGCCTTTGCCGCCGCGCAGACTGCGCTCCCTCTGGTGGTGCTGATGCTGCTGGCCTACCTGCTGGCGCGACGGCTGCTGCCGCGCTATGCGGTGCCGCTCACGCTCGCGGTGGCCGTCGTCTATGTGGTGGCGCGCGGCCAGTTCAACAGCGGGGCGGTCACGTTCGAACTTGCCATGCCGGTGTTCACCATGCCCGCCTTCAGCCTGGCCGCGTTCACCAGCCTGGCGTTGCCGCTGTTCGTGGTCACCATGGCTTCGCAGAACCTGCCCGGTGTGGCGGCGATCCGGGCGGCCGGCTACGGCATGCCGATCTCGAAGATCATCACCCTCACCGGTGCCGCCACGCTGGTGCTGGCGCCATTCGGTGCCTTCGCACTCAACCTCAGTGCCATCACCGCCGCCATCTGCATGGGCCCGGAAGCGCACGCCGAGCGCGACAAGCGCTACACCGCCGCTGTGGTGTGCGGTGCGCTCTATGTGCTCATCGGCCTGTTCGGTGCGGCCATCACGGGCCTGCTCATCGCCTTTCCGCGCGAGCTGGTCATGGCCATCGCCGGCATCGCGCTGCTGGGCAGCATCGGCGGTGGCCTGCACGCCGCGCTCAAGGACGACACCCACCGCGAGGCCGCGCTCATCACCTTCCTCGTCACGCTCAGCGGCGTGGTCATCGGCGGCATCGGCTCGGCCTTCTGGGGCGTGGTCGCCGGCGCGGTCGCGCTGCTTGTGCAACAGTACGGACTCTCTTCGAAAAAGCCCTGAACGAACCACGCCATGAAAATCCTCGTCGTCGCCGATCCGCTCGAAGCCTTCAAGATCACCAAGGACACCACCTTCGCGATGATGCGCGAGCTGCAGAAGCGCGGCCACGCGCTGGCCGCGTGCGAGCCCGAGCACCTTCAGTGGCAGAGTGGCCAGCCCGTCACCGCTCAGGTGCGGCACGTCGCGCTCACCGGCGACGCCGATGCCTGGTTCAAGGCCACCGGCGAAGGCCGCGAACCGCTGCACACCTTCGACGCCGTGCTCATGCGCAAGGACCCGCCCTTCGACAGCGAATTCTTCTACGCCACCCATCTGCTGGAACAGGCCGAGCGCGAAGGCGCGCGCGTGTTCAACAGCCCGCGCGCGCTGCGCGACCACCCGGAAAAGCTGGCGCTGATGGAGTTCGCCCGGTTCGCGCCACCCACGCTGGTCACGCGCCGGCCCGAGGCGATCCGCGCCTTCCATGCGGAACACAGGGACGTGATCCTCAAGCCGCTCGATGGCATGGGCGGCATGGGCATCTTCCGCGTCGGGGCCGACGGCATGAACCTCGGATCCATCATCGAGACGCTGAACCAGGGCGGCGCCACCAGCGTGATGGTGCAGCGCTACCTGCCCGAGATCGTGCAGGGCGACAAGCGCCTGCTGCTCATTGGCGGCAAGGTGGCGCCTTTTGTGCTGGCGCGCATTCCGCAGGGCAGCGAGGTGCGTGGCAATCTGGCCGCTGGCGGCAAGGGCGTGGCGCAGCCGCTGAGCGATGTGGACCGCCGGGTGGCCGAGGCCATCGCACCCACGCTGGCCGCGCGGGGCCTGCTGCTGGTGGGTCTGGACATGATCGGCGACAAGGTGACCGAGATCAACGTCACCAGCCCGACCTGCTTCCAGGAAATCCAGCAGCAGACCGGTTTCGACGTGCCCGCCATGTTCGTCGACGCGCTGGAGGCGGCGCTGGCGTGAGTGCCCCGGCCCAGCCCAACAACCCGCTGCATGGCCTCACGCTCGAGGCCATGCTCACCGCGCTGGTGAACCGCTACGGTTGGGATGGCCTGGGCGAGCGCATCCCGGTGCGCTGCTTCAACATCGATCCCAGCATCAGCTCCAGCCTGCGCTTCCTGCGCAAGACACCCTGGGCGCGCGAGAAGGTCGAGGGGCTCTACCTCTTCATGCTGCGGGAGGAGCGCCGCGCGGGCCGGGATTGATCACGTCGCGCGGTGCGCCGCGTCGAACGACTCCTGGTGAAGCCGTTCGGCGGGCCAACCCAGGCCCGCAGCGGTGGCGGCGCCGGCTTCCATGAACGCCGCCGGGCCGCACAGGTAGACGTGCGATAGCGCGGGCACCCGCGCAAGGATGCGCGAAAACGCCATGCGGCCCTGCGCGCCTGGCGCGCTGCACCAGTGGCTCACGTGGCGCGCATACGGCGCTTCGCGCACGTGCGCGAGAAAAGGCGCCTGTTCCGGCGATCGAAAACCGTGGTGCAACTCGAACGACGCGGCGGTGCGCCACAGGTGCGCGGCCATCGACAGCATCGGCGTGATGCCGATACCCCCGGCCAGCAGCACGTGGTGCAGCGCGCCACCGTGCAATGGAAAACTGTTGCGCGGCCGGCTCACGCGCAGCCGGTCGCCCACGCGCAGCGCGTGCATGGTGCGTGAGCCGCCCTGCCCCTGAGGTTCCAGGCGCACGCCCAGCAGGTAGTGGTCACGCGCATGCGGCGCGTTCGCCAGCGAGTACGCACGGACCGCTCCACCTGGAAACAGCACGTCGACGCACGCGCCCGCCTCGAACGTGGACAGAGGCTGGCCCTGCACGGAGGCCAGCTCCAGCGCCACGGTGTCGCCAGTCTCCATCCAGCGCCGGCGCACCTGCACATCGAGCCACACGGGGCTGTCCCAATCAGACATCGTTCTTCCGCCAGTAGATGCGGCAATGGGCGCAACCGCGTCCGCAGCAGTGAACGGCGGCGGAGGCCGGCACGCCGTTGATCAGCCTCACCGTGCCGTCACCGCCCGCAGTGGGTGGGGCGGTGGGCGTGGGTGGCGCCGGATGGCGCTGTGCGTTGCCCGCGTCCAGCTGCTGCCGCAGGGGTTCACCGCGCAGCACGGTGCGCACCGTGGCGTCGCGTTCGCCGGTCACCTTCAGTCCTGCGCACCGTCCCTGGGCCGAGCGGTCCGGGGTTGCGCGAGGTTGGCGGCCAGACGGTCCGCGCCGGACATGTCCACACCGATCTCGTTGAGCAGGTTGTCGATCAACGGTGCTTGTGCGCGGTAGCGCAGCGCCGAGTTGACGACCTGATCGCTCAGTGCACCACCGGCTTCCGCCCCTCCCGCTGCCGCCTGGCCACCGAGACCGTCAACGCTGAGAATCTTGATGCTCTCGATGTGCTCCAGGGGGCGCACCGACTCGCGCACGATGCCCTCCACCTTGTCCAGCAGCTTGTGCCGGAAGCCCGACACGCGCGCCTCGGGCGAGAGTACGTTGTGCGCCTCGTTCATCTGCCGCTGGGCATCGGCCTCCATGCTGGCGCGCACGCGGGCGGCTTCGACGCGGATGCGTTCGGCCTGTGCATCGGCTTCGGCCTGCATGCGCACCACCGTGCCCCGGCCCTCGGCCGCGTCCTTCTCGGCGTCCACCGCCAGCTTCAGGCGCAGCGCTTCTTTTTCTCCGGCCTGGGCGGCCGCGATCAGCTCGATGGCCTTGGCGCGCTCGGCAGCCTCGGTCTGGCGCGCCGTGGTCACGCGTTCCTCGGCCGCCACGGCCAGTGCCCGGGCTTCGTCGGCCGCCGCGTGCGCCTCGGACTGTGCTCGCGACTGCTCCGCCACGGCGATGGTGCGCTTCTGCTCGGCCAGGTCTGTGGCCATGCGCCGCTCGATCTCGGCCGCTTGCAGTGCCAGGTTCTTGTGAATGCGGTCTTGCTCCAGGGTGAGCTCGGATCGGATGCGCGCGGCTTCGATGGCCTGCCGGGCGGTGATCTGCACCTGCTCGGCCTCGCGTTCGTGCTCGGCGCGCTCGCGGTTCACCTCCGAACGCTGGCGCGCACGGGCCACCTCGACCTCGCGCTGCTGGGACAACCGCGCGTACTCGCTCTCGCGGTCGATCTCCAGCACCAGCTTCTCCGACTCGAGGTTCTTGTTGCGGATCGCGATCAGCGTGTTCTGCTCGACGTCGTTGCGCTCCTTCTTGCGCTGTTCTATCTGCTCGGTGAGCCGCGTCAGGCCTTCTGCATCGAAGGCGTTGCCGGGATTGAAGTAGGCGATGTCGGCCTGCTCCAGTTGCGTGAGCGAGATGGACTGCAGCTCCAGCCCGTTGGAAATCAGGTCCTGCGCCACCGACTCGCGGACCTGGCGTGCGTACGTGCCGCGCTTCTCGTGAAGGTCTTCCAGCGTGGTGTCGGCTGCGATGGTGCGCAGCGCATCGACGAACTTGCCTTCGATGAGTTCGCGCAGCTTCTCCGCTTCGAGCGTGCGGTAACCCAGCGTCTGCGCCGCGGCGGCCACCGCCACGGCGGAGGCCTGCACGCGCACGAGGAATTCTGCCGTCACGTCCACGCGCATGCGGTCGCGGGTGATGAGGGCCTGTTCCTGTCCGCGCCGCACTTCCAGCCGCAGGGTGTTCATGTTGACGGGCGTCACCTCGTGCACCATGGGCAGCACGAAGGCGCCGGCATCGAGCACCACTTTCTGGCCACCCAGGCCGGTGCGCACGAAGGCGCGGTCCTTGGAAGAGCGCACATAGAGCCGGCGCACGATCCACAGCAGGATCGCCACCACGATGACGAGCGCGATCAGGCCCAGCAGGAAAAAGCCGAATTGGGAGGTGTTCATGGTTGTGTCCTTCGCATGCGTTGAATGTCTGTGTCGTGCCGGGCGGCGGTGATGGCCTGCACCGCGCCCGCCACCAGGTGTTGGGCCATGCCGCCAGCGCCGTGCGGCGGCGCGCTCAGCACGGTGAGGTCGGCCGGGGTCTGTGGGAGCGGGCGATCGGTCACCAGGACGCGCGGCAGCTCGGTCGGCAGCGCCTGCGCCGTGGCCAGGCCACGGCTGGCGAGCGTGCCGTGCGCGATGACCAGCAGCGCCCCGATGTCGCCGCGCGATCGCAGGTAGGCGCGCAAGGCATCCTCCGGCTCGCGGGCGTAGCCCATGATCTCGGCGTGCCTCACCTGGGCCGTGCTCTGGGTGGTGTCGCCAATCTCCAATGTGACCACGCGCGAGCCGCTGCGCTCCAGCCCGCTCAGGGCTTCCGTCAGCAGGGGGTCGCCCGGCACGAAAGCACCCGCGAGATAGACCGCTGGTGCCTGCACCCTGGTGGGTGTGGCCACGCGAGCGGGTGCGGTGTCGGCATGGCCGAAAGAGCGCACCACGCGCAGCACCGGCACGCGGTGACGTGGTGGTGCGTGGTCCACGGCGGGGCCGTCGTTGTCGGGCGTGTCCGCCTCCTGGCTGGCACCCGCGCGCAGGCCGAGCATGCGTTGCTGCAAGGCCGGGTCCGCTGCGAGCTGGGCGGCGGGCAGTTCGTGGGCGATGCGGCCATTGACCATGATCGCCACGCGGTCCGCCACCTCCAGTGCCACACCCAGGTTCTGCTCGATCAGCAGAACCGACATGCTGCCGTCGTCGGCGAGCTGGCGCAGCAAGGTGGCCACCTGTTCCACGATCACCGGGGCCAGGCCTTCCGTGGGTTCGTCCATCACCAGCAGGCTGGGGTTGAACAGGAGGGCGCGGCCGATGGCCAGCATCTGCTGCTCACCGCCGGAGAGTTGCGCACCGCCATTGCCGCGCCGCTCGGCCAGGCGCGGGAAGGTCTGGTAGACCCGCTCCAGTGTCCACGCGCCCTGGCGCGCCGTGCCACTGGCCAGGCGCAGCGTCTCGTCCACCGTGAGCGAACGCCACACGCGCCGGCCCTGGGGCACGTAGCCGATGCCGGCGTGCGTGATCTGGTTTGCGGGCAGGCCCAGCACCTCCCGCCCATTGAAGCGCACCGAGCCGCGCGCCGGCACCATGCCGGTGATGGCTCGGCACAGCGTGGTCTTGCCCATGCCGTTGCGCCCCACCACCGCGAGCACGCCCTTGGGCAGGGCCAGCGACACCTGTTGCAGCACGTGTGCCTTGCCGAAGAACACGTCGAGGTTGTCGACGCGCAGGATCTCGTTGCCGTCAGTGGTGCGCATGGCGGCCCTCTCCCATGTAGATGGCGTGCACGTCGTCGTTGGCCTGGATCTCGTCGGGCGTGCCGTGCACCAGCACACGCCCGTTGTGCATCACCGTGACCTGTTCGGTCACGGTGAGGGCGATGTCCAGGTCGTGTTCGATGATCAGGAAGCCGATGTGGCGCGGCAACCCGCGCAGCAGCGCGACGAGCTCGCGGCGCTCGACCGGCGAGAGGCCGGCAGCCGGCTCGTCGAACAGGATCAGGCGCGGAGAGCCTGCCAGTGCCATCGCGATTTCGAGCTGCCGTTGCTGTCCATGTGACAGGTCGGCCACGAGCGTGTCGGCGATGGTGTCGAGCCGCCCCATGGACAGCAGCGTCTCGACCGCGTGCGGGGAGGGCCCGCCACGGGCGGCGCGCACCAGGCTCAACCGGCCGCCGGCCACGCCGCGCACGGCGAGGAACAGGTTGTCGCGCACGGAAAGCTGGCGGAACAGCAGCGAGGTCTGGTAGGTGCGGCGCAGGCCGCGCCGCACCCGCTCCTGCGGGGGCAGCGCGGTCACGTCCTCGCCGAACAGGACAACGCGGCCGGCCGTGGTCGGAAAGTCACCCGTGATCGCATTGAACAAGGTGGTCTTTCCGGCACCGTTGCTACCGAGCACGCCATAGCGCTGCCCCGCCGTCACGCAGAAGGAGACGTCGTCGATCGCGCGCAGCGAGCCGAAATGGCGGCTGACGCCGTGCAGCTCGAGTGCGTGGCCGGACAGAAAGCCGGGCGCGGGCGCTGGTGTGCTCACGGGGTCCATGGGTTTACTTGCACTCGGGGTTGGTGCGGCTGCCCAGACCCATCTTGTCGAACTCGGCCTGGCTCAGGCCGAGCGTCTGCGACACGTTGGGCACCACCCTCACCAGCTTGTTGTAGAGCGAACCGTCGGGCGCCTTGGCCACCTCGGTGAGGTAGTTGTTGGCGATGGCATTGCGGTTGCCGTCGAGTTTGATGTCGCCGGTGGGCGACTTCAGCGTCATGGTGGAGAGCGTCTTGCGCAGCGCCTCGTGATTGTTCGACAGGTCGCCCTTCACGGCATCCAGCGCGTCCAGCGCGGCCTTGGTGTTCACGTAGTAGCCCTGCGCGAACGACGAAGGCGTGGCGAAACCGTCCTTGAACGCGGCGCGGTAGTCGGCCACGAACTTCTTCCAGCTCTCGTCCGGTGCGGTGTCGGCGATCGGGCCGGCCGATGGCGTGCCCACCAGCGAGTCGCGTGCCTTGCCCTTGTAGCCCAGCACGGTCTGATCCACCGTGGTGGTGCCACCGATGAGCGGCTTGTTGCCACCAGTCTGCTCGTACTGCGTCAGGAAGTTCACCGCGTCGGCACCGCCAAGCGCCACGAAGATCGCGTCGATGTTGGTGGGCAGCTTGGCGATCACGGACGAATAGTCCTTCGTGCCCAGTGGCACCCACTGCTTGTCCAGCACCTTGCCGCCCGCCTTGCAGTACTCGACCATGAAGCCCTGCACCTGCGAGTAGGGGAAGGCGTAGTCCTCGGCCACGACGACGACCGACTTGTAGCCCTTGGCGAACGCGTGCGAACCCAGGCCGGCCATCCATTGCGCGCCGTCCATCGAGAAGCGGAAGAAGTTCGGTGCCTGGTTGCGCAGGGTCGTTTCCTGCGCGGCGGAGGTGCCGTTGACGAAGGTCACGCCGGGATGGTTCTTCGCATAGTCCTTCACGGCGATGCCCTCGGAGCCGGACAGCGGTCCGACCAGGATCTGCACCTTGTCCTGCTCGACCAGCTTGCGCGCGGCGCTCACGGCAGAGTCCGGCCGGCCGCTGGACGATCCCTTGACCAGTTCGATCTTCTTGCCGGCCACCATGTGGTTGCGTTCCTTGAGCGCGAGTTCGACGCCGCGCATGCCGTCCTGCCCCATCACGGTGAAGGCGCCTTCGAGCGTGGCGAGCGCGCCGATCTTGATGGTGTCCTGCGCTTGGGCCCCGCTGGCGAATGCGGTCAAGGCCGCCGCCATGGCGATGGGGGTGATGGTGGTGAGAGAGGTGAGGTTCATGATGTCTCCAGTGGTTGGTGGTTCAACGTGACGCGCCCGGACCCTGACCACGCTGCGCAACCGGGCGAAGGGCGTTGCGCAGGCGTTCCCATAGACCCAGCAGGCCGTCGGGCGAAAACAGGACGATCAGCAGGAACACCGCGCCGATGAGCAGGTTGAAGCGTTCGCGGTCGACGAAGTCGATCGCGAAGTTGCCCAGCAGCACGAACAGCGCGGCACCGATGTAGGGGCCGACGGGGTGGCGCATGCCACCGAGCACGGCGATCACCAGCACGTTGATGAGCGCGCCGGTGCTGATGCTGTCGGGCGAGACGCGCTGGTTGTAGTAGACGAACAGCACGCCACCGGCTCCCGCGATGAGGCCCGCGATGGCATGCGCCAGCAGCCGGTGGGCGGTGACGTTGAAGCCGAGCGACGCCATGCGGCGCGGGTTGTCGCGCACACCCTGCAGGCCCACGCCGAACGGCGAGCGAACGATGTAGATGACACCCAGCACCGCGAGCAGCGCCACCGCCAGGGCCAGGTGGTAGAACACGCGCGGCTGGCTGGCGTCCAGGCCGAGCACCATCGGCGGCGTCACCGTGGAGAAGCCCTGAAACCCGTTGAACAGCGCGTGGTTCTGCTGCGTGAGGTAGAAGAACGCCACGCCGATGGCCAGGCTGATCATGATCGTGCGGATGCCCTCGGTGCGGATCGACAGCGCACCGATCAGCAACGCCATGAGGGTGCTGGTCACCAGCGCCAGGGTGACCGTGAGCCACGGTGCCCAGCCCAGACTGATCTCCGTTACCGACGAACTGCCGACGATGGCCACGGTGTAAGCCGCGACCCCGGCCACCGTCATCTGCGACAGGCTGACCATGCCACCGTAGCCGGCGAGGAAGGTCAGCGACAGCGCGATGGTGCCGAGCACCAGCGTCTGTGCGCCGATCTGGAAGACGAAGAACGGCGTGGCCAGCCAGGGGTAGATCAGCAGCGCGGCCAGGCACAGCACGGCCTTGACCGCCCAGGCCTGCTGGCGTGATGTTTCCTTGGAGGACGATGGCAGGGCCAGGCGCTCGGCCGGGCTGCTCAGGCGGGGATCGCTCATCGCTGGCTCCCCACGATGCCCTCGGGCCGGAAGGCCAGGGCCAGCACCAACAGCGCGAAGGTGAACACCACGCCGTAGGTGGGTGCGTAGGCCAGTCCGAAGGTCTCCGCCAGACCGATCAGCAGGGCGCCGATGGCCGCGCCGTAGATGCTGCCGATGCCGCCGACGATCACCACCACCAGCGACGCCAGTAGGTAGCGCACGTCCTCTCCCGGCGAGATCGAGAGCACGGTGCCCCCGATCACGCCACCCAGGCCGGCCAGGCCGGCACCGATGGCGAAGGTGGCCGCGAACACCAGGTGCACGTTCACGCCGCTGGCCGACAGCATCTGCCGGTCGTCCACGCCAGCGCGGATCATGAGGCCCACGCGGGTGCGGTTGAGCAGCGCCCACAGCAGCAGGCCGATGCCCACGGCCGCCACCAGCACCAGCACGCGGAACGTCGGGTAAGCGCTGACGATGGGCATCGGCATGCGGCCGGTCATCCATTCCGGCGCATCGAACTGGTAGACATCGCCGCCCCAGAACCACAGCATGAGGTCGGCCAGCACGATCGACAGCCCGATGGACACGAGGGTCTGGCGCATGTCCTCGCCTTCCATGTGGCGGAACACCAGCAGCTGCATGGCCAGGCCGGTCAGCGCGGCGGCCAGCGTGCCGGCCAGCAGGGCCAGCAGCCACGAGCCCGAGGCCTGGCCGATGCTGTAGCCAACGTAGGCGCCGAGCAGGTAGAGCGAGCCATGCGCCAGGTTCACGATGCGCATCAGCCCGAACACCAGCGTGAAGCCGCTGGCGACCAGGAAGTAGAGCGCCGCGAGCGTGAGGCCGTTGAGCAGGGTGAGGGTGAACAGGCGCGCGTTGCTCGCCAGGCCTGCGGCGCAGGCCGCGAGCAGGAGCAGCCCGCAGGCGCTCCAGAGCACGCGCTGTGGTAGGCGACGGGTCATGGTGCCGTGCCTCTCAGCGGTTGCGCTGTCGCGGATCGCTGACCACGGGCGACTTGTGGAACTTGCCATCGATCATCACGGCCAGCAGGCGGTCCTGCTTCTGCAGCACGGTGATGTCGGTCAGCGGATCGCCGTCGACCAGCAGCAGGTCGGCCAGGAAGCCAGGGCGGATCTGGCCAAGTTCGTGGGGCCGCATCATCATGCGACCACCCTCGCGGGTGGCCGCGAGCAGCGTGTCCATGGTCGACATGCCGATGTACTTCACGAAGTACTCGAGGTCCATGGCATTCGTGCCGTGCGGCATCCAGGCAAAACCGTAGTCGCCGCCAGGCAGAATCTTCATGCCGCGCCGGTACATCTTCTTCAGCGTCTCGATCGCGGCCTCGAGCTCGCGCACGTAGCCCATCTGCTCGGCCACCTCGGTGGTGATGCCGTACTCGGCGGCGTTGTAGCTGGTACGGATCAGCCACGCGAGGCCGGGGGCGAAGAAATGCTTGTCCTGGTTGGCCTGCATCATGTCCAGGGCTTCCTCGTCAGCGAAGCTGCCGTGGTAGATCACTTCGATGCCGTGGCGCACGCACTGCTTGAGCGACTCGGCCGAGCGGGCGTGCGCGGCCACGCGCTTGCCCGCTCGCCTGGCTTCGCGCACGGCCATCGCGATCTCCTCATCAGAGAAAGGTGTGGCTTCCGCCGGAATGCCGGCGATGTACTCGCCCGACAGGTTGAGCTTGATCGAGTCCACGCCATGGCGCAGGAACTGGCGCACGCAGCGGCGCATTTCCTCCGGGCCGGAGACCACCGCGCCGAAGTTGAGCTCCTGGAACGGCAGGTGGGGTGGGGCTTCGTCGGCGAGGCCGCCCTGCACCGTGATCTCCTGCGAAGCCGCAAGGTACCGTGGACCGGGGAAGTGCCCGCTCTTGATGGCCTCCCTCACCACCACGTCCAGCCGGGGTTTGGCCGCAGCAGCCCCCACGCAGGAAGTCCATCCCATGTCCAGGTAGCGCTTGGCCAGGCGCACCGACCACAGGGTGTGTTCCTCGGGCGGCATCATGGCGATGGCCGCCAGGGTGGGCTGGTCGTTCCACGAGAAGTGTGTGTGCGCCTCGGTCATGCCGGGCATGAGGAAGGCGCCCGCGGCGTCGATGACCTGTTCGGCCGACGCGCCGGTGGCGCCGCTGCTGCCGCGCCGCACCTGCGAGATGCGGTTGCCTTCGATCAGCACCTCGCCGGTGAAGGGCTCGGCGCCGGTGGCGTCGAAGATGCGCGCGTTGGTGATGAGGATGTTGTTCATGCTTGTCTCCAGAAATCCGGTTCAGTGCCGGGCCAGAAAGCTGCCCAGCAACTGGGCGCATTCGGCGGGTCGCTCGAAGGTGGTCCAGTGGCCGCAGCGGTTGAGCACCTCCACCTGCGCATTGCGCAGCCGCGATGCCATCTCGCGCACGTTGCCGGGCGGGGCCACACCGTCCTCGTCGCCCGTGACGAGCAGCACCGGGGCCGTGATTTCTTCCAGGTTGGCCGACTGCGCGGCGGCCAGCGCGTCGCAGCTGCGGCTGTAGCCCATCGGGTCCTGCCGCATCACGCTTTCGCGCACCAGCGCCACCGCGGCGGGCTGTGTCTCGCGCGTCAGGCCCGAGGTGGCCGCATTGACGATGGCATCGGCGATGTCCTGCATGGCCACGCTGCCTTCGGCCGCCTTCGCGGCACGGGCGCGGATGTTGGGGCGTGCGGCCTCGGGTGGACAGGCGAGGGGGCCGAACAATGCCAGGCTGCGCACCATGTGCGGTCGCTGCGTGGCGAGGTGCTGGCACACGATGGTGCCCAGCGAATGCCCCACGAAGTGCGCGCTGCCGATGTCCAGCCGCTGGCACACCGACACCACGCTGTCCACGAAGCGCTGGATGCTCAGCGCGCCCGACACGCCACTGGAGCGCGCGCTTCCCGGCAGATCGATGCGGACCACGCGGTGGCCGTTCATGGCGCGCATCACCGGTGTCCAGTTGTTCGAGGAGCCGCCCAGGCCGTGAATACAGACGATCGGCGTGCCTTCGCCATCGATCTCCACAGCCAGACCGTCAAGGTACTGTGTGCTCATGCGGCGTCTCCGACGAAACGGTTCTCGATCGCGCCGATGCCATCGATCTCCACGCGCACGCGGTCGCCCTGGCGGAGGTAGGTCGGCGGTGTCATGCCCATGCCCACGCCGGCCGGCGTGCCGGTGGCGATGATGTCGCCCGGGTACAGGGTGATGCCGCGCGAACAGGTGGCGATCAGCGTCGGGATGTCGAAGATCAGGTCGGTGGTGAGACCGTCCTGGCGCAGTTCGTCGTTGACCCAGCAGCGCACACGCGTGCGTGTGCCGTCGAGCTCGTCGGCCGTCACCACCCAGGGCCCCATCGGGCAGAAGGTGTCGAACGACTTGCCCATGTCCCACTGCTGGTGGCGCATCTGCACATCGCGCGCCGTCACGTCGTTCACCACCGTGTAGCCGAACACGTGGTCCAGCGCCGCTGCCGGTGTGATGTTCTTGCCGCCCTTGCCGATCACCACCGCGAGCTCGGCCTCGTAGTCGATTTGCGACGAGACGCCGGCGGGGATCAGCACCTCGTCGTACGGACCGACCACGCACTCCGGCACCTTGGTGAAGACGATGGGCCAGCGGCTCGGATCGTTGTCGTTGTTCTTGAACACCGATCCGGAGAGTTCGGCGGCGTGCGCGCGGTAGTTGCGTCCCACGCACCACACGTTGCGGCGTGGCAGGGGCAGGGGCGCGTCCAGCTGCACGGCGTCGAGTGCCATGGCGGCACCGCTCGTTGCGGGCAGCGGATGGCCGGCGGCCAGCAGTTCGATGACCGACAGCACACCGCGCGACGTCTGCTGGGGCGACAGCGCGATGGGCGTGACCTGCTGGCGGTCGGTGTCCACCAGTCCGACATGGCGTTGGCCGTTGGCCAGATAAGTTGCGAGCTTCATGAAGCGTCCTCTGAGTTGTGTCCTTGCCTGTTGGCAGGGACGCACTGTAGGAACGCTGGCGCGATCGCGCTTATCGAAAAATCTGCCCGCGTATCGCAGAGCCTGGCTGCGAACTAGGGGGTTTCCCGAACCGGCTGCCGCGATGCATTGCAAAAAGGAGGCGCATGTCGATGATGGCGCCAGACGAGACAAACACAGAACCATGGAAGACGCGTACGCCATCCACGAGGGCGCTTTCGGGCGCGCCATCGTGCTTGAAACCCGGCAGAGCCTGGTCGCGCATTCGCACTCCGAATCCCAGCTGGCCTTGTGGCTCGGTGGCGCGCGAGCGGTCGCCCGTATCGGGTCGGAAGTGGTGGCCTACAGCGAGGACACGGCGCTCGGATCGAATGCCTTCGAGCTGCACGACATGAGCCTGCTCGACGACGGCCCCTGCGTGTTCCTGCTCTTCATGGTCTCCAGCGAATGGCTGGAAGAGCGGCGCAAGGCCACCGGCCGCCCGTTCATGTTTCTCTCGCCGCGCGTGTCGATCGATGCGAGCCTGCGCCAGGTTTGCTGGCGCCTGCTCGATCTCATCATCACCAAGTCGGGGCCGTCTCAGGCGGTGGACGACGAGGTCGAACGCCTGCTCACGGCCGCCGTGGGGGCATCCATGTCGTCGCCCGCCGTGCCCCGGCCGCGCGCGCTTGGCCCTGCGCTGGACCATCGGCTGCGCGCCGCGATCAAGTACATGCGGGAACACGTGTCCGAGAAAATCACGCTGGACGAGATCGCCGCGGGCGTGGGCCTTTCCCGCGCTCACTTCTTCACCTTGTTCCGAGACCAGCTCAACACCACGCCGCAGGTGTTCTGGAGCGCCGTGCGCGTGGAGGAAGCGATGCGGCGCATGGTGCAGGACGAGGTGCCCGTCACCTCGCTTGCGCTGGATCTCGGATTCTCCGCGCCGGGCAATTTTTCCCGCTTCTTCAAGGAGATCACGGGCGCGTCCCCCACGACGTTCCGGCGGGCTGCGCGCCTGCAGGCGCCCACCACGCTCACCGGGCAGTACCGCTGAGGTCGCGCCCGCCGCGTCAGCCCAGCGGGTACCGCGCGTTGGCCCTTTCCACAGAGGTGTTGGTGTAGAGCGCGCTCAGGTCGAGCCTGGCCGCGGCGAGCTTGTCGTCCACGCTGGCCAGGGCGCGGAAGGCCGTGTTCGCGCCTCTGGCGGGGAAGCTGCCGTCGGGCGAGAGGGAGCCCTTGGCCGCCATGAAGGCATCGATGTAGAGGGAGCGGTTGCCGAGCAGGTAGCTCTTGGGCACGGCCTTGATGATGTCGCCAGGGCCTGCTGCCTGGAGCCATCTGTTGGCACGCGCGATGCCGTTGGCCAGCGCCTGTGTCGTGTGGGGATACCCGTTGATGAAGGACTCGTGTGCGTACAGGCAGGCCGCTGGCATGGGGCCACCACACCGTTGTCCGCGCCCACGCCGGCGATGTGCACATCCAGCCCCTCTGCCTTGACATAGCCCAGTTCGTCGGCGATCGGCGCGATGGCAGCCCGGGACGCTGCCCCGCCCCACCCGGAACATCACGGCAGGGGCAGGCCGTCCACGAACACCTTGAGCTCGTCGGGCTCGAAGGCGGTCCACTGTTCGTTGCTGGTCAAAGGGGTGGTCACCACCACGGCGGCGCGATCGCCCGGGTGGTTGAGTTCGGCGAAGTTCACTGTCCAGTCCTGGTCCATCAGCGTGGCCTGGGCAAACGGGTGCTGGCGCACCAGCCAGTGCAGTTTGGTGCTGCAGTGTGCCCACAATGCCTCGCCATTGGAGAGCAGGAAGTTGAAGGTGCCGAAGCGCCTCACCTGCGGCACCAGTTCGCGCAGCGTGAGGGTGAGCTCGCGCACGTCGGGCAGGCCGGCGTGGGACTTGGCGAGTTCCTGCATCAGCCAGCAGAAGGCGCGCTCGCTGTCGGTGGTGCCCACCGGGCGGAAATGGCTGTGCAACGGGGGGGCGTAGTCTTTCAGGTCACCGTTGTGCGCGAAGACCCATTGCCGGCCCCAGAGCTCGCGCACGAAGGGGTGCGCGTTCTCCAGCGTGACCGCGCCCACCGTGGCCTTGCGCACGTGCGCGATGATGTTGCGGCTCTTGAGCGGGTACTGCTGCAGGAAGGCGGCCATCGGCGAGTCGGACGCGCTCTGGTGATCCACGAACAGCCGCAGGCCCTTGCCCTCGAAGAAGGCGATGCCCCAGCCGTCGGCGTGGTGGTCGGTCCTGCCGCCGCGCTGGCAGAAGCCGGTGAAGCTGAAGGCCGCATCGGTCGGCGTGGCGCAGTTGAGTCCGAGCAGTTGGCACATGGGGGTCTATTGTGAAGCGTGCGGCGTGGCCCCGGGTTTGAGCCTCAGCGCGGCGGTCAGTGCGAGTGCACAGATGGCGGCCAGCATGAGAAAGGTTTCCTCGAACGCCATGATGCGTTCGGCCGTGGCGGCACCGCCGGTGGTGATCTGCGCGCCATGCGCGGCCAGGCGCCATTCGAGCACGATGCCGCACAGGCTCACGCCCGCCGCACCGCCGAGCATGCGCAGGAAGTTGATCACGCTCGCGCCCTGCGCAATGTCGACGCTCTGCAACCCGCGCATGGCGCCGATGTTGAGCGACGGCAGGATGAAGCCGAGGCCGATGCGGCCGAGCACAGCCCACGCGACCAGCAGCGCGAAGATCTGCGTCGGCCGGCCGGGATCGAGCGTGACCATGAGCGCGAACGAGGCGCTCAGCAGCACCAGGCCGATGCTCACGAGCCGGTGCGTGGGTTGCCGGTCGGCCAGGCGGCCCACCATGGCGATGGTCACGGCCAGCACCAGACCGGCGGGCAGCAGGATGCTGCCGACGTAGGAGGCCGACAAGCCCAGGCCGCTCTGGATGTAGACCGGCAGCAGGTAGGTGGAGCCGAACAGGGCAATGCCGTAGATGAAGGCGACGATGCTGCCCATCGCGAAACGTCGGTCCTTGAACAGCGAGAGGTTCATGAGCGGATCCACGCCCTGGTCCGGCTGCTGCCGCCGGGCCCGCAGCGTGCGCCGCTGCAGTCCCACGAAGGCCACGAGTGCGCATGCCGCGCCGGCCAGGAGCGCGGCGGCCGTGGCGGCGGCGCCCCCGTGCAGTTCCACCAGGCCGTTGAGCAGGCACAGCGTGCCGACAGCGGCCAGCAGCAGGCCAAGCCAGTCCAGGCCCGAGCCCTGTGCATTGGCGGCCACGCCACCGGGCGAGGTTGTGGGCACGTAGCGGTGCGCCAGCCACAGCGAGGCGATGCAGAACGGCACCACCATGAAGAAGATCGAGCGCCAGCCAAAGGCATCGACCAGCAGCCCGCCGATGCTGGGGCCCAGCGCAGGCGCCAGCACCACGCCCATGCCGAAGATGCCGCTGGCGCGGCCTTGCTCGTGGGGCTGGAAGGCGCGCAGGATGATGATGGCCGGAATGGGTTGGACCACGCCTGCGGCCAGGCCTTCGGCCACGCGCGCCGCCAGCACGAGCGGGTAGTCGTTGGCGAAGCCGCCGGCCACGCCGCCCACCATCAGCAGCCACATGCAGCCGACGTAGGTGCGGCGGTAGCCGAAGCGCGAGAGCAGCCAGGGCGTGGTGAGCATGGAGACCGTCATGGCCGCCATGAAACCGGAGGTGACCCATTGCGCGCGCTCCTGGCCGAGCGTGAAGTGGTGGCTCATGTCGGGGATCGCCACGTTGATGACGGTCGACGACATGATGGCCGCCATCGTGCCCACCATCACCGACAGCAGCAGAAGCCATCGGTAACGCTCGCCGTGACGCGCGCGCAGCGCAGGCAGGGAGTGGTCACTGGACGGAGGGGTCATGGGTGCTGGGGCCGTGGTGGCGGTCTAGCTTAGCGCCTTTGCGTGTCGGTCCGAAGGCTGCAGGTGGAGGTGGGCACGGTGGGGGGTCGGGTATATTGCCCCAGGTCTGCCCTCTGCCTTTGTGGTTCCTTCCTCCATGCAACCTGTCCCGCACGCATCACTGATCATTCGCGGCGTGCTGCTGCTGATCGTGGCGGCCGGCGTCTACTTCTTCCGTGGCTTCCTGGTGCCGGTGCTGGCTGCGCTGATCATCGGCTTCGCCAGCTGGCCGCTGTACCGGCGCGGTGTGCAGGCCTGCCGGGGCAACACGATGCTCGCCGCCAGCCTGGCGTTGCTGATCGTCATCGGGGTGCTCGTGGTGCCACTCACCATGGCGCTGCATTACGCGCTCAAGGAAGCCGGTACGCTCGTGGCCTGGCTGCTGGAGGTCAATCGCAACGGCGCACCGCCGCCGCATTGGATCGAGGCACTGCCCTGGGTCGGCGAGACCCTCGCCGCCTACTGGCGCGAGCACCTGGGCGACCCACATGCGCTGGGCGACTGGGTCCAGATCCTCAGCGGCCAGCACATCGGCAACATCTACCGCATGGTGCTCAGCGCCACCGGCGACGTGGTGAACCTCGCGCTCACGCTGCTGTTCATGCTCATCACGCTGTTCTTCGTCTACAAGGACGGCGCGCGCATCGCCGACCAGCTCGACGCCATTGGCGAACGCATCCTGCCGCTGCAATGGCAACGCTTCTCCCGCGTGGTGCCGGCCACCGTCAGCGCCACGGTGACCGGCCTGGGCCTCATCGCCATCGGTGAAGGTGTGGTGCTGGGGCTGGCGTACTGGGTGGCCGGTGTGCCCTCGCCGGTGCTGCTGGGCGTGGTCACCGGTTTCATGGCGCTCATTCCCGGTGGCGCGCCGCTCTCGTTCACCCTGGTCTCGCTCTACCTGGTGGGTTCCGGTCAGCTGCTGGCCGGCGTGGGCCTGTTCGCCTGGGGCTCGATCGAGCTGTTCATCGTCGACAAGACGCTGCGTCCGCGCCTGGTGGGCGGCCCCGTGAAGCTGCCTTTCCTGCCCACCTTCTTCGGCCTCGTGGGCGGCGTGAAGACCATGGGCATCGTCGGCCTGTTTGTCGGACCGGTGTTGATGGCGTTGCTGGTGGCGATCTGGCGCGAATGGGTGCTGGGCATGACGCAGGCCCCCGTCCCGCCACTGGTGCTGCCACCGGATGCGGGGTCACCGCGAGATCCGCCCACCAGCCCCTGAGGCGGCCCGTGCCTGCGACGGGGCGGGTAAACCCGGGCGATCCGGGGTGGCCGCTGAAAGCGGCCTGAAAGCGCCTTCGTCCTACCATGGAGAGGGCCCACGGGTGTGGGCGTCCAGAACTGCGACGGTGCTCCATGCGAATCCTGCTTGCCGAAGATGAACCCGAACTGGCCACCTGGCTCGTCAAGGCCCTGGGGCAGAACGACTTCCAGGTGGACTGGGTCAACGACGGGCGCATGGTGCGTCGCAGCCTCAAGGCCACGCGTTACGACGCCCTCATCCTCGACCTCGGCCTGCCTTCCCTGGACGGGCACGATGTGCTGAGCGACCTGCGGGAGGCCGACCAGCGCCTGCCCGTTCTGATCCTGACCGCGCGCGACTCGTTGCGCGAGCGGGTGGATTGCCTTCATGCGGGCGCGGACGACTTTCTCGCCAAGCCATTCGACGTCGCCGAACTGGAAGCGCGCCTGACGGCGCTCATCCGGCGTGCCCGTGGCCAGGAGCACCCGCGTTTCGCGTGCGGCCCCCTGGGCTATGACAGCGCCACCAGGCAGTTCAAGGTCCATCACGAGCCGTTGGGCCTGACGCCGCGCGAGCACGCGGTGCTGCGCGCGCTCATCCAGCATCCGGGTGAACCGCTGTCCAAGCGCGAGTTGCTGGAACGGGTGTTCTCCGACGAACAGGACGTGCACCCCGAAGCCATCGAGGTGCTGATCCACCGCATCCGCAAGCGGCTGGAGAACACACCTGTGCGGGTGACGACGCTGCGTGGCCTGGGCTACCTGCTGGAACTCGCGCCATGAATCCGGCGAAGTGGCCGCTGGTGAGCATCCGCCGCCTGCTGCTGATCCTGCTGCTGCCCGGCATGCTCGTGGTGGGCGCGGCCGAGGTGTGGTTGTCCTGGCGCACGGTGAACGACGCGGCCGATGCCGCCTACGATCGCTCGCTGCTCGGCGCGGTCAAGTCGATCGACTCCAGCATCTCCACCGCCAGCGGCGGGCTCGGGGTGGAGCTGCCGTACCGCATGCTCGAGTTCTTCGAGCTCACCGCGCAAGGCCAGGTGTTCTACCGCGTGGCCACCGAAGACGGGCTGGTGGAGATCGGCAGCCCGGACCTGCCACCGCCGCCCTCGCCGCTGGAAACCGGCCGCCCCCAGTTCCATGAAGGCGAGTACTTCGGCCAGCCCGTGCGCGTGGGCAGCTACGCGCGCGAACTGAATGAACCGCTGGCGGGCAAGGCGAGGTCCCAGCGCATCGTGATCCAGGTGGCCGAAACGCTGGACGCGCGCAACGACTTCCGCCGCGGGCTGCTGCTTCGCACGCTGGCGCGCGATCTGCTGCTCATGCTGCTGGCCACGGGCCTGCTCATCCTGTCGATCACCTGGGCCATGCGTCCGCTCGTGCGGTTCCGCCAGGAGGTCGAGGGCCGCCCGCCCGAAGACCTGACACCGATGTCGCCCGATCGGGTGCCGGCCGAGGTGCTGCCGCTGGTGCACGCCATCAACCACCACATCGAACGCAACCGCGAACAGGGTGAGGCGCGGCGCCGCTTCGTGGATGACGCCTCCCATCAACTGCGAACACCGCTGGCCACCCTGGCCACCCAGGTGGCGTACGCGCAGCGCGAAAGCGATCCGCAAGGCCAGCGCGAGGTGCTGGCATCGATCCGCCTGCAGCTGGAGCAGACCATCCAGCAGACCAACCAGCTGCTGTCCATGGCGCGGGCCGACGGTGCGCCCCTGGTCTTCCAGTCGATGGACGTGGCGCGGCTGGCGGAGTCCGCCACGCGCCAGTGGTGGGCCAGCGCGCGCGAGCAGTCGGTCGACCTCGGCTTCGACGGGCCGGACCAGGCGATCCCGCTGCGCGGTGACCCCGACCTGATCGGCGAGGCGCTCTCGAACCTGCTGGTGAACGCGATCCGCCATGGTGGTGCCGGTTGCCGTGTGACCCTGTCCGTGCGCTCGATGCCGGCTTCGCCGGAAAAGCCGGCGCATGTCCGTTTGCGCGTGGTCGACGATGGCCCGGGCCTGCCGCCCGAAGACCTGGCCCGGGCCGGTGAACGTTTCTTCCGGGGGCAGGCTGCTTCGGTGCCCGGGTCGGGTCTGGGTCTGGCCTTCGTGCGCACCGTGGCGCATCGCCATGGCGGGCACATGGTGGTCTCGCACGGGCCAGGGGGGCGGGGCCTGCAGGTCGACGTGCACCTGCCCGCGTTGGGCGACCCCGCGTGATCCCGGGTTTACCCCGAGGTTTGCGCGCTGGCGCTGAAAGCGGCTTGAAAGTGCCGGCTTTCTACATTGGGCACCCGGCATCCCTGAATGCCGTTGTTGAACCCACCGTTCGAGGAGACACACCGTGAAGATGACCAGGCACCTGCTGATGACCGCCCTGTCGGTCTGCGCGATGGGCGCGTTCGCCAACCCGCTGGCCAAGACCGAGTGCATCGCACCGGCCAAGCCGGGGGGTGGTTTTGACCTGACCTGCAAGCTGGCCCAGAGCGCGCTGCAGGATGGCAAGGTGATCAGCGACCCGATGCGCGTCACCTACATGCCCGGTGGCATCGGCGCGGTGGCCTACAACACCATCGTGGCGCAGCGCCCCGACGCGGCCAGCACGATCGTGGCGTTCTCGGGGGGCTCGCTGCTGAACCTGGCGCAAGGCAAGTTCGGTCGTTACACCGAGAACGACGTTCGGTGGCTGGCCGCAGTGGGCACCGACTACGGCGCCGTCGTCGTGGCCGAGAGCTCACCCTTCAAGTCGCTCAAGGAAGTGATGGCTGCCATCAAGGCCGATCCCACCAAGGTCGTGCTCGGTGCCGGGGGCACAGTGGGCAGCCAGGACTGGATGAAGGCCGCACTCACCGCGCGCGCCGGCGGCGTCAATCCCAAGACCATGCGCTACGTGGCTTTCGAAGGAGGCGGTGAAGCGCTCACCGCCCTGCAGGGCGGCCACATTCATGTGTTCACCGGCGACGCGGCCGAATCGCTGCAGCAGCGCAAGGCCGGCGCCAAGATCCGCATCCTGGCGGTGATGCACGACAAGCGCCTGCCAGGCGACCTGGCCAGCGTGCCGACCGCCGCGGAAGAAGGCTTCCCGGTCGAGTGGCCCATCGTGCGTGGCTTCTATGTCGGCCCCAAGGTGAGCGATGCGGACTACAAGGTGTGGGCCGACGCGTTCGCGAAGGTGCTGGCCACCCCGGCCTATGACAAGCTGCGCGATGAACGCGGCCTCTTTCCCATGGCGCTCACCGGTGCACCGATCGATGCCTATGTGAAGAAGCAGGTGGAGGGCTACCGCAAGCTCGCCGAGGAATTCGGCCTCTCGACCAAACCGGCGAACTGACATGAGCGACCGGGTACTGGGCGCGGTCTGCGTCGGCGTGGCTGCGGCCATGGCATGGGCTTCGCAGGGTTATGAGGCCGCCTATTCCTACGAACCCCTGGGTCCCCGGGCGTTCCCGCTGCTGCTGGCGGTGGGCCTGGGCCTGAGCGGGCTCTGGCTGGTGCTGCGGCCGTCGATCGGTGTCGAGGCCTTCCGGGGCGTGCCGTGGAAAGCCACGGCACTCTGTGCGGGCGCGGTGCTGCTGTACGCGCTGCTGTTCCAGCTGCTCGGTTTCGCGCTCGCCACCACGCTCTTGGCCCTGCCCGTGGGCCTGGCCTTCGGCGGCAGCTGGAAGCAGTCGCTGGCCGGGGGGGCGGTGCTGGGCGTGGGCTTTCACTTCGTGTTCGACAGGCTGCTGGACGTGACCATGCCCACGGGCGTGCTGTCCTTTCTGCTGGGAGGTTATTGAAATGGACACCTTACGGCATCTGCTGGACGGCTTCGGCGTCGCTTTCAGCCCGGTCAACCTGCTCATCGCCGCGATCGGCTCCTTCATCGGCACCGTGGTCGGCCTGCTGCCGGGGCTCGGGCCCATCAATGGCGTGGCCATTCTCATGCCGCTGGCCTTCGCGATGAAGCTGCCGCCCGAAGCCTCGCTGATCCTGCTTGCGGCGGTCTACATCGGCTGCGAGTACGGGGGGCGCATCTCCTCCATCCTGCTCAATGTGCCAGGCGACGCCGGTGCGATCATGACCGCGCTGGACGGCTACCCGATGGCGCGCAAGGGCCTGGCGGGCGTCGCCCTGTCGATCTCCGCCTGGAGCTCCTTCGTCGGTTCGCTGGTGGCCACCCTGGGCATCGTGATGTTCGCGCCGCTGCTGGCCGGCTGGGCGCTGTCCTTCGGCCCGGCCGAGTACTTTGCACTCATGTGCTTTGCATTCGCCTGCATTGCGGGCCTGATGGGCGACGCGCCCGTGAAGGCCGGGGTGGCGGCGCTGATCGGCCTGGCCATGTCCAGCGTGGGGCTGGATTCCAACTCTGGCGTCTATCGCTTCACGGGCGGCGACGTGCACCTCTCGGACGGGATCCAGTTCGTGGTGGTCGTGATCGGCGTGTTCTCCATCAGCGAGATCCTCCTCATGCTGCAGGAGCACCACAGCAACGCCGGTCTGGTGACGCAGACCGGCCGCATGATGTTCAACCTGCGCGAGATGGCCCACACCTGGTGGAGCACGTTGCGCGCCAGCGTGGTGGGCTTTGCGGTGGGTGTGCTGCCCGGCGCCGGCGCCACTGTGGCGAGCGCCATGACCTATGCCATGGAGAAACGCCTGATCGACAAGGAAGGCACATTCGGCACCGGCGACATCCGCGGCGTGGCCGTGCCCGAGGCCGCGAACAACTCGGCCGCCACCGGCTCCTTCGTTCCCATGCTCACACTGGGTGTGCCGGGGTCGGGCACCACGGCGGTGATGATGGGCGCGCTCGCGCTCTACAACATCACGCCGGGACCCGCGCTGTTCAGCCAGCAGCCCGATCTGGTGTGGGGCCTGATCGCCTCGATGTTCCTGGCCAACATCATCCTGCTGGTGCTCAACATCCCCATGGTGGGCATCTTCACGAAGATCCTCAATGTGCCCAACTGGGTGCTGGTGCCAGGCATCCTCGCGGTCTCCAGTGTGGGTGTCTACGCGGTGCACGCGACCACCTTCGACCTGCTGCTGATGGCGGCGCTCGGCTTCGCGGCCTACCTGCTGCGCAAGCAGGGCGTGCCCATGGCGCCGCTGATTCTCGGCTTCGTGCTCGGCCCGCTGATGGAGCAGAACCTGCGCCGCGCGCTCTCGATCAGCAATGGAGACGTCCATATCCTGGTGGGCAGCCCGATCTCGATCGGCCTGTGGGCCACGGCCGCGCTCATGCTGGTGGTGCCGGTCGCGCTGCGGCTGAAGGCGGGCCGCGCCCGTGGGGTGGTGAGCCCGGCGCCTTGATCCAGGTGTCCAGAGCCGGGCCCTGGCGCTCAACCCGTTTCGCGGGCGGTGTGAAGGGCCTCGGCCACGCAGGCCGCGCAGATGCAGGCCTGGCCCCTCGCCTGCGCAGGAATGCGCTGGAACAGTTCGGGGCTGAAGGTCGCGTCCACGCACCAGCAGGGCGGTTGCTTCTCCCCGGTCTCGCGCTCGATCTCCATTGCGCAGCGGTTGTCGCCGCCGCACAGCGGACAGCAACCCGGGTCGGGCAAGGGAAGGTGCGGGGTGGCTGGCATTGGCGCAGTGTATGACGCCTCAGCGACAATCGCAGGGCCGCACGTCACTACCATGGGCCGCATGAACGCCACCATGCCATCCCCATCCGAAGGCCGCATCCTGAGCGAGGCGCAGGGCCCGGTGTTGCTGATCGGTATCGACCGTGCCGCCAAGCGCAATGGCTTCACGCCCGTCATGATGCAGGCGCTGGCCGAGGCCTACACGCGACTCGATGACGACCCGGCCCTGCGCGTGGGGGTGCTCCACGCGATCGGTGACCACTTCACCGCCGGGCTGGATCTGCCCAGCTTCGCTCCCTTGATGCAACGTGGGGAACGCCCCGTGGCCCAGGGGCTTGTCGATCCGCTGAACCTCGGGCGCCCCGGCTACCGCCGCCGCACCAAGCCGATGGTGGTGGCCGTGAAAGGCATCACCTACACGCTGGGCATCGAGCTCATGCTGGCCGCCGACATCGTGGTCGCGGCCGACGACTGCCGCTTCTCCCAGCTGGAGGTGCAGCGCGGCATCATGGCCACCGGTGGCGCCACGCTGCGCATGGCCGAGCGCGCAGGTCTGGGCAATGCGCTGCTGCATCTGCTGGCCGCCGATGTGTTCGACAGCGCCGAGGCGCTGCGGCTGCACTTCGTGCAGCGTGTGGTGCCGGCCGGCACCGAGCTCGACGAGGCCCTGCGCATCGCGCAGGCGATTGCGCAGCAGGCCCCACTGGCCGTGGTGGCCACGCGGCTCAATGCGCTGAAAGCGGTGGAGGAAGGGCCGATGGCAGCGGCCGATGAATTCGAGACGACCCAGCAACGACTGGCCCACAGCGACGACGCGCGCGAGGGCGTGCGCGCGTTCCTGGAAAAGCACGCCGCGCGGTTCAGCGGGCGCTGAGCGTCGCCCCCGCCAGCGCGGGGTCGCGCGGACGCCAGAGCCGGCCCAGCGGCTGCTCCACGGCGTGGTGGAACAGAGCGCCCGCCACGTTGCAGGCCAGCCACGCCAGCAGCACACCGCCGGTCTGCACACCCGCATCGGCACCGCCATAACGGGTGAACCAGGCGTTGACCACCAGTGCCACGGGGAAATTGAGCAGGAACACCGAGTACGAGATACGGCTGAGGTACGCCACGGCGCGGCTGCGCGGCCAGGTGAACATCCAGCCCTGCCGTTGCGCGCAGGCCAGCGCCACACACACGGTCAGGGCCAGCGCGATGCGCTCGCGGAAGTCGATCGTCAGGGCCGCAAGAGCCATGGCGACCAGCGCACCCAGCAGCCAGCGGCCATGGCGCCAGGCCGCGTCGTTCGATGTGGTCCACCAGGTGAGCGCACCCAGGCCATAGGCGCCGAAGAAGTACAACGCCCAGCTGTCCCAGTCGTCTTCGCGGTTGAAGTGGAACAGCGAGGCCGCCACCACGATCACCACCAGCGCCTGCGCCCAGGCCGTCGCCGTGTGCTGCCGGCGTGCCAGCCACAGCAGGGCGAGCAGGAGCGCGTAGAGCTGGAAGTCGATGGCGACATACCAGACACCGGCCGAGAGGGACTCCATGTCCAGCAGTGTGTGCAGCAGCAGTGCGTGCGAGATGAACTGCCACAGCCCGGGTGGTGCGGACAGGGAACTGTGCGTCATCCAGCGGCGCGCCAGCTCGGTGCACAGCACAGCCACCAGCAGCGAGGCGATGTAGGGCAGCGCGGTGCGCACATAACGCTGGCCGAGCTGGCCCAGGGGCGATGCCCCGCGCAGCAGTCCATCGGGCGCCAGGCTGCGCGCGGCGAGGAAACCCGCAACCACCAGGAACACCTGCACCGCCATGCGCGCGTCCTGGCTGAACCAGGCCACGAGATCGGGGGCGAGCCGGTGTGTCCAGTCCGACATCGGCCCGTAGAACGCGAGGTGGTGCAGCACGATCAGCTGCGAGCCGACGGCCTTGAGCAGGTCGATGAACATCAGGCGCCCATCCGCGCCCGGGGCCGCGAGCGCACTCACAGCGCGGCCACGCTGCCGTCGCTGCGCGGATCGGCCGCGCCCTCGATCACGCCGTCGGGGTGGCGCACGAGCGCGCCGGCGTGGCCCATGGTGTCGCTGAACGCTTCGGGCAAGGCCTCGATCACGTGGCCGGCTTCGCGCAGCGCGGTGACCAGGGCCGGGTCGAACCGGTTCTCCAGCTTGAGGGTGGTGCTGCTGTCGCCCCAGGTGCGACCGAGCAGCCAGCGCGGCGCGCTCACCGCCTGTTGCAGGGTCTGGCCGAAACGCGCGTAGCGGGTGAACACGGCGGCTTGCGTCTGTGGCTGCCCTTCGCCACCCATGGTGCCGAAGGGCATCACACGGCCATCGTCGAACACGGCGAGCGAGGGGTTGAGGGTGTGGAACGGCTTGCGGCCGGGTTCCAGGCTGTTGAGGGCGTTCGGGTCGAGCGAGAAGCTGGTGCCCCGGTTCTGCCAGCAGATGCCGGTGTCCTGCAGCACGGTGCCGGAGCCGAACTCCCAGTACACGCTCTGGATGAAGCTCACCGCGCGTCCCTGCGCGTCGATCGCACCCATCCAGATCGTGTCGCCTGGCGCGGCCGGGTCGGGCCAGGGCAGGGCGCGCTGCAGGTCGATCTGCGCGGCCAGCGCGTCCAGTGCGCCGGGCTCCAGCAGGCTCTGCGGGTCGACGGGCACGCGCCCCGGGTCGGTCACCACGCGTTCGCGCACGCGGAAGGCGCGCTTGGTGGCTTCCACCAGTCCGTGCAGGTGGGCAAAGCCCTCGCCCTCCTGCACGCCCAGACGGTCGAACAGGCCGATGATTATCAGCGCGGCCAGGCCTTGCGTGGGCGGCGGCAGGTTGTGGACCGCACAGTCTTTCAGGCGCACGGCGAGGGGCCGCACCACCCGGGCCGCATAGGCCGCGAGGTCGCTGGTGCGCACGGGACTGCCCAGGCGTTCCAGCTCGGCACCGATGCGCGCGGCCAGTTCGCCGCGGTAGAAGTCGTCCAGGCCGCGCTCGGCCAGGGTGGCCAGCGTCTGGCCCAGCGTGGGTTGCCGGAGCAGGTGGCCTGGCTCGGGGGGCTGGCCGTTGACAAGGAAGGTGGGGGCGAAGCCGGGCGCGTCCTTCAGGCCATCGAGCTTCTGCTTCGTCAGGGCGGACTGGCTGGTGGTCACCACCACGCCATCGCGCGCGTGGCGGATGCCGTCGGACAGCAGCCGCGAGAGCGGCAGCGCAGGGCCCCAGGGGGCCGCGGCCTCCAGCGCCTTCGCCCACCCGCCGATCGTGCCGGCCACGGTGAGTGCGGCGGTCGGGCCGCGCGAAGGGATCGCGCCCAGGCCGGCGTAGAAGTCGCGCGAGGCCAGCGCTGCGGCCGGGCCGCAGGCGTCGATGGCCACCACGGGTTGGCCTGGCTCGTGGATCAGCCAGAAACCGTCGCCACCGATGGCGTTCATGTGGGGGTAGACCACGGCAATGGCCGCTGCGGCCGCCACCATGGCTTCAACGGCGTTGCCGCCGTCGCGCAGCACGTCGCGGCCGGCCTGCGCGGCAAGGTGGTGCGGTGCGACCACCATGCCGCCGAGGGATTTGTGGGTGTGGATCATCGGGAACGCTTTCCTGCGCGGGGGATGTGAGGGGAGCAACTGCGTATTGTCGCGGTGCCGCGGAGGGCCTTGTGCAAGCAACTGGTGCGCCAGCGACACATGCGCATAGACTGGGTCCCATGAGTGCCCCTTCGTCCTGGCCCATCGTGCCCGCTCTCCTGGTTGCCCTGCTGGTGGCCGTGCTCGCCACCTCGGGCTGTGCGGCCTGGCGCATCGGCAAGGCCAGTGAGCTGGCCCAACGCAGCGAGCCGCTGCAGCAGGTGCCGGCCGATCCCGCCCTGCGCCTGCTGATCGTGGGCGACAGCACCGGGGTGGGCACGGGCGCGAGCGCACCGCAGGCCAGCCTGGCCGGCCAGCTGGCACAGGCCTACCCGCGCCTGCAGATCGACAACCGCGCCCGCGATGGCGCCACCTTTGCCGACGTCGTCGGCCAGCTCGACGCCGTGACCGCGCGCTACGACCTGGTGCTGGTGCAGGCGGGCGGCAACGACGTGATCCGCCTGCGCAGGCTGGAGGATGTGCGCGCCGACGTCGATCGCGTGGTGACGCTGGCCCGCGCACGGGGTGAGCGGGTGGTCGTGATGCCGGCGGGCAATGTGGGCAACGCGCCCTTCTTCTTTCCGCCGGTGTCCTGGCTGATGACGTCGCGGGCGCGATCGCTGCATGGTTTCGTGCGCGAAGCCGCCGCGCGACACCAGGCGGTGTACGTGAATCTGTTCAAGGACAAGGCGGACGATCCGTTCGCCCAGCGCCGGGAGCTGAACGCCGCCGATGGCCTGCACCCGAGCGACGCGGGTTACCGCGTGTGGTTCGACGAACTCCTGGCACAGGGCCGCCTCGCGCCTGTGCTGGCGCCCGCCAAGGCCCGCTGACAACACCGGCTCAATCCTCGGGAGCGAAGTGCGCCACGAGCGCCTCACCCCAGGCCCACGGCCCGGCGAGGGTGAGTGTCACCGTGGTCCATTCGCCGTCGGCCTGCACCTGTTCATCGGCGTCCCACGCGCCGCCGTCGTCGAGCGGGCCGCGCGGCCCCGGCGCATGGGCGTCGGCCCAGGCGAGCACCGCGCGCACTTCGGCCTGCACGGCCGGCCACTGCGTGGCGCGCACGCTGGCCATCGCGTCCCAGGTACCGGTACCGTCGCCGTTGTCGCTGGCGTCGAAAAGCAGGTACTGCAGCAGGATCAGCCCGCCTTCACCTTCAGGCGCCAGGCGTGCAGCAGCGGCTCGGTGTAGCCGCTGGGCTGTTCCTTGCCCTTGAACACCAGATCCAGTGCGGCCAGATAGGCCTTGCTGGTCTTGAAGTGGCCGGCCATGTTCTGGTACAGCTTGTCGCCCGCGTTCTGGCCATCGACCACGGCGGCCATGCGCTCGAAGGTCTTCGTCACCTGGGCCTCGGTCACGATGCCGTGGTGCAGCCAGTTGGCGATGTGCTGGCTGGAAATGCGCAGCGTGGCGCGGTCTTCCATCAGGCCCACGTTGTGGATGTCCGGCACCTTGGAGCAGCCCACGCCCTGGTCGACCCAGCGCACCACGTAGCCCAGGATGCCCTGCACGTTGTTGTCCAGCTCCTGCTGCTTCTCGGCCTCGCTCCAGTTCGGGTTGCTGCTCACGGGAATGGTCAGCAGGCCGGTGAGCAGGTTGTCGCGCTCGGCGTTGGCGTCGATCTTTTCGAGTTCCTTCTGCACGTCCGACACCAGCACCTGGTGGTAGTGCAGCGCGTGCAGCGTCGCGCCCGTGGGGCTGGGCACCCAGGCGGTGTTGGCGCCAGCCTTCGGGTGGCCGATTTTCTGACGCAGCATCTCGGCCATCAGGTCGGGCATGGCCCACATGCCCTTGCCGATCTGTGCCTTGCCGCGCAGGCCGCACGAGAGGCCCACGATCACGTTGTTCTTCTCATAGGCCTGGATCCAGGCGCTGGCTTTCATGTCGCCCTTGCGCACCATGGGGCCCGCGAGCATGGCGGTGTGCATCTCGTCGCCGGTGCGGTCCAGGAAGCCTGTGTTGATGAAGGCCACGCGGCTCGCGGCGGCGGCGATGCACGCCTTCAGGTTGACCGAGGTGCGGCGCTCCTCGTCCATGATGCCGAGCTTGACCGTGCTGTCCTTGAGGCCGAGCACCTGCTCCACGCGGCCGAACAGCTCGGCGGCGAACGCCACCTCACGCGGGCCGTGCATCTTGGGCTTGACGATGTAGACCGAGCCCTTGCGCGAGTTGCGGATCGCGTCCTTCTTCGAGCGCTTGAGGTCGTGCAGGGCGATAGTGGTCGTGACCATCGCATCCAGGATGCCTTCGGGGATCTCGCGATCATCGCCCCAGAGCACGGCCGGGTTGGTCATCAGGTGGCCCACGTTGCGCACGAACATGAGCGAACGGCCGTGCAGGCGCACCGCGTTTTTCTTGCCGCTGGGCGAGGTGTACTCGCGGTCGGCGTTGAGGCCGCGCGTGAAGGTCTTGCCGGCCTTGGTGACCGACTCCGTCAACGTGCCCTGCAGGATGCCCAGCCAGTTGCGGTACGCCAGCACCTTGTCCTGCGCGTCCACGGCGGCCACCGAGTCCTCCAGGTCGAGGATGGTCGAGAGCGCGGCTTCCACCACGAGATCGCTCACGCCAGCAGGGTCGGCCTTGCCGATGGGCGTGTTGCGGTCGATCTGGATCTCCAGGTGCAGGCCGTTGTGGGCCAGCAGCACGGCGCTGGGGGCCTTGGCCTCGCCCTGGTAACCGACGAACTGCGACTTGTCGGCCAGCTTGCTGGTGCCGCCATCGGCCAGCGTCACCACCAGTTCACCGTCCTTGTTGACGCGGTAGCCCATGGAGCCCACGTGCGAGCCCTTCTTCAGCGGCGCGGTGCGGTCGAGCACGTAGCGCGCATATTCGATGACCTTCGCACCGCGTTTGGGGTTGTAGCCACCCTTGGGGCCGACCTTGCCGCAGCCCTTGTCCTCGGCGATCACGTCCGTGCCGTACAGCGCGTCGTACAGCGATCCCCAGCGTGCGTTGGCCGCGTTGAGTGCATAGCGTGCATTCAGGATCGGCACCACCAGCTGCGGGCCCGCCTGCACGGCCAGTTCGTCGTCCACGTTCTTCGTCGTGGCCTTCACGCTCCTGGGTTGCGGCACCAGGTAGCCGATGGTCTCCAGGAACTTGCGGTAGCCCGCCATGTCGCGGATCGGGCCGGGGTTGGCCGCGTGCCAGGTGTCCAGTTCCGTCTGCAGCCGATCGCGCTCACTGAGCAGCGCGGCGTTCTTGGGTGCGAGGTCCGACACGATGGCGTCGAAGCCCTTCCAGAAATCCGCCTCGCTCACCCCGGTGCCGGGCAGCACCTGCTGGTTGATGAAGTCGAACAGTTCGGTGGCGACCTTGAGGCCGTGAATCTGGGTGCGTGCGGTCATGGGGGCTCCGTAAGTGCTGAAAGATTCGGCGCGCGTGCGCGGTGCAGGTTCGACTGTATTCCACACTCAGTTGCGCATTAAATCGATTTCTTGTCGTTTATCCATGACTTTCTTCGATGGAATCGATGGGTGGCACCTCTGTTTCTGTTGCAGGTCGACAACGCTTCATGGCCTGTGGACGAGAAAACGGAGGTTCGACGCGGTTTTCCGCAACGCCGTGACCTTGCCGGAGGCCATCGATCCGGCCGGCTGCAAGAGAAAGGGTGCTTTAGAGTGGTGCAATTACTGCGGCCAAGTTCTCCTATTTTTCATCAACTTGTAGCCATTTTTGCATTTCTTTTGAATTTTTTCTGCTTTTGCCAGGAATTCTCCAGGGCTGTGCGCGCGCATCGAAGTAGCGCTTTTGAATGAATGATTTGTCGCTTCGTTCCAGATCCTGAGCAATACGGCGCTCACTTTTGTCGTCTCGATCCTTGGTCCGAATGCGCTCGTACCAGGTCCTAGATTCGCCTCTTCGGGGTGCTTCGACGCGCAGAAAGGGTCTGTGTGGCGAGCGCGGCGAGGGAGAGGTCACTGAGGGCACGGGCGTGCCCTCAGTGGCTGTCCTCACTCTCAACTCACACTATGAAAGATCGACTCATGAAAAAGACCGTAGCCGCCTTGGCCGTGCTCAGCGCTGTCGCTGGTGCCGCCCATGCCCAATCCAGCGTCAATCTGTATGGCCTGGTGGATGTGTTCGTTGGCAAGAGCACCGTCAAGAACACGACGGGCGCCGTCGTCACCAACACCGATGCCGGCACCAGCCTGAGCAGCGGCGGTCTGAACGGCAGCCGCTGGGGGCTGCGTGGCTCCGAAGACCTGGGTGGCGGCCTGAAGGCCACTTTCCAGGTGGAGTCGGGTTTCAATGCCGACACCGGCACCAGCGCGGATGCCGGCCGCCTGTTCAACCGCACCAGCAAGGTGGGTCTGAGCGGTGGCTTCGGTTCGGTGGAATTCGGCCGCCAGTACACGCAGATCTTCCAGCTGATCGATGGCTTCGACGCACAGGGCACCTCGAAATTCTCCACCACGAATGCCATCGGCTCGCACTCGCTGGCGCACTCCGACCGCTGGGACAACTCGGTGGTCTACACCGCGCCTGGCATGGGTGGCTTCACCGCCGCCGCGCAGTACGCCTTCGGCGAGAACGCGACGGCGACCACCTCTGCCGGCCGCGCCTTCGGCCTGTCCGCTGGTTACGCCAACGGCCCGGTGGCCGTGAAAGCCGCCTACGAGAACGTGAAGGCCACCGGTCCGTCGGAAGCGGCCAAGACCGTCGGCCTGGCCGCCAGTTACGACTTCGGTGTGGTCAAGCTCCTGGCCCAACTCGTCAATCAGAAAGATGGTCTGGCCACGGGCGTCAAGGACCAGGGTGCTGTGCTTGGCTTGATGGTGCCGATGGGCGCCGCAGGCAACGTCAACGTCGCCTATGGCCGCGAGAAGGCCGAGTACGCCGCCACGGGCATGAACGCCAGCAAAGCCACGTCCTTCGGCGTCGAGTACCTGTACAGCCTGAGCAAGCGCACCACGGTGTACGCCGCCCTGAACAGCTACAAGTACACCGACCTGGACGCCCTGGTGGAAACCACCACGCGCAACCGCGTGTACGGTCTGGGCATCCGCCACAAGTTCTAAGAAAAAAACAAGCCGCCCGCCGCAAGACGGACGGCCTGAACTCCGGGCTGAAAGCCCACCGCGAACTGCGGTGGGCTTTTTTTCTGCTTGCTGTGGGGCGTCTGTGACTCAGCCTTCTGGCTGGTCCTTGGCGATCACCACCTGGACTGCCCGGGTGGCGTTGGCCAGATCATCGGGCAGGGCCTGGTCGGTCACCAATATGCGCACGTTGTCCCAAGGCAGGCTGGTGATCAGGCCGGGCGCCTCGAACTTGCTGGCGTCGGCCACCACGATCACGGTTTCCGCGTGCGGGCAGACCGCCTGCTTGAACTCGACCTCGAAGGGATCGAAGTCGAGGCACCCACCACGGGCGCTCAACGACGCCACGGAGACAATCAGGTAATCGGGGTGCAGCTGGGTGGCGAAACGCAAGGCGTTCGCGCCGGCCAGGGTCATGTCGCTGCTGCGAAGCGTGCCACCGGGCAGCATCACGGTGTGCCGGTCGCCGCTGTTGGCCAGTGCACGTGCCACCTCGAGTGAGGGCGTGGCCACCGTCAATCCGCGCCGCTCGGCCAGGGCTTCGGCGATGAAGCAGGCGGTGCTGCTGTTGTCGAGCACGAGGCTGGCGCCGTCCGGCAGCAAGGCCGAGACCTGCTGGGCCAGTCGGCGCTTGGCGGCGACGTTGCTGCGCATGCGCAGCAGAAAAGGCGATTCCTGCACGTCCCGGTGCAGGCTGACGCCACCGTGGAATTTCTGCACGATGCCGTCGTCGGCCATGGCCTGCAGGTCGCGCCGCACCGTTTCGCCCGACACGCCCAGGCGCTGGGCGAGTTCCACGGTGGTGATGGAGGGTGTGGCGCGCAGGATTTCGACGATGCGTTCCTGGCGCGCGCTCAGCACGGGCGTCATGTTCATGGGGTCATCCCTGTGCGGCCAGCAGCGCGCCGGACGGTCCGTCAAACACCCGCAAACGGGAGAGCGCGGGCGTGAGCACGATGGGCTGATGGATTTCCAGTGACGCGTCGGCCTCGGTGCGCACCAGCACATCGGCGTTGCCCACGCGGATCTGGGCATAGGCTTCGGCGCCCAGCCGCTCGACGCGCTGCACCACGCCGGACCAGCTCAGTGCGGACGCGCCGGCCATGCGGGACAAGGTCAGTTCTTCGGGGCGCAGGCCCAGCACGGTGTCGGGCTGCAGCGCGGCATTGCCATAGTGGTCGCTGAGCCAGGCCCTGCCGCTGGCCATGCTGTCGGGCACCGGCAGGAAGTTCATCTCGGGTGACCCGATGAACGAGGCGACAAACCGGTTGGCGGGATGCCGGTACACGTCCATCGGTGCGCCCACCTGCCGCAAATGCCCCTTGTCCATCACGGCGATGCGCGTGCCCAGGGTCATGGCTTCCACCTGGTCGTGCGTGACGTACACGATGGTGATGCCCAGTTCCGCGTGCAGGCGCTCGAGCTCGCCGCGCATGTGGGTGCGCAGCTTGGCGTCGAGGTTGGACAGCGGTTCGTCGAACAGGAACACCTTGGGCTTGCGCACGAGGGCGCGGCCGATGGCGACGCGCTGCCGCTGGCCGCCCGAGAGTTCGTTCGGCCGGCGCTGCAGCAGCTCCGTGATCTGCAGCCGGCGCGCGGCTTCCTGCACGCGCTGGTCGACTTCGTCGCGCGAAAGCTTGCTGGTGCGCAGCAGCCCGAATGCCATGTTCATGTAGACCGTCATGTGCGGGTACAGCGCGTAGGACTGGAAGACCATGGCGATGTCGCGCTCGTGGGGCTCGGCGTGCGTGACGTCGCGGCCCCCGATGAGCAGCCGGCCTTCGCTGATGTCTTCCAGCCCCGCGATCATGCGCAGGGTGGTGGACTTGCCACAGCCTGACGGGCCGACCAGCACCATGAACTCGCCCGCCTGCACGTCGAGGTCCAGCCGGTCCACGGCGACATGGTCGGGGTAGCGTTTGGTGATGCCTTGGAGAGAGATGGCAGACATGGGTGTGGATGGTAAGGGCGAGTGGAAGGGAATGATTTCAGGGGGTCACCGCGCCGAAGCGCGACCCGCAACGAGTGAAGCAACGCGATCCAGAGGCATCAAGGGTCCGGCTCCGCCGGCCCGAGATGCCGTCCCCCTCCAAGCGCCGAAGGCGCGCAAGAGAGGGGGGAAGCTGCAAAGCGGCGCAGGGGGGTGTCTCACTTCAACCCCGCGTGCATGAAGCTGTCGACGAAGCGGCGCTGGAAGATCAGGAACAGCAGCATCAGCGGGGCGATCACTACCATCGTGGCGGCCATGAGCCGTGGCCAGTCGGCACCGCTGTCCGCCTTGGCCAGCAGGCCGAGGCCGATGGGCAGGGTGCGCACGCCTTCGCTGTTGGTCACAAGCAGCGGCCACATGTAGTCGTTCCAGTGTGTGACGACGGAGATCATCCCGAAGGCCACGAGGGTGGGTTTCACCAGCGGCAGGTAGACGTGCCACAGCGTGGCCCAGTGGCCGCAGCCGTCCAGGCGCGCTGCGTCGGCCAGGTCGTTGGGCACCTGGCGGAACGACTGGCGCAGCATGAAGGTGCCATAGCCGCTGGCGATGAACGGCACCATCAGCGCCCAAAGGCTGTTGAGCAGGCCGAGTTCGCGCACGGTGATGAAGTTGGTCAGGAAGGTGGCGTAGATCGGGAACATCACCTGCAGCAGGAACAGCCCGAACAGCAGGTCGCGCCCCGGGAAGCGCAGCCGCGCGAATGCATAGGCCGCCAGCGTGATGGTGGTGAGTTGCGCCAGCAGGATGCCGCCGGTGACGAGCAGCGAATTGAGCAGGTAGATGCCGAAAGGCGCGACCGAGAGCGCCGCAGGGTAGTTGCCCCATTGCAGCACCTGCGGCAGCACACCTGCCGCAGGATCGAAGATCTCGGCGCGTGTCTTGAACGAGGTGATGGCCATCCAGGCCAGCGGGCTGAGCCATAACAGCATGGCGGGCACCAGCAGCCAGTGCATCCAGCGCGAACGGGCGAACAAGGATCGGGTCAGCATGTCATCGCCCCATGTAGTGAACGCGGCGGCCGAGGGTGAGCGCCACGATGCCGATCAGGCCCATGACGACCAGCAGCAGGATGTTGGCGATGGCCGAGGCGGTGCCGATGTCCTGGAACTGGAAGGCGTTCTGGTAGATGTAGAAGGTGAGCACGTTGGTCGCGTCGGCCGGGCCGCCCTGCGTCATCACGAACACGTAGTCGAAGATCTGGTACGAGTGCAGCACACCGATGATCACCACGAAGTAGAGCGTGGGGGATATCAGCGGCACGGTGATGTGCACCAGCTGCCGGAAGCCGGACACGCCGTCCAGCCGCGCGGCCTCGTACAGATCGCGCGGCACCAGCTGCAGGGCCGCGAGCAGGATCAGCATGAAGTACCCGGCGTACTTCCAGATGCTCATGAAGATGATGGCCGGCAGTGCCCATTGCCGGTCGTACAGCCACTCCAGCTTGGGCAGCCCCAGCATCTCCATCAGGCCGTTGATGGGGCCGTAGCCCGGAGCGTAGAGAAACACCCACACCATTCCGGCCGCCACCGAAGGCACCATCACCGGATAGAAGAAGATGGAGCGGTAGAGCGCGGTGCCGCGCAGCTTGCGGTCCAGCGCCACCGCCAGCAGCAGCGCCAGGCCGATCGAGGTCGGCACCGTGACCACCATATAGACCACGGTGTTGCGCAGCGACTGCCAGAACAGCGCGTCGTGCCACAGCCGCTGATAGTTCTCCCAGCCGACAAAGAAGATCTCGGCCGAGCCGAGCTGCACGTCGAAGAAGCCGTACATCAGCGACCGGATGATCGGCCAGTAAGTGAAGGCAGCAAGGAACAGCAGCGACGGCGCGAGCATCACCACCGCGGTGATGAGCTCGCGACGCCGCGCGCGGTTCCTGGCGACGGGCACGTCGGTCACGGGGTCGTCCAGTGTCAGCGTGGTCATGGCGTCGTCGGTCCTCAGCTGCGGCGGCGGGCCAGGCGCTGGATCTCGAGGTTGGACTTGGCGGTGGCTTCGCGCAGCGCCGCGTCGGGCTTCACCTCGCCAGCCAGCGTGCGGTCGATCGCGCTCTGCAGGTGCGCGCGCACCTTGTGGTAGCCCGGCACCTGCAGGAAGGCACCGGCCACCTCGGCGGTCACGAAGGCCGAGCGCGACTCCGGCACCTTGGCCACATGGGCCTTGAGGATCGGCGTCTCCCACGACGACTTGCGCGCCGCGAGGTAGCCGGTGTCGATGCACCACTGGGCCTGGTTGGCGGTGTTGGTCATCCAGCGCGCGAACGTCCACGCGGCCTTCTTGTGGGCATCGGGCTGCTTCTTCGCGATCAGGATGGGGCCGCCACCCATGGTGGAGCCGATCTGCTTGCCCTTGGGCATCGGCGCCACGCCGACCGGGAACGACGAGGACTTGAGGATGTTGGTCATCGAACCGGTGGAGTGGTAGAGCATGGCGGTGCGGCCGGCCATGAAGTCGTTGGCCGAGCTTTCCCAGGTGGAGGCCGCAGGCATCAGCTTGGCCTGGGCCATGCGCAGCCAGAACTCCATGGCGTTCACGCTTTCGGGGGCGTCGAAGGCGACCTTGTCCTTGGTCCAGAACACCAGGCCGTTCTGGCGCACGAAGCTCTCGAAGATCCAGTCGTGCCAGCCACCACCGATGGTCAGGCCCCATTGCGAGACCGTGTCGCCCTGGCGGATCGACAAGGCCTTGGCGGCCGCCTCCAGCTCGGTCCAGTTGGTCGGCGCGGCCTTGAGGCCGGCTTTCTCGAAAGCATTCTTGTTGTAGTACAGCACCGGCGTGCTGCACTGGAAGGGCAGGCCGTAGAGCTTGTTGTCGGACATGCAGGTGCCGAGAAAGCCCGGCAGGAAGTCCTGGAACACGTCATCCGCCTTGGCCAGCGCGGTCACGTCTTCCAGCGCGTCCATGTCGAGGAAGGTGCGCAGCATCGAGTTGATGGGCAACCAGCTGGCGGGCGGATCGCCCACACCCAGCGCGGTCATCACTTTCTGTTCGGTGTTGTCGTAGCTGCCGGCGTAGATGGCCTCGACCTGGATGTGGCTGTGCGCGGCATTGAAGCCGCTGATCATGTTGGAGACCAGGCGGTTGATGTCGCCGGACACGCCGACGGGGTACATGAAGGCCAGCTTGACCTGCTGCTGGCCGCTGGCAAACAGCGGCATGCCGCCGAACATGGCGGCAGCCGACACGCTGGCACCGGTCTTGAGAAACTGGCGGCGCGGGGATGAAACGGACGGGGAGGGACGGGAATCGAAACGGGACATGACACGGCTCCTTCAAGGCAAAGGTGAGAAGACACAACGAGGAAAGCAGGTCGTATGGTGTTGTTGAATCGTGACAACCATATGAAATCCACACAAGCAAGAACAGTTCCACATCAATTTATGGATTTGTGTTGAAAATAGCCATAGACTTCATCACATGAGCTCCAGCCTGCTGATCGCCCAGCTGTCCGACCCCCACATCGGCACCGGGCCGGGCTTTCTCGGTGGCCGGATGGACACCGAGAAAGCCCTGCACCGGGCCGTGGCCCATGTGGCATCGCTGCAACCCCGTCCCGATCTGGTTCTGCTCACGGGTGACCTCACCGAGCGCGGCCGTGCCGCCGAGTACGCCACGGTGGCAGCGGCGCTGGCGCCGCTGCCCATGCCCGTCTACGCCGTGCCGGGCAACCACGATGACCCCAAAGTGGCGCGCGATGCCCTGCGCCGGTGCATGCCGGTGGCCGACGATGCACCGGGTGGTGCCTGTTGCTACCACGTGCGCCAGGGGGGGCTGCACCTGATCGCGCTCGACACGGTGGTGCCCCGACAACCGCACGGGGCGCTCGGCGCTGCCCAGCTGGGCTGGCTGGCGCACACGCTGGAAGCGTGCCGGGGCGAGCCCGTCCTCATCTTCATGCACCACCCGCCCTTGCCGACCGGCATCGAAGCCATGGACGCCTGCAGCCTGATGGCCGGGGGCGACGAACTCGCCGCGCTGGTGCGCGGCCATGGCCAGGTGCAGGGCTTGCTGTGTGGCCACCTGCACCGGCCGGTGCAGATGCAGTTCGGCGGTGCGCCGCTGCACGTAGCGCCTTCGGTGGCGCACCAGATCGCGCTCGACCTGCGCCCCGGCGCAGCGCTGCACGCGCAGCTCGAACCGCCCAAGATCTCGCTGCACCGCTGGACGCCCGTGCACGGTCTGTGCACCCATCTGAGTTACGTCGAGGCCTTCGGCCCGGCGCTGCCGCTGTGATGCAGGCGCAGGTCGGCTTCGAGCGGCACCACTTTGCCGACCTGCGCAGCCTGCTGGCCTGCGCCTCGCCGCCGCGCTCGGGCGACGAACTGGCGGGACTGGCCGCGCACAGCGCGCAGCAGCGCGTTGCCGCGCGCGAGGTGCTGGCCGCATTGCCGCTCAGGCATTTCCTGCAGGAGGCGGTGGTGCCCTATGAAGAAGATGAGATCACCCGGCTCATCCTGGACAGCCACAATGGCGCCGCGTTCGCACCCGTGGCCCACCTCACCGTGGGCGGGTTCCGTGACTGGCTGCTCTCTGACGCGGCGGACACCGCCACGCTGCAGGGGCTCGCGGCCGGGCTGATGCCCGAGATGGTGGCCGCAGTGAGCAAGCTCATGCGCAACCAGGACCTGATCCTGGTGGCCAGCCGCTGCCAGGTCGTCACCCGGTTTCGCAACACGCTCGGGCTGCCAGGCCACCTCGCGGTGCGCCTGCAGCCCAACCATCCGTCCGACAGCGCCGCTGGCATCCTGGCCAGCGTGCTCGACGGCCTGATGTACGGCGCGGGCGATGCCTGCATCGGCGTGAACCCGGTGAGCGACAGCGTGCCCGAACTGGTGCGCCTGTTGCACATCTTCGACGAGCTGGTGCAGCGCCATGGTGTGCCCACGCAGTCCTGCGTGCTTACCCACGTGACCAACACGTTGCAGGCCATCGAAGTGGGTGCGCCGGTGGACCTCGTGTTCCAGAGCATCGGCGGCACCGAAGGCACCAACCGCAGCTTCGGCATCCATCTGGGCCTGCTCGACGAAGCCCATGCGGCCGCCCAGTCCCTGCGGCGCGGCACCGTGGGCCAGAACCTCATGTACTTCGAGACGGGGCAGGGCAGCGCCCTGTCGGCCGGCGCGCACCACGGGGTCGACCAGCAGACGCTCGAGGCGCGTGCCTACGCCGTGGCCCGGCGCTACCAACCCCTGCTCGTCAACACGGTGGTGGGCTTCATCGGTCCGGAGTACCTCTACGACGGCAAGCAGATCGTGCGCGCCGGCCTGGAAGATCATTTCTGCGGCAAGCTGCTCGGTCTGCCCATGGGCTGCGACATCTGCTACACCAACCACGCCGAGGCCGACCAGGACGACATGGACAACCTCCTCGTGCTGCTGGCCAGCGCGGGCCTGAACTTCATGATGGGCGTGCCGGGGGCCGACGACGTGATGCTCAATTACCAGAGCACGTCGTTCCACGACGCGCTGTTCGTGCGCCAGCTGCTCGGCAAGCGGCGCGCACCGGAGTTCGAGGCCTGGCTTCAGGCGCAGGGCATCACCGATATGCAAGGTCGCCTGCGCCCGGCCCAGGGTGTGCCGGCACTCGCGCAGGGGTTCAGCCCGCTGCTGGGGGCGCCATGAGCGCACGTGGCCTGCCGGTTGATGGGCCTCCCGTGAACGGGCCGATGGTTCCTGTCGATCCCTGGGTCGATCTGCGTCGCCACACACCTGCGCGCATCGCGCTCGGCCGCGCGGGCAACAGCCTGCCCACGGACGAGCTGTTGCGCTTCTCGGCCGCCCATGCGCGCGCGCGCGACGCCGTCCATGTGGCGCTCGACACGGGATCGCTGGCTGCCGCGTTGACCGACGTGGGTTGGCCTCCGGTCCTGGTCGCCAGCCAGGCGCCTTCGCGGCAGGCCTACCTGCGCCGCCCCGACCAGGGCCGCCGCCTGCGCGACGAAGACCTGCAGCGCCTGCGCGACATGGCCACCAGCCCGGTCGATCTGGTGGTGGTCATCGGCGACGGCCTCTCAGCGCTGGCGGTGCAGTCGCACGCGCTGGAGGTGCTCACCTCCCTGCACAAGGCGCTGGCCGCGTCCATCGATGACGCCGGCCCGCTGGATTGCGCGCCGCTGGTCGTGGCCACGCAGGCGCGCGTGGCGCTGGCCGATGACGTGGGTGCCGCACTGCAGGCCCGGCTTGCGCTGATCCTGGTGGGCGAGCGTCCCGGCTTGAGCGCGGCCGACAGCCTGGGCGCCTACCTCACCCTGGATCCCCGCGTCGGTCGCACCGATGCCGAGCGCAACTGCGTCAGCAACATCCGCCCCGAAGGCCTGGTGCCGCAAGCCGCCGGGCAACGCCTGGCCTGGCTCGTGCGCGAGGCACTGCGCCGCGGCCTCACCGGTGTGGGTCTGAAAGACAACAGCGCGGTTGCGCAGATCCCGCCATGACCTCCTCTTGCCACCCATGACCACACTGGCTTTGTTTGACCTGGACCACACCCTGCTCGACGGCGACGGCGACGACCTGTGGTGCCGATTCCTGCTGAGGCACGGCCTCGTTGGCGCAGACCTGCAGGCCCGCAACGAGCAGATGGGTGCGGACTACCGCGCCGGCCGCGTCAGCGTCGAGGCCTTCAGCGACTTCTACGCCGGCCTGCTCGCAGGTCGCACGCCCGTGTTCTGGTCGCCCTGGCAAGATCGCTTTCTGGTGGAAGAGATCCGCCACCGCCTGCCCGATGCGGCCAGGGCGCTGGTGGCCTCGCACCGCGAGGCGGGACACCGGCTGGTGCTCACCACCGCGAGCAACAGCGTCATTGCCGCACGCACCGCAGCCGATCTGGGCTTCAACTGCTGGCTCGCCACCGAACTCGCCATGGTCGACGGCGTCTACACGGGGCGGGTGAAGGGCGTGCCCAACATGCGCGAAGGCAAGCTGCGGCGCCTGCGGGTGTGGATGGCCGAACAGGGGTTGCCGGCCGATGCGCTGGAGCGCGCCTGGTTCTACAGCGACTCGATCAACGACCTGCCCCTGCTCGGTAGCGTGGGCAACCCCGTGGCCGTGAACCCGGACGCCCAATTGCACGCGCACGCCACTGCGCACGACTGGCGCGTCATCGACGTGCTCGGCAAGGCCATGCTCTGACGCGCGCGCACCACGGGTGCGCTCATCCCACCCGCCCGCTCAGCCGCCGCGCGGCGCCCAGCACTTTGGCCACATGCCGTTCATCGAACCGGTGTGCCGGCATCGTGAGCGTGAGCGCTGCGGCAATGGTCCCATCGGCATGGAACACCGGCGCCGAGACACCCGCCACTTCCGCGAGGCGGTCACCGAGGGCGGTCATGAAGCCATCGGCGCGGATGCGTGCAAGCACGCGCTTGTCGGCCGCCGTGGGTGTGCGGCTGTCGTCTCCCGCCCCGAATGCCGTGAGCACGCGACCGCCCGTCCCCCGGTGCAGCGGCAGCACTTCGCCGGCGCGGATGTGGTCGCGCACCGGATGGGGCGAGTCCACGCGGTAAAGGCACAGGCGCGTCTGGTTCGGCGCCTGGCCCTGGCGCACGTGGTACGCCGCGCTCTCACCGGTGTCGGCCACCAGCTGGCGCAGCACCGGCATGACCACGCGGTCCAGCGAGAACGAGGCGGTGTAGAGGCCGTGCAGCCGCTCCACCTCACCCCCGAGCGCGTAGCGCCCGTCGTCCAGGCGCTGCAGCAGGTGTGCGTGTTCGAGCGACGCGATGAGGCGCAGCGCGGTGCTTTTGTGCAACTGTGTGCGGTCGGCCAGCTCGGCCAGCGACAGGGCGGCGTCGCCCGCGCGGAACGCGGCCAGCAGCGAGAGAGCGCGGTCCACCGCCGCCGTGCCGCCGCTGGCGGCATTGCTGTCTGCGACGGAAGGGGTCTGTGCTTTGCGGGGCATGGCGTGGGCTCGGGTTGACAGCGCTCGGGGCTTCTGCGATTCTTTCAATAGAAAGAATATCGTTTCAATAGATAGAACGCAAGAAGATCTCCTCGACATGTCGAAAACCCCGGAAGTCCTCATCAGCGAAGTCGGTCCGCGCGACGGCCTTCAGTCGGTCAAGGCGACCATGCCGACGGCCGACAAGCTGCGCTGGATCGACGCGCTGGTGGCCGCCGGTCTGCGCGAGATCGAGGTCGGCTCTTTCGTGCCCGCCAAGCTCCTGCCGCAGATGGCCGACGTGGTGGATGTGGTGTGCCATGCCTTGCGGCACGATGGCCTCACCGTGATGGCCCTCGTGCCCAACCGGCGCGGTGCCGAGGCCGCGCTGGCCGCCGGCGTGCACAAGATCACCCTGCCGGTCTCGGCCAGCGAAGCGCATTCGCTGGCCAACGTGCGCAGGACGCGCGAGCAGATGGTGGACGAGCTGCGCGAGGTGAACGCCCTGCGCCGCGACACCGCGCCCGGCGTGGCGATGGAGGTGGGTCTGTCCACCGCCTTTGGCTGCACGTTGCAGGGCACCGTGGACGAGGACGACGTGATCCGCCTGGCTGTGGCCTGTGTGGAGGCCGGTGTGGACGAGGTGGGCCTGTCCGACACCACCGGCATGGCCAACCCCGCACAGGTTCGCCGCCTGTTCCGGCGGCTGCGCGCCGAGATCGGCGAGCGCGCGGGTGCGGCCCACATGCACAACACGCGCGGCCTCGGCCTGGCCAACTGCCTGGCCGCGTTCGACGCCGATGTGCGCACCTTCGACGCCTCGCTCGGCGGTCTCGGCGGCTGCCCCTACGCGCCGGGCGCCTCGGGCAATGTCGTCACCGAAGACCTGGTCTTCATGTTCGAGGCCATGGGCGTGCCCACCGGGATCGACCTCTCGCAACTCATCGCGGCGCGCCAGCCGCTCCAGGCCGGCCTGCCCGGCGAGCCGGTCTATGGCATGACGCCCGAAGCCGGTCTGCCCAAAGGCTGGAACCCCGCCTGATCCGCCATCCGACCCCATGCAAGACTCCAAGAAAGACACCCCCCGCCCCCTGCCCTTCGAGGGCCTGCGCGTCGTCGAATTCACCCACATGGTGATGGGGCCCACCTGCGGCATGGTGCTGGCCGACCTCGGCGCCGAAGTCATCAAGGTGGAGCCACCGGCCGGTGACAACACGCGCCGCCTGCTCGGTTCGGGCGCCGGCTTCTACCCGCTGTTCAACCGCAACAAGAAGAGCCTGGTGCTGGACTTGCAGTCGCCTGAGGGCCGTGAGGCCGTGCTGCGTCTCATCGCCACGGCCGATGTGGTGAGCGAGAACTTCAAGCCCGGCACCATGAAGAAGCTCGGGCTCGATCACGCGAGCCTGAAGACCCTCAACCCGCGTCTCGTCTACGTGAGCCACAAGGGCTTCCTGCCCGGCCCGTACGACCACCGCACCGCGCTCGATGAGGTGGTGCAGATGATGGGGGGCCTGGCCTACATGACCGGGCGGCCCGGCGATCCCCTGCGCGCCGGCTCGTCGGTGAACGACATTATGGGCGGCCTCTTCGGCGCCATCGGCGTGATGGCCGCGCTCAGCGCGCGCGAGAAGACCGGCGAAGGCTGCGAGGTGCAGAGCGCGCTGTTCGAGAACAACGTGTTCCTCGTCGCCCAGCACATGATGCAGTTCGCCGTCACCGGAAAACCCGCCGCGCCCATGCCCGACCGCATTTCGTCCTGGGGCATCTACGACGTGTTTCGCGTGAAGGATGGCGAGCAGATCTTCCTGGCCGTGGTGAGCGACACGCAGTGGGCCATCTTCTGCAACGCGTTCGGCTACGACGACCTGCAGGCCGATACGCGGCTGCAAGGCAACAACAACCGTGTGCGCAACCGCGACTGGCTCATACCCCTGCTGCGCGAACGACTGGCGGTGCAGTCGGCGGCCGACCTCGCGGCGCTGTTCGAACGCCACGGCCTGCCCTTCGCACCCATCACCCGGCCGCACGAACTGCTGCAGGACCCTCACCTGCTCGCCACCGGTGGCCTGGCGCCCATCACCCTGCCGGATGGCGCCAGCGCGGGCCAGACCGCGCCCACCGTGCTGCTGCCGTTCACGCTGGACGGCGACCGGCCGGGCGTGCGCCGCAGCCCACCCCGGTTGGGCGAGCACAGCGCCGAGCTGCTGGCCGAACTGGGCTACGCCCCTGAAGACGCGGAGCGGCTGAGTCGTGTGATCGAAAAGATTGCTTGAAAGTCATCAATCCAGGCAAAACCTTCATTGATCATTCACATTGGGTGAGGTAATCTGCCTCTCCGTGGACAAGCTCAAGCAACTCGAAACCTTCGTGGCCGTGGCCACCCGTGGCAGCCTCACTGCCGCCGCCAAAGCCGAGGGCGTGGCCCCGGCCATCATCGGACGCCGGCTCGACGCCCTCGAGGCGCGGCTGGGTGTGAAGCTCATGGTGCGCACCACGCGGCGCATCACGCTCACGCACGAAGGCAGCGCTTTTCTCGAAGACTGCCAGCGCCTGCTGGTCGACATGGCGAATGCCGAGGCCAGCGTGAGTGCCGGCGGCGTGAAAGCCAGCGGGCACCTTCGCATCACCGCGCCGGCTGGTTTTGGCCGCCGCCATGTGGCGCCGCTGGTGCCGCGCTTCCGCGAACTGCACCCCGAGGTCACCATTTCGCTCAACCTGAGCGACCGCGTGGTCGACGTGGCCGGCGAGGCCTACGACTGCGCAGTGCGCGTGGGCGACCTGCCCGACTCGTCCCTGGTGAGCGTGCGCCTGGCGGACAACCGCCGCATGTGCGTGGCCACCCCGCGCTACCTGCAGCAGCATGGCCGCCCGCAGGTGCCGGCCGACCTGGTGCGTTTCGATTGCCTCACCCTCTCCAGCGACGCGTCGCAGACGCGGGGCTGGGCCTTCACCGTGCCGGCCGCCGGAGGTCTGGGTGAAGTGGAAATCGTGCACCTGCGGCCCAATGGCCCGCTGGACTGCACCGATGGCCAGGTGCTGCGCGAGTGGTGCCTGGCCGGCTATGGCATCGCCTGGCGAAGCACCTGGGAGGTGGAGGCCGACATCGCCGCGGGCCGGCTGGAGAGCGTGCTCGACGACTTCGCCGCACCGCCCAACGGCATCTTCGCGCTGTTCCCGCAGCGCAAGCACCTTGCGCTGCGCGTGCGCCTGTGGATCGACTTCCTCAAGCACGAGTACGCTCGACCCGACTTCTGGAAAATCTGAACCCTTCTCAAGCCCAACCACCATGACCACCCAGCTCCTTGGCCTCTCTGGCAGCCTGCGCGCGCAATCCTTCAACACCTCCCTGCTGCGTGCCGCCCAGCCCCTGGCCGGCGATGCGACGCAGCTCGACGCCGCCACGTTGCACGGCATTCCGCTCTACGACGGCGACCTGGAACAGGCAGAAGGCACGCCCGCGGCCGTGCGCGCGCTGAAGGAACGCATCCTCGCCAGCGACGGCCTGCTGCTTGTCACGCCCGAATACAACAACGGCATTCCCGGCGTGTTCAAGAACGCGATCGACTGGCTCTCGCGGCCCACGCCCGGCATGCCCGACGTGTTCCGTGATAGGCCGGTCGCCGTCATCGGCGCTTCGCCTGGCGGCTTCGGCACCATCCTGTCGCAGGCCCACTGGCTGCCGGTGCTGCGCACCCTGGGCACGCACACCTGGCAGGGCGGGCGCCTGATGGTGTCGCGTGCATCGTCCGTGTTCGGCCCCGACGGCAGCCTGCTTGACGACAAGGTGCGCCAGCAACTCGCCGAATTCCTCCAAGGCTTCGCGGCCTTCGTGGCGGAAGCGAACACCCCCCTGCGCCGCTGACGCGGCTTCCCCCCTCCGTAGCGCGCCTTCGGCGCTTCGAGGGGGAACGGCATCTTGGGCCGGCAAAGCCGGACCCTCGGTGCCTCTGGTGGGTGTGGCGCTCTCGCAGCGGGCGCACGCCTGTCAATCCGGGATGTCGGGCTCAACGAGCAAGGCCAACTGAGCCAGCGACTCCTGCCAGCCCAGGTAGCACATCTCCAGCGGAATCACATCCGGAATGCCCTCCTGCACCACGTTGAGTTCGGTTCCGCAGGACACGGCCTTGAGCTGCACGTCCACCGACATCGTGCCAGGCAGGTTCGGGTCATCGAACTTGTCGGTGTAGCGGATGCGTTCGTTCGGCACGAGCTCCACGTACTCGCCGCCGAACGAATGGGCGTTGCCAGAGGTGAAGTTGCGGAACGACATGCGGAACGTGCCGCCCACCTTGGCCTCCAGGTGATCCACCTTGCAGAGAAAGCCGTAGGGCGGCAGCCAGCGGGCGAGGGCGTCGGCGTCGAGGAAGGCGCGGTACAGCTTCTCGGGCGGCGCCTTGAAGACGCGGTGGAGGCGAACGGCGCGGGAAGGGGCGGTGCTCATGGCGGTGTCCTTTCATGTTGAATGGCATGCGGCGGTGATCCGGGGCAGCGGGCCGGAAAAAGCCCGCCGCTGCATGCACGACGAAGCAGGTTACGCGGTTTCGACATGAAAGCGCAGGTCGCACTTTTCACCCGGTCACGTGTTCCTGGGGCGCCGCACCGCGCGCACCTTGCCGCTGGCGCCACCGCCGCAGTAGAAAAGATCGGCCCCATCGGCTTCGAGGCCACTCACACCGATGCCGGCCGGCATGTCGAGCCGCTCAAGCACCGCGCCGCTGTGCGCGTCGATGCGGCGGATGTCGCTCGCCTCGCCTTCCCAGGTGCCGTGCCACAACTCGCCATCGACCCAGGTGACGCCGGTGACAAACCGGTCGGACTCGATGGTGCGGCGGATGGCACCCGTGGCCGGGTCGATCTGGTGGATCTTGCGGTCGCGGTACTGGCCCACCCACAGGCTGCCTTCGGCCCAGGTGAGGCCGGAGTCGGCACCGGCGCCGGGCGCGGGAATGGAGGCCAGCACCTGGCCGGTGGCGGGGTCGATCTTGTCGATGCGCGCTTCGGCGATCTGGTAGAGGTGCCTGCCGTCGAACGCGGTGCCCGCGTCGCCCGTGCGTTCGAGCGTGCGGGTGATCTCGCCACTGGCTGGATCGAAGGCAACGATGCCTTCGTCGGTGGCGGCCCAGACGTTCTGGCCGTCGTGCGTGACGCCGTGCACGCGCTCGGACCCGCGGAAGGGGCCGTACTCGCGCACGATCTCGGCGGGGCGTGTGGGGGTGGTGGGTTGTTTCATCGGGTGCTCCTGTGAATGGCGCCGGACATCGGCGGGTGCAGGTCACTTTATTGAATGGGCAGCGAAGCAGGGAGTAACAAGATCGTCGTGAATCCGGCGATCGGGTGGGCGAGCCAGCGCATCGCACGCCCTTGCCCGACGGCGCGCACGCGGCCCTGTTCCTGAAGTTCGGCCAGCGCGCGCTGTACCGTGCGCTGGCTCGCATCCAGCGCCAGTGCCAGTGCCGAGGTGGACCAGGCCGCACCGTCCGAGAGCAGCGCCACCAGCGAGGCCTGCTCCCCGTCAATGGGCGGCGCCAGCAGCACGACCTCGCGTTCATCGAGGGGTTTCAATGCGAAGCCGCGCGGGGTCGCCTCGATGCGGGCCATGGGCCTGACGAGCGCGCGCAGGCGCCCGATTTCCACGCGCAGGCGCGCACGGTGTGTTTCATCGGGGTGGCGGGTGCGGAACGTGTCGGCGATCAGCGCGTCGCGGTCGGCATCGCCCGGCCAGGCCTGGGCCAGCGCGCGCGCCAGGCCGAACAGCACCGGACGGCGTGTGAGGTTCTGCCAGTGGGGGCCGCTGCCCAGCCCTCGCCGGCATCCATCCACCACCAGGGCAGGGCGCGCTCCGAGTTCTGCCACTTCGTCGAGCCGCAGCAGGCTTTCGCCATCGGCGTTCAACCGGCGCGCGGCCGGGCGCTCCAGCAAGGCCAGCGCCTGTGTCACCTCGGCCTGCAACGCGGGCACGCGCGCATGGCTGGCGGCTGCGTGGGCGTAGGCCAGGGCGGCGCGCGCATCCTCGATGCGCAGCGAACGCAGCGCGAGCTCGGCGCCGACCAGTCCGGCCACCGCCGCCAGCGAGGGAGACAGCGACCCGGTGTCCAGCCGGGCCAGGGTCTGTGCGGCTTCGTGCAACCGGCCGAGCAGCAGCAGCCGGCGGGCCGAGATGAGCAGTGCCTGCCGCGCGTTGGCGTGGTCGGCATGCACCAGGAGGGTGGTTGCGGCCGTGGCCAATGGGCGCGTTGATCCCTTCAGATCGCGCATCGCGAGGGCCACCTCGGCTTCGGCCACGACGCAGCGGGCCCGTGCCACGGCTTCGTGGGCGCCGAAACCGCGCGCAGCTCGGCGCAGCAGCTCGCGGGCACGCGCGTGCTCGCCGAGCTGGGCCATGGCGATGCCGCGCAGCGCCAGCGCCGGCGGGTCATCTCGCAGCGCCACGCGCTTGAGTGCGCCAAGCGCGTCGCCCGAGGCCAGGGCGCGGGCCGCAGCGGTGATGAGCGAATCCATGCCGCGAGGCTACACCGCGATGACGACAGTTATGTCACCGGCGTCGGAGGCTATCGGGACAGAATCCCGTACAGGCCCGCCTGCCGGTCTGCCAGCTGCGAGGTGGCGCGCGCGCTGTCCAGCGCAGGGCGCGACAAGGTGGCGAAGAGCAGAGCCTCGCCCCGTTCGGCCTGACCCAGGAACTCGCCCCTCGGGCCGCACACCGTGCTCAGACCGCCGTAGGTGGTGGCACCTTCCCGCCCGCAGGCGTTGGCGTAGGCCAGGCAGATGCGGTTCTCCAGTGCGCGCGCCGGCAGCAGCACACGCTGCACCTCGTCGAACTGCACCATGTTGGCCGTGGGCACCAGGATGGCGTCGGCCCCCTGCAAGGCAAGGCCGCGCGCGGGTTCGGGGAATTCGATGTCGTAGCAGATCAGCAGGCCGAGCCGCCAGCCGCTCCACTCGAACACCGCCGGCGCTTGTGGACCAGGGCTGAACTGCGACCGGTCGATGTCGCCGAACAGGTGCGTCTTGCGGTAGTTGGCAATGCGCTCGCCGTTGGCGGCGATGCACTGTGCGGCGTTGTAGGGCTGGCCACCCGGCCGATGTTCGGGGTAGCCGTAGACGATGGCGATGCCGTGCCGATGCGCGATCGCGGCGACGGCCTGGGCCATGGGGCCATCGGCCGGCTCGGCGAGCGCGGCCACACCCGCTGCGCCGATCTGGTAGCCGGTGAGCGACATCTCGGGACACACCAGCAGAGCCGCTCCCTGCGCGCGGGCCTGTGCCGCGGTGGCGTCAAGGAGCACCAGGGCTTCGGCGGCGCGCTCGGCATAAGGGCACTGCCAGAGCGCGAGGTCCAGGGTGTCGTGTGGGGCACTCACGGGGCTTCCTTCAGGCGACCAGGCTTGCGGCGAGCCGGGCCACACCGGCCAGGGTGGCGTCCCTGGTGGTGCTGTCGGCGCTGCTGTCGGCGAGGTAGGCCGTGATGATGAGGGGCGCGCGGCCGTTGGCGGGCCAGGCGATGCCGATGTCGTTGGCGTCAGTCCGGTTGGTGCCGGTCTTGTCGCCCACCCGCCAGCTGGCGGGCAGGCCCGCGCGCAGCCGTTTGTCACCCGTGGTGTTGCCCACCAGCCATTGCTGCAGCCGCTGCCGCGAGACCGGCGAGAGCGCATCGCCAAGCAGCAGTTTCTGCAGGGTGAGGGCCATGGCGCGTGGTGTGGTGGTGTCAAGCAGCGCGGCCGCCGTGCCGGTGTTCAGGCCGGGCTCGTTGCGGTCCAGCCGCGTGCTGTCGTCGCCCAGTTCGCGCGCGAAGCGCGTGAGCGCCTCGGGACCGCCGTAGCTCGCGAGGATGAGGTTGGCGGCGGTGTTGTCGCTGGTGGTGATGGTGGCCTCGCACAGGCCAGCCAGGCTCATGCCGTCGGGCGTGCCGGCGTGTTTCTCGGTCACCGGCGAATAGGTGACGAGATCGTGTTTCGAATAGGTGATGCGGCGCTCGATCGATTCCTGGCCCCGGTCGGCGCGGGCCAGCACGAGGGCGCTGGCCAGCAGCTTGAAGGAACTGAGCATCATGAAGCGCTCGTCGGCGCGGTGGCCATGCATCTGCCCGGTGGCGGTGTCGAGAATGCAGGCGCCGAGCCGGCCTTGCGCTGCGGTTTCGAGCTGCTGCCATTGCGCCGGCTGCGGAACGGCGGCGAGGCCGCGAACAGGGGAGAGGGCCACGGCCATCGTGGCGGCAAGGGTGAGGTGGCGTCGCTGGATCATGGGTTCTTCCGGGGGAGACGCACACTGTAGCGGCGCTCAGTCGGGCAACGCCATCGGCCCCAGTTCGGCGAACACGTCGCCGGGGCCCGGGTTGGCTGCATGCGTGCGGCCGCCCAGGTGCTTCACGATGCCCCACACCGCGTTGAGCGAGGTCTGCACCGCGCCTTCCACCCATGCCGGGGTGAAGGACACGTCGTCGCCGGCGATGAAGATGCCCCGCTCCGCAGGCGCGAAGCCTTCCTGCATGAAGTGGCTGTACATGCGGTGGTTGTAGCGGTAGTGGCCGGGCAGCGCGCCCTTGAACGCGCCGAGGAAGTGCGGGTCGGCTTCCCACGACACGCTGATGGGGTCGCCAATGATGTGGCTGGCGATGTCCACGTCGGGGTAGATCTTGCGCAGTGCCTGCAACGCGAGCTGCACGCGCTTCTCGGTGTTGTGGGGCAGCATCTTGAGTGCATCGCCCATCCAGGCGTAGCTCAGGCAGATCACGCCGGGTTGCTCGGGCCCGTTGTCGAACAGGTAGGTGCCGCGTGTGAGCCGGTCGGTGAGCGTCATGCCCATCTGCGGCCAGCCGTTGTCCCGAAGGTCGTTCCAGAACGGGCGGTCCACCATCACGAAGGTCTTGGACGACTGCATGTAGCGCGTGCGGTCGAGTGCCATCCAGTGCTTGTGCGAGAACAGCGATTCCTCCACCGCGATCTGCGTGGTCAGCAGCCAGCTCTGACAGGTGGTGAGCACGGCCGGGTAGGTGCGCACGTTGCCCCAGGTGTCGGTGACGGCGAGTTCGTTGCTGGCCGCGCGCGCAATGGCGGTGACGCCAGGGCGCGGCGCGCCGTGGTGCAGGCTGGCCAGCGTGGTGCCCGCTGGCCAGTGGCGCATGTCGCCAGCGGGGGGTGCGTGGTGCCACAGGCCCAGCGGCACCTGCTGCACGCCGCCCACGATGAGGTGCTGATTCTCGTCGCAGCCGGTGAGCACCACGCGCAGGATCTCGAGCATGGAATTGGGAAAGTCCGAGTCCCAGCCGCCGGTGCCGAAGCCGACCTGGCCGAACACCTCGCGGTGCTGGAACGGCAGGCGCGAGAAGGCCTGCGATGTGGCGACGAAGTCGTAGAAGGTGCGGTCGTCCCACAGCGGCACGAGCTGGTTCCACAGCGCCTTGAGCTTCGCCGCGTCGCGCTCGCGCAGCGCCTGCTGCAGGCCGGCAAAGCCCGCGCCTTCTTCCAGGGCCTCGGCCCAGGCGCTGGCCACTTCCGCGAACAGCGGCGGCAGATCGGCCAGCGTGCGGCCCCAGTGTGTGTGGCCTTCGAGGTCGATCACGGTGCAGCCGGCGGCGGGCGTGAGCGGGTTGGGGAAGGGCTGGCGTTCCAGCCCCAGGCGGTTGACGTAGTGGAAGAACGCGGTGCTCGACGCCGGAAAGCGCATGCCACCGAGCTCGGCGACCACACCGTGCCCGCCTTCGAAGGCCCGTGACCGCAAGCGGCCGCCCATCTGCGAGGCTTCGTACAGCACGGGTTTGAGACCGAGCTTCATCAGTTCGTAGGCGGCCACCATGCCCGCCATGCCCGCGCCGACGATGGCCACCTCCTGCCCCAGGCGCTCGGCTGGCAACTCACCCAGGCCGGCGGGGTGGGCAACCCAGTCGTCGAAGGCAAAGGGAAAGTCGGGCCCGAAAAGGGTCACCGGCGCGTCGGCGCCGCGCAGTGCGGTGGACATGGAAGCACCTCCGGGGTCAGAACAGGCTGGCGAGGAGCCAGGCGGCCGTGCCCCACATCATGAGCGCAACCAGCCCATCCAGCGCGCGCCAGACGTGCAGCGAATTGAGCCGCCGGCCCAGCCAGAAGGCGCCGCCGCCCAGTGCCACGAACCACACCAGCGAGCCCGTGGCCGCACCCAGGCCGAACACGGTGCTGCCTTGGCCGTACGCCAGAGAAGCGGTGCCGATGAGCACGGCAGTGTCAATCCACGCATGAGGGTTGAGGAATGAGAAGGCCAGTGCGGCCAGCACGGCGTGCCGGCGCGACACCGGGTTGGCGGGAGCACCACCGGCCTGCGTGTCGATTGCAAGTGCCGTGGGCCGGAGGAAGCGCTGAAATGCCTTCCAGCCGTACACCGCGAGGAACAGCGCTCCCGCGCCCACCATGGCGCCGAGCAGTTTGTCGGGCAGCCCGCCCAGCCGTGCCAGGCCCAGCACGCCCGCTCCGATGAGCACCATGTCGGCCAGGGCACAGGTCAGCACGGTGAGCCACAGGTGCTGGCGCTGAAGGCCCACGCGCAGCACATGGGCGTTCTGGGGGCCGATGGCCATGATCAGCGACATGCTCAGCACCATGCCGGCGGTGAAGGTGGGGAAGGTGAGGGTCATGAGAACTCCGGAGAACCGAATGCAGAAACGGCCGCGAGTGTGCGCCCGGAATGGGTTATGTTAAACAGAGTTAACTTAAACTCGAATTGGTTAAATAAATATTGATAAGAGCATGCTGGACGTTCGACAACTGGAAGCGCTGGCCGCCGTGGTGGAACACGGCGGGTTCGGACCGGCCGCGCAGGCCCTGTCGATCACGCTGGCCGCGGTGTCGCTGCGCATCAAATCGCTGGAAGAGACGCTGGGCCAGCGCCTGCTCGTGCGGGGCAAGCAGGTGCGGGCCACGCCGGCCGGGCAGGCGCTGCTGGCGCACGTGAAGCAGGTGCGGCTGATGGAGGCCGACCTGCTCGATGGCCTTCAGGGTGGTGCGCCTGGCCAGGGCAAGGTGCGCTGGCAGAGCCTGGCGGTGGCCATCAACGCCGATTCGGTGGCCGGCTGGTTCCTCCCGGGTGTGGCCGCGCTGCTGCAGCGCCACCATCTGCTGCTGGACATCATGATCGACGACCAGGACCACACGCATGCGGCGCTCAGGAGCGGCGACGTGCTGGGTTGTGTCACCACGCTGTCCACCGCCATGCGCGGTTGCGTGGCCGAGACGCTGGGCGTGATGCGTTACCACTGCATGGCCGCACCGGCGGTGGTGCAGCGCTGCCGCACGCCGCGTGGCGCCGTCTCGCTGCACCGGCTGCTGGCGCAGCCGGCCATCATCTTCAACCGCAAGGACGCCTTGCAGGACGCGTTTCTCGAACAGCACTTCGGCCTGCGGCAGCCGCGTTACCCCCGGCACTTCGCGCCGGCGGTGGAGGCGTTCGAGACCGCGGTCGAGCTGGGGCTGGGCTGGGGCATGATGCCCGAGCAACACCTGCCCAAGCGCCCGCAGCTGCAGGAAATCCTGCCCGGCGCCACGGTGGATGTGGCGCTCTACTGGCAGCACTGGGCGCACGAATCGCCCTCGGCCCAGCGGCTCACGGCGGCGGTGAAAGCGGCGGCCCGCGAGCGGTTGCGGCCTGTGCACCCCCCCGCCGCCTAAAATCTCCCCCCTATGCTCAAGATCAAACAGGAACTGCTGGCCGGCCTGGCCAGCTCGCTCGACAGCCTTTCTCCCGGCGCCGGCGCCAAGGCGGCGTTCGAATCGCCCAAGGTGGCGGCCCATGGCGATTTCGCCAGTACAGCGGCCATGCAGCTGGCCAAACCCCTCAAGCTCAATCCGCGCCAGCTGGGCGAGAACCTGCGCACGCTGTTGCTGGCGCAGCCGGTGTACCAGCAATGGGTGTCCGATATCGATCTGGCCGGCCCCGGTTTCCTGAACATCCGCCTCAAGCCCGAAGCCAAGCAGCAGATCGTGCGCGAGGTGCTCGGAGCGGGTGACGCGTTCGGAACGCAGCCGTCCAACGGCCAGCGCCTGATGGTGGAGTTCGTTTCGGCCAACCCCACCGGGCCCCTGCACGTGGGCCACGGCCGCCAGGCTGCGCTGGGCGACGCCATCTGCAACCTGTACGCCACACAGGGCTGGAACGTGCACCGCGAGTTCTATTACAACGACGCGGGCGTGCAGATTGGTACCCTGGCCACGTCCACGCAGTTGCGCGCCAAGGGCGTGAAACCGGGGGACGCCGGCTGGCCCGAGGCGGCGTACAACGGCGACTACATCCAGGACATCGCCAACGACTTTCTGGCGAAACAGACCGTGAAGGCCGATGACCGCGAGTTCACGGCCAGTGGCGACGTGAACGACCTGGACGGCATCCGCCAGTTCGCCGTCGCCTACCTGCGCCATGAGCAGGATCTGGACCTGCAGGCCTTCGCGGTGAAATTCGATCACTACTACCTGGAGTCCAGCCTTTACACCAGTGGCCGCGTCGCGGCGGCGGTGCAGAAGCTGGTGGACGCGGGCAAGACCTACGAGCAGGACGGCGCGCTCTGGCTGCGTTCGACCGACTACGGCGACGACAAGGACCGCGTCATGCGCAAGTCCGACGGTTCGTTCACCTACTTCGTGCCCGACGTGGCCTATCACATCGCCAAGTGGGAGCGTGGCTTCACCAAGGTCATCAACATCCAGGGCACCGACCACCACGGCACCATCGCCCGTGTGCGCGCAGGCTTGCAGGCTGCGGGAGTGGGCATTCCGGCCGGGTATCCCGACTACGTGCTGCATACCATGGTGCGCGTCGTGAGGGGCGGCGAAGAGGTCAAGATCAGCAAGCGCGCCGGCAGCTACGTGACACTGCGCGACCTGATCGAATGGACCAGCAAGGACGCGGTGCGCTTCTTCCTGCTCAGCCGCAAGCCCGACACGGAATACACCTTCGACGTCGATCTGGCGGTGCAGAAGAACAACGACAACCCGGTGTACTACGTGCAGTACGCCCACGCGCGCATCTGCTCGGTGCTGGCCTCCTGGGGGGGCGACGCGGCCGCGCTGGCCGATGCCGACCTCTCCGCACTGGATAGCGCGCCTGCTCAGGCTCTCATGTTGCTGCTGGCGAAGTACCCGACCATGCTGGCCGATGCCGCGCGCGACTTCGCGCCGCACGATGTCACCTTCTACCTGCGCGAACTTGCCGCCAGTTACCACAGTTACTACGACGCCGAGCGCATCCTGGTCGATGATGAGGCGGTAAAAAGGGCGCGCCTGGCGCTGGTCAAGGCCACCGCACAGGTATTGCACAATGGCCTGGCGGTGCTGGGCGTCAGCGCCCCCGAGAAGATGTGATGGTGAACAAGCGATGAAAAAGAAGCCCTCTGCGACCCGAAGCTCCTTCGGCGGCACCCTCATGGGTTTCGTGATCGGCCTGCTCGTGGGCCTGGGCGCCGCGCTGGCGGTGGCTGTGTATGTCACGCGCGTGCCGATCCCGTTCGTGGACCGCAACGTCTCCCGCAACCCCGACCAGGACGCGCTTGAAGCCGAGCGCAACAAGGGCTGGAACCCCAACCGGGGTCTCGGCGGCGCCGCCACGCCGGCCGTGACCGCCCCGCCGCCCGCCGCTCCGGCCGCCCAGACGCCCGGTGCCATCGTGGTGCCCCCGGCCGATGGTCAGGCGCTCCCCGCCCCGGCCACCCGCCCTGCCGGCGATCCCCTGGGCGACCTGATGCAGTCACGCGGCGGCCAGCCTGCTGCCGCACCGACAGCGGCCACGCCGCCCACCGCGGCCGCCGCACCCGGTGCCGATCCGTTCACCTATTTCGTGCAGGCGGGTGCCTTCCGCACGCCGGAAGACGCCGAAGCCCAGCGCGCCAAGCTGGCCATGCTGGGCGTCGACGCTGCGGTCAGCGAACGCGAGCAGAACGGCCGCACGGTGTTCCGTGTGCGCGTCGGGCCGTTCAACCAGAAGGCGCTCGCCGACCTGACGCTGGAGCAGCTCCAGGTCAACAACATCGAAGCGGCCCTCGTGCGCGTCCAGCGCTGAAGCTTTGCCCCGGGGGGAACTTTTGCCCGCCGGGGTCGCCCCAAACAGGCTTGTTCCCCTGGAGTCTGATTCCATGCAACGTCGCGATTTTTCCCGCTCCCTGGTCGCCGCTGGCACCACGGCCCTGGCCACCGCCGGGGGCTTCACCCTGACGCCTGCGCTGGCGCAGCGCATCGGCCCGAAGGAGGGCACGGACTACATCCGGCTGCCCCAGCCCGTGCCGGTCGACAGCCCGGCGGGCCAGGTCGAGGTGCTGGAGTTCTTTGCCTACAGCTGCATCCACTGCTTCAACTTCGAGCCGGTGTTCGAGGAGTGGATCCAGAAGAAGCCGGCCCACGTGACGGTCAAGCGGATGCCGGTGGGGTTCAGCCCCCAGTTCGCCCCGATGCAGCGCCTGTATTTCTCGCTGGAGGCCATGAACCTTGTTGGCAAGCTGCACGCCAAGGTGTTCGATGCCATCCATGTGGAGCGCCAGCCGCTGACCACGCCGCCCGCGATCATCGACTGGGTGGCCAAACAGGGTGTCGACCGTGCGAAGTTCACCGAAGTGTTCAACAGCGATGCCACGGGCAAGAAGCTGGAGCGCGCGGTGAAGCTGCAGGACGCCTATTCCGTGGAGGGCACGCCCTCCCTCGGCATCGCGGGTCGCTACTACCTGCCCGGTCAGGGCCCGCGCACCCTGGCCGTGGCCAATGCGCTGATCGCCGACCTGCGCAAGGCCTGACGCGCCTGCCGCTGATCCCCTGCTCAAGGCCCGCCCTGTGCGGGCCTTCTGATTGGTGGGGTTTGACCGTGCAATGTGCTACGGCAAAACGCAGTTCCTCGCAGGGAAGCGGTGGGTGGCCGCTACAATGAATGCAAGTTTCGTGCCCTTGAGTACCATGCCCTTCCATCCCAACCTCCGACGTGCTGTTCCCCGGGCCGCCTTTCTCGTTGCCGCGCTGTGGTGCGCTGGCGCTGCCCAGGCCGAAAAAGCCGACCGCAACCAGCCGCTGAACGCCGAGGCCGATGCCCTGCGCCATGACGATGCCCGGCAGACGAGCGTGTTCACGGGCAACGTGGTCATCACCAAGGGCACCATCCTGATCCGGGGCAACCAGGTCGAAGTGCGCCAGGATGCGCAGGGCAACCAGTTTGGTGTGGTGCATGGCACGCCGGGTTTCTTCCGGCAGAAGCGCGACAACGTGGAGGAATTCATCGAAGGCACCGGCACGCGCATCGACTACGACAGCAAGGCCGACACCGTGAAATTCACGGGCAACGCCGTGCTCAAGCGCTTCAAGGGCACCCAGCTCAACGACGAGACCACCGGCAACGTCATCGTCTACAACAACACCACCGATGTGTTCACGGTGGACGGCGGCGTCGCCAACCGCACGCCCTCCAACCCCACCGGCCGCGTGCGCGCCATGCTCACGCCCGTGCCCAAGGACGGTGCGCCACCCCCCTTGCCGTCGGCGCCGCCGGCCACGCTCAAGCCCAGTCCGCAAATCGAAGAGGGCCGCCAGTGACGGCTCCCGCTTCCAGTCCGGCGGCGCCCGTCAGGGCCCGCCCCGCACCGGTGGTGAGCCGGCTCGAAGCACGTGGCCTGCAGAAGGCCTACGGCAGTCGCAAGGTGGTGAAGGACGTTTCGCTCGCTGTCTTCAAGGGTGAGGTGGTCGGCCTGCTGGGCCCCAACGGTGCTGGCAAGACCACCTCGTTCTACATGCTGGTGGGCCTGCTGCGCTCCGACGCGGGGCAGATCATGCTCGATGGCCAGTCCATCGAAAGCCTGCCGATCCATCGCCGCGCGCGCCTGGGTCTGGGCTATTTGCCCCAGGAAGCATCGATCTTCCGCAAGCTCAGTGTGGCCGAGAACGTGCGTGCCGTGCTGGAGCTGCAGGTGGATGAAAAGGGCCGGTCGCTGGATGCGGCCACCATCGAGAGCCGCCTCGACGCGTTGCTGCAGGATCTTCATGTGGACCACCTGCGCGATTCGCCGGCGCCCGCGCTCTCGGGTGGCGAACGCCGCCGCGTCGAGATCGCGCGCGCCCTGGCCACCGACCCGCGCTTCATCCTGCTCGACGAGCCCTTCGCGGGGATCGACCCGATCGCGGTGATCGAGATCCAGCGCATCATCGGCTTTCTCAAGTCGCGCGGCATCGGTGTGCTGATCACCGACCACAACGTGCGCGAAACACTGGGCATCTGCGACCGCGCCTACATCATCAACGACGGCCACGTGCTCACCAGCGGCACCCCGGCCGAGATCGTGGAAAACGCCGACGTCCGCCGCGTGTACCTCGGCGAACACTTCAGGATGTGAGGCCGTGAAGCAAGGCCTTTCCCTCCGCGTCTCACAGCATCTGGCGCTGACGCCCCAACTGCAGCAGTCGATCCGGCTGCTGCAACTGTCCACGCTGGAGATGGCGCAGGAAGTCGAGCAGATGCTCGACGAGAACCCGTTTCTTGAACGCTCCGAAGACATCGCCGAGCGGGAAACCTTCGGCCTGGAGCAGACCGATGTGCCGGTGAGCGCGGGCGAGCAGATTGCCGAGGCCTCGCTGCCGGAAGCACCTGGCTCGCTGCTGGCGCCATCCACCGACTCCGGCAGCGCCGCCTCCGACGGTGCGGCCGAGGGGGACGCCCTGGAAAGCAAGCTCGACGGTGCCACCCCCGTGGAAGAAAGCTGGGAAGGCGACGGCACCGTGGAAATGGCGCCCGACGACAGCGAGTGGGGCGGCGAGGCGCCCGCACGCAACAGCGGTTCGGGCGACGGCGAGGAAACCGCCAGCGCGGCCGACCTGGCGCGTTCGCCCGTCAGCCTGCAGGACCACCTGCACGAGCAGGCGCGCTGCCTGCGCCTGTCGGACGAAGACCGCGCTGCGCTGTACTTCCTCATCGAGTCGCTCAACGACGACGGCTACCTCGAAGAAGGTCTCACCGAACTGGCCGAGGCCTGGCTGAATCTCTCCGGCACGCCGACCCTGGTGGGTGTACCGGATGACGCGCTGGAACAGCGCGAGATGCTGGAGCAGCGCCTGTCCGTGGCCCTGCAATTGCTGCAGCACATGGAGCCGTCGGGCGTGGGCGCGCGCGACCTGGGTGAATGCCTGCGCCTGCAGATCCTGGAGCTGCGCAACACCGCCGAGGCGCGTGCCGCGCTCGCCATCTGCAGCCAGCCGCTGGAGCTCATGGCCAAGCGCGACGTGAAGCGCCTGTGCAACCTCTGTGGCATCGACGACGAGACCGCGCGCGCCGCGCTCAGCCTCATTGCACGCCTGGAGCCCAAGCCAGGCCGCCGCTTCATCGACGTCGAGCGCAACGTGGTGGTGCCGGACGTCATCGTCACCCGCGCTGGTCGTGGCTTCAAGGTCATCCTCAACCCCGATGTGATGCCCCGGCTGCGTGTGCATGACGTGTATGCGAATGCCATGCGCCAGAACCGGGGCGGACGCGATGCCGCGGGCGAGGCCGGCCACGCGGCGATGCAACAGCGCCTGCAGGAGGCGCGCTGGTTCATCAAGAACATCCAGCAGCGCTTTGACACCATCCTGCGCGTCTCCAGTGCCATCGTCGAACGCCAGCGCAACTTCTTCATGCATGGCGAACTCGCCATGCGGCCGCTGGTGCTGCGCGAGATCGCGGACGAACTCGGTCTGCACGAGTCCACCATCAGCCGTGTGACCACCGCCAAATACATGGCCACGCCTTTCGGCACCTACGAACTCAAGTACTTCTTTGGCTCCTCGCTCGGCACCGAAACCGGTGGCAACGCGTCCAGCACCGCGGTGCGCGCGCTGCTCAAACAGTTCATCGCTTCAGAAGAACCGGCCAAGCCGCTGTCGGACAACCAGCTTTCCGACCTGCTGCGCGAACAGGGCATCGAGTGCGCCCGCCGCACCGTGGCCAAGTACCGTGAGGCGCTGCGCATCGCGCCCGCGAACCTGCGCAAAGCGCTATGACCCCCACGCCCCACCGCTGCGCGGGTCGCTGCCTCCCAGGGGGTGCGTCTCGCCCAGGGGCTGTCCGGCGGCGAAACTCCACATGAATCAACTCCAAGTCTTTCTCCCCTGCGCCGCCGGCGTGGAGGACTTTCTCGCCGCCGAGGTGCAGCGCATCACCGGCGAGGCTTCGCCCTACAAGGCGCGCGGAGGCGTGGCACTGAATGCCTCCTGGCGCGACGCCATGCGCCTGAACCTGCACAGCCGACTGGCGCAGCGCGTGCTGGTGCAACTCTGGCACGGTGGCTATCGGAATGAGCAGGACCTGTACAACGCGGCTTCCGAAGTCGCCTGGGAGATCTGGTTCACGCCCGCCGAGACCATCAAGGTCGAGATCACCGCGCAGCACAGCCCGCTGAATTCGCTGAACTTCGCGGCGCTCAAAGTGAAGGACGCGATCTGCGACCGCTTCCGCGCCAAACGCGGCGAACGGCCCAGCGTGAACACCACCTGGCCCGATGTGCGCATCTACGTGCACCTCACCACAGAGACGGTCAGCCTGTACATCGACACCTCGGGCGAGCCCCTGTTCAAGCGCGGCTGGCGCGAGGACAAGGGCGATGCGCCGCTGAAGGAGACCCTGGCCGCGGCGATGATCGCCGCCACCGGCTGGAACGCCGACGCCGCCACGCCGCTGCAGGAGATCGCGCCGCTGTATGACCCCTGCTGCGGCAGCGGCACGGTGGTGATCGAGGCGGCGCAGATCGCACTCAACATCGCGCCGGGCCAGTCGCGCCGCTTCGCGTTCGAGAAGTTGCTCCCCTTCCAGCCGCACGTGTGGCAGGCGATCAAGGCCGATGCGCTGAAGCAGCAGCGCGAATGGCCACAGGGCCACGCCCCCATCGTGTTTGGCAGTGATGTGTCCTTCCGCATGGTCGACTTCGCGCAGCGCAATGCCGAGCGTGCGGGCGTGTCCCACGCGGTGGAGTTGCGCGGTGGCGATGCTCTGCAGCGCACCCCGCCCACGCAACGGCCTGGTGTGCTGCTGCTCAACCCGCCCTACGGTGAGCGCATCGCCGCCGCCGGTGTGGCCGGGCAGAACTCGGAGGACCGCGCCAGCGCCCGTGCGCAGCGCATGGCACCGCGTGCACCGCGCACCTTCACAGTGGGCGCCCCGCCGCCGCCCGCCGCAGGCCAGGGCCGTGAGAGCGCACAAATGGCGGACGGAGGCGATGGCAGCGACTTCTTCAACCAGCTCGCCGCGCACTGGAAGACGCACTACGCTGGCTGGAGCGCCTGGCTGCTCACGCCCGATCTCAAGCTGCCCGGCAAGATGCGCTTCAAGGAGTCGCGCCGGGTGCCGATGTGGAACGGACCGATCGAATGTCGCCTGTTCCGTTTCGACCTGACCCCACGCAGGCCCCGCACCCCCGAGGCGTGAGCGTGTCCACCGAGCCGATGACCACCGATGTCCTGGTGCTCGACACCAACATCGCGCTCGACCTCTTCGTCTTCCAGGATCCGGCCACCGCGCCGTTGCGCGCCGCGCTCGATCGCAAGGCCGGCGCCTGGCTGGCGACCGCCGCCATGCGCGAAGAGTTGGCGCGCGTGCTGGCGTACCCGCAGATCGCGCGCCGCCTGGCCACGCAGGCACGCCCCGCGCAGGACGTGCTCGACGCCTTCGACCGCCACACGCAATGCGTGCCTGATGCACCGAAGGCGGCCTACACCTGCAAGGACGCCGACGACCAGAAGTTCATCGATCTCGCCGCGGCGCACCATGCCACGCTGGTCAGCAAGGACGATGCTGTCCTCTGCATGGCCAAACGCCTGGCGCGCGTCGGCGTTCACGTCTGCCGCGAATGGAAGGAGCCCGCCCATGCCGTCTGAACGCCACCGCCGGTTGTTGCTGGCCCTTGTGCTGATGGTGTGCGCGCCGGCATGGGCCGTGCAGCGCTGCGAGCTCAACGGCGAGAGCGTGAACCCGAACAACGGCCACACCACCGCCGGCAAGAGTGGCGTGATGCGCTGCACCGACGACAGTGGTTCGGTGCGCCTGCGCGAACAGACTTTGCGCGACGGCCGCTTCGTCGGCCCGGTGGTGATGGTGCTGTCCGATGGCGAACGCCGTGAGTACACCGTCAACGAACGAGGCAACCGCCACGGCGTGGCGCGCACTTTCGATGGCAAAGGCACGCTGCGGCGCGAAGAAAACCTGGAGGATGGCAGCAACGTGGGCCTGCAGAAGGTTTTCGCGGAGGCGGGTCATTTGCAGGAGCTGCATTTCTCCGACGAGCGCCGCACGGTGCTCACCATCGGCTACCACGCCGACGGTTCGCTCAAGGAGCTGCGTTGCGCCCCGGCCAGCGTGGTACCACAGGACCGCGAGGTGTGCGGCCACGCGGGCCGCGCGAGCGACGTCACGCTGTATCGTGAGCCCGGCAAGCCCTCGGGCGCAGTGAGCTACCTCAAGGGGCAGATGCAGCGGCTGAGCGTGCTGGACCGCGAAGGCCGCCTGGTGCGCAGCGAAGAGCTCAAGGACGGCCGGCGCATCAAGCGCGTGTTCTACACCTCCGGCAAACAGCGTTCGGAAACCGACTTCATCGACCGCGACCCCAACAGTGGTGGTGGCCGCGAGGGCGTGGCGCGCGAATGGGCCGAAAGCGGCCAGATGACCCAGGAGACCCAATGGGCCGAGGGCTACGAGCAGCGCATCCAGCAGTGGTACCTGAACGGCCAGCAGAAGATGCGCCAGCAGATCCGCCGTGAAGGCCGCGAGCTGCAGCGCACCACCGAGAGTTTCTGGGACAACGGCAAGCTGGCGGCGGTCAACGTCGAGCGCAATGGGCGGTTGTCGGGCTGGCAGAAGTACTTCAGCGAGGACGGTGTGCTGATGCGCGAGGACGAACACGGCGAGCGCGGCCTGCTGCAGCGGCGCAAGCGTTATAACGACCAAGGCGTGCTCGAGCGCGAGGAGCGTTTTCTGGAAGACGGCTCGCGCATCTGATCGCATGTGATCTGCGACAGTCGGGGCTTCGATGACACGAGGAGGCGGCGATGGGCATTCGGGTGGTGCGGTTGGGCAGTGAACGGGCGAGGGGCGAGGGCACGCGCATCGGCACGGTACGAAGGCCGCCGCGCGGTGTGCCGAAAAGCGAATTCGCGTCAGGCAACTGGTACGACGTGTGGTACCCCAACCTCGCGCCCAGCGTGGAGACGATGACGCTCGGCCAGTCGGCCGGAACGCCCGCGCAGTGGAACGCGTTCACCCGCCGCTACCGCGCCGAGATGGCCACGCCCGACAACGCGCGCAGCCTCGAGTTGCTGGCCACGCTGTCGCACCAGTCGGACTTTTCGGTCGGGTGCTATTGCGAGCACGAAGCGCATTGCCACCGTTCGGTCCTGCGTGAGCTGCTGATCGAAAAGGGCGCGAGGGTCGAACCATGAGCGCGGCGGACCTGCTCGTCCTGGCCAGCAGCATCGGCTCCGCCACCGTCGGTGGCGTTTTCTTCGCCTTTTCCAGTTTCGTCATGAAAGCCCTGGCGCAACTGCCGCCCGCGCAGGGCGTGGCAGCCATGCAGCGCATCAACGTGGTGGTGATCAACCCCTGGTTCCTTGGCGTGTTCGTGGGCACGCTGCTCTTGTCGATCGCCTGTGTGGTGATGTCGTTGATGGCTTGGCAGCCGATGTTGCTTGCGGCCGGCCTCTTGTATGCCGTGGGCACCTTCGCCGTCACGGGCGCCTTGAACGTGCCGCGCAACGAGCGGCTGGCGCGCATCGACGCTGCATCGCCCGAGGCTGCGGCCTATTGGCCCGTCTACGTGCGGGAGTGGACCTTCTGGAACCATGTGCGCACCGTGGCGGCGCTGGCTTCGGCCGTGTGCGCGGTGCTGGTCTGGTACAAGTGACGTCCGTTCATCCATTGCGAGGTTTCCCCATGGCCAACACCCGCTACACAGGCAGTTGTCACTGCGGCAAGGTGGCGTTCGAGGTCGAAGGCACCATTGACAGCGCCCTGTCCTGCAACTGCTCCATCTGTTCGCGCAAGGGTTCGCTGCTCTGGTTCGTGCCGCGCGCGCAGTTCACACTGAAGACGCCCGATGAGGCGGCCGGCACCTACCTGTTCAACAAGCACGTGATCCAGCACCGCTTCTGCCTCACCTGCGGCATCCATCCCTACGCCGAGGGCGTCGACCCCAAGGGCAACGCCATGGCCGCGGTGAACCTGCGCTGTGTCGAGGGTCTGGACCTGTCTACCGTCCCGCTGCACGAATTCAACGGCCGGGATATGTGACGGCCGTCAGGCCAGCCCGAACCGCTCCGCGCTGGCGCGTTCCCAGTAGGTGGTGAACACGGCGTGCTGCGCGGCCAGATCGGTCAGCAGCGCGCCGGGCGGTGTGGATGGCAGCAGGTTGGCGAGCAGGCGCACCTCATTCTCGTTCACGCGCCGCACCAGGTGGTGCGAGGTGATCTGGCGCGGGTGCTGCAGGCCGGCGGCCTGCACGAGTTCCTGCAGTGCCATCAGTGTGTTCTGGTGGAAGCGGAGCACGCGCTCGGTCTTGTCGGGCACCACCAGCGCCTGCTGCCGCACGGGATCCTGCGTGGTCACGCCGGTGGGACAGTGGCCGGTGTGGCAGCTCTGCGCCTGAATGCAGCCCAGCGCGAACATGAAGCCGCGCGCGCTGTTGCACCAGTCCGCGCCGATGGCCATGGCGCGCACGATGTCGAAGGCGCTCACGATCTTGCCGGCGCAACCGATCTTGATGTGCTCGCGCAGGTTCACGCCGACCAGCGTGTTGTGGACGAGGCGCAGTCCCTCCTGCAGCGGTGCGCCCACGTTGTCGGTGAATTCCAGTGGCGCCGCACCGGTGCCGCCCTCGGCGCCATCGACCACGATGAAGTCGGGTCGGATGCCGGTCTGCAGCATGGCCTTGACGATGGCGAACCATTCCCAGGGATGGCCGATGCACAGCTTGAAGCCCACCGGTTTGCCACCGGAGAGTTCGCGCAGCCGGGCGATGAAATGCATCATCTCGACCGGCGTGGAGAAGGCGCTGTGCGAGGCCGGCGACACACAGTCCACGCCCACCGGAACACCACGCGCCGCGGCGATCTCGGGCGTGACCTTCGGGCCGGGCAGCACGCCGCCGTGTCCGGGTTTGGCGCCCTGGCTCAGCTTGATCTCGATCATCTTGACCTGCGGGTCGGTGGCGTTGGCCTGGAACCGCTCCGCGCTGAATTGGCCGGTCTCGTCACGGCAACCGAAATAGCCCGAACCGATTTCCCAGATCAGGTCGCCGCCGTGCCGGCGGTGCCATTCCGAGATCGAGCCTTCGCCCGTGTCGTGCGCGAAACGACCGCGCTTCGCGCCGGCGTTGAGCGCCTGGATTGCGTTGGCCGAGAGTGCACCGAAACTCATGGCCGAAATGTTGAACACACTCGCGTCGTACGGATGCGTGCAGGCGTCGCCGCCGATCAGCACGCGGAAGTCGTGTGTGTCCAGTGTGCTGGGCTGCAGCGAATGGTTGAGCCATTCGTGGCCCTCGGCATTCATGTCCACCTGCGAACCGAACGGGCGCTTGTCGGTCTCGCCCTTGGCACGTGCGTAGGCCAGGCTGCGCTGGCTGCGCGAGAACGGCGTGGCTTCGGTGTCGCTTTCCAGAAAGTACTGGCGGATCTCGGGCCGGATCTTCTCCAGCATGAAGCGCAGGTGGCCGATGACCGGATAGTTGCGCAGCACCGAACTGCGGGTCTGGCGGAGATCCCACGCGCCCAGGGCCGAGAGCGCCCCGAACACGAGAAACACGAAACCACCTTCCCCGAAGGCCACCAGTGCGAACAGGCTCAACAGGGCGATCAGCACACACAGTGCAAAAACCGTGTAGCGCACGGGGTAGAGGGCGTTGAGGCGGTCGAGCATGCGGGCTTTCGTGGGTGTACCGGGGAATACACTGCGGGGCATCATAAAACTCCCGCTGACCCGCGCCATGACAACGACCACCCCCTCCGCCTCGCCCGACGAGGCCCTGGACCACGAAGACTACGATGCGCTCGACGCCATCCTGGACGACCTGCGCACGCGTGGCGACGAGGTGCCGCAATGGGAATTCTGCGAAGGCGCCATGGCCGCGCTGCTGTGCACGCGCCGCCCGATCGAGCCCGCCGAATGGCTGCCCGTGCTGCTGGGCACAGGGCCGTTGCCCACCGCCCCGCAGGATGAGGGCACGCACTTCAGCAACACCGCGCAGTACGAGCGCTTCATGGCGCTGTGGTCGCGCCGTCAGGCCGAAGTGGCGGCCTCGCTGGCTGCCGATGTGGACACGCTCGAAGACGAGCGCAGCTACCACCCCGAACTGATGGACGTGCGCGGTGCCGTGGCCGTGCTGCCCGAGGCCGAGCAGGCCGGCTTCAAGGACCAGGAACTCCCGGCCTACGCGCAGGTCTGGGCGCTGGGTTTCATGTTCGTCGTGGAAAACTGGGGTGACGACTGGGCTCCGCCGCGCGACAAGGAAACCGCCGGCTGGATCGACGAATCGCTCGACACCATCGTGACCCTGACCGAGGACGACAACGACCCGCCCACCGTGAACATGCACGCCGAGGAGGGCCCGCCCAGTGTGAGCGATGAGCGCCTCAACGCCATGGGCGCGGCCATCTGGGCAGTTTATGACCTGCACCGCATCGGCAAGAGCCTCGGCCCACGCGTCGAGCCCATCCGCAAGGACGCCACCCCGGGCCGCAACGATCCTTGCCCTTGCGGCAGCGGCAAGAAGTACAAGAAGTGCCACGGGGCTTGATGGGTCGGAATCGGCAATTGACGACTGAATATTCATTCGCTTAAGATCGCGGCCTCATGAAACCCAAGGACGACGACAAGCAGCAGGCCATCGCCAGCGCCACCCTGGCGCTGGTGGAGCGCGTCGGCCTGAGCGGACTGACCATGGCTGGCATCGCGCGCGAGGCGGGCATTGCCACCGGCACGCTGTACGTCTACCACCGCTCCAAGGAAGAGCTGCTCAACGCGCTGTACGAGCAGGTCAAGGGGGCGCTGGCCGCCCTGATCGACACCGCGAGCGACGCGTCCGTGCCGTTCCGCAGCCGCTTCCAGCAGAACTGGAACCGGTTGCTGCGCCACCGCCTGGCGCACTATCCCGAAGCGGTTTTCATGGACCAGTACTACAACTCGCCCTGGTTCAGCGAGGCCTCTCGCCAGTTCTCGGCACGGTTCGCCAGCGGATGCCTGCGCTTCTTTGATGACGCGAGGGCGCAGCAGATCGTCAAGGACGTGCCCACGCTGATGCTGGCTTCCAGTTTCTTCGGCTCTGTGCGCGACACCGCCAACCTGCTGCGCAGCGGCGACCTGCCCGACACCGAGGCCTCGCTGGCACAGGCCTTCGGCATGTGCTGGGACGGCATCAAGGCCTAGACATGAAGAACATCCCCGCGTCGCTTCGCGCCACCCCCTCCAGGGGGCAACACCTGCGGCCCGGCAAAGCCGGTTCCGCGGTGTTCCTGGACTAGACACGCCTCTGATTCAGCAGTAAAAAAACGCCCTGATAACGAATGAACATTCATTCATTGATGTACCGCCACTTCAACCCACGACAGGAGAACCCACGCATGGCCACCACGCTCAACATCAACGGCAAGGACGTCCGCGTCGACGCCGACGAATCCACGCCCATCCTCTGGGCCCTGCGCGACACGCTGGGCATGACGGGCACCAAGTTCGGCTGCGGCGCGGCGCTGTGCGGCGCCTGCACCGTGCACCTGAACGGCGCGGCCATCCGCTCGTGCGTCACGCCGATTGCTTCGGCCGTGGGCCAGAAGATCACCACCATCGAGGCGCTGGAAACCGATCGTGTGGGCAAGGCCGTGCACCAGGCCTGGGTGAAAGCCGACGTGGCGCAATGCGGGTACTGCCAGAGCGGCCAGATCATGAGCGCCACCGCGCTGCTCAAGGCCAACCCGAAACCCAGCGATGCCGAGATCGACGGCGCCATGGCCGGCAATATCTGCCGCTGTGGCACCTATGCGCGCGTGCGCATCGCCATCAAGGACGCGGCCCGTTCGCTGGCCTGAAGGAGAGCACCATGCACTTCGAGAACCACACCGCCGAACAGATCCGCGCCCACCTGCCGCCCGCACTGGCCCACCGTCTGCAAGACGTCGAACCCGCCGAAGGCATCGCGCGCCGAAGCTTCATGAAGATGGCCGCCGTGTCGGGCTTCGCGCTCGGCGCGTACCCACTCGTGGCCGGTGCGCAGCAAGGCGCGGCACCCGCCGCCGCCGGCCTCAAGCCCGACCAGCAGCCTGCAGCGTTCGTGAAGATCGCGCGCGATGACACCGTCACCGTCACCGTCAACCGCCTTGAATTCGGGCAGGGCACGCACACGGGCCTGGCCATGGTGCTCGCCGAAGAGCTCGACGCCGACTGGAGCAAGGTGAAGGCCGTGCACGGCAACGCCGACCCCGCCTACAACGACCCGGCCTTCGGCATGCAGATCACCGGCGGGTCCACCGCCGTGAAACACTCGTACACGCAATACCGCGAACTGGGCGCGCGCACCCGTGCCATGCTGCTGGCCGCAGCGGCGAAGCAGTGGAACGTACCGGTGGCCTCGCTCGCCACCGAACGCGGCGTGGTGATCGGCCCCGGCGGAAAGAAGCTGACCTACGGCGCGCTGGCCGACGCCGCCATGCTGCAGCCCGTGCCGACCGCCGTCACGCTGAAGGACCCGTCGCGCTTCAAGCTGATCGGCCAGCCCACCACACGGCTGGACGCGAAACTGAAATCCAGCGGCAAGCAGACCTTCGGCATCGACGTGCGCCTGCCGGGCATGCTCACCGCCGTGGTGGTGCATCCGCCGGTGTTCGGCAGCAAGGTGGCATCGCTGGACGATGCCGCCGCGCGCGCCGTGAAAGGCGTGAAGGCGGTGCTGCGCATGCCGCTGCACGATGGGGGCGAGGGCGTGGCCGTGATCGGCGAGGGCTACTGGGCCGTGAAGCAGGGCCGCGAAGCCCTCAAGGTGGAATGGAACGACGCCGGCCGCGAGAAGGTGGACAGTGCGAAACAGCTCGCGAGTTACCGCGAGCTGGCCGCGAAACCGGGTCGCATCAAGCACGACGCCGACATGGCACCCCTGGCGGGCGCGCCGCAGAGGATCAGCGCCGAGTTCGTGTTTCCGTACCTCGCGCACGCGCCCATGGAGCCGCTGAACTGCACGGTGCAGATCGAGGGCACGGGTGCGAACGCGAAGGCAAGTGTCTGGACGGGCACCCAGATGCCGGGGCTGGACACCGCCGCTGCCGCGCGCACGCTGGGCATCAAGCCCGAGCAGGTGGCCATGCACGTGCAGATGGCCGGTGGCGGCTTCGGGCGCCGGGGTCTGCTCACCAGCGACTTCGTGGTCGAGGCCTGCACCGTGGCGAAGATCGCGCAGGCGGCGGGCATCAGCGCGCCGGTGCGCACGCTGTGGAGCCGTGAGGACGACGTGCGCGGCGGCTACTACCGCCCGATGCACGTGCACCGCGCCGAGATCGGCTTCGACGCGCAGGGCAAGGTGCTCGCGTGGGACCACGTCATCGTGGGCCAGTCCATCATGGCCGGCACCTTCTTCGAGCCGATGATGTTGAAGAACGGCGTGGACGAGACCATGGTCGAAGGCATGGGCAAGCCTTACGACGTGCCGATGCGGCTCTCGGCGCATCACCCGAAGCTCAATGTGCCAGTGTTGTGGTGGCGCAGCGTCGGCTCCACCCACACCGGTTACGTGATGGAAACGCTGATCGACGAGATCGCACGCGCCACCAACCAGGACCCGGTGGCCTACCGCATGAAGCTGATGGACGCCAAGGCCACGCGGCACCGCGCCGCGCTGCAGCTCGCCGTGGACAAGAGCGGCTATGGCAAGAAGACGCTGCCGGCCGGTCGTGCCTGGGGCGTGGCCGTGCACGAGTCGTTCGACTCGGTGGTGGCCTACGTCGTCGAGGCCTCAGTGGTGGACGGTTCGCCCAAGCTGCACCAGGTCACGGCCGGCGTGCACTGCAACCTGGCGGTGAACCCGAAGAGCGTCGAAGCGCAGATCCAGGGCGGTGCGCTGATGGGTCTGTCGATGTGCGTGCCCGGTGCAGCGATCACGCTCAAGGATGGCGTGGTCGAGCAGAGCAACTTCGGCGACTTCGCCGTGCCGCGCATCACCGACATGCCTGAGATCGCGGTGCACATCGTGCCCAGCGCCGACGCCCCCACGGGTGTGGGCGAGCCCGGTCTTCCGCCGCTGGCGCCCGCATTCGCGAACGCCATCGCCCGTCTGACCGGCAAGCCGCTGCGCGAGCTGCCGTTCAAGCTGGGGTGAGGGAGGCGCCCCCCCTGCGCCGCTGTGCGGCTTCCCCCCTCTGTGGCGCGCCTCCGGCGCTTCGAGGGGGGACGGCACCTGGGGCCGGCGGAGCCGGACCCTTGGTGCCTCTGGCTGGCGTTGCCTCTCTCGTTGCGCGCTGTGCTTCGGCGACTTGAACGCCGTATGAGGCTAGAACGTTGACAGATCGAACGGTCCGCCCTGCGCCAGCGCACGCTGGTAGGCGGGCCGTTCGTGGATGCGGCGAAGCCAGTCGGCCAGCTTGGGCCGGTTCTTGAGCAGGCCGCGCGCATCGGCGGCTTCGATGCCGAAGCTCATCTGCACGTCCGCCGCGCTGAAGGAGCGGCCCGCAAACCAGGGGCCGTGTTCCGTCAACTCCGCTTCGAGGTAGTCGAAGTGGCGCTTCAGGTTGGGCGTGACGAGCAGGCTCTTGATCTTGGCCGAGATGCCCTTGGCCACAGGACGCACGATCAGCGGGCTCTTGCGCTCGATCTGGTCGAACACCAGTTGCAGCAGGAGCGGCGTGGCCAGCGAGCCTTCTGCGTAGTGCATCCAGTAGCGGTAGCGCAGGAAGGAGGGCGTACCGTGCTCGGGCGCGAACTTGCCTTCGCCGTAGGTTTCCACCAGGTACTCAAGGATCGCGCCCGACTCGGCCAGCGTGGCCTTGCCGTCCGTGACCACCGGCGACTTGCCCAGCGGGTGCACCTTGATCAAGGACGCCGGGGCCAGCATGGTCTCGGGGTTGCGTTCGTAGCGTTCGATCTGATACGGCACGCCGATCTCTTCGAGCAGCCAGAGCACGCGCTGTGAGCGCGAGTTGTTGAGGTGGTGCACGGTCAGCATCGGCGCGTTCCTTTCGTGAACAGGGTCAGGCTTTCAGATCGAAGGCGGCCTCGGCCACCACCACACCATTGACGCGCAGGTCGATGAGGTGCGTGCCGGGATAGAGCGTGCGTGTGGTCACAGGCTTGAGGCTGTGGCGCTTGTCCAGCGTGCGGGCCTCGCCGGGCGCCAGTGTGAGTTTCCAGCCTTTGAACACCTTGGGTGAGGTGCTGCCGTTGGCGCGCACATGGTGGACCGCGTAGTCCACCACCAGCAATTGCGGCACACGCGAGCGTGAGCGCAGCACGGCCTGCAAACCGACCTCGCCGCCCACGCTGGCGCGCTTCGCCGAGAGCGCCAGCGTGGCATCGCCCTTCAGGCCGCTGGCCAGGCCCCAGGCCGCGAGCGTGGGTGCGTGGCCGGCCTTGATGAGGCTGCGGCTGGCGTGGCGCAGCAGTGCGCTGCGCTCGTCGGGCGCGTCGATGAGGTGATCGCGCACCCAGCCGGCCACCAGGTCGGGGTGGTCCTTGGCGATGTCGTTCAGGTGGTTGGCCACGCTGCGGCGCACGTAGCTGCTGGGGTCGTCCTGCAGTGCAAGCAGCAGCGGCAGCGTGGGCGCGGGATCGGCCACCAGCGACTGCAGGCGCAGGCCCCAGGGCAGGCGCGGACGGCTGCCCTCGCTCACCAGGCGCCGCACGTGCGCGCTCGGGTCGTTCACCCAATGGCCCAGGGTGTCGAACGCGAGCGCGGGGTGGCGCTGGATGAGAGGGCGGATGGCGAATTCGGCCGTGAAACGTTGCGTGACCGCGTGCAGGCAGGCCAGGCCTCGTTGCGCGGCCGCTTCGCTCGCCACGCCCCGGCGCGCCACGAACTCGCCCACCGCCCACAGGGCCCAGCCACCGATGCCGTGCGCGTCGCGCGCCTCGCCGAGCTTGAGCGGCTCGCCCTGTGCGTCCATCGCCACGGGCGGGGCCAGGCTCGCCTCCAGCACATCGCAGGCGCTCGCGAAATCGTCGGGCAGTGTGGCCTCCAGTGCATCGGCCAGCTGCATGGCGCGTGCCTTGAACTCGAGCCGGTCCAGGCCGGTGGCGGCCTGCGTCTCGAAGCGGGCCCGGTCGAAGCGCGGCCAGGCCTTGCGCAGGTGAAGGCCCGTGTTGGCCACGGTGGTCGGGTTGATGAGGTTCTTGAACGGTTCCATGGCGTCAGGCGCGGGGCATGCGTTGAAGAAGGCCGGCCAGCGCATGCCGCACGGTGGCTTGGCGGACCGCGGCACGGTCGCCGTCGAAGCGCTGGCGCTCGGTAGACACGCCCTCGGGGGTGGCCCAGCCGAACCAGACCGTGCCCACGGGCTTCTCGGGGCTGCCGCCCGTGGGGCCGGCCACGCCGGTGACGGCCACGGCGAGCTGCGCGGGCGAATGCGCGAGCGCGCCAGCGGCCATGGCGCGCGCCACAGGCTCGCTCACGGCACCGTGCTGTTCGATCAGCAGCGCCGGCACGCCCAGCTGCGCGTGCTTGGCCGCGTTGGAGTAGGTGACGAAGCCGCGCTCGAACCAGTCGCTGGAGCCCGGGAGTTCGGTGCAGGCGCCCGCGATCAGGCCGCCGGTGCAGCTCTCGGCCGTGGCCAGCATCAGGCCGCGCGCCCGCAGTTCGCTGGCCAGCTGCTCCACCAGATGGGCGATGTCGTTGTGGGGCATGGGGTTCAAGAGGCTCTCCAGAGCGCGATGACGATCAGGGTGCAGAACGCGGCCGCGAAATCGTCCAGCAGGATGCCGAAGCCGCCGCGGGGGCCGAAGCCCTTGAAGGTCTTGTCGGCCCAGGCCATGGGGCCGATCTTGACCATGTCGAACAGGCGAAAGATCAGGAACGCGACCAGCTGACCCCAGAAGCCCGAGGGCGAGATCAGCCACAGCACCAGCCAGAACGCGACCACCTCGTCCCACACGATGTGGCCCGAATCGGCGATGCGCATGTGCCGTGCGGTGACGGTACAGGCCCACCAGCCCGCCAGCGTGGCGGCCAGAATCACCACGCCCCAGGTGAGGGGCGACAGCACACGGTCCAGCAGCAGGAAGGCGACCCAGGCCCACAGTGTGCCCGCGGTGCCCGGCGCGAGGCGGCTGAGGCCCGTCCCGGCGCCGAGGGCGAGGAAGTGGGCCGGGTGCGAAAACAGGAAGCGCCAGGTTGGGCGGAGCAGGGGCGCGTCGTTGGCGGTGTCGGGCATGCGCGGATTATCGGGCGGGCCGCGCTTGCGGGCCGGTGCGCGCGGCGCGATACTGCGCCGTCGCCCGATTTCGATCTGGAGCTCGACCCCGATGGTCGCTACTGCGTAACGAGTGCTATTGCTTCGACAGCACATGGCAGGCCGCCCTGGCTGCGCAGGCTGACCTGGTGCTGCTGGGTCAGGGCGGTTGAGCCAGGCTTGGCTCAAGCCGGCGCCGTTGCCGCCCACGACTTGCGGTCGCGGCGAAAGCCGCTGGCCACGAACTCGCCCGCCACGACGGGTTCGAAGTTCACGGCGCCGTCGTGGGCCAGGTGGGCGGGGTCGACCACCGCGTGGAAATTCGGGTGGTGGAACTGCGGGATCGAGAAGCGCTGCCGGCCCGTGGTGTTGATGACGCGGTGCAGTGCCGAGCGGAAGCGGCCGTTGGTCCAGCGCGTCATCAGGTCACCAACGTTGACGATGATGGCGTCGGCGCGCGGGGGCGCGTCGATCCAGCGCTCCTCATCGGCCATCACCTGCAAGCCACCGTTGTCGTCGTTCAGCAGCAGGGTGATCAGGCCCTTGTCGGTGTGCGGCCGCGCGCCGATGCCTTCTTCGGGGCTGATGCACTGCGGCGGGTAGTGCACCAGGCGCATGTTGGTGGTGGGCTTCACACAATGGCCCACGAAGAAGTTCGGGTCGGCGCCGAGCGCCAGCGCCATGGCGCGCAGCACTTGGTGCCCGCAGGCCAGCATCGCGAAATACAGCGCTTCCACCTGGGGACGGAAGCCGATCATGCCGGCGTCGGGCCAGGTGTTGAGCGAGTGGAAAGGCATGCCGGCCAGCAGGTCCGCGTCATCTGGCTGCAGCGGGTAGCCCATGTCGAACGACTCCTTCACATCGGCCTTGCCACCGGCCAGCGCGGTGTCGAACATCGGCTGGTAGCCGCGGTTCTGGCGCGGTTGCGTGGAGCGGCAGGCCAGACGCTGTTCCAGCGGCAGGTCGAAGAAGCGCTGCGCGGCGTCGAAGCCCGCCGCGATCACTTCGGAAGCCATGCCGTGGTGGACCAGATAGAAGAAGCCATAGGTCTCGCAGGCTTCAGCCATGGCGCGGGCCACGCGCTGCCGGGCGGCGGCGTCACCGAACAGGAAGGGGTGCAGGTCCACCTCGGGCAGGCGGCCCGAGGACATGGGAATGGACGCGGGATGCGTCTCGGTCGTGGTGGAGGCGGTGTTCATGCCGGGAACACCATGCGTTGCGCCTGGGGTGGCAGGAACCGGGTGTCGACCAGGCTCTTCGCGTCGGGCGTGGACTTGAAGGCCAGAAACTTCGCGAGCGAGTCGATGCCCTTCTGGAACTGCGGGATGTCGATGTCGCCCACGCCGTCGCGGCGCACCGCGGGCGTGCCGATCTCCTGGTCCAGGATCAGGTCCAGCCGCAGGGCCTCGATGCGCGTGTCGATCAGGGGCTCGTGGCTCTTGAGCACGGCCACCGCCGCGGCGCGATCGGCCACCGATTCCTTGAGCGCCCGGGTGAGGGCGCGCAGAAAGCCGGCCACTGCTTGCGGGTTCTCGTTCAGGAAGTTCTGGGAGGCGATGACGGCGTTGCCGGGCAGCGCCACGCCGTACTCGGCGTACTTCATCACGTGGACGTCCGATGCCGCCACGCCCAGACGCTGCAGCGACAACATGCCCGATGCGAGGTAGCCGGTGATCACCTCGACCTGACCGCGCGACAGGATGGTTTCGCGCATTGCTGGGTCCACGGCGGTCCAGTTGACGTCGGTCACCGGGTTCAGGCCGTTGGCGGCCGCGAAGAGCGGGAATATGCGGCGCGCACCGTCGCCAGCGGGCGCGGCCAGCGTGCGGCCGCGCAGATCGGCGGGCTTGGCGATGCCGGTTTTCTTGAGCGAGAACACGGCCGCGGGCGTGTTCTGGTACATCAGCATCACCGCCTTGGCCGGTACCACGCCATTGTTGCCCGCGAACTCGGCGAGCGAGTTCAGGTCGCCGGTGCCCATGTCGAAGTTGCCCGAGGCCATGCGTGTCACCGTGGCCGAGGCGCCCGCGCCCACGTTGAGCGTGACGTCCAGACCCTCTTCGGCGAAGTAGCCTTTTTTCAAGGCCACCACATACGGCGTGGTGCCGGCCTCGAAACGCCAATCGCACTGGAAGCGGACCTTGACCGGTGCCCTGGTCTGTGCCCAGATAGGGGCGCCGATGACGGCGGCCAGGCCGCCCAGCGCCATCGTGCGGCGGCGCAAGGAAAAGTGAGAGGAAGTGCCCATGTCGTGGTCCATTGTTTGCCGCAGGAAAGCACCTGCACTGGGGGCAAATCTAGGCCGTCTTTCGTTGAGCCACAAGAACCGATTTTCGAGGCCTGTGTTGCTTATTTGGCAACGAAGAGGTCTGCTCAGAACTGGCCGGCGTAGCTGTTGAAGCGGAGTTCCAGCAGGTCCAGCACCAGCGCGGGCATGGCCTGCAGCGTGCGGTCGGCGTGCACCAGCAGCTCGAGCTTCAGGCCCTGTGCGCCACGGTCCGACAGAGGGATGTGCGCCAGCGTGCCGGCGCGGATCTCGTCGGCCACGGTCACGCGCGTCATCACCGCCACACCAGCGCCGGACAGCACGAGGCGCGTCATCGTGGCCATGGAATTGGTCTCGGCCAGCAGGTGCAACGACTCGGGGTTGCCGCGCAGCATGCGGTTGACCATGCGGCGCGGCTCGGTGTCGGGCGTGGGCAGGATCAGCGGCTGGTCCAGGCATTCCGACAGGGGAATGCTCTTGCGCCGCGCCCACTCGTGGCGGGTGGGCACCACCAGCCCGAGTGACACCGGGAACGACTGCACGCGGCGCACCGGCGCTGCCGTGGGCGCGGCCCAGCACATGCCGATGTCGAGTTCGCCGGTGGCGACCTTGTCCACGATCTCGGGCGTGTTGGCCGAGATGACGGAGAAGAACACACCGGGGTAGTCGCGGTTCACGTCGGCGATGAGGTCCGGAATGAGCTGCGCGCCCATGTATTGCAGGATGCCCACCTGCACCTTGCCGCGCCGCATGCCTTTGAGTGCGTCGACTTGCGCGAGCGCGCCGCCGAAATCACGGCGCATTCGCCGCACGTTGGCCAGCATGATCTCGCCCGCCGAGGTGAGCCGCACGCCGCGCGGCAGGCGCTCGAACAGCGGCATGCCCAGCATGTCCTCGAACTTGGCGATCTGGCGCGTGACGGCGCTGGGCGCGATGTGCAGCCGCTCGGCCGCACGGCGGATCGATTTCTGCTCGGCCACCTCCTCGAAGTAGCGCACGAGGGGCGAGAAGGCGCTCATGTTGCGAAGTGGTCGAAACTGCGCAGGCTCAGCGCCAGGGGCAAGCCGTTCGCGTCGAGCAGGCGCAGCCGGCCGGGCTCGGCCGTGATGCGGCCGATGCGAGTGACCGGTGTGCGGCTCGACGTGGCCGCGGTGGCGATCGCTTCGCGCGCGGCGGGTGGCGCGGTGAACAGCAGCTCGTAGTCGTCGCCACCGGCCAGCAGGCATTCCCACCGCTGGGCGACGGGCAGGGCTTGCAGCGCAGGCGCCACGGGCAGCGCGAACAGGTCGATTTCGGCACCGACGCCACTGGCGGAGAGAATGTGGCCGAGGTCGCCGGCCAGGCCATCGCTGAGGTCGATGGCGGCGTGTGCGCCTGCGCTGGCCAGCAAAATGCCCAGTGCGTTGCGCGGCGTGGGGCGTTCGAGCCTGGCGCGCGTTTCGTCGCTCAGTGGGGCCATGGCCCAGTCGGTGCCGCGCAGATGTTCGAGCGTGAGCCGGGCTTCGCCGGTGCGGCCACTGATGTAGAGGTCGTCGCCTGCACGCGCGGCATCGCGGCGCAAGGCTTGGCCCGGTTTCACCTCACCGAAGACCGTGATGCAAAGGTTGAGCGGGCCTCGCGTGGTGTCGCCGCCCACGAGGGGACAGGCATGTGCATCGGCCAGCCCGAACAGGCCGCGCGCGAACGCGGCGAGCCAGTCGATGTCCGCGCGTGGCAAGGCCAGCGCCAGCGTGAAGCCGAGCGGCCGTGCGCCCATGGCGGCGAGGTCGCTCAGGTTCACCGCCAGGGCCTTGTGGCCCAGCGCTTCGGGGTCGACGTCGGGGAAGAAGTGACGGCCCTCGACCAGCATGTCGCTGGAGACGGCGAGCTGGTGACCCGGGCTGGGCTGCAGCAGCGCGCAGTCGTCGCCGATGCCCAGCACCACCGCATTGCCCGGGTCCGTCGCGTGCTGGAAATGGCGACGGATCAGTTCGAACTCACCCATTGGCGGGAGGCGCTTCGGGGGCGGGCGTGGGCGGCTCGTCGTCCTGCTCGCCCCGCGCGTTGCGGGGAGGGACCAGGAAGCTCATGGGCGCGGCGCGGATGCGGCGCTTGATCGCGGCGCGGATAAGCTGCCGATTGACCTCGCTGATGTTCTGCGCCTGCAGCGCGAGCCGAAACGCGAGGTAGAAGCTCACGCCCAGGTTGAGTGGGCCGATGAGCAGCACACCCACCATGGCCCACCAGAAGTCGGATTCGGTGAACACATCCCAGCCGATGGCCATGGCCGCAGCGGTCACTTGCCCGGCCGACAGGGTGACGTGGCGAACGTCCAGGGGCAGGCTGAAGAAGGCGGCGAAGGCGGGCACGAGGCCGAGCATGAAGCCCAGGGAGATGTTGGCCGCGAGCCCTGAGATGTTGCGGCGCATGAAGTCCGCCCAGCGCGCGGCGCGCTCGCGACCGAGCACCGCGGTGAAGCGGGGGTTGTGCTTCATGGCCGAGTCCAGGTTGTGGAACACGTACCAGTTCTCCACCCAGCCCGCGATGATGCTGGAGGCGAACAGCAGCACGCCGGTGAAGGCCGCGAAGTACAGCGTGGGGCCGATCAGGTGGATGTCCTGCAGCACTTTGTGGGCCTTGCTCACATCCGTCATCGCGTTGCCGGTCAGCAATTGCAGGCCCAGGCTGATGAGGACCACCACCGGAATGACCATGCCGACGTTGCCCACGATCGCCGCGATCTGTGAGCGAAAGAGGTTGGCCACCTCGTCGACGAAGCGCCGCACCGAGCCCGGTTGCTTGATGTCGCGCAGCTTGGCCACCATGGCCGGTGCCGTGACGGCGGGTTGCTTGGTGGCCAGCGTGAGGTGCAGCAGCATGATCACGACGAAAGACGTCGCGTAGTTCACGCCCGCGGCGAATCCGCCCCAGAAGGCCGTGAGGCCCAGGCTGAGCAGCAGGTACTTGACCCAGGTGGTCAGACCGACGATGGCGCCGCCACCGGCGGCCTTGCGCAGCATCTCACGGTACTCGGCCGCATTGCGGGTGATGTAGTGCTCGCCGCTTTCGGCGTTGCGCTCGGCCACCTTGGCGGCGGTGAGGTGCGAGCTGGCGGCGATGAGCGAGCGCACGCTGCGGTGTTCCAGACCCACCTGCGCGAGATCGGCCATCAGCGCGGCGGTGGCGCGTTCGGGCTGCTCGGACTGCAGGCAGTCCAGCAGTTCTTTCACGCGCACGATGCGCTCGCGCAGTTGCCGGAGCCGGAACACGATGCCGACCGACACACCGTGTTCCTCCAGGTGCGAGTAGACCGTGTAGGCGGCGTGGCGGCAGGCGTCCAGGCGCTGGCGCAGGCCTTCGGCCGACGCCAGCGCCTGGGGGCTGCGGGCACCGTGGGCTTCCACGGCCTGCCGCAGCCGCTCGAAATCGGCTGGCAGCTGGTGGAAGGGCCGCTGTGCCTGCGCCTCGGCCGACATGCGGATGCGGATCTCGGAAGCGAAGCCGGTGGCGCTGATCTGGCTGACGCAGAAGATCAGCGCGTCCATCAGCTCGATCTGCCAGAAGCTGGTGGCTGTGGCGCCGGGGACATCGGCCAGCATGCCGCGCAGGCGCCGCAAGGTGTCGCTGTCGATCGCCTTGAGCCAGCGCACGTCGAAGCGCGATGAGAGCAGGAGGTCGAACAACTCGGCCATGTCGCCGGTCTCGGGTGTGCCGGGCAGGATCTTCTTGCGCATCCGGTTGCCGAACTCGCTGAGGAAGGCGGTGCGTGGCGCGAAGCCGTGGTCGGCCAGCAGGGGCGTGAGGTCCACCGTGCGGATGAAGCGGCCCCACCAGCGGCGCCAGCGCGTCATGGCGGCGGGGTCGGCCTCGGCTGCGTCGATGAAGGCGCGCACGCGGCCCACGCTGGCCTGCACGTCGCTCTCGTCGCCGCGCACCCAGCGCAGGGCGTCGATCAGCCAGAGGTGGCGCAATGCCAGCGGGGCATCCGGGTCGAGGGTGTCGAGCGGGGTGGAGGTGCGCATGCGGTCGTGGGTGTGGGGCCGCGTGTCGGGGGCGGCGGGTGTCAGTGCAGCACCCGGGCCGGCGTGTCGCCCGATCCCGGGGCGTGCAGCGCGAATTCGGCCACTTCGGCTTCGAAGCGCTCGCCGTCTTCCGCCACGCAGAAGAAGCTGCCGCGCATGGTGCCCGTGGGCGTTGCCAGGCGCGTGCCGCTGGTGTACTGGAAGGATTCTCCGGGCCGCAACAGGGGCTGGTGCCCGACGACGCCCAGGCCCTTGACCTGTTCGGTGTGGCCGTTCGCGTCGTCGATGATCCAGTGGCGTGAAATCAGCTGTGCCGTCACCTCGCCCGCGTTGGTGATGGTGATCGTGTACGCGAACGCGTGCAGATCCTCCTCGGGCGAGGACTGTTCGCTCAGGTACTGAGGCTCGACCTCACAGGTGAACAGGTATTTCGGCATGGACGGCATGTTACCGTGCCCCCGCATCTCCACCACGGCCCTGCGAGAATGCGGGTCTTCGCTCCCCCACGCTTCCCACACAGGCCGCTTCATGTCCCAAGCCCAGTACCGCATCGCCCCATCCATCCTGTCCGCCGACTTTGCCCGCCTGGGCGATGAGGTGAAAAACGTCATCGCCGCGGGCGCCGACTGGATCCACTTCGACGTGATGGACAACCACTATGTGCCGAACCTGACCTTCGGCCCGATGATCTGCCAGGCCCTCAAGCCGCACGCGAAGAAGCCCGACGGCACGCCGGTGCCCATCGACGTGCACCTGATGATCCAGCCGGTGGACGCGCTGGCCGGCGCCTTCGTGGACGCTGGTGCCGATCTGGTGAGCTTCCACCCCGATGCGAGCGCCCACGTGCACCGCAGCGTGCAGGCCATCAAGGCCAAGGGCGCCAAGGCCGGCCTGACTTTCAACCCCGGCGCACCGCTGGACGTGCTGGACTGGCTGATCGACGATATCGACCTGATCCTGATCATGAGCGTGAACCCCGGCTTCGGTGGCCAGAGCTTCATCGACTCCGCACTGCGCAAGATCGAGGATGCGCGCAAACGCATCGAGGCCTGTGGCAAGGACATCCGCCTGGAAGTGGACGGCGGCATCAAGACCGACAACATCCGCCGCGTGGCCGACGCCGGCGCCGACACCTTCGTGGCGGGCAGCGCGATCTTCGGCAAACCCGACTACAAGGCCGTGATCGACCAGATGCGGACGGCCCTCCAATGATGGGCGACCTGCACGCCGCCATCGTCGACCTGGATGGCACGATGGTCGATACGCTGGGCGATTTCGACGCCGCGCTGAATGCCACGCTGAAAGACCTGGGCCGCCCGGCCGTCGCCCGTGCCGACATCGAGCACATGATCGGCAAGGGCTCGGCGCACCTGATCCGCTCGGCCTTGCTGCATGGCGGGCTGGACGTGCAGGCGGCGGAGCGCGTGCAGCCCGAAGCGTGGGAGCGTTACCAGTCGCACTACCTCACGTTCAACGGCCAGCACAGCGAGGTGTACCCCGGCGTGATCGAAGGCCTCACGGCGCTGCGCGCCCGTGGACTGACCCTGGCCTGCCTGACCAACAAACCCCGGGACTTCGCACGCACCTTGCTGCAGGCCAAGGGGCTCGCGGGCTTCTTCACGCACGTGTTCGGAGGGGACAGCTTCGAACGCACCAAGCCCGACCCGCTGCCGCTGCTCAAGACCTGTGAGGCGCTGGGCACCTTGCCCGCGCGGACGCTGATGGTGGGCGATTCGCAGAACGATGGCATGGCCGCGCGCGCGGCCGGTTGCCCGGTGGTGCTGGTGACGTACGGCTACAACCACGGCGACCCGATCGCGCAGGCACCGCATGACCGCCTGATCGGTTCGCTGGCGGAACTCGCGTGAAGGGCCGGGCTACGGCTTCGACTTGCCGAGCAGCGCGTCCTTGAGCAGGCTGTCGGCTGGTTTCGGCCCCAGCCAGATGCGGACGAGGGCATCGAAGAATTCGGGCTCCTTGAAGGGTTCGCCCTCGACCTTGCCCTTGATGGTGAGCACCGTGCCGGTGCCAGGCACCCAGTCCACCAGAAAGTTGTCGCCCGCCTGAAGCTTCTTGTGGTCGCTGAACACCTGGCTCATGCGCAGCACACCGGGAATGAGCCTGGAGAAGGCGCTGCGGTCCATGTTGTCTTCCATACCACGCGAGAACAGCTTGCCCAGTTCGGCCGAGTCGATGTCACGCAACATCGTGATGCTGATGCGCTTGGCGCCCTTCGTGGCCAGCACGGCTTCGGGGGTGTCGGCCTTCTCGCCGAGGTACAGGCCGGCGGCATAGACCTTGAAGACCGCCTTGTAGCGGATGCCCGCGCCGTTGAGCACCAGCGGGCTGCCGGCCACGGTGGCGCGGTCTTCGAGCTTCACACCCGCCAGGTCGACGGTGGCGGCCTGCGCCGTGCCGGTGGCCAGCAGGGCGATGGAGAGTGTGATGGCGGGCAGCAACGGCGTTTTCATGGGCGGCATCCGGTTCGGCAGTCGGGGGGCGTAAAAAAACGAACAGCCGTTCGTTTCGCCGGCATTGTGCTTTCAAGCATGCCTCAACACATCAGGGTTTGGCAGTAGAGCCCGGAGGGGTGGCCGTGACGTGGGACACGGTCATGGGGCTTTGTTACACTGCGCCTTCCATGTTCAACCCACGCACATCCTTTTCAGGTGGTCTGCCGAGCCGCAATGGCCGGGGAGCCTGGCCCTGGCGCAAGCCAGCGTAAACGTGCACCTTCCCCCCGGGGTTTGCACAGTCCGCGCGCGTTCCGCCGCCACTGTCACCCCACCCTCGAACCCGGCACTTTCAACGCCGGAGGCCTGGACCCCCGCCCCGCCCACAGCGTCGATGACACCGGGCGAGGCCGATGGAAAGAACGAACATGATCACGGAACTCGAATTCAAGAGCCTGGCCCAACAGGGCTACAACCGCATCCCGCTGATGGCCGAGGCCTTTGCAGACCTCGAAACGCCGCTGTCGCTCTATCTCAAGCTGGCCCACGGGCGAGGTGATGGCAAGAACAGCTTCCTGCTCGAATCGGTGGTGGGCGGCGAGCGCTTCGGGCGCTACAGCTTCATCGGCCTGCCCGCGCGCACCTTCTTGCGCGCCACCGGTTTCGGTGCCGAGGCGAAGACCGAGGTGGTGCGCGATGGCGCGGTGGTGGAGACCGCACAGGGCAATCCACTGGATTTCATTGCGGCTTACCAGAAGCGGTTCAAGGTGGCACTGCGGCCCGGACTGCCCCGCTTCTGCGGTGGCCTGGCCGGTTACTTCGGTTACGACGCCGTTCGCCACATCGAGAAAAAGCTGGAGCACAGCTGCCCGCCAGACACGCTGGGTTGCCCCGATATCCTGCTGCTCCAATGCGAGGAACTGGCGGTCATCGACAACCTCTCGGGCAAGCTGTACCTGATCGTCTATGCCGACCCCGCCCAGCCCGAAGCGTACGCCAGCGCCAAGAAGCGCCTGCGCGAATTGCGCGAGGCCTTGAAGTATTCGGTGAGCGCGCCGCAGGTCAAGCCCAGCCAGAGTTACCCGGCCGAGCGCGATTTCGCCAAGGCCGACTACCTGGCGGCGGTCGAGCGCGCCAAGGAGCTGATCGCCGCCGGTGATTTCATGCAGGTGCAGGTGGGCCAGCGCATCAAGAAGCGCTACACCGAGTCGCCGCTGAGCCTGTACCGTGCACTGCGTTCCCTGAATCCCTCGCCCTACATGTACTACTACCACTTCGGGGACTTCCATGTGGTGGGTGCCTCGCCCGAAATTCTGGTGAGGCAGGAGCACACGCCCGAAGGTCAGAAAATCACCATCCGCCCGCTCGCCGGCACGCGCCCGCGAGGCGCCACGCCCGAGCAGGACAAGGCGACAGAGCTCGAGCTGGTGAACGACCCCAAGGAGCGCGCCGAGCACGTCATGCTGATCGATCTCGCGCGCAACGACATCGGCCGCATCGCGAAGACCGGCTCCGTGAAGGTGACCGAGGCTTTCGCGGTGGAGCGCTACAGCCACGTGATGCACATCGTGAGCAACGTCGAGGGCATCCTGGTGGACGGCCCCGACGGGCAGCCGGTGGGCAGCATGGATGTGTTGCGGGCGACCTTCCCGGCCGGCACGCTCACGGGCGCGCCCAAGGTGCATGCCATGGAGCTGATCGACCAGCTGGAGCCGACCAAACGCGGCATCTACGGTGGTGCCTGCGGCTACCTGAGCTACGCCGGCGACATGGACGTGGCGATCGCCATCCGCACCGGCATCATCAAGGACCAGACGCTCTACGTCCAGGCCGCTGCAGGCGTGGTGGCCGACTCGGTGCCCGAGATGGAGTGGAGGGAAACCGAACACAAGGCGAGGGCGCTGCTGCGCGCGGCGGAGCTGGTCGAGGAGGGACTGGAATGAGCAAGGCACTTCAAGTCCTGATGGTGGACAACTACGATTCGTTCACCTTCAACATCGTGCAGTACCTCGGTGAACTCGGTGCCGAGGTGACGGTGGTGCGGAACGATGAGATCAGCGTCGACGAGCTCGACCAGCGCCTGGCCGCTGGAAAAATCGACCGGCTCGTGATCTCGCCGGGCCCGTGCTCGCCGGCCGAGGCGGGCATCTCGGTCGCGGCGATCCAGCACTTCGCGGGCAAGCTGCCGATTCTCGGTGTGTGCCTCGGGCACCAGAGCATCGGCGCGGCATTCGGCGGCACCATCGTGCGGGCGCAGGAGCTGATGCACGGCAAAACCAGTGTCATCACCACCACGCGCGCCGGCGTGTTTGCCGACCTGCCGGAGCAGTTCACCGTGAATCGCTACCACTCGCTCGCCATCGAGCGCGCGAGCTGCCCGGATTGCCTGGAGGTCACGGCCTGGACGCCCGATGGCGAGATCATGGGTGTGAAGCACAGGACGCTGGCCATCCAGGGTGTGCAGTTCCACCCGGAGAGCATCCTCACCGAACACGGCCATGCGATGCTGAAGAACTTCCTGGAGCAGGCATGAACACCGTCGACTTGCGCAGCGACACCGTCACGCAGCCCACCCCGGCGATGCGCGAGGCCATGATGGCAGCGCCCCTGGGCGATGATGTGTTCGGCGACGATCCGTCCGTCCAGGCGCTGCAGGAACGTGTGGCCGCCATCACGGGCAAGGAAGCGGCGCTGTTCATGCCCAGTGGCACGCAGAGCAACCTGTGCGCCATGTTGTCTCACTGCGAACGAGGGGATGAATACCTCGTGGGCCAGAACGCCCACACGTACCGGTACGAGGGCGGCGGTGCGGCGGTGCTGGGCAGTATCCAGCCGCAGCCGTTGGCTCAGAGCGCCAGCGGGCAGATGTCCCTGGCCGACATCGCCGCCGCGATCAAACCCGACGATCCGCACTTTGCACGCACACGCCTGCTGTGCCTGGAAAACACCTGGAACGGCTACCCGATGCCCGCCGACTACCTGGACCACGCCACGGCGCTGGCGCGCGAGCACGGCCTCGCGGTGCACCTCGACGGTGCGCGCGTGTTCAACGCCGCCGTGGCCGCCGGTGGCGATCCCTATGTGGCGGTGCGAGGTATCGTGGACCGTTTCGACAGCGTCTCGGTCTGCTTCAGCAAAGGCCTGGGCGCTCCGGTGGGTTCGGCGTTGTGTGGTTCGCGAGACCTGATCCGCCGTGCGCTGCGCTGGCGCAAGATGCTCGGCGGCGGCCTTCGCCAGTCGGGTCTGCTGGCCGCGGCGGCACACCACGCGCTCGACCACCATGTGAACCGCCTGGCCGACGACCACGCTCTCGCGCAGCGGCTGGCGCAGGGGCTGGGCGGCATCGACGGACTGACCGTGCGCTCGGCGCAGACCAATATCGTCTTCGTCGACGTGGCCCAGGGGCGGGGTCCGGACTTGCTCGCCCACCTGGCGAACGATGGCGTGCTGGCCACAGGGCTGATCGGCCTGCGCTTCGTGACCCACCTTGGCGTGGATGCTGCGGGCATCGACCGTGCCATCGCCAGCACGCGGCGTTTCTTCGAGCAAGGCGGCGCCACGCCAGCCACGCGCGCGGCGGGCACTGCGGTCTACTGAACCGGAGCCTCCATGCCTGACCTGCCACAACTGCTTCTGTTCATCGCTGCCGGCTGGCTGCTCAACCTCACGCCTGGACCGGACGTGCTCTACATCGTCACCAACACGCTGCGCAGCGGCGTTCGCGCAGGCATCGTTGCCGCTCTGGGCATCGTCAACGGCTGCTTCGTGCACGTGTTTGCGGCCGCCATCGGGGTGAGTGCCCTGCTGGCGACCTCTGCCATGGCGTTCACGGTGCTCAAGTGGGTCGGTGCCGCCTATCTGCTGTGGATGGGGGTGCGCCTGCTGTTCTCGAAGGCCTCGCCGCTGGACCTTCACGCGGGGCCGGCCGAGCCCGACTTGTGGCGCGTGTACTACCGGGGGTTTCTCACCAACGTGCTCAATCCCAAGGTTGCGCTGTTCTTTCTGGCTTTCGTGCCGCAGTTCATCGCGCCCGACGCCTCGAACAAAGCCCTGGCCTTCCTCTGGCTGGGCCTGATCTTCAACATCAATTCGCTGCCGATCAATTTTGGCTACGCGTGGCTGGCCGCCTGGGCTGCGCGCCGGGTGCATGCCGTGCAGCGCGCCATGCACTGGATGGATCGCGCCGCCGGCCTGCTGTTCGTGGGCTTCGGCCTCAAGCTGGCCATGACCGACAATCCCGCCCCATAAGAGATGCACACCGGAGACCCCATGTCGCCCACCACCGCACACAAGATCACCCCGCAGGAAGCCCTGCAGCGAACCATCGAGCACCGCGAAATCTTCCACGACGAGATGCTGCATCTCATGCGGCTGATCATGAGCGGCGAGATGTCGCCGGTCATGATGGCGGCCCTCATCACCGGTCTGCGCGTGAAAAAGGAAACCATCGGCGAGATCACCGCCGCCGCGCAGGTGATGCGCGAGTTCTCCACCAAGGTGCACGTCGCCGACAAGGCGCATCTGGTCGACATCGTGGGCACGGGTGGTGATGGCTCGCACACCTTCAACATCTCCACCTGCTCCATGTTCGTGGCCGCTGCCGCTGGTGCGCGCGTGAGCAAGCATGGTGGGCGCAGCGTCTCGAGCAAGAGTGGCAGCGCCGATGTGCTGGAAAGCCTGGGCGTGAACATCAACCTGCCACCCGAGGCCATCGCGCGCTGCATCGAACAGGTGGGCGTGGGCTTCATGTTCGCTCCCAACCACCACCCGGCCATGAAGAACGTCGCTCCTGTGCGGCGAGAACTCGGCATCAAGACCATCTTCAACATCCTGGGGCCGCTGACCAACCCCGCGTCCTCGCCCAACATCCTGATGGGCGTGTTCCATCCCGACCTGGTGGGCATCCAGGTGCGCGCGCTTCAGCGCCTGGGCGCGGAGCATGCCGTGGTGGTGTATGGGCGTGATGGCATGGATGAAGTCTCGCTCGGTGCCGCCACGCTGGTGGGGGAACTCAAGAACGGTGAGATCACCGAGTACGAGATCCATCCCGAAGATTTCGGTATGACCATGGCCAGCAGCCGGGCCCTGCGCGTGGAAACGCCCGAGGCATCGCGCCAGATGCTCATGGGCGTCCTCGAAGGCCGCGACGATCCGGCCTTCAAGGCGGCGAGCGAGATCGTGTCGCTCAATGCGGGGGTGGCCTTGTACGCGGCCAACGTGGTGGCCGGGATGGGCGAAGGCATCGCGCTGGCGCGGCGCACGCTGGCGTCCGGCGCTGCGCTGGCCAAGCTCGAACAACTCAAGGCCTTCGCGGCCTGACCCGGAGAGCATCGCCATGAGCGACATCCTGCAAAAGATCGTTGACGTCAAGCACGAGGAGATTGCTGCGGCGCAGCGCAAGAAGCCGTTGGAAGCGGTGCGGTTCGATGCGGAAAGCCGCGTGCTCACGCGTGACTTCGAGGGCGCATTGCGCACGAAGATCGCCGCCGGTCGGGCGGCCGTGATCGCGGAGGTGAAGAAGGCGAGCCCGAGCAAGGGCGTGCTGCGGCAGGACTTCATTCCCGCCGACATCGCGCAAAGCTACGCCGAGGGCGACGGGTCCATCAGCGCAGCCTGCTTGTCGGTGCTGACCGATCGCCAGTTTTTCCAGGGCAGTCCCGACTTTCTCAAGCAGGCCCGTGCCAGCTGTGACCTGCCGGTGCTGCGCAAGGACTTCATGGTGGACCCATACCAGGTCTACGAAGCCCGCGCCATGGGCGCCGACGCCATCCTGCTCATTGCCGCCTGCCTGGACGACGCCCGCATGGCCGAGCTCGAAGCCGTGGCCCAGGGTCTCAACATGGCGGTGCTGGTGGAGGTCCATGACCGCGCCGAACTGGACCGCGCGCTCAAGCTCAAGACACGCCTCGTCGGTATCAACAACCGCAACCTGCGCACCTTCGAGGTCACCCTGCAGACCACGCTGGGCATGCTGTCCGACGTCCCCCCCGACCGGCTGCTGATCACCGAATCGGGCATTCTGGGCCGTTCCGACGTGCAGACCATGCGTGCGGCGGGCGTGCACGCTTTCCTGGTGGGTGAAGCCTTCATGCGCGCGCCCGAACCGGGCCTTGCATTGGCGGAGCTGTTTGCCTGACATGGAGCAGCAAACCGGTTTCGCCTGGGCGGAGACCGGGCTTCCCGCCCGGCTGGGCTCTGCCAATCCCGCCGACTGGCCAGTCCAGCCCGGGTGGGCTTCCTTGGTGGGTGAGTTCTGGGCTTCTGCGGATGGTCAGCGCCTGCAACGCTTTCTGGCGCAGCGACTGGCCGACGGCGCGGTGGTCTATCCATCTCGACCTCTGCGCGCGCTCGAACTGACCTCGCCTGAGGCGGTTCGTGTGGTCGTCCTGGGGCAGGATCCGTACCATGGCCCGGGGCAGGCGGAAGGACTGGCCTTTTCGGTCGCGCCGGGCGTCAAGGTCCCGCCGAGTCTGCGCAACATGTTTCAGGAGTTGCAACGCGATCTGGGGGTACAGCCTCCGCTGAGTGGCTCCCTGGTGCGGTGGGCGGAGCAGGGCGTGCTGCTGCTCAACACCAGCCTGACCGTGGAAGACGGTGCGGCCGCCAGCCATGCCGGTCGGGGGTGGGAAATCCTGACGGATGCCGTGATCCGTCAATGCGGCGGCCCGGCGGGCGAGCCCACGGTTTTCCTGCTGTGGGGGGCCCATGCCCAGAAAAAAGCGTTTCTGATCGACGCCGGACGACACCTGGTGCTTTGCGCCAACCATCCCTCCCCCCTGTCGGCGCGCCGTGGACCCGTGCCTTTCATGGGTTGCGGGCACTTTGGCCTGGCCAACGCCTGGCTGGCCGAACGGGGGCAGCCACCGGTGAATTGGTAAGCCGTTGCAAGACGGATCGCGAAGTGCCACAAATCCGTGGCATAATCGTCGGCTGCGCTATGGAGGGGTGCCCGAGTGGCTAAAGGGGGCAGACTGTAAATCTGTTGGCTTACGCCTACGCTGGTTCGAATCCAGCCTCCTCCACCAGCGATCGATGTGACAAGTGAATGGGAAGTGCGCCATGTGGCGCCGGCCGTGTGATGCCGGTTTGTCCTGGCGGGAGTAGTTCAATGGTAGAACCCCAGCCTTCCAAGCTGATGACGCGGGTTCGATTCCCGTCTCCCGCTCCATGTCCCATTGTCGGCTGGATCTGTTTTTGATGGCGTTTTGAGTTTCGGGGTGGCTGGCTTGCCGGCTGTCTTGGCCCATGTGGCTCAGTGGTAGAGCACTCCCTTGGTAAGGGAGAGGTCGCGGGTCCGATTCCCGCCATGGGCACCAGTGATTCCTGAATTGTTCTGGTGTTTCGGCAATTTTGATTTGGAGCTGAAAAATGGCAAAAGAGAAATTTGAGCGGACCAAGCCGCACGTGAACGTGGGCACGATTGGTCACGTGGACCATGGCAAGACGACGCTGACGGCGGCGATCACGACGGTGCTGGCGGCCAAGTTCGGCGGCGCGGCCAAGGCCTACGACCAGATCGACGCGGCTCCGGAAGAGAAGGCGCGCGGCATCACCATCAACACCGCGCACGTGGAATACGAAACGGCCAACCGCCACTACGCCCACGTGGACTGCCCCGGCCACGCCGACTACGTCAAGAACATGATCACCGGTGCTGCCCAGATGGATGGCGCCATTCTGGTGTGCTCGGCCGCTGACGGCCCGATGCCCCAGACCCGCGAGCACATCCTGCTGGCGCGTCAGGTGGGCGTGCCCTACATCAT
>NZ_JAVDWE010000009.1:0-226913 GCF_031457235.1 Hydrogenophaga laconesensis
CGGTCACGATGAACCGACAACGGAGTCGGTCACGATGGGCCGAAATCCTCGGTCACGATACCGAAACCAGCGGTCACGTTGGTCCGAAATACCCACCTATGCCAACCGCAACGGCAACGGGAACGAGGCCAGCGGCGACGGCTGGAACTTCAGGGGGCGCGGGTTCGGGATCACGGGGCGCGCCAACTACGCTGCGGCCTCTCTGGGCGTGGGTCTGGGCTCGGTGTACCTGCAGAAGCCCGAACTGGTCGCGCAGCCCACAGACGCGTGCCTGAGTTTCGCGTGGTACTGGCTGAGCCGGGGGTGCAATCAGGCCATCGACTCGGGCAACTTCGACACCACGACCCGCCTGGTCAACGGTCCCGGGATGCTGCACAAGCATGAGCGTTCTGCAGCGTTCCACCGCAACCTGACGGCATTCGCATGACCAGGCTGCTCGACATCATTCCTTCGTGGTTGTGGGCGACCGCTCTCGCGGCCTCGCTGCTCGGCGGCACCGCCGCAGCGGGCTATCAGTACGTGCTGCTGAGCGCTGAGCGCGCCGCGCATTCGAAGTCGAAGGCCGACCACGCCACTGAGGTGGCGAATTCCAAGCAAGCCGCACTCGATCAATCCGAGGCATTCCGCAAGAAAGAACAGGAGCTACGTGATGCCCAAGTCGCCCACACCGCCGTGGTTCTCGCCCTCCAGGCTGATCTTGACCGCGCTCATCGTGCTGCTGAGCGTGCTTCTGCTGGCGTGCAACACGCCGCCGACGCCGCTGCAGCCGAAGCCCGTAGACGGTGTGCGGCCTCAACCACTGCCGACCCACGCGCGCCAGCCGGAGACCCCATCGGAGTGCTTGCCGACGTGCTCGGACGCGCTGACCGTCGAGCGGGGATCCTGGCGGACCTTGCTGACCGACGCGGCCTTGCCGGCCGATCCTGTGAGCGTGAGTACGACACCCTCTACCGAGCGCTGACCCAATAGCTCAACGGCAGTTGCCACCACCGTTGTCTCCTCGTCAGGTTCGCCTGGCGTTTCCCCCCTGGCCCTCGTGGTCAGGGGGTTTTCTGCTTTCAGAACGGCGTGGGCGAGCGTACTACCTCGACCGGGCCGGGCCCCTGGTAGACCACCTCGCCAGTGAGCACACGCGACACCGTCCACACATCTCCTTGATGCAGCAGCGTGTAGTCGCAAGGAAGGCCAGGCAGCACTTCTTGGGATCGCGTGATCAGCGGATCTGCGTTTGGCCGGCATAGCAGGGTGGGGTGGTCCATGGGGCTCATGGTATCGCCGCTGCACGCTTGCGCGACACGGCCCGGTTTGGGGCAGGCTGGCGATGAAAGTGCAAGCATGTCACATATTGCTTAATGCTTGCAAAATGCACAACGATGGCATACATTGCAAGCATCTCAATCAATGGATGCAAGCATCATGGACGAATCGAAGCCAAAAGGCCGAGCCAAAGGGGGCGTCGCGAGGGCTCGGGCTCTCACTCCGGAGCAACGAAAAGCGATCGCTGAAAAGGCGGCGAAGTCAAGATGGGGTGTTTCGACCGTTCCAACCGCAGAACATGTTGGGGCTGTGAAATTGGGCGAGTTGGCGCTTCAGTGTGCAGTGCTTCCTGATGGCCGACGGGTGTTGTCTCAACGCGGTCTGGCCGAAGCTCTCGGACGGCGCTATGGCGGGAACGATTTTCGCAACGATGATGAAGCCGATGATGGTGGTGGAAAATTGCCGTTCTACATGGCTGCAAAGAGCCTAAAACCGTTTGTTGACAATGACTTAGCGGTGGTGGTGAATTCGATCATTCCCTACCATCACGGCAAGGGTGGCGGTATCGCGCAAGGCGTAGATGCCAGCGCCTTGCCAAAGATCTGCGATGTCTGGTTGAAGGCCCGAGAGGCGGGCGTGTTGACACGGCCGCAGGCCGAGGTCGCCAGGCGTGCTGAGTTGCTGGTTCGTGGTCTGGCTCACGTCGGCATTGTTGCGCTCGTCGACGAGGCCACTGGATACCAGGAGGTTAGAGCGCGAGATGCGCTGCAGGCCTATCTGGAGAGATTCATTCGAAAAGAGCTGGCTGCGTGGGTAAAGGTGTTCCCCGACGAGTTTTTCCGCGAACTGTACCGATTGAAACGATGGCCATGGAGCGGGTCAAGTCGGCGCCCAGGCGTTGTAGGCCACTACATCAATGACCTCGTCTACAGCCGCTTGGGTCCTGGTGTGCTGGAGCAGCTCCAAGAGAAGAACCCGATCATGGAGAATGGCCGACGCCGAAACCGGCACACCCAGTGGCTGAGCGATGACTTAGGCCATCCTGCGCTTTCTCAGCACATGTTTGCATTGATCCGGTTCATGAGGGCAGAGTCGTCCTGGGACGAATTCCGAGTTCGCTTCTACAGAGCTTTCCCTCAACGCGGCGACAATCTGGAGTTGGACCTCTAGGCCTCCACATGAACTTTGGGGCTGTATGCTGCGTCCATGTGCAACCTCTACGGCTCCACCAAAATCGCCGGCATCCGCAAGCACTGGCGGCCAGTGAATGATCTCGACTGGGATGGTGGCGTCGTGGCGCCGCGCAAGCCCGGGCCCTTCATCCGCCGCGCGCGCGACGACTCCGGATACAGCCGTGAACTGGTGGTCGGGCGCTGGGGCCTGATCCCTTGGTTCTCCAAGACCTCGGACATCAAGTACGCCACGAACAACGCCCGCAGCGAGGAACTGACCGAGAAGGCCAGTTACAAGCACCCATGGGCGCGTGGCCAGCGCTGCATCATCCCAGCGGACTGGTTCGACGAACCGAACTGGGAGACCGGCAAAAACGAGTGGTGGCGCTTCCGCCGGACCGATGGTGAGCCCTGGGGCCTTGCGGGGCTGTGGAACGTCTGGAAAGACCCGGCGTCAGGCGAGGAGGTGGAGAGCTACACCATGCTGACCATCAACGCCGACAAGCACCCTCTGATGAAGCGGATGCACAAGCCAGACCCGAAGCTCGGGCCGACCGAGCAGGACAAGCGCAGCGTGATCGCCATCGAGCAGGCCGACGTGGACCAGTGGCTGGCGGGCACGGTGGCGGAGGCGAGCGACTTGTTGCGGCTGTCGCCGGTTGAGGTGTTCGATGCCGGCCCACGGGATTGATCAGCGGATGCGGGCCCCGCCGCGCTTGCCCGCTCCATAGATCGCCAGCCCGGGCGCTGGATCAACCTCAGGCGGGTAAAGCCACCCCACAGGCTGGGCCTCCCAGTACGCACACCCTTTGTAAGACAGGGCGTGGACCTGCAAGCTCTTGACGCACCACACAGCGCCCTCGTCCTGCTCAACCCACCCACCGAAGTGGTTGCAGTGCTCGCAGGCGCGGGCAGTGCGGGAGGTGTCGGGGCCGTCGTAGTGCATTGGGGCAGTCTACGCCCGAATCTGGGTGGGAGATTTTGGCAGAACGGGGTCAAAAACCGGGTTTTCAGGCGTCCGATGCGGCGAGTACACAGAGGGAAACAGGTATGCGCACTGTTCGCGTACCGTCCTTTTAATCCGTTGGTCGGCAGTTCGAGCCTGCCACGTCCTACCAGAAGACCAAAAGCCCCGATCTCACGATCGGGGCTTTTTTCTTGGTGGTTGCTGGCCGCGTGGACTCAGCGCAGCCTCACTTCTTCTTGAAGAAGCCGTAGACCACCAGCAGGATGATGGAGCCGATGACCGAGGCGATGAAGCCCACCGGCTCGCCTTGCTGGTAGAGGCCCAGCGCCACCCCCAGGTAGCCCGCCACGAAGGCGCCGGCCACGCCGAGCAGGGCGGTCATGATCCAGCCCATGCTGTCGTCGCCAGGTTTGAGCATGCGCGCCACGAAGCCGGCGATGAGGCCGATGAAAAGGGTGCCGAGAATGGACATCATGTTGGGAATCCTCCGGATTGGATAGAGAACCGCCGTACTCACGGCGGGCACCGCATCAGGATACCCCAGTCATGTGTCGCGTGCCTGGCCCATGTGGGGTTGGCTCAGGCGCTGGCAGCCTCGATCAGTTCCTGCAGTTCCAGCCAGCGCGCCTCAAGACCTTCGTTTTCATCGTTCACCGCCTTGAGGCGGCGGCCCGATTCGGCCAGATCCATGGGACTGGCGGGTTGGCCCAGCCGGGTTTCCAGGCCGGTCTTCTCCAGGGCAAGCTGCGCCATGCGCTTTTCAACCTGGTCCAGTTCCTTCCTCAGCGGCTTGGTCTTTTCGGCCAGCTGCTGGCGGCGCAAGGCATCCTGGCGCTTCTGTTCGGGTGTGCGGCCCGTCTCTGGCGTCTTGGGTGCTGGTACCGCGGCCGCTGCGGGCACAGGTGTGCGTGGCTGGCCGCGCTGTTCCTGGCGCTGCGCTTCGCGCGACTGTTTCGCCACGTCCAGCAGGTAGCGCTGGTAATCGTCCAGGTCGCCGTCGAAGGGTTCGATGCCGCCACGCGAAACGAGCAGGAATTCGTCGCACACGGCGCGCAGCAGTGCCCGGTCATGGCTCACCAGCATGACGGTGCCCTCGAACTCGTTGAGCGCCACCGACAGGGCCTCGCGTGTGGCGAGATCAAGGTGGTTGGTGGGTTCGTCGAGCAGCAGCAGGTTCGGGCGTTGCCACACGATCATGCACAGCACCAGGCGGGCCTTTTCGCCCCCGCTCATGCTGCCCACGCTTTGCTTCACCTGGTCACCGGTGAAGTTGAAGTTCCCCAGGAAGCTGCGAAGGTCCTGCTCGCGCGTGGGCTGGCCGCTCAGGCGGCCTTGCGCGGTGCAGTCGCGCACCAGCCGGATCATGTGCTCCAGCGGCGTGTCGGCAGGTCGCAGCACGTCGAGTTCCTGCTGGGCGAAGTAGCCGATGTTCAGCCCCTTGCCTTCGGTGATCTGGCCCGCCAGGGGCGCCAGATCGCGCGCGATGGTCTTGACCACCGTGGACTTGCCCTGACCGTTGGCGCCCAGGATGCCGATGCGCTGGCTGGCCAGCACGGAACGGCTGATGCCACGCACGATGGCCACCGGCTCGCCGCCGGCTTCGCGAGGAGGATAGCCGAAGGTGACGTTCTCCAGCGCCAGCATCGGGTTGGGCAGGTTTTGCGGCTCGCTGAACTCGAAGTTGAAGTCGGCTTCGGCGAGCACCGGGCCGATCTTCTCCATGCGCTCCAGCGCCTTGACGCGGCTCTGCGCCTGCTTGGCCTTGCTGGCTTTGGCCTTGAAGCGGTCGATGAACTTCTGCAGATGCGCCATCTTTTCCTGCTGGCGCGCGTAGGCGGTGGCCTGCAGCGCCATCTGCTCGGCGCGCATGTCTTCGAAGCGGCTGTAGTTGCCGCCGTAGCGGTTGAGCTGGACACGCTCGATGTGCACCGTGACGTTGGTGACCGCGTCGAGGAACTCGCGGTCGTGGCTGATCACGAGCAGCGTGCCATCGTAGCGCTTGAGCCAGGCTTCCAGCCAGACGAGGGCGTCCAGGTCCAGGTGGTTCGTGGGTTCGTCGAGCAGCAGCAGCTCGCTGGGGCACATGAGCGCGCGAGCGAGTTGCAGGCGCATGCGCCAGCCGCCCGAGAAGCTGTCCACCGGGCGTTCGAGCTCGTCGATGCGGAAGCCCAGGCCGAGGATGAGGGCCTGTGCGCGGGCGGGGGCATCGTGCGCGCCTGCGTCGTGCAGCGCCATGTAGGCGTGCGCCATGCGCTCGCCATCACCACTCTCTTCGGAGGCGGTGACTTCCGCCTGCGCCTGCATCAGGGTGGTGTCGCCCTCGATGACGAACTGTGTGGCGGACATGTCGGTTTCCGGCATGTCCTGGGCCACCTGCGCCATGCGCCAGTGCGAGGGCACGTTGAAGTCGCCCTTGTCTTCGTGCAGGGTGCCATCGAGCAGGCGGAACAGGCTGGACTTGCCTGCGCCATTGCGTCCGACAAGGCCGACCTTCTCGCCGGGATTGATGGTGCAGGAGGCGCCATCGAGCAACACCTTCGCTCCGCGGCGAAGGACAACGTTCTTCAGGGTGATCATGGGGCGGGCGTCTGCGCGGTGGGCAGCGCCGATAGGGATTCAAGGGTGAGCAGCAGTACCTGGTCGTCGCCAGCGCTGGTCTCGAGCCAGACCGCTTCCAGATGTGGAAAGGCGGCTTCGAAGTGTTCGCGTTCGTTGCCGATTTCCAGCACCAGCACAGCGTCAGGTTTGAGGCAGCGTGGTGCATCGCGCAAGAGGGCGCGGATGAAGTCCATGCCGTCCTCGCTGCCGGCGGTGTTTCCGTCGAGCGCCAGGCCAGGCTCCGCGCGGTATTCGGGGGGCAGCGTCGCCATGCTGTGCGCGTTCACGTAGGGCGGGTTGCACAGGATCAGGTCCCAGGGGCCAGGGCAGGCAGCCAGGCCATCGGACTCGACCAGCCGCACGCGGTCCATCAGTTCATGGCGATCGACGTTGATGCGGGCCACGGCGAGCGCGTCGGGGGAGATGTCGGCGCCGGTGACCTGCACGTCCGGGTAGGCCATGGCCGCGAGCACGGCGAGGCTGCCGTTGCCGGTGCAGAGATCCAGCACATCGCGGGTGCGCTCGCTGAGCCAGGGGTCGATGGAGCCGTCCGCCAGCAACTCGGCAATGAAGCTGCGCGGCACGATGGCCCGCCGATCCACATGGAAGGGGATGCCTTGCAGCCAGGCCTCTCCGGTGAGGTAGGCGGCGGGCTCGCGCGTGTCGATCCGGCGCTGGATGAGGGCTTGCGCGGCCGTCAGTTCTTCGAGCGAAACCGTGCGGCTGGCCAGCCGCTCGAGGTCGCTGTCCAGCGGCAGGCCGAGTTGCCAGAGCACGAGCCAGGCCGCTTCGTCATGCGCGTTGGTCGTGCCGTGGCCATAGGCCAGCTGTGCGGCCTCCAGACGTTGGCCCGCCTGGGCCAAGAGCTCGTTCAGGTTCACGGTGTGTTCACGCGCCCGCACGGGCCTGGGCGTCGAGCTGCTCCAGCGTGCGGCGGTAGATGTTCTTGAGGGGTTCGATGTCCGCCACGGCGACGTTTTCGTCCACCTTGTGGATGGTGGCATTGGGTGGGCCGAGCTCGATCACCTGTGGGCAGACCTGCGCGATGAAGCGGCCGTCACTTGTGCCACCGGTGGTCGACAGCATGGTATCCAGACCGACCTCGGCCAGGATGGCGGCTCGCACGGCGTCCACCAGCGTGCCGGGTGGCGTGAGGAACGGCCGGCCGCCCAATGTCCAGTCGAGATCGAAGTCCGCGCCCGGGTTCAGCCCGTGGCGCTGCAGAAGATCGAGCACGCGCTGCTGCAGTCCTTCGGGTGTGGACTCGGTGGAGAAACGGAAGTTGAAGTCGAGCACCACCGTTCCAGGGATCACGTTGCTCGCGCCTGTGCCGCCGTGGATGTTGCTGATCTGCCAGCTGGTGGGCGGAAAGAACGCGTTGCCCTGGTCCCAGACGGTGGCCGCGAGTTCGGCCAGCGCCGGAGCGGCCAGGTGGATCGGGTTCTTCGCCAGGTGCGGATAGGCGATGTGGCCCTGGATACCCTTGACGGTGAGTTTGCCGCTCATCGTGCCGCGCCGGCCGTTCTTGATCATGTCGCCGGTGCGCTCCACGGAGGTCGGCTCGCCGACGATGCACCAGTCCAGCCGCTCGCCGCGTTGCCTCAACGTTTCACAGACGACCACGGTGCCGTCGAGCGCGGGGCCTTCCTCGTCGCTGGTGAGCAGGAAGGCGATGTCGATGGCCGGGGTGGGATGGGTGGCGTGGAACTCCTCGCACGCCACGACCATCGCCGCCAGCGAGGTCTTCATGTCGGCACTGCCCCGGCCAAACAGCCTGCCCTCGCGGTGGCTCGGCACGAAGGGGTCGCTGGTCCAGGCGGTCGCGGGGCCGGTCGGCACCACATCCGTGTGGCCGGCGAACACGAGGGTGGGTTGTCTGCCCTCGCCCAGGCGCGCCCACAGGTTGGTCACACGGAAGTCGGCGGGGCCGCTTTCGATGGTTTCGCAGGCAAAGCCCAGCCGCGCCAGCCGTGCCCCCAGCATGGCCTGGCAACCCTCGTCCCGGGGCGTGATGGAGGGGCAGGCGATCAGGGCTTCGGCCAGGCGCAGGGTGTCGGTCATCGGACGCGGTTCAGAATTTGACGTCGAGCGTGAACTCGGTGAAGGTCGCGTTGTCGCCCGCGTCTTCCTCGGCGGCCTGCGCGGCCTCGGCCGCCTTCGACGCATTGAAGTCGTTCTGCAGGCGCCACAGCAGGTTGTTGGGCGAATCGGCGTGGGCCAGGCCTTCGTTGCGGGAGACGAGGCCGTCGCTGATCAGGCGCGCAAGGTCCTGCTCGAAGCTCTGCGATCCTTCGGCCAGCGATTTCTCCATTGCATCGCGCACACCGGAAAAGTCGGACTTCTGGATCAGGTCGGCGATCAGCGATGTGTTGAGCATCACCTCCATGGCCGGCACGCGCCCGCCGGTGTGGGTGCGCAGCAGGCGTTGCGAGACGATGGCGCGCAAGGCGGCGGCCAGATCGCCGAGCATGGTCGGGCGCACTTCCACCGGGTAGAAGCTCAGGATGCGGTTGAGCGCCTGGTAGCTGTTGTTGGCGTGCAGCGTGGCCAGACACAGGTGGCCCGACTGCGCGTAGGCGATCGCGGCGGACATGGTCTCACGGTCCCGGATCTCGCCGATCAGGATCACATCTGGCGCCTGGCGCAACGCGTTCTTGAGGGCGATCTGCAACGACGCCGTATCGGGCCCGATCTCGCGCTGGTTCACCACAGACTTCTTGTTGCGGTAGACGTACTCGATCGGGTCTTCGATGGTGAGTACATGGCCGGTGGTGCGCTCGTTGCGGTGATCGATCATCGCGGCCAGCGTGGTGCTCTTGCCGGCACCGGTGGCACCCACCATGAGCACCAGGCCTCGCTTTTCCATGATGAGGTCAGCCAGCACGGGCGCCACATTGAGCGAGTCCAGCGGCGGAATGTCGCCAGGCACGAAACGGATCACCGCCGCGATGTGGCCGCGCTGGCGGAACGCACTGATGCGGAAGTTGCCCAGCGCTTCCAGCGGAACCGCCATGTTCAGTTCGCCAGTTTCCTGCAGCTCTTCCATCCGGGTCGGCGGCAGGATTTCAGCGAGCAGATTGCGGGGTGCTTCCGGCGGCAGCACCTGGCTGTTGATGGGAATCGTCTGCCCGTTGATCTTGATCATCGCCGGCGCATGCGCCGTCAGGTACACGTCCGAGGCCTTCTTGTCGGCCATCAGACGCAGGATGCGCTCCATCGTTCCGCTGCTCATACCGAACCTTTCACGCCATCAAACAAGAGAGAGACACGTCAACGAAAGGACGCCAGTCCTGGCGCACCGCCGAACCGGCTGTGCCGGGCGGCTGGTGCTGCCCCTCGAAGGGGGCGTGGAGCGCGGCGCGGGTGGTCATGATCAATCGCGCAGCAGATCGTTCAGGCTGGTCTTCGAGCGGGTCTGCGCGTCCACGCGCTTGACGATGATGGCCGCATACAGGCTGTACTTGCCGCCATCCTTGGGCAGGTTGCCGCTGATGACCACCGAGCCGGCCGGCACGCGGCCATAGCTCACCTCGCACGAGGCGCGATCGTAGATGGGCGTGCTCTGGCCGATGTACACGCCCATGGAGATGACCGAGTTCTCCTCGATCACCACGCCCTCGACGATTTCCGAGCGGGCGCCGATGAAGCAGTTGTCTTCGATGATGGTCGGGCCGGCCTGCAGCGGCTCGAGCACGCCGCCGATGCCCACGCCACCCGAGAGGTGCACGTTCTTGCCGATCTGGGCGCAGGAGCCGACCGTGGCCCAGGTGTCGACCATGGTGTTCTCGTCCACGTAGGCACCGATGTTCACGTAGCTGGGCATGAGGATCGCGCCTTTGGCGATGTAGCTGCCACGGCGGGCCACGGCCGGAGGCACCACGCGCACGCCGGTGGCCTTCATCTCGGTTTCGCTCAGGTGGGCGAACTTGGTCTTGACCTTGTCGAAGAAGCCCAGATCGCCGGCGCGCATCACTTCGTTGTCCGACAGCCGGAACGACAGCAGCACGGCTTTCTTGATCCACTGGTGCACCGTCCACTGGCCCACGCCTCCACGCGTGGCCACGCGCAGCCTGCCGTTGTTGAGCTCACTGATCACGTGTTCCACCGCGTCCACCACTTCCTTGGGAGCTGAAGCGGGGGAGAGTTCGGCGCGGTTGTCCCAGGCGTTGTCGATCAGGGTTTGCAGTTGTTGGGTCATGGTCTCAGGGCAAGGGTGAAGAAAAAGGAAATCGGAGCGTCGCTCAGGCGCGGCGCGACATGAATGCGTGAATGCGTCTGGCGGCTTCCAGGCATTCGCCGGGTTCGGCCACCAGGGCCATGCGCACGCGCCCGTTGCCGGGGTTCATGCCACCGGTCTCCCGGGCGAGGTAGCTGCCGGGGAGAACCGTCACATTGTATTGAGCCAGGAGTTCGCGGGCGAAGGCCTCGTCGGCGCTCAGGCCCGCTGCGGCATTGGCGAAGGACGCGGGCACACCGGCCCAGAGATAGAAAGAGGCATCGGGCAGGGCGACGTCGAGCACCTCGGCCAGCAGCGGGGTGACCTGATCGAACTTCTCGCGGTACTGGCGACGGTTGTCCACCACGTGGGTTTCGTCGCCCCAGGCGGCCACACTCGCTGCCTGCACCACGGGGCTCATGGCGCCGCCGTGGTAGGTGCGGTAGAGGAGAAAGGGCTTGATCAGCGTGGCGTCACCCGCCACGAAACCGCTGCGCAGGCCGGGCACATTGCTGCGCTTGGAGAGGCTGGTGAAGATCATGAGCCGGCGGAAATCGCTGCGGCCGAGCTTGACGGCCGCTTCCAGCCCGCCCAGCGGCGGCTCGTCGCGGAAGTAAATCTCGCTGTAGCACTCGTCGGAGACGATCACGAAGCCGTGGCGGTCGCTGAGCTCGAACAGGCGCTGCCATTCGTCCAGCGGCACCACCGCACCGGCGGGGTTGCCTGGCGAACAGACGAACAGCAGTTGCGTGCGTGCCCACACGGCTTCGGGGACGCTGTCCCAGTCGGCGGCGAAGTTGCGTGCCGGGTCGCTGGCCACGTAATGCGGCTCGGCGCCGGCCAGCAGGGCCGCGCCCTCATAGATCTGATAGAAAGGATTGGGCATGACCACGGTGGCGCCCGGCCGCGTCGGGTCGATCACCGTCTGGGTGAAGGCGAACAGCGCTTCACGCGAGCCGTTCACGGGGAGCACCTGCGTGGCGGCGTCCAGCGGCACGCCATAGCGTCGCGTCACCCAGTCCGCACACGCTTCGCGCAACGCGGGTGTGCCTGCGGTGGCGGGGTAGCTGCTCAGGCCGGTGTCGAGCGCGCCGGCCAGCACCTGCTTCAGAAAATCGGGCGCCGCGTGCCTCGGTTCGCCGATGCCCAGGCTGATGGGTGGCAGATCGGGGTTGGGGATGACGTCGGCAAAGAGCTTGCGCAGCCGCTCGAAGGGGTAGGGCTGCAGGCGCGAGAGCAGGGGGTTCATGGCCGAGGATTATCGGGCTTGGCGCAGGCGGCTGGCCGGGCGGCATCGCAGCGCGCATGCACGGTATCATCAAGCGCTCCTCCGCCGTGCCATGCGCGGCGAAAATGCCTTTGAATTCAATCACTTGGCCATAGCGTGCGCCTCAATTCGATCAAGCTCTCGGGCTTCAAATCCTTCGCCGAGCCCACCAACTTCATGCTGCCGGGGCAGCTCGTGGGTGTGGTCGGGCCCAATGGCTGCGGCAAGTCCAACATCATGGACGCGGTCCGCTGGGTGCTGGGTGAGTCCAAGGCGTCGGAACTGCGTGGCGAGTCCATGCAGGACGTCATCTTCAACGGCACCACCTCGCGCAAGCAGGCCAGCCGCTCCAGCGTCGAACTGGTGTTCGACAACAGCGACCACCGCGCTGGCGGACAGTGGGGCCAGTTCGGCGAGATCGCCGTCAAGCGCGTGCTCACGCGCGACGGCACCAGCAGCTACTACATCAACAACCAGCCCGTGCGCCGCCGCGACGTGCAGGACGTTTTCCTGGGCACGGGCCTTGGGCCGCGTGCCTACGCCATCATCGGCCAGGGCACGATCAGCCGGATCATCGAGAGCAAGCCCGAGGAGCTGCGTCTCTTCCTCGAGGAAGCCGCCGGTGTCTCGAAGTACAAGGAGCGTCGCCGCGAGACCGCACACCGGCTGGCCGACACGCGCGAGAACCTCACCCGGGTCGAGGACATCCTGCGCGAACTCAACGCCAACCTGGAAAAGCTGGAAAAGCAGGCCGAGGTGGCCGCGCATTACAACCAGCTGCAGGCCAGTGCAACGCTCAAGCAGCAGCAACTGTGGTTCCTCAAGCGCAGCGAGGCGGAGTCCGATCAGGTCAAGGTGAAGACCGACGCCGCCCAGGCGGTGAACGACCTGGAATCGCGCACGGCAGACCTGCGCCGCATCGAGTCCGAGCTCGAGACGATCCGTCAGGCGCACTACGCGGCGGGCGATCAGGTGAACCAGGCCCAGGGCAAGCTCTACGAGGCGAGTGCCGAGGTCGGCAAGCTGGAGGCGGAAATCCGTTTCGTGGTCGAAGGCCGTCAGCGCGTCGAGCAGCGTCTGGTGCAACTCAAGGAGCAGATCGCCTCCTGGTCGACCCGCAGCCAGGACGCTGCGGTGGAACTGGAGCAACTGGCCGAATCGATGGTGCAGGCCGAAGACCAGTCCGTCGTGCTGGCCGCGCAGGGCGAAGAGCAGGCGGGCGCGCTGCCCGCGCTGGAAGACAGCCTGCGGGCCGCCCAGGCGCGTGCCAATGAGCAGCGCGCCAGCGTCACGCAGGTGCAGCAGCAGATCCAGGTGCTGGCGGCAGAGCAGCGCAACGTCGAGGAGCAGAGCCGCGCGCTCAACCAGCGGCGCGAGCGGCTGATGGCCGATCGCAATGCACTGGCGGCGCCCGACGAAGCGCGTCTGCAGAACGCACAGGCGCAATTGGCCACGGCGCAGGAAGCTGCCGAGCTGCACGACGCCGTGCTGCATGAGTTGCAGGACAGCGTGCCCCAGCTGGACGAGGTGCGCCGTGCCGCGCAGCAGGCGGTGAACCAGGAGTCCGGGAAGCAGGCCGACCTGTCGGCCCGCATGGAGGCGCTCAAGGCGCTGCAGGACAAGGTCAGGACCGACGGCAAGCTCAAGCCCTGGCTGGCCAGGCATGGGCTGGACGGCCTGCAGGGTCTGTGGAGCCGCATCCATATCGAAGCCGGTTGGGAGAACGCCCTGGAAGCCGCGCTGCGCGAACGCATGGGCGCGCTGGAGGTGTCGCGGCTCGACATGGTGCGGGCGTTCGGCAACGACGCGCCACCGGCCAAGCTGGCTTTCTACAGCCCACCGCCCGGTGCCGCCGCACCGGCCGGCACCACCGGCCTCAAGCCGCTTGTGCAATGGCTGCGCCTGAACGATGCCGGCCAGCAAGCCTTGCTGGCCGAATGGTTGCATGGCTGCCTGACGGCCGGCAGCCTGGAAGAAGCGCTGGCCCAGCGATCGCAGCTCAAGCCTGGCGAGGTGATCTTCGTGGCCAGCGGCCATGCCGTCACCGCACACAGCGTGAGCTTCTACGCGCCCGACAGCGAGCAGGCCGGCCTGCTGGCGCGCGCGCAGGAAATCGAGAACATCGACAAGCAGCTCAAGGCGCAGCTGCTGATCGCGGAGCAGGCCCGCTCGGCCCTGATCCGCGCCGAGGCGGCCTACACCGATGCGTCGCAGCGCCTGGTGGGCGCGCGGCGCGAGGCGGCCGAATCGCGCAGCCGTGCCCATGAACTGCAGGTGGAAGCGCTGCGGCTGACGCAGATGGCCGAGCAGACGCGTGCGCGCAGCGAGCAGATCGGCGCCGACCTGGCGGAAGTGGACGCCCAGCTGGAGGAATTGCAGGAACGGCGCGTCACGGCCGAGGCGCGGTTCGAAGAACTGGATATGCAACTGGCCGACAGCCAGGAGCGCCATGCCCAGTTCGACGACAAGGTGATCGAAGCCGAGCGCGCCCTCAACCAGGCGCGCGAACAGCAACGTTCGCTGGAACGCACTGCGCAGGAGGCCGTGTTTGCCCTGCGCAGCCTGCAGGCACGGCAGAGCGAGCTGCAGCGCGCGATGGAGACCGCTGCCACACAGGAAAAGTCGCTTGCGGATGAGGAGCAGCGCGCTGCCGATGAGCTCGGTCGCCTCAACGATGCCGCTGCCCAGGCCGGTCTGCAGAACGCGCTCGCCATGAAGCTGGAGCGCGAGCAGGCGCTGGGCGCCCTGCGCAGCCAGTACGACGAACTCACCGCCAAGCTGCGCGCCAGCGACGAACGCCGCCTGCAGCTGGAACGCGAACTCGAACCGTTGCGCAACCGCATCACCGATTTCCAGCTCAAGGAGCAGGCCGCCCGACTGGGCGTGGAGCAGTACAGCCAGTTGCTCGAAGAGGCCCAGGCCGATCTGGCGGCCGTGGCGCAAAGCATCACCGAGGGCAATGTGCGTCTGAGCGGCCTGCAGGGTGAGATCGATCGGCTGCACCGCGAAATCCAGTCACTGGGCGCGGTCAACCTCGCCGCGCTCGACGAACTCACTGCCGCGCGCGAACGCAAGACGTTCCTGGATGCGCAGTCGACCGACCTGATCGACGCCATGAACACGCTGGAAGACGCGATCAGGAAAATCGACAACGAGACCCGCGAGTTGCTGGGCAGCACCTTCGAGACCGTCAACACGCATTTCGGCCGGATGTTCCCCGAACTCTTCGGCGGCGGTAACGCGAAGCTGGTGATGACCGGCGAGGAAATCCTGGACGCTGGCGTGCAGGTGATGGCTCAGCCGCCGGGCAAGAAGAACCAGACCATCCACCTGCTGTCGGGCGGGGAGAAGGCGCTCACCGCCATCGCGCTGGTGTTCGCCATCTTCCAGTTGAATCCTGCGCCGTTCTGTCTGCTGGACGAGGTGGACGCACCGCTGGACGATGCCAACACCGAGCGCTACGCCAAGCTGGTGACCGCCATGTCCAGGGAAACCCAGTTCCTGTTCATCAGCCACAACAAGATCGCCATGGAAATGGCCGAGCAACTGATCGGCGTCACCATGCAGGAGCAGGGTGTCTCCCGTATCGTCGCGGTGGACATGGAATCGGCCGCCGGCATGCTCGAACCCACCTGACCATCGTCACCCACCATGAGCACATTGCAAATCGGTCTGGCCATCATCGGTGGCCTCGTTCTGGCGGGCGTGGTCGCCTACAACGCCTGGGTCACCCGCAAGAGCGCGCCGCGCACGGTGCGTGAACGGGGCGAGGTTCGAGACGACGTGGCGGGTGAAGAGCCGCCACCCTATCTGTCGGCCGATCCGGCCGACCGCGAGATCGAGCGCATCGAGCCCGTGCTGGACGATGGGCCCGCACCGTCTGTGGGTTCCACCGATGCACCTGCCCCCGTGGCCACCGCGCCGGTGAGCATCACGCCCATCATGAGCCAGCCGCCTGAGAAACGCCCCGGGCTGGACGCGCTGATTGACACCATTGCCCCCCTGCAGCTTGAGCACGAGGTTTCGGGCGATGCGCTGCTGGCCGCTTTGCCGGGCACCCGTCGCGTGGGCAGCAAGCCCTTCGCCGTTGAAGGCCAGAGCGAAACCACCGGCGAGTGGGAAAGTCCGCGCGCAGGTCAGCGCTATCGGGCACTGCAGGCCGGCGTGCAGCTCGCCAACCGCTCGGGTCCGCTCAACGACATCGAATTCTCCGAGTTTGTGGTGAAGGCCCAGGCGTTCGCGGATGCCGTCGGTGCCTCGCCCGATTTCCCCGACATGCGGGCCGAAGTCGCCCGGGCACGCGAGCTCGACGCCTTCGCGAGCGGACACGATGCCCAGCTCGGCTTCACCCTGCGCGCACGGCGGACCGCCTGGAGCCCGGGCTACGTCGCGCAGCATGCATCGCGACTGGGCTTCGTGGCGGGCGCACTGCCCGGGCGCATGGTGCTCTCGGGCAACCAGAGCGGCCAGGCCCCCATTCTCAGCCTGGTGTTCGATTCCCAGGCTGCCATGGCCGAAGACCCCGAGCAGAGCGCGTTGCGAGAAATCGCGCTGTCGCTGGAGGTCACGCATGTGCCGCGTGGCGAGCAGCCTTTTCTGCGCATGCGTCAGACCGCAACGGCACTGGCGGAAGCCATGGAAGGCATCGTCACCGATGACGGTGGTCAGCCGCTGTCCAACGAGACCATGGACCGCATCGGTGCCGACCTCGAAAGCCTGTACGACGCACTCGACAGCCGCGATCTGTCGGCGGGTTCGCCGCAGGCGCGCCGACTCTTTTCCTGATGACCGAAGACCTCTTTGCCCAAGCGCCCGCGCCGGACGAGCGCGCCGCAGAGTTGCGCGCCCAGCTCCACCACCATGCCCACCGCTACTACACGCTGGACGACCCCGAGATTCCTGACGCGGAGTACGACCGGCTGTTCCGGGAGCTGCAAGCGATCGAGGCAGAACACCCCGAACTGCTGACGCCCGATTCGCCGACCCAGCGCGTGGGCGGCGCCATCCTCAAGGAACTGGAGCCTGTGCGCCATGCGGTGCCGATGCTGAGCATCCGCACCGAGACCGACACCGAAGCCTCCGGTGCGGCCGCGTTCGATGCGCGCGTGCGGCGCGAGCTCAAGCTGGCCGACAGCGACCCGCCGGTGGACTATCTGGCCGAACTCAAGTTCGACGGGCTGGCCATGAGCCTGCGCTACGAGCAGGGCGTGCTCGTGCGCGCCGCCACACGGGGCGATGGCGAAACCGGCGAGGACGTCACACACAACGTGCGCACGATCGGCCAGATTCCGCTGCGCCTGCCATCGGACGTGCCCCATGTGCTGGAGGTGCGTGGCGAGGTCTACATGCGGCGTGACCAGTTCGAGTCGCTCAACGAGCGACAGCGAGAAAAGATCGCTGGCGGTGCCAAAGGCGAGAAGACCTTCGTGAACCCGCGCAATGCCGCGGCAGGCGCTGTGCGCCAGCTGGACTCGCGCATTGCCAGCGAACGGCCGTTGAGCTTCTTTGCCTATTCCTGGGGCGAAGTGGAAGGCGATGCCCAGCCGCCCGCCACCCAGTTCGACTCGCTCATGCGGCTCAAGGCCTGGGGCTTTCCCGTGGCCGAGCAGACCACGCGTTGCCGCGGGGCCGACGAGCTGATCGCCTTCCACCGCCGCATTGGCGAACTGCGCGACACCCTGCCGTTCGATATCGATGGCGTGGTCTACAAGGTGGACTCGCTCGCACTGCAGAAGCAGATCGGTTTCGTCACGCGCGAGCCGCGCTGGGCGGTGGCGCACAAGTACCCGGCGCAGGAGCAGCTCACCACCGTGCAGGCCATCGACGTGCAGGTCGGCCGTACCGGCAAGCTCACGCCCGTGGCCAAACTCGCACCGGTGTTCGTGGGTGGCGTGACCGTGACCAACGCCACCCTGCACAACGAGCTGGAGGCCCGCCGCAAGGATGTTCGAGTGGGCGACACGGTGGTCGTGCGCCGCGCGGGCGACGTGATTCCCGAAGTGGTCTCCGTGCTGGTGGACAAACGCGTTGGCAACCCACCGCTGTTCACGATGCCGGCCCACTGCCCCGTGTGCGGCAGCGACGCGGTGCGGGAAGAGGGCGAGGCCGACCACCGTTGCACCGGCGGGCTGTTCTGCGCCGCGCAGCGCAAGCAGGCCATCCTGCACTTTGCGCAGCGCCGTGCGGTCGAGATCGAGGGACTGGGCGACAAGCTGGTCGAACAGCTCGTTGACAGCGGCCTCATCAAGACGCTGCCCGACCTCTACAAACTGGGCCTGACCGCGCTCGCCGGGCTGGACCGCATGGCCGAGAAGTCGGCCAACAACATCGTCGCTGCGCTGGACAAATCCCGCCACACGACGCTGCCGCGCTTTCTGTTCGGCCTGGGCATCCGTCATGTGGGCGAGGCCACCGCCAAGGACCTGGCGCGCCACTTCGGCAATCTGGACCGCATCATGGCCGCGAGTGTGGACGAGCTGCTGCAGGTCAACGACGTCGGCCCGGTGGTGGCGCAAAGCATCCGCACCTTCTTCGAGCAACCGCACAACCGCGAGGTGGTTGAACAACTGCGCGCAGCGGGGGTGACGTGGAGCGAGAACGCGGGCGAGCAGAACACGCCACAACCCCTGCTGGGCAAGACCTTCGTGCTCACCGGCACCTTCCCCACGCTCAGCCGGGACCAGGCGAAAGACCTGCTCGAGGCGGCAGGCGCCAAGGTGGCCGGCTCGGTGAGCAAGAAGACCGACTACGTGGTGGCCGGCGCCGAAGCCGGGAGCAAGCTGGAAAAGGCCCTGACGCTGGGCGTGCCCGTGCTGGACGAGGCCGGCATGCTGGCGATGCTCGGGGGCACGCCGCCAGGCGGTTGACGCTGCCCGCTCAATCCCCCAGCCGGTAGCTCAAGGCCAGGCTGGCGCGCCAGTGGCGTTCGGGGTTGTCCGGGGTCCGATCGCCCAGCGGACGGGACATCGCAAGATCCAGGCTGTACTGCTTGTGGTTCGTCAGCCGCAGGCCCAGGCTGAATGAGCGCAGGCGCGCGGGCACGGGGGTGCCGAAGCGGTTATGGACGCGCGCGTCCTCCAGCAGGAGGTAGGGCTGCCATTGGCGCAGCCACCAGCTGTCTTTCGCAAAGGCGCGGTTCACTTCCAGACCCAGGCCCCAACCCGAATCGCCCACGCCCGCGCCGGGGCTGTAGCCACGCGCGAAGCGGCTGCCACCGTAGGACACTTTTTCGCTGCTGGGCAGCGAGTCGGGGCTGTACTGCATGCCCAGCGATACCGTGGTACCGAACTGGTTGGCAAAGCGGTGGCTGTGGCTGGCTTCGAACTGGAGTTTCGCAAATGCCAGCTCGACCGAAGAGGGACCACCGATACCCGGCACATTGCTCGTCACCGATGCGCTCGCGCCCAAACCCTTGAGGCCATGGGTGAGCTTGAGGTTGAGTTGCCGGCTGTCGTCGGCCTGCTGCTCGTTGTAGGCCCATTGCACAAACAGCGCCCGCACGTGGGTGTCTTCGGTCAGCCAGGCGCCGTTGGCCGGGTTGGTCAGGCGGTCGCGCGTGTCCACGCCATAGATTCCGGTGCTGACCACCGTGCTCATCGTGCGCGACAGCCGCAACGGCAATGTGGCGGCCAGTTCGGCGCGGTCCACCTCGGTGCGGCGCTCCAGTGGGCTTGTCACGCCAAGTTGTTCGTTGGGGTCGCCCCGGTATTGCGAAACAGAACCCTTCACGGACCAACCCTTGCGGCCCACGAACTGCTCATAGGTCAGGGCGTTGAAGCTGTCGTGGGCCGCGCTGGAGAGCAAGGTGGACGCCCCGATCTGGTTGCCAGGCAGGAACGGGTCGTTCACTGTGCCGGTGACCACGGCCCGAGGTGTCGGTTTGCGCAATTCCATGCCGACGGCAATGTCGTACGGCTTGCGGTGCGCCTGGATCACCATCGTGCTGGCGCCGTCCGTGCTGGTGGGGGGCTGCACCTGGGCCTGGATGCCCATGCCCGGCAGACGGCCCAGCAGGGCGATCACGTGTTCAAAGGTGGCGGTGCGCAGGGGCCGCTCATGGCGCAGCGGCTCGACCATGTCGCGCAGCAGGGTTTCCGCCGCGCCCGTCGTGCCTTCGATGCGCACGGTGCGGACATGGCCTTCCACGGCAACGACACGCACCACGCCGTCCTTGAAGTCCTGCTGCGGCACAAAGAAGAAGGACAGCGCATAGCCGCGTTCGCGGTAGAGCGCAGTGGCGCGCTGGCCGCGTTCCACGATGTCTTTCACGCTCACGTTCTGGCCGACCAGGGGCGTGAACAGCGCTGCGACTTCATCGAAGGGGATCGACTGCACGCCCGCGACGTCGAATTTGCGTGGTGTGAGCTTCCATTGCAGCAGGGCTTCGGCCGGAGGTGCCGGCCGTTGCACCTCCACCTGCACATCGCCACCCGGTTGATTGGGAAGGGCGGGACGGGGCAGCGTGTCCAGCGGGGCGCTGGGCGGCGCGGCGTTCTGTGCCATCGCGCTCGCCGCGGCCCAGCAGGTGATTCCAGCCAGATACCACGGCCCGGCCTTGCGCGACGACATGCAGCGACCCGTCCCTGTTCCTCAGGCTCAGCGACCCAGCGTGCCGAGCAAACCGCCAACGGTGTTGGTGACCGTCCCGAGTGTGTTGGCCAGAGGTGCCGTGCCGCCGCTGCCGCTACCGCCGCCACCCGTCACGGCCTGAACGACGTTCACCACCGGGGCAAGAGCGCCAGTGGATGGGGCCGGGCTGCTGGTGCCTCCAACGGCCACGCCCACGCTGGACACCAGACCCCCGGTCTGTTGCACGACGCCACCCACTGCGCCTGCCAGCGGTGCGGAGGTATTTCCCGCCACACCGGTCCCGAGGTGCTGCACCGCTGCGCCGGTGCCCACCAGCAGATTGCCCAGCGGGTTGCCGATGCCGGTGACATCGCCCACGCCACCAACGGTCTGCGTGATAGGGGCCGTGATCGGGACGATCAACGTATTGACCACATGGCCGACCTGCTCGACGGGGGACGTGGGCGGGTTGTCCGACGGTGCGTTGACCGCCATGCCCACGCCGGTCAGTGTGCGCGAAGTGTTCCCAAGGATCTCGCCCAGGCCTTGTGCGCCGGGCGTCGAGCCAGCGGCGCCGGAAAGCTGTTCGCCAGCCTCGCCCAGTGTGCGGGCGATCGGGGCGATCACGCCGTTGGCCACGGGGGCCCCCAGGCCGGTGGTCGCGCCCACGGACTGTGTCGTGTTCACGCCGGCCTCGATCACGCGCTCCAGCACGTTGCTGGTGCCGTCGAGTGTCCGGCCCAGCGGTCCGCTCAGGGCGTGTGATTCCAGCGCGTTTCCTGCGTGACTCACGGCTTCGCCCACGCGATCCACCACTGCACCACCCACGTTGGTGAGCGGGCGCAGTGCCGAGGTGGCGGGGTTGCTGCCCAGACCGGTGATGGCGTCACCGGCGCTCGAAACGGTGCGCCCCAGTCCATCCACCGCGCTGCCTGTGCCCGACACGGTGACTCCCAGCGGGTTGTCGGTGCTGCCGATGCGGCCCAGGCCGTTGGAGACTGCGGCGCCGAGCGAATCGACGGTGCCCCCCGCGTTTTGAACCACGTTGCCCAGGGCGCTGCCCGAGGCGCTGCCCACGACGGGCGTGGTCACTTGCTGCACCGTGCCGCCCAGGGAGCCCACCATCTGGCCAGCGTCCGAAACCGTGTTGCCGGTTTCCTGCACCACGGCGGCCACAGGCGAGCTGCTGGTACTGCCACCGCCACCGGCACCTCCAGGGCCCGTGGGCGTTGAACCGCCGCCGCTGCCGGCCGTGTTGAGATGGCCGTTACCCGAACAACCCGCCAAGGCCATGATGATGGCGGTGGCGAGCACGGTCAGTCCGGAACGGATATGTGGCTGGCTGTTGAATTCCAGGGTCGTCTTCATGGGATGGTCCTCCAGGCGAAATTCTGTTGGTTGAACAATTGACAGGTGCTGATAGACGGTCCATTGGCAACCGGAATTCCATTCGCAATGCGTCAATTGACCTGTCCAATTGCCACCGGTGATTGGCCTTCGCCGCAGCCGGTGGTGCATCAAGAACGGCGGTGTGCGGCACCAGTTTAGGTTTGGAAGTCCTGCTGTGACGGGCTGTCCGGGGTGTGCAATGAATACCGGAATGTGTGGCTGCTGGGGTCCTTTGGCGAAAGGAAAGCTGTATTCCGCTGGAAATTGCAGTCTTTGTTTTTCAGGGTTGAAAATTCTTCGGTTGTAGGGAAACATGGATTTGGCCGTCTGTCGGATTGCAATACCCTGCATTGACATTTGCATTTGCCGCGACTTTTCGCACGGCTGCTGGCAGGCGGCTGGCACACTGTCACCTGACTTTCATCCCGCCCCGAGCCCGAATGACCATCCACACCATCCTCAAGATGGGCGACCCGCGCCTCTTGCGCCATGCCCAGCCCGTCACCGCCTTCGACACACCCGAGCTGCACCAGCTGATCACCGATCTGCAGGACACGATGGCCGCCGCGAACGGCGCGGGCCTGGCCGCACCCCAGATCGGGGTGGACTTGCAGGTGGTGCTGTTTGGCAGTGGTCTGCCCAATCCGCGTTATCCGGAGGCGCCACCCGTGCCACGCACTGTGCTGATCAATCCGGTGATCACCCCGCTCGGCGATGCGGAAGAGGAGGACTGGGAGGGCTGTCTGTCCGTGCCCGGGATGCGCGGGGTGGTGCCGCGCTGGCTGCGCATCCGTTATCAGGGTTTCGACGCCATTGGCCAGCCGATCGACCGTGAGGCCGAAGGCTTCCACGCCCGCGTGGTACAGCACGAGTGCGATCACCTCTGGGGAACGCTGTACCCGATGCGGGTGCGAGACTTCCGGCGGTTCGGTTTCACCGAGGTGCTGTTTCCCGGCTTGACAGTGGTCGAGGACGACTGAAAAAGGTGCTTGCGCCGGCTTTCAAGAGGGCGTTACAAAACGGCGCGCCGTTGAAACGTATTGAAATGTTCACCGAGCCAAATCGACTAGAGTCGGTGCCCGGAATAACAACCGAACAGGGACTCCCGTTCATGAAGCGAATGCTTGCCGTGGTGGCCAGCGCCGCCGTGCTCAGCGCGTGCAGCGTGACCAAGCCGCCCGCTGACGTGCCGGTGGAGGTGCCGGCAACCTGGTACGCACCACCGCTGGCGCACCAGGGCAGCACCCAACAGCTCACCGCCTGGTGGGGTGCCTTCGACGACCCCGTGCTCACCGAGTGGATCGCTCGCGCGCAGCGGCAAAGCCCGTCCGTGGCGTCTGCCCGTGCGCAGGTGTTCGCGGCCCGCGCGGCCCGGCTCGGCGTGGAGGCGCAGACCGGCCCGCAGCTCAATGCCGTGGCCAATGCGAGCCGCGGGCTGACCGACCCGACCATGCCGCTGGGCACCACCCTCAATGCGGGCCTGCAGGCTTCGTGGGCCATCGGCCTGTGGGGCGAGAACGACGCACGCCGTGGCGCGGCGCAAGCGCAGCAGGACGCGGCCAGTGCCGGCTGGCACGAGGCGCGGGTGCTGGTGGCATCCGAACTCGCGCAGCTGTATTTCGGCCAGCGCCTGTGCCGCGAGCAGTTGGCTGTCGCCACGCGCGATCGGGATTCCCGCGCCGTCACCTCTGAAAACAACGTGGTCTCCGAGCGCGCGGGGCTGACGGCCCCGGCGGTGGCGGCGCTCGCCCGGGCCAGCGCCGCCGAAGGGGCAGCGCGCTACCGCCAGCAGGACGAACTCTGCGAACGTCAGGTGAAGTCCATCACCGCGCTCACGGGTGTGCCCGAGCCGGAAGTGCGCCAGCGCCTGGCCGGTGCACCGCAGCTGCAGGCGCTGCTGCGGTCGGATCGCATGGACCGCATGCTCTCGGTCAGCGCAGTGCCGGCCGAGGTGCTCCGCCAGCGGCCCGATGTCTACCGCGCCCAGCGCGATCTGGTGGCCGCCAGCGAGGAGGTGGGTGTGGCCCGTGCAGCGCTGCTGCCCAGCCTCTCGCTATCCGCCAGCGTGCTGCGCAACCGCTTTTCGGGGGGTGGCACGGAAGGAACCTTCAACACCTGGTCGGCGGGCCCGATCACATTGAGCATGCCGCTGCTGGGCCGCGGCGCGCTGCATGCCAGCACCGACAGCGCCATGGCCCGCTATGAGGCCGCCGCGCTGGCGTACGCGGGCACGCTGCGCCAGGCGGTGGCCGAGGTGGAACAGTCACTGGTGTCGATGGCCAGCCTGCGTGAGCGTGTGGCCTCCACCGAGACGGCTGTCGAGGGCTATGGTCAGTCGTTCCAGGCGACCGAGGCGCGCTACCGCGTGGGCCTGGCCAGCCTGAACGAGCTGGAAGAGGCCCGCCGCCTCAAGCTCGCCGCCGACAGCAGCGCCGTGGCGCTGCAGCAGGAACGCATCAACGCCTGGATCCAGCTCTATGTCGCCCTGGGGGGCGGCTTCGATCCCGTGAACAACCCCGACGCCCTCAAAGACCCATCATGAACGCCGCTCCTCCTTCCTCGCGCAAACGCTGGCTGTGGCTGGCCATCGCCCTGGCCCTGGTCCTCGTGGCGGTGTTTGTTTTCGTTCTCCGCAAACCGGCCGAACCCGAGAAGCCCGGCGCAGAGGCCGCACCCCGGCCGTCGCTCACTGTCACCCTGGCCAGGCCCACGCGCGGCAACCTGCCGATCCGGCTGCAGGCCAACGGCAACATCACGGCGTGGCAGGAAGCCAGCGTGGGCGCCGAGGTGAACGGCCTGCGCCTGGCGTCGGTGAATGTGAACGTGGGTGATGTGGTGCGCAAGGGCCAGGTGCTGGCCGTGTTCGCCAGCGAAACCACCAAGGCCGACAGCCTGCAGAGCCAGGCCAGTCTGATGCAGGCCCAAGCCAGTTTCGAGAACGCCAGGGCCGACGCCGACCGCGCGCGTTCCATTCAGGACACGGGCGCACTGTCGAAGTCGCAGGTGGCGCAGTACCTCACGCAGGAAAAGGTGGCCCGCGCCCAGTTCGAGGCCGCCAAAGCCGCCTTCGGCGCCACCGAGGTGCGCCTGGGCAACACCCGCGTGCTCGCGCCCGACGACGGGGTGATCTCCGCACGGACCGCCACCGTCGGGGCCGTCGTGGGTGCCGGGCAGGAGCTGTTCCGCATGGTGCGGCAGAGCCGGATGGAGTGGCGCGGCGAGGTCACACCCAGCGAGGTGGGGCGTATCCGCGTCGGCCAGAAGGTGCAGGTCACGGCTGCCACCGGACTGGAGATTGGCGGGCAGGTGCGCGCTATTGCGCCGGCAGCCGACTTGCAGACGCGCAACATCCTCGTTTTCGTTGATCTGCCGCGCCATCCCGAACTCAAGGCCGGTACTTTCGCCCGAGGCCATTTCGACCTCGGACAGAGCGAAGCGCTGACCGTGCCCAGTCAGGCCATCGTGGTGCGCGACGGCAGCAACTACGTCTTCGTCATCGACGAGCAGCACAAGGCCAACCAGCGCAAGGTACAAACCGGGCGGCGCGTGGAAGAGCGCGTCGAGGTGCTGGAAGGGCTGAAGGCCGAGGAGTCCGTGGCGGTGCAGGGCGCCGGCTTCCTCAACGAGGGCGACCTCGTCAAGGTCGTCCAGTGAGGTCGAGGCCATGAACGTTTCCGCCTGGTCCATCCGCAACCCCATTCCGGCGGCGATGCTGTTCGTCATGCTGACGCTGGCGGGCCTGTTCTCCTTCAAGCAGATGAAGGTGCAGAACTTCCCCGACCTGGACCTGCCCACCATCACCGTGGTGGCGGCCCTGCCGGGCGCCTCGCCCAACCAGCTCGAGAACGACGTCGCACGCATCATCGAGAACAGCCTGGCCTCGCTGCAGGGGCTCAAGCACATCTACACCAAGGTGCAGGACGGCACGGTATCGCTCACCGTCGAGTTCCGCCTCGAGAAAGGCACGCAGGAGGCGCTGGACGACGTGCGCTCGGCCGTGGCCAAGGTGCGCAGCGAACTCCCCACCGACCTGCGCGACCCGATCGTCAACAAGGTGGAGTTGGCCGGCGGCGCCGTGCTGGCCTTCACCGTGGCGTCCGACAAGATGGACGCCGAAGCCCTGTCGTGGTTCGTCGACGACGAGGTGGCCAGGCGGCTGCTGTCCGTGCCAGGCGTTGGTGCGGTCAACCGCGTCGGTGGTGTGGACCGCGAGGTGCAGGTGCTGCTCGACCCACTCAAGCTGCAGGCCCTGGGCACCACCGCCACGGACGTCTCGCGGCAACTGGCCAAGGTGCAGATCGAGAGCGCCGGCGGGCGCGTGGACCTGGGTGGCAGCCAGCAACCCCTGCGCACGCTCTCGCAGCTGGCGTCGGCCGAGGCGCTGGCAGGCATGGAGATTTCCCTCACCGATGGCCGCCGTGTGCGCTTGGACCAGCTGGCCGAGGTGCGCGATACCATCGCCGATCCCACCGCAGCGGCTTTCCTCGATGGCAAGCCCGTGGTGGGCTTCGAGGTCGCGCGCAGCCGTGGTGCCAGCGAGATCGAGGTGGGCAACGGCGTGCGCGCGAAGCTCGACGAACTGCGCGCCCAGCGCACCGACCTGCACATCACCGAGTCCTTCGACTTCGTGACACCGGTCAAGGAAGAGTTCGATGCTTCCATGACGCTGCTGTACGAAGGTGCCTTGCTCGCGGTGCTGGTGGTCTGGCTCTTCCTGCGCGACATCCGCGCCACCATCGTGTCGGCCGTGGCGCTGCCGCTGTCGGCCATTCCCGCCTTCATCGGCATGTACTACCTGGGCTTCACCATCAACGTGGTGACGCTGCTGGCGCTGTCGCTGGTGATCGGTATCCTGGTGGACGACGCCATCGTGGAGGTCGAGAACATCGTGCGCCACATGCGCATGGGCAAGACGCCGTACCAGGCCGCGATGGAGGCTGCCGACGAGATCGGGCTTGCGGTGATCGCCACCACCTTCACGCTGATCGCGGTGTTCCTGCCCACGGCGTTCATGGCGGGCATTCCGGGCAAGTTCTTCAAGCAGTTCGGCTGGACGGCCGCGCTTGCGGTGTTCGCGTCGCTGGTGGTGGCGCGTGCGCTCACCCCCATGATGGCGGCTTATCTGCTCAAGCCCTTCATCCACAAGGAAATGCCGCGCTGGGCGGCGTCGAACCCGGTCACGCGCGGCTTCTGGCGCTGGTCGCACAACCAGGAGGAACCGGCCTGGCTGAACACTTACCAGAACTGGGCGCGCTGGTGCATCCAGCACCGCTGGATCACCAGCCTGGGCGCGGGCCTGTTCTTCGTCGGCTCGTTGATGCTCATCCCCTTGCTGCCACAGGGCTTCATCCCACCCGACGACAACTCGCAGACGCAGGTCTTCCTGGAGCTGTCGCCCGGTGCCACGCTGGAGCAGACCGTGGCCACGGCGGAACGCGCGCGCCTGCTGGTGGCGGCCGTGCCGCATGTGCGCTCGGTCTACACCACCATCGGTTCGGGCACGGCGGGTTCGGACCCCTTCGCACCGCAAGGCGCGGCCGAGTCGCGCAAGGCGGCGCTCACCATCCAGCTCGACCCGCGCGGCGAGCGCCCGCGCAAGCAGGGCATCGAGAACCAGATCCGCGACGCCATGTCCAACCTGCCCGGCGTGCGCAGCAAGGTCGGCCTGGGCGGTTCGGGTGAGAAATACGTCCTCACGCTGACGGGCAGCGATTCGCATGCACTGAGCACCGCAGCACGCGCGATCGAGCGCGACCTGCGGACCATCCAGGGCGTGGGCAGCATCCAGTCCACCGCTGCGCTGGTGCGCACCGAGATCATCGTCACGCCCGACCTGGCGCGCGCCGCCGAACTCGGCGTCACCAGCTCGGCCATCGCCGAGACGCTTCGCATTGCCACGGTGGGCGACTACGACAACCTGCTGCCGAAAATGAACCTGCCGCAGCGGCAGATTCCCATCGTGGTCAAGCTTGACGTTGGCGCGCGCCACGACCTCGATGTGCTGCGCCGCCTCGCCGTGCCCGGCGCGCGCGGCCCGGTGATGCTGGAGCATGTCGCGCAGCTCGATTTCGGTGGTGGCCCCGCCGTGATCGACCGCTATGACCGCTCGCGCAACATCAACTTCGAGGTGGAACTCGCAGGCATTGCGCTTGGTGACATGAAGAATGCGGTGATGAAGCTGCCCAGCCTGCGCAACCTGCCGCCGGGGGTGTCGGTGCTGGAAATCGGTGACGCCGAGGTGCAGGGCGAACTGTTCGCCAGCTTCGGGCTGGCGATGCTGACCGGCGTGCTGTGCATCTACATCGTGCTGGTGCTGCTGTTCAAGGCGTTCCTGCACCCGTTCACCATCCTGGCGGCGCTGCCGCTGTCGCTGGGCGGTGCGTTCGTCGGCTTGTTGCTGGCGAACAAGAGTTTCTCGATGCCCTCGCTGATCGGTCTCATCATGCTCATGGGTGTGGCGACCAAGAACTCGATCCTGCTGGTGGAGTACGCGATCGAGGCGCGCCGGCTGCACGGCATGTCGCGACTGGACGCCATCCTGGACGCTTGCCACAAGCGGGCGCGGCCGATCGTGATGACGACGATTGCCATGGGTGCGGGGATGATGCCGATCGCGATCGGCTGGGGGGCGGCCGATGGGAGCTTCCGCTCACCGATGGCGGTGGCGGTGATCGGCGGCCTGATCACGTCCACCTTCCTGAGCCTGCTGGTGATTCCGGCGGTGTTCACCATCGTGGACGACATGTCCAACTGGTTCACCGGGTTGTTCCGGCGCCATCGGCCTGATGAGGGCGCTTCGTCGTCGGAAACGGTTCGCGCCTAGGGGTTGGCGGATCAGGAGGACGGTGCATTCAGCTCCGCGAATGTCCCCCGGCGGCTGTTGCCGCCTCCTCCTTGATTTCGCTGCGCTGAACGCACCGTCCTCCTGATCTTGGGGTGTTGGGTTTGCGCTGTGCATTCCCGATCGGCTTCTTGTCAGTGGGCGTCGCGCCTGGCTTGGGTGGCGCGGGTGCGTGAGCGCGCGGAGGCGTGAATCTTCTTGTTGACGGGTTTCGCTTTCAGCGGATTCACGCGTTCGGCCTTGGGTGTGATGTCGGTCGGCGCCGAGGACAAGGCCGTATCGGATGCGGGGGTGCCCGTCTTCGCTTTCGTGACCGGCTTTTTGCTGCTGGTCTTCGCGTCTGCGGTTACCGCCTTGCGCACGGCCTTGACGATGTTCTGCAGCCGCTTGACGCCCGAGGCCAACGCGGAGACCGAGACAGCCGACTTCTTCACCGTCGGCTTCTTCGCAGGTGCATTTTTGGCTGGCGCTTTCGCGACCGGTGTGCGGGCGCTGGTCTTCGCTTCCGTGCTGCGGGCTTGCACGGCGTCTTCACCGGCCTTCTGCGTGGCGCGTGCCTGACGCGCTTTCTGGCGCGGGGTGCTGGCGGTCTTGCGGGGTGCGGGTTTTGCGCGGGAGGTGCGTTGTGCGGAAGTGCTTGATACCGCCGCATCCTTCTGGCGCAGCAGTTTGTCGTGCTGGGCCTCGAAACGCTTCAACACGTCTTCCATGATGTCGCTCTTGGTCTGGGTGCGTGTGTTTTCCCCGCCCAGGGGTTTGCGGGTCTTGGGTGCACCGGTTCGCGTCTGGACTGTCTGGCGGCGGTACACATCGCGGTACTTGTCGCGCAAGGCGCGCGCCCGCTGGATCTTGCTGGCGAGCCTGCGCAGCGCAATGTCCTTCACGGCGCCGGCACGGCTGGCCTGAAACAGCTCGAGTTCGGGTTGGGTGAGCAGCGGTTGTACCTGTCGAAGTGTGTAGCTCATCGGTTCTCCTGTCGTAAGCAAGGGGCAGGTACCTGGCGATCCAGGCAAAGTCGAGCCTTCATCCTAGTCAGGAAGCCCGTGTCTTTCTGTCGGACAAGACGCACACCGCGCACGTGAAGGCCGCCTGGCACGCGGGCCGGGCGGCTTCGTGGATCGGTTCCGAATCAGCCTTCGAGTGTCTCGAGCAGCTCGGTCTCGATCTCGATCTGCCGCTTGTTCACCTGCAGCTGGGCACCGCTGATGAGAAAGGTGTCTTCCACCCGCTCGCCGAGGGTGGTCACCTTCGCCAGCTGCACACTGATGTCGTAGCGCGCGAGCACACGGGTGATGCCATAGAGCAGCCCCGCGCGGTCGCTCGCCGAGATGGACAGCAGCCAGCGCTGGGCCTTCTCGTCGGGTCGCAGGTCCACACGGGGGGTGATCGGAAAGCTCTTCACGCGGCGTGACAGCCGGCCTTTGGTGGGTGTGGGCAGCGGGCCTCGCTCATCGATGGCCTGCGCCAGGTTGTTCTCCACCATGGCGATCAGCTCGCGGTAGTGCTCCGACATCGTCGGCGCCACCACCTGAAACGTGTCCAGCGCATGGCCGGTGAGGGTGGTGTGCACACGTGCATCCAGGATGCTGAAGTGCGCGCTGTCGAAGTAACCGCAGATGCGCACGAAAAGATCGTGCTGATCCGGCGCGTACACCAGCACCTGCAGGCCTTCGCCCTCCGGTGAAATGCGGGCGCGCACGATGCACTTGTCGAGCAGTGCCTCGGCCCCGTCCTCGGCCTTTGCCGGCCCCCTGGCCGCTGCCTGGGCGATCGGGCGCGACAGCACGCGCGTGTGCCACGCAATCTCGTCCGGCTCGTGGCGCATGAAGTAGCTCACGTCCAGCGTGTCCCACAACGCCTTGTGCGCCTGGTGGGGCAGGGCGTGGAGCGCCAGCATGGACAGTGCCTCGCGCTTGCGGCCTTCGATCACGGCACCCGGGTCGGGTGCCCGCCCGCCGAGCGCACGCAGCGTATAGCGGTACAGGTCTTCCAGCAGCTTGCCCTTCCAGGCGTTCCACACCTTCGGGCTCGTGCCCCGGATGTCGGCCACGGTCAGCAGGTACAGCGCGGTCAGGTAACGCTCGTTGCCCACGCGTTTGGCGAAGGCGGCGATCACGTCCGGGTCGCTCAGGTCTTCCTTCTGCGCCATGCGGCTCATGGTGAGGTGCTCGGCCACGAGGTACTGGATCAGCCGGGTGTCCTCACGCGAAATGCCATGCTGGTGGCAGAACGTGCGCACGTCCCGGGCGCCGAGGTCGGAATGGTCACCGCCCCGGCCCTTGGCGATGTCGTGAAACAGTGCAGCGATGTAGAGGATCCACGGCTTGTCCCACCCAGCGGCCAGCTGCGAGCAGAACGGGTATTCGTGCGAGTGCTCGGCGATGAAGAAACGGCGCACATTGCGCAGCACCATCAGGATGTGCTGATCCACCGTGTAGACGTGGAACAGGTCGTGCTGCATCTGGCCGACGATGTGCCGGAACACCCAGAGGTAACGACCCAGCACCGAGGTCTGGTTCATCAGCCGCATGGCGTGTGTGATGCCTTCGGGCTCCTGCAGGATCTTCAGGAACGTGGCGCGGTTGACCGGGTCGCTGCGGAAGCGCGCGTTCATGACCGACCGCGCGTTGTACAGCGCGCGCAGCGTGCGCGCGGACAGGCCCTTGATGCCCACCGTGGTCTGGTAGAGGTGGAAGGTCTCCAGGACCGCGTGCGGGTGCTGTACGTAGAGGTTGTCGCTGGCCACCTCGATCAGGCCACCCTTGTCATAGAAGCGCTCGTTGAGCGGGCGCAGCCGGTCGACGCCAGCCACGTCGCTCTGCAGGCGCTCCTGGATGTTGAGCAGGAGAATCTGGTTCAGCTGGGTGACGGCCTTCGCGGCCCAGTAGTAGCGCTTCATCAGCGCTTCGCTGGCGCGGCGCGTTCCCTTCGCGGTCGTCGCGCCAGAGGGCGCCTGCGCCTTGAACCCGAACGACTCGGCCACCGCGGTCTGCAGGTCGAACACCAGCCGGTCTTCCCGGCGGTGGGCCAGCAGGTGCAGGCGCGCGCGGATGAGGCTGAGCAGCGCTTCGTTGGCCTTGATCTGGCGTGCCTCCAGCGGCGTCGCCAGGCCCTTGCGCGCGAGTTCGTCCCAGCTGCGGCCCAGGCCGGCAGCCTTGGCCACCCACAGGATGATCTGCAGGTCGCGCAGACCGCCGGGCGACTCCTTGCAGTTGGGCTCGAGCGAGTAGGGTGTGTTCTCGAACTTGGTGTGGCGCTGGCGCATCTCCAGCGTCTTGGCCACGAAGAACGCCTTCGGATCCATGGCCTCGGCCAGCCGTTCCACGAGGTGGGTGAAGGCCTTCTTGCTGCCAGCGATGAGGCGGCATTCGAGCAGCGAGGTCTGGACCGTCACGTCCTTCTCGGCCTCGGCCACGCACTCGGCGACGGTGCGCACGCTGGAGCCGATTTCCAGACCCAGGTCCCAGCAAGCGCCGATGAATCCTTCCAGGCGGGTCTTGAGCGCCGCGTCCTCGTCGGGCCGACTGCCATCGGGCAGCAGCACCAGCACGTCCACATCGGAGAACGGGAACAGTTCGCCGCGGCCAAAACCGCCCACGGCGATGAGGGAGAAGCCGGGGCCGAAGCCCGCCATGGACCACAGCTCGCGCAGGGTCTGGTCGGTCAGCCGGGAGAGCTGCTGCAGGGCCTTGCGCACGCCCCGCGTGGAAGAGCCTTGCACGCCCAGCTGGTCGAGCAGGGCAGCCTTGTCGCTGCGGTATTGCTGCCGCAGGGAGCCGAGATCGGGCCCGGCGGCCTCTGGCGCCTGCGCCATGGCCTCAGGCAAGGGCGGGCGCCGGCGTCACGAAGGCGGGCGCGGGCAGGCTGCCGGCCGACAGGGTGAGCACCTCGTAGCCGGTTTCCGTGACCAGCACGGTGTGTTCCCACTGCGCCGAGAGCGAACGGTCGCGCGTGACGATGGTCCAGCCGTCGCCCATCTCCTTGATGTCGCGCTTGCCGGCATTGATCATGGGTTCGATGGTGAAGGTCATGCCCGGTTTGAGCTCTTCCAGCGTGCCCGGGCGGCCGTAGTGCAGCACCTGCGGGTCTTCGTGAAAGCGCTGGCCGATGCCATGGCCGCAGAACTCGCGCACCACCGAGAAGCCGTTGCCCTCCGCGAAGGTCTGGATGGCGTGGCCGATGTCACCGAGGCGGATACCGGGACGGACCATCACGATGCCCTTCCACATGGCTTCGTAGGTCACCTGCGTCAGGCGGCGGGCCTGCACCGAGCAGGCGGCCTCGCCGCCGATCATGAACATGCGGCTGTTGTCACCGAACCAGCCATCCTTGATCACCGTCACGTCGACGTTGAGGATGTCGCCCTTCTTGAGCGGTTTCTCGTTCGGAATGCCATGGCAGACCACGTGGTTGACCGACGTGCACAGGTGGCCGGGATAGGGCGGGTAGCCGCTGGGCTGGTAGCCGATGGTGGCCGAGACCGTGCCTTGCTGCTTCATGTACTCGGCCGCCAGGCGGTCGATCTCCAGCGTGGTCACGCCCGGCTGGATCAGGGGGGTGAGGTAGTCCAGCACTTCGGACGCCAGGCGGCAGGCCGTGCGCATGCCCGCGATGCCGGCTTCGTCTTTGTAGGTGATGCTCATGGGGCGCAATTATCCCATCGGCCCCCGTCTGGCGGGGCCTCGCGGGGCAAGGCCATGGAGTCGGGCGGGTAAAATTCCGGGTTTTCCACCTGCCACGGCAGGTCAACGCACCTCAGGCTCCCAACGTGTCCCTGCACCTGCGCTTTTTTGAAGGCGGCAACGCCGTCAGCGACTTCAAAGTCCAGCAGCTCCTGCCCCGTCTCGCGGGCATTTCCGACAAGATCACCAGCCTCTCGGCCCGCTTCGTGCACCTGGCCAGCTTCGACGGTGAACCCGACGCCGCGACGCTGCAGCGCCTGGGCGAACTGCTGACCTATGGTGAGCCCGCCACGGCGGCGCAGCAACAACTGGAAACGGCAGGCGCGCCTGCGCTGTTTGTGATGCCCCGGCTGGGCACAGTGTCACCCTGGGCCTCCAAGGCCACCGACATCGCCCACAACTGCGGTCTGAGCCTGCACCGGGTGGAGCGGCTGGTCGAGTACCGCATCGGCGTCAAACCCGGCCTGCTGGGCAAGAAAACGAACCTGTCGGAGGAGCAGTTGCGTGCTGTGGCGGATCTTCTGCACGACCGGATGACGGAAAACGTCTCTCTGGACCGCAGCCAGGCGCAGGCCCTGTTCACCGAGCTCCGGCCCGCCCCGATGGAGCAAGTGGATGTGCTGGGGGGCGGCCGCGCCGCCCTGTTGCGTGCCAACACCGACTGGGGCCTGGCCCTGGCGGAAGACGAGATCGACTACCTGGTGAACGCCTTCAACGGCCTGCGGCGCAACCCGACCGACGTCGAGTTGATGATGTTCGCGCAGGCCAACAGCGAGCACTGCCGTCACAAGATTTTCAACGCCCAGTTCACCATCGACGGCGTGGCCCAGGACAAGAGCCTGTTCGGGATGATCCGCCACACGCACCAGCTGGCGCCGCAACACACCGTGGTGGCCTACTCGGACAACGCCTCCATCATGGAAGGCAGCCAGGTCGAGCGCTTCGTGGCCCGCGCTGTCGGTGGCGCCTCGCCGGCCTATGCGGCCGAAGCGGCCACCCACCACGTGCTCATGAAGGTGGAAACGCACAACCACCCGACCGCAATTTCTCCCTTCCCTGGCGCATCCACCGGTGCGGGTGGCGAGATCCGCGACGAGGGCGCCACCGGCCGTGGCTCCAAGCCCAAGGCAGGCCTCACCGGCTTCACCGTCGGCAAGCTCTGGGGCGGCCTGAGCGACCAGCCGGGCGGCAAACCCGAACACATCGCCAGTCCGCTGCAGATCATGACCGAGGGCCCGCTGGGCGGCGCGGCGTTCAACAACGAATTCGGACGACCCAACCTGCTGGGCTACTTCCGTGAGTACGAACTGCCGGTGGACGGCGTGCAGCGTGGGTACCACAAGCCCATCATGATCGCTGGCGGAGTCGGCGTGATCGACTCGGCGCAGACGAAGAAGATCGAGTTTCCCGCTGGCGCGCTGCTGATCCAGCTGGGCGGCCCCGGCATGAAGATCGGCATGGGCGGCAGCGCGGCCAGCTCCATGGCCACCGGCACCAATGCCGCGTCGCTGGATTTCGACTCCGTGCAGCGCGGCAACCCCGAGATCGAGCGCCGCGCGCAGGAGGTCATCAACCACTGCTGGCAGCAAGGCGCAAACAACCCCATCCTGGCGATCCACGACGTGGGTGCGGGCGGTCTGTCCAACGCCTTTCCCGAACTCACCAACGACGCCGGGCGCGGTGCCCGCTTCGACCTGCGCGCCGTGCCGCTGGAAGAAAGCGGCCTGGCGCCCAAGGAAATCTGGTGCAACGAAAGCCAGGAACGCTACGTGCTGGCCATCGCGCCCGAATCGCTGGAGACCTTCAAGGCCTTCTGCGAGCGCGAGCGCTGCCCGTTCGCCGTGATCGGCGTGGCCACCGAAGAGCGCCAGCTGGTGCTGACCGACGAGGGGCAGCAGAGTCCCGTCGACATGCCGATGAACGTGTTGCTGGGCAAGCCACCCAAGATGCACCGCGACGTGAAGACCGTGGCACGCACGCCTGCCGCGCTGGACCTCACGGGCGTGAACCTGCAGAAGGCCGTGATCGACGTCCTCAGCCACCCGACCGTGGCCTCCAAGCGCTTCCTCATTACCATCGGCGACCGCACCGTGGGCGGCCTCAGCCACCGCGACCAGATGGTCGGGCCCTGGCAGGTGCCGGTGGCCGACTGCGCCGTGACGCTGGCTGACTTCAAGGGCTTCGCTGGCGAAGCCATGAGCATGGGTGAACGCACCCCGCTCGCGGCACTGGACGCAGCCGCGTCGGGCCGCATGGCAGTGGCCGAGGCCATCACCAACCTGCTCGCCGCCCCGATCGAACTGCCGCGCGTGAAACTCTCCGCGAACTGGATGGCCGCCTGCGGCGAACCCGGTGAAGACGCTGCGCTGTACGCCACCGTGAAGGCCGTGGGCATGGAGTTGTGCCCCGCGCTGGGCATTTCCATTCCCGTGGGCAAGGACAGCCTGTCCATGCGCACGCAGTGGACCGAGGGCGGTGAGACCAAGAAGGTGACCTCGCCGGTGAGCCTGATCGTCAGCGCCTTCGCCACGCTGGCCGATGTGCGCGGCACGCTCACGCCACAGCTGAACAACGTGCTGGAAGACACCACCCTGGTGCTCGTGGACCTGGGCAAGGGCCGCCACCGCATGGGCGGCAGTGTGCTGGCCCAGACGCTGGGGCAGGGTGGTGGCGAGGTGCCTGATCTGGACGATCCGCAAGACCTGATCAACCTCGTCAACGCCGTGAACACCCTGCGGGCGAGCGGCCAGGTGCTGGCCTACCACGACCGCAGCGACGGCGGCTTGCTGGCCGCTGCCGCTGAAATGGCCTTTGCCGGCCACGTGGGCGTGGCGCTCAACGTGGATCTGCTGGTCACCGAGGGCGACGGCATCAGCGACAGCCGCGCCGAGATGGGCGACGCCAAGAACTGGGCCGGGCAGGTGAGTGCACGGCGCGAGGAGCTCACGCTCAAGGCACTGTTCAGCGAAGAGCTGGGCGTGCTGCTGCAGGTGCGCACCGAAGACCGCAACGCGGTGATGCAGACCCTGCGCGATCACGGCCTGAGCAAGCACAGCCATTTCGTCGGCAAGACCCGCCCGGCCAGCTCGGCCATGGACGCGGGCAAGGGCCAGCTGCAGGTCTGGCGTGACACCAGGGCCGTGTTCTCCGCCAGCCTGTTCGATCTGCAGCAGGTGTGGGACAGCGTGAGCTGGAAGATCAACCAGCAGCGCGACAACCCGGCCTGCGCCGATGCGGAGCACGCCGCCGCCGGCCAGCCCGCCGACCCGGGCCTGTACACGAAGCTGTCTTTCGATGCCAGCGACAACGTGGCTGCGCCGTTCCTCAAGCTTGCACGGCCTCGTGTGGCCATCCTGCGTGAGCAGGGCGTGAACTCCCACGTGGAGATGGCCTATGCGTTCACCCAGGCGGGCTTCGAGGCGTTCGATGTGCACATGACCGACCTGCAGACCGGCCGCGCGAAGCTGGCTGACTTCAAGGGCGTGGTCGCGTGCGGCGGTTTCAGCTACGGCGACACGCTGGGCGCCGGCATCGGCTGGGCGCGCAGCATCACCTTCAACCCGGTGCTGTCCGACCAGTTCCAGGCGTTCTTCGGCCGCAATGACACCTTCGGTCTGGGCGTGTGCAACGGCTGCCAGATGTTTGCCGAGCTGGCCGACATCATCCCCGGTGCCGAAGCCTGGCCGCGCTTCACCACCAACCAGAGCGAGCGTTTCGAAGCGCGCCTGTCGATGGTGGAAGTGGTCGAATCGCCGAGCCTGTTCTTCCAGGGCATGACCGGCAGCCGCCTGCCGATTGCCGTGGCGCACGGCGAGGGCTACGCCAACTTCCGCCACCGGGGCGATGCCACGAAGGCGATTGCCGCCATGCGTTTCACCGACAACACCGGTGCTGCCACGGAGGCCTACCCCTTCAACCCCAACGGCAGCCCCGGCGGCCTGACCGCCGTGACCACGGCCGATGGCCGCTTCACGGCCATGATGCCGCACCCCGAACGCGTGTTCCGCAACATCCAGATGAGCTGGACGGACCAGGATCCGGCGGCCTTCAGCGCCTGGATGCGCATCTGGCGCAACGCGCGCAAGTGGGTGGGCTGACCATGGCCATCGAGCTGCCGAAAGGGACGCGGGACGAGGCCATTGCCTCCATCCAGCGCTACTTCGAGGCCCACATGGACGAGCGCATCGGCAACATCGCCGCAGGTGGCCTGCTGGGCTTTTTCCTCGAGGAGATCGCGCCGGTGGTCTACAACCAGGCGGTGGCCGACGTGCAGGAGCGCCTGCAGGCCCGTGTTTCGGAACTCGACATCGACGTGCACGAGGACGCCTTCACCTACTGGCGCAAGCGCGAGAAACCCACCAGGGGGAAATGAGACATGGCCCGCGAACTCGTCCTGCCGGCAGGCACCGCCACCGATTTCGCGAACGACGGCGCGGTGGTGCTGCGGGGTGTTTTGAACGCCTCCGAACTGGCCCTGCTCGAACGCGGCATCGAACACAACCTGGCGAACCTGAGCCCGCTGGCGCTGGTGGCCAGCGAACCGGACGACCCGGGCCGCTTCGTCGAGGACTTCTGCACCTGGCAGGCCAACCCGGCCTACCAGGAACTGCTGTGTGGCTCCGCCCTGCCGCACATCGCCGCACAACTCATGGGCAGCCGCACCGCGCGGCTCTACCATGACCATCTGCTGGTGAAGGAGCCCGGCACGCGCCAGCCCACGCCCTGGCACCAGGACCAGCCGTATTACAACGTGAGCGGCCGCCAGAATGTGAGCTTCTGGATTCCCGTGGACCCGGTCCCGCTGGCGAGCACCTTGCGCTTCGTGGCCGGTTCGCATGCCGGCACCTGGTACATGCCGCGCACCTTCCGCGACCAGCAGGCGAAGTGGTTTCCCGAAGGCACGCTGGCCGAGTTGCCGGCGATTGATGCACAGCCCGAACGATTCCGCCAGCTGGCCTGGGCACTCGAGCCCGGCGACTGTGTGGCGTTCCACATGCTCAGCCTGCATGCCTCCAGCGGCGTCGGCCCGGGGCAGCGGCGGCGCGTTTTCTCGGCCCGCTACCTCGGTGACGACGCCCGGCACGCGCCACGCCCCTGGCGCACCTCGCCACCCTTTCCCGGCCTTGCCGGGCGCATGGCCGATGGCGCCGAGCTCGACGATCCCCTGTTCCCACCTGTCTGGCCCCGCGCTGACCTTCCCAACCCACCCTGAAAGGGCCTCACCATGGCCGGTACCAGTCTGCTTGCGCTGATCGACGACATCGCCACGCTGCTCGACGACGTGGCCGTCATGACCAAGGTGGCCGCGCGCAAGAGCGCGGCGGTGGCGGACGATGTGGCCGCAATGACCAAACTCGCCACCAAGAAGACGGCCGGCGTGCTGGGCGACGATCTCGCGCTCAATGCGCAACAAGTCACAGGCGTGAAGGCGGAGCGTGAGCTGCCCGTGGTGTGGGCCGTGGCCAAAGGGTCGCTCATCAACAAGGCCATCCTCGTGCCCAGCGCACTGCTCATCAGTGTGATCGCGCCCTGGGCCATCACGCCCTTGCTGATGCTGGGCGGCCTGTTTCTCTGCTACGAAGGTGCCGAAAAACTCTGGCACGCTTTCGGCCCGCGCAAGCCCGAAGACACCGCGCACCGCGAGGAACTGGCCCATGCCCTGGCCGACCCGGATGTCGACCTGGTCGCCTTCGAGAAGGAAAAGATCAAGGGTGCGGTGCGCACCGACTTCATCCTGTCCGCGGAGATCATCGTGATCACGCTGGGCACCGTGGCGGCAGCGAGCATGGGCGAGCGGGTGGCGGTGCTGGTGGGCATCTCGCTGATCATGACGGCGGGCGTCTATGGCCTGGTGGCCGGTATCGTCAAGCTCGACGATCTGGGTCTGCACCTCAACCGGCAGGCCGCGAGCTGGAAGCAGTCACTGGGACGCGGCATTCTTGTGGCTGCGCCCTGGCTGATGAAAACGCTGTCGGTCCTGGGCACGGCGGCCATGTTCCTGGTGGGGGGCGGCATTCTGGTGCACGGCATTCCGGCGCTGGGCCATGGCATCGAGGCCTTCGCCGCCACGCTGGGCTGGATCGGATCGCTGGCCGCGAGCCTGGCGGGTGGTCTCGCCGGTCTGGTGGCGGGCGCCGTGCTGGTGATGGTGGCCGGTCTGGTGAAACGCCTGCGCGGCGGTGGTGCAAAGCCCGTCTGACCTGACGGGCGGCGCACCAGGGTCGAGGACTGCTTGACATGCGTCAAAGGCGGCAGGGCGTGGTCTGCCTAGACTGGCTCCACCATGAACACCGCACAGACCCCCGACCGTACCGAGCCAGCGGACGCCGCTCCGCTGAACGCCTTTGCCGATTGTCACATCGGCATCCTGAAGCGACTCAACGTGCTGGACCAGCTGCCGGCGTTGCTGGAGCCGGCCGCACAGGCCCGCCGCATTGCCACCGATTCGCTGGGCTTCTTTCGCGAGGCGATCTTCGAACACCACCTCGACGAGGAGACAGAGTTGTTTCCCGCCGTGCTGGCCAGCGCGCAGCCGGGTGCCGAACGCATGCGCGTGCAAGGCATCGTCGACCGCCTGACGCGCGAGCACCGCATTCTCGAAGGCCTGTGGAAGGTGCTGGAGAAGGACCTCAAGCGCGTCGCCAGGGGGCAGGATGCCGATCTCGACGTCGAAGAGGTGCGCGCCCTGGTCGCGGCCTACGCCAGCCACGCCACCTATGAGGAACTGGAGTTCCTCCCGCTGTGTGAATCCATCCTCGGGCGCAACGGCAACCACATGGCGGCGCTCGGCCTGTCGCTGCACCTGCGCCATGCGCCTGCGGTGATGGCGCACATCTGAGGGCCAGGGTCAGTTCGCGGTGACGGAGGTGGGCCGCGTGCGGTAGAACTTCAGCGGGCTGGCAGGCGCGGCCTGCATCACGTTGGGCTTGATGCGACCGACCACGTGCATTTCGCAGGGCTTGCAATCAAAGCGCAGCGTGAGTTTCTCGTTGCCGTGCGTGATGCTCATGGGTTCGGCGCGGATGGTGCCCTGAACCCCCGTCACACCCTTGGCCTGCTTGGGGCACAGGCTGAGCGAGAAGCGCACGCAGTGCTTGGTGATCATCAGGCTCACCTCGCCTTCTTCCTCGTGGCTTTCGTAAGCCGAGGCGATCACTTTCACGCCGTGCCTGGCGTAGAAATCGCGCGCCTTGTGGTTGTACACGTTGGCCAGGTAGGTCAGCGTGTCTTCCGGGTAGGCCACGGGCGGGTCCACCGGCACGGCCCGTGGCAGGCGCTGCCATGCCGAAGCGCGCGCGGTTTCGAGCGCGGCGATGGCGTCGCGCCGCAGGGGGTTGAGCAGCGAGGCAGGCACGAACCAGGGCTGCGAAAGCTGAAGCGACACGTCGATCGGCTCGAACACCGTCTCGCCCAGGCGTGAGAGGCTCTCGCGCAGCCGGGCCTCGGCTTGCGCGGGGTCTTTCGCGGGCTCGAGCGTGCAGGGCAGGGTGGCGGCGGCGCAATGGCCGTCTTCATCGGTGACGGTGAGGGTCAGGCCTTCGGCGCTGTCCTCCAGGCGCAGCCAGGCGCCAATGCGCCGGTCGGCGGACTTCTTTTCCAGCGTGCGCACCCAGTCCATGTCGCGGTTGCGGTTCACCACCGTGCCGCGCTTGAGATGGCGCAGGCCACCCATGTCGTCCTTGGGGAACACGCGCCACTGGCCGGCGGCTCCTGCGGGTTCGGCACGGTTGATCTGCAGGCCCACCAGTTCCTTGTGCAGGTCCAGGTAGCACAGCCCGTCGCCGTTGTGGATCACGACGGCCGGATCATCGGTTTCCAGTTCAACGAAATTCGGTCCGACCCGGGTCACCCAGCCGATCGGACGGCCCGGGTTCTTCGGGGTGTCGAACGCGCCAATGTCTTCCTTGCGGCCTTGCACGAAGTAGTCGGTGAACTCGCGGTTGAAGTTCTGGTCGGGGTCGGGTGAGAAGGCGAACGTGCAGTGCCCGCTGGAGGCCCGGGCCAGCTCCGGCTGCTCGTCCAGGATCTCGTCGAACAGCCGGCGGTAGTGCGCCGTGATGTTCTTGACGTAGCCCATGTCCTTGTAACGGCCTTCGATCTTGAAGCTGCGCGCGCCCGCGTCGATGAGAGCGCGGAGGTTGTCGCTCTGGTTGTTGTCCTTCATCGATAGCACGTGCTTGTCGTGCGCGACGATGCGGCCCTGGCTGTCCTTCACTTCGTAAGGCAGCCGACACGCCTGCGAGCAGTCGCCCCGGTTTGCGCTGCGCCCGGTGTGCGCGTGGCTCACGTAGCATTGGCCGCTGTAGGCCACGCACAGCGCGCCGTGGATGAAGAACTCGATCAGGCAGCGCTCGGCATCCAGCGTGTCGCGGATGGCGGCGATCTGCGGCAGCGTGAGTTCGCGCGCCAGCACCAGCTTGGACAAGCCGGCGTCCTGAAGGAAACGAGCCTTCTCGGGCGTGCGGATGTCGGTCTGCGTGCTGGCGTGCAGCTGGATCGGCGGCAGCCCGATTTCCAGCAGGCCCATGTCCTGGATGATCAGCGCGTCCACCCCGGCGTCGTAGAGCTGCCAGGCCAGCTTGCGCGCGGGCTCGAGCTCGTCGTCGCGCAGGATGGTGTTCATGGTGGCATAGATGCGGCTGCCGAAGCGGTGAGCGTGCTTCACCAGCCGGGCGATGTCCTGCACTCGGTTGTCCGCGCTGGTGCGCGCGCCGAAGGACGGGCCACCGATGTACACCGCATCGGCGCCATGGTTCACCGCTTCGATACCGATGTCGGCATCGCGGGCGGGGGAGAGCAGTTCAATCTGGTGGGGCAGCATGGCGGTCGTTGTGCGTGCAGAATCGGGCCGGAAAGCAACCCGACATTGTCCCGGAGAACGCCCATGCCCCCAAGCCCCGACACCGCAAAACCCGCCATCGTGCTCGTTCACGGGGCCTGGCATGGCGCCTGGTGCTGGCGCCGCGTGCTGCCGCTGTTGCGCGGTGCGGACGTGGAAACGCACGCGGTCACGCTCACCGGCGTGGGCGAGCGCGCCCACCTGCTGAGTCCGTCTGTCGATCTGCATACCCACATCGAGGATGTGTTCGGTCTCATCGAGGCGGAGGAGCTGCAGCGCGTGGTGCTGGTCGGCCACAGCTATGCCGGCGTTGTGATCACCGGTGTGGCAGACCGCCTGCAGCGCGAGCGACCGGGTTCGCTGGCCCATCTGGTCTTCCTCGACGCCGCCGTGCCGTACCCCGGTGACAGCTGGAGCAGCCACCAGTCGGCGGAGACGCGCCAGGCGCGCATTGAAGCGTCCAGGCCCAGCGGCGGCCTGAGTTTCCCGCCGCCAGATGCCTCGATCTTCGGGTTGGACGGCGCGGACCGCGACTGGGTCAACCGGCGCCAGACGCCACAACCCTTCCGGCTGTACCAGCAGCCGCTCGACTACAGCGGCGAAGCCGTTGCTGCGGTGCCCCGCACGTTCATCGATTGCACCTCGCCCGCGCTGCCCACCATCGCGCCCGCACGCAAGCGCGTGCGCAGCGAGCCCGGCTGGCAGGTGCTGGAACTGGCCACCGGCCACGACCCGATGATTAGCGAACCCAGGGCGCTGGCCGACATGCTGCTGGGCATCCAGCGCGCATCGGCCTGACGCCGCGCCATGGCACGGCGCCTCGACCGGATCGACCTGCTGCGCGCGGCGGCCATGCTGTGGATGACCGCTTTCCACTTCTGCTTCGACCTGAACTTCTTCGGGCTGATCCAGGAGAACTTCTACCGCGACCCGTTCTGGACCGGCCAGCGCACCGCCATCGTCAGCCTGTTCCTGTTCACGGCCGGTCTGTCGCAGGCGGTGGCGGTGCACCAGCAGCAGAGCTGGGCGCGCTTCTGGAAGCGCTGGCTGCAGGTGGCCGGCGCGGCGCTGCTGGTGACGGCGGGATCGGTGGCGATGTTTCCGAAGAGCTTCATCTACTTCGGCGTGCTGCACGGCATCGCGGTGATGCTCATCATCGTGCGCGCCACGGCGGGCTGGGGTGCATGGCTGTGGGTGCTCGGGGCTGCCGCGATCGCCCTGAAGTGGGCCGCACCGCCCGCGATGACCATCTGGCCTGCGCTGGGTGTGCTGAACGACACCTGGCTCAATTGGCTGGGTCTGATTGATCGCAAGCCCATCACCGAAGACTATGTGCCGCTCATTCCCTGGCTCGGTGCGATGTGGTGGGGCATGGCCGCGGGTCAGTGGGCGCTGCGCCACCGGCCGATGTGGCTGGGTGCGAATGACGCCCCGGCCACCGGCGTGAAGCGTGGCGTGATGAAGCTCGGGCAATGGAGCCTGTCCTACTACCTGCTGCACCAGCCGGTGATGATCGGTCTGCTGTGGCTGGCCGTGGGCCGCAGCTGAGGCGGGCAAAAAAAAGCGCGGCCGGGCCGCGCTTTCTGCATGGCGTGTAGCGGGCCTTACTGGACCTTGGCCTTCTCGCGCAGCGTCTTCTGGAACTCTGCCAGCTTCTGCTGCTGCATCTGCTGCTCGATCTGCGGCTTGACATCTTCCAGCTTGGGCAGTTCGGCGGTGCGCACGTCGTCCACGCGGATGATGTGCCAGCCAAACTGCGACTTCACCGGATCCTGCGTCATCTGACCTTTTTCCAGCTTGATCATGGCCTCGGAGAATTCGGGCACGTAGCTGGCGGCGGCGGCCCAGTCCAGGTCGCCACCGTTGGCACCGGATCCAGGGTCCTTGGACTGCTTCTTGGCAATCTCCTCGAACTTGCCGCCCTTCTTGAGGCTGGCGATGATGGCCTTGGCTTCGTCTTCCGTTTCCACGAGGATGTGGCGGGCGCGGTATTCCTTGCCCCCATTGGCCGCGACGAACTTGTCGTACTCGGCCTTCACGTCGGCGTCGGTCACCGGGTTCTTTTTCTGGAAGTCCGCGAACAATGCACGGATCATGATGGTCTGCCGGGCCAGTTCCATCTGGTTCTTGTAGTCGTCGGACGCGGCGATGCCACGCTTCTGCGCTTCCTGCATGAAGATCTCGCGCAGAACCACTTCTTCCTTGAGCTGGGCACGCACGTTGTCGTCCACCGGCCGGCCAGAGGCTGCGATCTGCTGCTCCAGCACCGCCAGACGGGCCGAGGGAACGGGCTTGCCGTTGACGATGGCCACGTTCTGGGCCAGAGCCCAGGGGGCAACCGTGATGAGCGCAGCCGCAGTAAGGGCCGTCAGGGGAAATTTCATGGTGTTCCTCGGAAGAAAAAAAGTTGGAGCCACAGCGTAGGGTGTGGTTTCAGCGAACAGGTATCAGAACGTAGCGGCTGAAAGAATTTGTCGGGGCTTCAGGCCTTGATTTCGATGGCCAGCGCGTGCAGGCCGGCATCGGTGAATTGGCGCAGCGCATCATACACAAGGCGGTGCTGCGCGACGCGGCTGCGGCCCGCGAACGCAGGCCCGCCAATGCGCACACGGAAATGGGTGCCGTAGCCCAGGCCATTGGCGCCCGCATGGCCCGCGTGGGCGGCGCTTTCGTCGAGCACGTCCAGCACGGTCGGGGCAAGCGACTCACGCAGCACCGCCTCGATCGTTCCGGCGGTGGGCACCACAGGTGTGTCGCTCATGGCTTCTTCTCCACGGCGTCGTCTTCTTTCAGGTAGCGCGCGATGTAGAGGCCCTGCCCGACGATGAAGACCACCGGGAACACATAGCCCCAGAGCTTGAAGTTCACCCAGTCTTCGGTGGAGTAGTACGCCGCCACATAGGCGTTGATGCCTGCCATGAACAGGAAGTAGCCGACCCAGGCCGCCGTGAGACGCGCCCAGACGTTGGCTGGCAGGTTGAGCTGGCTGCCCAGCAGGATCTGCAGGAAGTTCTTCTTCCAGATCCACAGTGCGGCGGCGAGCACGATGGCCATGCTGGCGTACAGCACCGTGGGTTTCCACTTGATGAAGCGCTCGTCGTGCAGCAGCAGCGTGAGCGCGCCGAACACCAGCACCAGCACCAGCGTCACCTTGTGCAGGGTCTGCAGCTTGCGGTCGATCGCATAGATGACACCCGTCTGGACCAGGGTGGCCACCATCAGCACCCCAGTGGCCGTGTAGATGTCGGCCATCTTGTAGGCGATCACGAAAAGGGCGATGGGAAAGAAGTCGATGAGAAAGCGCATGGCGCGATTATCGGGCTTGGTCCTGGCCCATCCTTAGGCGGGGCTTTGGAACTTGCCGCCCCGCACAGGCTCTCTATCGTGTCTGTCTTTCCGATTCATCCTTTTCAGGAGCCATTTCCCGCATGACCCCACAGGAACAGCAGTCCATCCTCACCATTGCCCTGCTGGCCGCGTTTGCCGATGGCAGCAAGGCCGACACCGAGCGGGAGGCGATCCGGCGCATGACGGAAACCCTGCCGCACGAATCGGGTGGCCCCATGCTGGTGCGTCTGTATCAGGACGTGCTGCTCAAGCGCGTTTCGCTGGCCGATGCCGTGGCAGGCCTGCAGGACGCCGGCCAACGGCAGCTGGCGTATGAAATGGCGGTGTGCGTCTGCGATGCCGACGGTCGGCAGAGCCCGCCTGAAACGGCTTTTCTCGCGGACCTGAAGAACCGCCTGAAGCTGGACGCCAGCGAGGCTGCAGCGTTCGACCGTGAGGCCGATGCCATCGTGGACGCCGCCGAAAAGGGCGTGCCCGCGAAGGCTCCTGTCGCACCACCGGTGGTGGCCGCCACCGTGGCGCCTGGCGTCGATCTGGACAAATCGATCCTCAACCACGCCTTGCTCAACGGCGCGCTGGAGTTGCTGCCCCAGTCCTGGGCCTCGATGGCCATCATCCCGCTGCAGGTGAAGATGGTGTACGCCATCGGCAAGGCGCACGGCGTCGAACTGGACCAGGGCCATATCCGCGAATTCATCGCGGCGGTGGGTGTGGGCCTGACCTCGCAATACCTCGAACAGTTCGGCCGCAAGTTGTTGGGTGGACTGCTCGGGAAGGCCGCCGGGCGCACCGTGGGCCGCATGGGGGGCGCGGCCACCGGCATGGCGTTCTCCTTCGCCACCACCTATGCGCTGGGCCAGGTGGCCAAACGCTACTACGCAGGGGGCCGGGTCATGAGCACCGAACTGCTCAGGCAGACCTTCCAGGACCTGCTGGGGCCGGCCAAGCAGATGCAGGCGCAGTACCTGCCGCAGATCCAGCAGAAGGCCGCATCGCTGGACGCTGGCCAGGTGATGCAGATGGTGCGCGGCGGGGTCTGAGGCCTCAGATCCAGCGCCGGACCTGTGCCCTGCAGATGTCGAAGCCGGGGCTGAAGCGCACGCTCTTCCGGGCGGATCTGGAACACCGTCAGGTACACGGCGAACACGGGCAGCACGATGAACGCGGTGGTGCAGGGCTGGAAGTGAATTGGTGCACCGAGCTTAAAGTCCGTAGCTGCTACGGACTCAAGCGCTGGCGCATCGTTCACTCAGGCCGGCTGCGCGACGCTCGCCGGGGTGGCCATGGCTTCTGCCGTCAGGGTCATTGAGCGCAGGCGCAGGTCGGGATCGAACAGGTCGCTCACGATCATGAACTCATCCGCCTGCGTCACCTGGGCGAGGGACTGCAGGCCTTCGCGCACGGTATCGGGCCCGCCGATCACGGCCGCTGCCAGGAAGTCGGCAATGGCCGCCTGCTCCTGTGGGTGCAGGTTTTGCATGAAGCCCTTCACCGGCGGCGGCAACTGGCCGCGACGGCCGGTGATGATGCCCAGCACGCGCTGGTAGGTGCTGCTCGCGAGGAACTCCGCCTCCTCATCGGTGGGCGCCGCCACCAGCGGCACGCCGACGATGGCATAGGGTTCGGCCAGCGTTGCCGAAGGCTGGAAATGCGTGCGGTAGACGTTGAGCGCCTGCAGCAGCAGGCGCGGCGCGAAGTGCGAGGCGAAGGCGTAGGGCAGGCCGCGCTCGGCCGCCAGTTGGGCCGAGAACAGGCTGGAGCCCAGCAGCCAGATTGGCACATTGGTGCCCGCGCCAGGGTTGGCCACCAGGCGCTGCCCGGGCGAGGCAGGGCCCAGCAGCTGCTGCAGCTCGGCGACATCGCGCGGGAAGTCGGCCTCGGTCTCCACGCGGTCGCGGCGCAGGGCGCGCATGGTGTGTGGGTCGGTGCCGGGTGCGCGGCCCAGCCCCAGGTCGATGCGGCCCGGGTAGAGCTCGGCCAGTGTGCCGAAGGCCTCGGCCACGACCAGGGGCGCGTGATTGGGCAGCATGATGCCGCCGGAGCCGATGCGCATGCGCTGCGTGCCGCCCGCGATGTGGCCGATCAGCACGGCGGTGGCGGAGCTGGCGATACCGCTCATGTTGTGGTGCTCGGCGAGCCAGTAGCGCGTGAAGCCCAGCGATTCGGCGTGCCGGGCCGTGCGCAGCGCGATGGACAGCGCGTCGGCCACGGTGCCGCCTTCGCGCACGGCCACCAGATCGAGCATGGAGAGGCGGATGTCTTTGAGCTGTTTCATGCCGGCAGGAACCCCTCGATCGACAGATAACGCTCGCCGGTGTCGTAGTTGAAACCGAGCACCACGGCATGGGCGGGCAACTCGGGCAGCTTCTGAGAGATGGCGGCGAGCGTGGCGCCAGAGGAAATTCCCACGAGGATGCCTTCCTCCCGCGCGCAGCGGCGTGCCATCTCGCGCGCGGGTTCGGCATCGACCTGGATCACGCCGTCGAGCAGGCTGGTGTCCAGGTTGTTGGGCACGAAGCCCGCACCGATGCCCTGGATGGGGTGGGGCGAGGGCGCACCGCCGGAGATGACGGGCGAAGCCGCCGGCTCCACCGCGAACACCTGGAGCCTGGGCCAGCGCTTCTTCAGCACGCGAGCCACACCGGTGATGTGGCCCCCCGTGCCCACGCCGGTGATCAGCACGTCAATGCCCTCGGGAAAGTCGGCGGCGATTTCTTCGGCCGTGGTGCGCACGTGCACGTCCACGTTGGCCGGGTTGTTGAACTGCTGCGGCATCCAGGCGCCGGGCGTGCTGGCCACGATCTCCTCGGCGCGGGCGATGGAGCCTTTCATGCCCTTCTCGCGCGGCGTGAGATCGAAGGTGGCGCCATAGGCCAGCATGAGGCGGCGGCGCTCGACGGACATGCTGTCGGGCATGACCAGGATCAGCTTGTAGCCCTTCACCGCGGCCACCATGGCCAGGCCGATACCGGTGTTTCCGGACGTGGGTTCCACAATGGTGCCGCCCGGTTTGAGTGCGCCGGAGCGTTCGGCGTCTTCCACCATGGCCAGGGCGATGCGGTCCTTGATCGAGCCACCGGGGTTGCTGCGTTCGGATTTCACCCACACTTGCTGGCTGGCGTTGCCGAACAGGCGTTGCAGGCGAACATGTGGCGTCTTGCCGATGGTCTCGAGGATGCTCTGGGCTTTCATGGCGTTTCCTTCCCGGGTTGGAACTCCAGCGATGCGGAGTTCATGCAATAGCGCAGGCCGGTGGGCGCCGGGCCGTCTTCGAACACATGGCCCAGGTGCGAGCCGCACTGGCTGCACACGGTTTCCACGCGGACCATGCCGTGGCTGCGGTCGGTGATTTCGGTGATGGCGCCGGGCACTGCCAGCGAGAAGCTGGGCCAGCCGCAACCCGCGTCGAATTTGGTGTCGGCATCGAACAGCTTGTTGCCGCAGCATATGCAGTGGTAGCTGCCATCGGCCCACACCCGTTCGTACTTGCCGGTGAACGGCCGTTCGGTGTGCGCATGGCGCGTCACGTCGAAGGCGCGGGGCTCGGCGCCCTTGGCCGCCAGCACTTCGCGCCACTCGGCTTCGGTTTTCTGGATGGGAAAGCTCATGCAATTTCCTTTCGATGGTTCATATGACGCTGTTCCTTCGAGAGGTGCCACGGAGCCGGCTTGGCCGGGCCGCAGGCACCGCCCCCTTTGAGGGGGGCGCGCGAAGCGCGGCGGGGGTGTTTCACGACGAACAGCTGATTTCGATCTGGCTGGCCCAGTCGGGCGGGAAGGCGGCCAGGTCTTCCTGGCCGGGAAGCTCTTCAAATGGGTGCTCCAGCGCGTTTTGCAACCGGGCCAGTTCGCTGAAGTCGCCCTGCTTCGCGCGCTGGATCGCGATCTCGCCCAGGTGGTTGCGCAGCACCACGTTCGGGTTGGTCTGCAGCATGCGCGCCTGCGTCGCGGCAGCGTCGAAACCAGGTTGCGACTGCAGGCGATCGCGCCAGCGTGTGGCCCAGGTGTCGAAGACCTCGCGCTGCAGGAACAGGTCACGGACCGACTCGATCGGCCCCGCGACCGCGTGGCTCAGGCGTCGCCAGAAGATGGTGAAGTCCACCGCGTCGGCGGCCATCAGCTTCATGAGGGACTCGGTGAGATCGGCATCGCCGTCTTCCACGCGGGTCAGCCCGAGCTTGTCGTTCATGCGGCGCTGCAGGGCGGCCGGCATCAGCGCCTTGTAGGGCTCGAGCGCGTCCAGCGCCTGCTGCTGGTCGTCCATCAGTGGCAGCAGAGCCTGGCCCAGCGCGAACAGGTTCCAGTAGGCGATGTTGGGCTGGCGGTTGTAGGCGTAGCGCCCGCCGGTGTCGGAGTGGTTGCAGATGTGGCCCGGGTTGAACGCATCGAGGAACTGGAACGGACCGTAGTCGATGGTCAGGCCCAGGATGCTCATGTTGTCGGTGTTCATCACGCCGTGGCAGAAGCCCACCGCCTGCCATTGCGCCACCATCCCCGCGGTGCGCGCGCTCACGGCTTCGAGCAGCGCGGCATAGGCGCTGCCCGGCACCTCGCGGCAGGCCGGATAGAAACGGTCGATGACGTAGTCCGCCAGCTGCCGCAGCTCGTCGTGCAGGCCATGGTGCGAGAAGTGCTCGAAGTGGCCAAAGCGGATGAAGCTGGGCGCCACGCGGGTGACGACCGCCGCGGTCTCGATCTCCTCGCGGCGCACCGGCGCAGGCGATCCTGTCACGCACAGCGCGCGGCTGGTGGGAATGCCCAGCGCGTGCATGGCCTCGCTGCACAGGAACTCGCGGATCGAGCTGCGCAGCACGGCGCGGCCATCGCCCATGCGGGAATAGGGCGTGAGGCCCGCGCCCTTGAGTTGCACCTCCTGTGGGCCGGACCCGGCATCGACCTCGCCCAGCAGGATGGCCCGGCCATCGCCGAGCTGGCCGGCCCAGTGGCCGAACTGGTGGCCGCTGTACACACTGGCCAGCGGCTGCGTGCCGGCGATCGGCAGGTTGCCGGTAAAGGCATCGAGGGCGGCCGGGGATGCGAGCCATGCGCGGTCCAGCCCCAGCAGATCGGCCACCGCCGGGCTCGTGCCGACCCAGTGGGGCGAGGGCAGGGGCGTCGGGGGGCGGTGTGAATAGAAGGCTTCGCCCAACTGGGCAAAGCGGTTGTTCCAGGGCAGGCCCAGATCGAGGGATGCGGCCATGTCGACGGGTCGGTTCATGCCGGTCATTGTCTCCCTCGGGGCCGACATGGGCGGGCGCAGGGTCAATCCGGCTCGGCGAGCGGCTCGTTTTCAAGCAGCCGTGTGCGGTACTGACCCGGCGACACGCCAAACCACCGCTTGCTGGCGCGGAAGAAGTTGCTCTGGTCGGCAAAGCCCAGCAGGTCGGCCACCTGGCTGAGGGGGTAGCGGTCTTCGGCCAGGTACTTCTGGGCCAGGTCGCGCCGGGCATCGTCCAGCAGTTGCTGGAAGTTCGTGTCCTCTTCGCGCAGACGGCGCTGCAGGGTGCGGTCGGCCATGGCCAGGCTGCTGGCGATGTCTTCGCGGCGCGGTTCGCCCAGGTGCAGGCGGTGGATGATTTCCTCGGTGACGCGATGCCCCACGCTGGCGTGGCCCAGCCGCACCAGGCGCGACTCGGTCACGCGCTGGTGCATGTCGAACAGCACCGGGTCGCTGGAGAGCAGGGGCATTTCCAGGTCGGCGTTGGTCAGCAGCAGCCGTATGCGCGGCTGGCCGAAGCGCACGGGGCAGCCAAACGCCTGCACGTAAGGCGCTGCGTCGGCCGGTTCGGGGTAGCAGAATTCGACCGCCAGTGGCTGCACGTCGCGTCGCGTGATCCACCGGCAGAGCGACGCCACCGTGAGCAGGCTGTATTCCAGCCGTTGCCGCGGCAGCGGGCGTGTATTGCCGATGAGGCCGAGCACGAGCCAGCAGTTGTTGCCCTCGGGCTCGAGTTCGAGCGTGATGGCGTCGGAGATGACCGCGTAGTACCGCGAGAGGTTGACCAGCCCGGCCTTGAGCGTGGGGCTGGCCAGCATGACGTAACCCACGGTGTCGAAATTGACAAAGCGGGCCGGCAGCCCGGGTTCCATGCCCAGCGCGGGGTTGCCCGACCAGGCCACGGCCAGTTCCCACAGCCGGGTGATCTCATCCACCTCGACGCGGCCGTCCGGATCGTTCAGCACGGTCTCATCGATGCCGGCACCGGCCAGCAGGCGGGGCGCATCCAGGCCCCGCGAGGCGAACATGTCGGTGAGGCATCTGACCCAGAGGGCGGAACTGCTTCTTCTGGGGGCGGTTTGGCGTCGTGAAGTCACTCGATTGGTCGTGTTGCGATAGCGGCGCTTCGGGCACCTATTTCTAGAATTTCCGCAGGATAGAGGGCGCCACCGGAAAGCTGGAATTCAACGGGATTTCAGCCGCCGGCGCAAGCGCTTTTCCGGGTTCGAACAAATACGACAGGAGACAAGACATGAACAGCGGCACCCGATGGTGGCTGGCGGGCACGGCCTGCCTCGTTCTCGCGGCCTGTGGCGGCGGTGGTTCCAGCGCCCCCCCGGAGGCGGCCGGGCCCGAAGTCCGGCAACTCGCGCAAGGTGCGGTCAAGGGCAGCAACGATGCGGCCACCCAGGGCACCTATTCATGGAAGGGCATTCCCTTTGCCCAGCCGCCGGTGGGCGCGCAGCGCTGGAAGGCCCCCGCGCCGGTGGCCACCTGGAGCGGCACGCGAGACGCCACGGTGTTTGGTGCCGCCTGCCTGCAGAACGGCCGCCTCTACGGCCCGGGCGCCAACAACCGCTACGACGCCACCATCGGCACGACGCTGAACACGCCGGTGGGCAGCGAAGACTGCCTGTTCCTCAACGTGTGGCGGCCGGCCACGGACGCCACGGGCCTGCCCGTCATCGTGTTCGTGCATGGCGGCAGCAACATCACTGGCTACACCGCCGATCCGATTTACGACGGCGCGGCCCTGGCGCGCGCCGCCAACGCGGTGGTCGTGACGCTCAACTACCGCCTGGGTGTGCTGGGCTTTTTCAATCTGCCGCAGTTGAAAGGCGGCGTGGACAGTGCCGAGGATTCGGGCAATTTCGCCCTGCTCGATATCGTGCAGGGCCTGCGCTTCGTGCAGCAGAACGCAGCGGCCTTCGGTGGCCACGCGGGCAACGTGACGCTGATGGGGCAGTCGGCGGGCGCGACCAATGTCTGGTCGCTGGTGGCGTCGCCGCTGGGCGCGGGCCTGTTCCACAAGGCGGTGCCGATCTCGGGCGGCATCTCGCTGGCCAGCAACCTGCCGCCGGGCACCATTCCCTCGCTCAACCCGGCCGCCACCTCGCTGGCGCAGGCCAACACCTTGCTGGCGCGCCTGCTCATCGCCGACGGACTGGCCTCCGACCTGACGAGCGCGCAGGCCTATGTCGCCACACAGTCGTCGGCGCAGGTGGCCGCCTACCTGCGCGGCAAGGCGGGGAGCGCCATCCTCACCACCTTGCTGACCAACGGCCTCACCGGTTCCGGGCCGATTCCTGACGGTGCGGTGCTGCCGCTGGACCCGATCTCGGCCATGGCCGCCGGCCACTACAACGCGGTGCCGGTGCTCGCGGGTACGACGCTGGAGGAGGGCAAGCTGTTCCCCAGCTTCCTGACCCTGCTCGGCGGTCCACCCGGCTTCATCATCACCGATGCCCAGCTGTTCGACCTGTGGGCCAGCTTCAACCCCGATGCGCCGACGCCGCTGACCGAAGGTGACATCCTCAACGCCGCCTACGTGCCCGCCAGCACACCGGTGACCGGCTGGACGGCGCGCGCCGCGCAGCTCACCGCCGCGTCCTTCAACGTCGGCCGCGACAACGTGCTCAACACGCTGCGGACGCGGCAGGCCGAGGTCTGGCACTACCAGTTCGACTGGGCCCAGCAACCCGCGCCATGGAACACCGTGTACGGCGCCGCGCATGCGTTCGATCTTCCGTTCCTGTTCGGTAACTTCGGGCCGTCGCTGTTCTCCAATGCGATCGGTGGCAACGCCAACCGGGGGGGTCGCCTGGCGCTGTCGGACCACATGATGGCCAGCCTGGGCAGCTTTGCCCGCACCGGCAACCCCAATCATGCCGTGCTGGGCGCAAGCTGGCAGCCGTGGCCCGCGCAGGTGCATTTCAATGCGTCGCAAACCAGCGCGCAGATCAGCACCACGCCTTGACAGGGATCAACCCGACCCACCGCCATTCACACCATTCGCCGCAACACCGTGTTGATGAGGGCAGGCCAATCGTGTCCCGCAATGGACACCGAGGGTATCTCCCATGGATATCCCCGGGGTGCTCCTGCAGGGCGAGCCGCTACGATGAGCGCCGACACCAACCCCCTCATCGACAGGAGATTTCCCATGCTGGGCCAGATGCAGAGCCAACCCCTTCTGATTTCGTCGCTGATCGTGCACGCCGAGCGGCACCACGCAGGTGGCGAGATCGTTTCCCGCCGGGTGGAGGGAGACATCCACCGAAGCAGCTGGGGCGAGATCGCGCGGCGTTCACGGCAGGTGGCGCACGCGATCGACAGCCTGAACCTCGAACAGGGCGATCGCGTGGCCACGCTGGCGTGGAACGGCTATCGCCATCTGGAACTGTATTTCGGCGTGAGCGGCACCGGCCGCGTGCTGCACACGCTCAATCCCCGCCTGCATCCCGAGCAACTGGTCTGGATCGTCAACCACGCGGAAGACCAGGCGCTCTGCTTCGACATGACCTTCCTGCCGCTGGTGAAGGCCGTGGCCGCGAAATGCCCCACGGTGAAACACTGGATTGCGCTGTGCGATGCCGACCAGCTTCCCGCCGACAGCGGCATCCCCGGCCTCAAGAGCTACGAGGCATGGATCGGCGCCCAGCCCGACACCTACGACTGGCCGACCTTCGACGAGAACTCCGCGTCGAGCATGTGCTACACCAGTGGCACCACGGGCAACCCCAAGGCCGCGCTGTATTCGCATCGCTCGACGCTGCTGCACGCGTTCGGCGCGGCACTGCCCGATGCCATGTGCCTCTCGGCGCGCGACAGCGTGCTGCCCGTGGTGCCGATGTTCCACGTCAATGCCTGGGGCCTGCCGTATGCGGCGGCGGCCGTTGGCTGCAAGCTGGTGTTTCCTGGCCCGGCGCTGGACGGCAAGTCGGTCTACGAACTTATCGAGGCCGAAAAGGTGACCATGGCCGCGGGCGTGCCCACCGTCTGGCAGATGCTGCTGGGCCACCTGCAGGCCAACAAGCTCAAGTTCAGCACGCTCAACCGCACCGTCATCGGCGGCTCCGCCTGCCCGCCGGCGATGATCAGCGCCTTCAACGACCAGTACGGCGTGGAGGTGCTGCACGCCTGGGGCATGACGGAGATGTCGCCGCTGGGCACAGTGTGCACGCTCAAGAACGCACAGCTCGCGCTGTCGCCAGAAGAGCAACTGAAGGTGCGCCTCAAGCAGGGCCGCGCGATCTTCGGTGCCGACATGAAGATCGTCAACGAGGCCGGCGAAGAGCTGCCATGGGATGGCAAGAGCTACGGCGACCTGCTGGTGCGCGGTCCCTGGATCATCGCCAGCTACTTCAAGGGCGAGGGCGGTGACCCGCTGCGCTACGACGCTCAGGGCCATGGCTGGTTCCCCACTGGTGACGTGGCCACCATCGATGCCGACGGCTTCATGCAGATCACCGACCGCAGCAAGGACGTGATCAAGTCCGGGGGTGAATGGATCAGTTCGATCGACGTGGAGAACATCGCGATGGCACATCCGTCCGTCGCCATGGCGGCCTGTGTCGGCATGAAGCACCCCAAGTGGGACGAACGCCCCATCGTGGTGGTGGTGAAGAAGCCCGGCACCGAACTCACACGAGAGGAACTTCTGGCGTTCTACGAGAACAAGATTGCCAAGTGGCAGATCCCCGATGACGTCGTTTTCGTGGACGCGATTCCACTCGGCGCCACCGGCAAGATGCAGAAGATGACCCTGCGGGAGCAGCTCAAGGACTACGTGCTGCCAGGGGCGTGAGCGCACCATCGCGCGGCGTTTTGTCGCCTGCGCGATAGAAGCCCGGGCAATCCCCTACGCTGCACCGCACCAGAAGCCTTTACGCTGCGTCATTCGATTCGTTCAACAAGGAGACAAGCTATGAAACTGACCGTGAAGATCGTGGCTGGCGCCGCCATGCTGGTGGCTGCAGGTGCAACGTTTGCCCAGGCGGGCGAAACCGTCAAGATGGTGCGGATCGATCCCTTGACGGGCCTGCTTGGCCCCGTGGGCGTGAGCCAGATCAAGGGCTACCAGTTCTTTGCCGAGAAGTTCAGCGGCAAGGGCAACCCGGCCGGGGTGAAGTTCGAGGTCACCCCGATCGACAACAAGCTCAGCCCGGCCGAAAGCCTCAATGCCCTCAAGGCGGCGATCGATCAGGGCGCGCGCTACATCATCCAGGGCAACGGCTCTTCCGTGGCCCTGGCGCTGGCCGATGCGGTCGAGAAGCACAACGCCCGCAACCCCGGCAAGGAAGTGCTGTACCTCAACGACTCCGCGGTCGACCCGGACCTCACCAACAGCAAGTGCAGCTACTGGCACTTCCGCTTCGACGCGGACACCTCCATGAAGATGGAAGCCATGGCCAGCTTCATCGCCAAGCAGCCCGACATCAAGAAGGTGTACTTCCTGAACCAGAACTACTCGCATGGCCATCAGGTCGTGAAGTACGGCAAGGACGCCCTCACGCGCAAACGTCCGGACATCCAGTTCGTCGGCGAAGACCTGCACCCGCTGGCCCAGACGCGCGACTTCGCGCCCTACATCGCCAAGATCAAGGCCTCGGGCGCCGACACCGTGATCACCGGCAACTGGGGTTCGGACCTCTCCCTGCTGATCAAGGCGGCCAACGAGAACGGCTACAACGGCAAGTTCTTCACGTACTACGCCGGTGTCACCGGAACGCCGACGGCGCTGGGCACCAACGGTGCGGGCCGGGTCTACCAGATCGCCTACAACCACTACAACATGGGTGGGCAGATGGACACCTGGATGAAGGAGTTCAACCAGAAGTACAACGACGATTTCTACACGGGTGCGACGATCCGCATCTTCGAAATGCTGGGCGCCGCCATGGCCAAGGCCAAATCGACCGACCCGGTGAAGGTGGCCGCGGCCATGGAAGGCCTGACGGTCAAGAGCTTCAACGGTGAGGTGCAGATGCGCAAGACCGACCACCAGCTGCAGCAGCCGCTGTACATGTCGGTGTGGCAGAAGGCCGATGCCAAGTACCCGTACAGCCCGGAGAAGACCGGCATGACGCTGGCACCGGTGGCGGAGTACCCGAACTATGTGTCGAGCACGCCCACCAGCTGCCAGATGAAACGACCTGGATGAGGGTTCACCCCCGCCGCGCTTCGCGCGCCCCCCTCTAGGGGGCGACACTGGCGGCCCGGCAGAGCCGGTTCCGCGGTGTCTCTTGAGGGGGTGTCGAGCGCAGAGAGAGCCCGACACGGGGTGCCGTTTCGGGCTCTTTCACTTGCAACGATGAGGAAGGTCTGAGGGAATGGAGTTTTTCATCATCTCGATGCTGAACGGTTTGAGCTACGGGCTCCTGCTGTTCATGCTGAGTTCGGGGCTGACGCTGATCTTCAGCATGATGGGCGTGCTCAATTTCGCGCACGCCAGTTTCTACATGCTGGGTGCCTACGTGGGTTACACCGTGGCGCAGTTCGTCGGCTTCTGGCCAGCGCTGCTGATTTCGCCCATCGTGGTGGGCCTGCTCGGTGCGGCGTTTGAACGCCAGTGCCTGCGCAAGGTGCACAAGTACGGCCACGTGCCCGAGCTTCTCGTGACCTTCGGTCTGTCCTATGTCATCGTCGAACTGGTGCAGCTGATCTGGGGCCGCATCGCGGTCGAATTCCGCCCGCCCGAAGAGCTTCGCGGCCCGGTGTTCACCCTCATCAACCATTCCATCGATGGCATGCGCCTGGTGTGGGGTGCTGCGGCGCCCGAGATGTGCAGCGCGGCCGATGCCGCGGTGCGCGTGGTCTGCTCGCCGTTCCCTGCCACGCGCGGTTTCATGATGCTGGTGGCGGTGGTGATGCTGGCCTCGGTATGGCTGCTGCTCACGCGCACCCGCATCGGTCTGGTGATCCAGGCCGCACTGACGCATCCGGAGGCGGTCGAATCGCTCGGCCACAACGTGCCGCGCGTGTTCATGCTGGTCTTCGGTGCGGGTTCCGCGCTGGCCGGGCTGGCGGGCGTGATCGGCGGCAGCACCTTCCTGACCGAGCCCGCCATGGCCGCGACCGTGGGGTCGGTGATCTTCGTGGTGGTGGTGGTCGGTGGCATGGGTTCGCTCTCGGGCGCGTTCGTCGCCTCGCTGCTCATCGGCGTCGTGCAGACCTTCGCCGTCGCCTTCGAGTACTCGCTGCTCACGCTGGCCGACCAGATCGGCCTGCCGCTGTCCGACGCCCTGCGCAACAACTCGTACATCAAGCTCACGCTGTCACAGGTGGCGCCCATCCTGCCGTACCTGTTCCTCGTGCTCATCCTCATCTTCCGCCCCCGTGGGCTGCTGGGCAAGCGGGAGACCTGATCCATGACGACCAAGTACTACGAATTCAAACCCCTGAACGTGGGGCGCTGGCTGACCTGGGGCCTTTTCGCGCTGCTGCTCATCGTGGCGCCGAAAATCTTCACCAGTGGCCTGGCGATGACCGTGCTCTCGCAGATGGGCATCGCCATCATTGCCTGCCTGTCCTACAACATTCTGCTGGGGCAGGGCGGCATGCTGAGCTTCGGCCATGCCGTCTACACCGGGCTCGGATCGTTCATGGCCATCCACGCGCTCAACCGAGTGACCGAAGGCACGCTGAGCCTGCCGGTGTCGCTGATCCCGATCGTGGGCGGCCTGGCCGGCGTGTTCTTCGCCGTGCTGTTCGGCTACGTGACCACACGCAAGGCCGGCACCACCTTCGCCATGATCACGCTGGGCCTGGGGGAACTGGTGTTCGCTCTCTCGCTCATGATCCCCGAGTTTTTCGGCGGCGAGGGCGGGGTGTCGGGCGACCGCATGGCGGGCAAGCCGTTCATGGGCGTCACCTTCGGCCCGCAGGTGCAGGTGTACTACCTCATCGCGGTCTACACCTTCATCTCGGTCGCGCTCATGTACGCATTCACGCGCACACCGCTGGGCCGCATTCTCAACGCGGTGCGCGACAACCCGGAGCGCGTCGAGTTCGTGGGCTACGACACGCAGAAGGTGCGCTACTTCGCGTTCATCATCGCGGGCTTCTTCGCCGGCATCTCCGGCGGCCTGGGCGCATTGAACTTCGAGATCGTCACGGCCGAGGTGGTGGGCGCGGCACGTTCTGGCGCCTACCTGCTGTTCACGTTTCTCGGCGGCGCCACCTTCTTCTTCGGCCCCATCATCGGCGGCGTGCTCATGGTGCTCGCACTGATCCTGCTGTCCGAGCTCACCAAGGCCTGGCTGCTGTACCTGGGCCTGATCTTCCTGTTCATGGTGATGTACGCGCCGGGCGGCATTGCCAGCCTGATCATGATGAACCTGCGCGTGGCGGCCTTCGGGCGGCTGCGCGAACTCTGGGTGAGTTACCTCGCCCTGGCCGGCACCGCGCTGGTGATGCTGGCGGGTGCTGCGGCCATGATCGAGATGGTCTACCACCTGCAGCTCAACACCACGCTGGGCTCCGAGCTGCGCTTCCTCGGCGTGCCGCTGGATGCGCACGGCCTCAACAGCTGGTTCGGCGCGGGCATGGTCCTGCTGACCGGCTTCGGGCTGTTCGAGCTCACGCGCCGCGCCTTCCTGCGCCAGTGGGGCGAGATCCAGGAATACATCGAAAAGGAAATCAAGCGAAGGGAAGCCCTGTGAGCACCGCCCCATCGAACTACGCGCTCGAGCTGAAAGACCTGCGCAAGAGTTTCGGCAAGACCGAGATCATCCGCGGCGTGAACCTGGCCGTGAACGCCGGTGAGCGCGTGGGCATCATCGGCCCCAACGGGGCCGGCAAGTCCACACTGTTCAACCTCATCAGTGGCCGATTCGCGCCCACCAGCGGGCAGGTGCTGCTCAATGGCCAGCGCATTGATGGCAAGAAGCCGTTCGAGATCAACCGCGCCGGCCTCTCGCGCAGCTTCCAGATCACCAACATCTTCCCCAAGCTCAGCGTGTTCGAGAACCTGCGCTGTGGTGTGCTCTGGAGCCTGGGTTACAAGTACACCTTCCTGAAGTTCCTGGCCGACCTCGACGACGCCAACGAACGCGCCGAGCAATTGATGGAAATGATCAAGCTCGACCGCAAGCGCGACGTGCTGGCCATGAACCTCACCTACGCCGAGCAGCGCGCGCTGGAGATCGGCATCACCATCGCCGGTGGCGCGAACGTGATCCTGCTCGACGAGCCCACCGCCGGCATGAGCAAGAGCGAGACCAGTCGCTTCATCAGCCTCATCAAGGAAGTGACCGTGGGCAAAACCCTGCTCACGGTGGAGCACGACATGGGCGTGGTGTTCGGCCTGGCCGACCGGATCGCCGTGGTGGTCTATGGCGAAGTGCTGGCCTTCGACACGCCCGCGGCCGTGCGGGCCAACCAGCGCGTGCAGGAGGCTTATCTTGGTTCTCACGTGGCAGATGCTCAGGGAGCGGCAGCATGAACCCCCACGTTTGCGGCTTTGCCGCTGCACTGCCCCCCGAGGGGGCGCGGCCCTCCTTGGGGCGGCCCAGCGGAGTACCAAGATGCTAAAGATCGAAAATCTCCACGCCTACTACGGCAAGAGCCACGTCCTGCACGGCGTGAGCTTCGAGGTGCAGCCGGGCGAGATCGTCGCGCTGCTGGGCCGCAACGGCTCGGGCCGCTCCACCACCGCCAAGGCCGTCATGGGCCTGGTCGACTGCCAGGGCAGCATCCACTGGAAGGGCCAGCAGATCATGGGCAGGAAGGCCTATGAGGTGGCACACCTGGGCCTGGGTTACGTGCCCGAGAACCGCGACATCTTCCCCACGCTCACGGTGCACCAGAACCTGATGCTGGGCCAGAAGGGCAGCGGCAAGGGCTCGCGCTGGACCTTCGAGGACATGTACAACATGTTCCCGCGCCTGCGCGAGCGCCAGCACACCGAGGCCGGCGTGCTCTCGGGCGGCGAGCAGCAGATGCTGACTCTGTGCCGAACGCTGATGGGTGACCCGGACCTGATCATCATCGACGAACCCACAGAAGGCCTGGCGCCCAAGATTGTCGAGCTGGTGGGCCAGTACCTGCAGACGCTCAAGTCGCGCGGCGTGTCGGTGCTGCTGATCGAACAGAAGCTGACCATCGCGATGGCGATTTCCGACCGCGCGCTGGTGATGGGGCACGGCAGCATCGTGTTCCAGGGCACACCGGAGAGCCTGCGCGCCGATCCATACACCCGCAAGGAGTGGCTGGAGGTTTAGAGCGTGGCCCCCACGCTCCGCCGCTGCGCGGGTCGCTGCCCCCCAAGGGGGCTTTCCCGGCTTGGGGCGGCCCGGCACCGGGAATCCCCCTGCGCCGCCTGCGGCGTCACCCCCCACTGGGGGGCGATGCCTGTGGGCCGGCGGAGCCGGACCCACGGCATCCTGGGTCCGGGCACGCGCTCCGGCTGCAGCCCGGTACACAGTCTTTCCGCGTTTCACCTTTCCCGAGACAAGCCGGCGACACCCGCCCCTTTGCGGCGCCGCACAATCTTTCTAGAATCGAACGATCGTTCTTTTTACAGAAGAGCGTCACAGTCAACGCCCTCAGGCACTGCCCGACATACACAACGAAGGAGCTTTCATGACCGCTGAGTACAAGGTCCACGGCGATGTGGCCGTCATCACCATGAACAACCCGCCGGTCAACGGCCTGGGCCTGTCGACGCGGCAAGGCATCACCGATGGGCTGGCCAAGGCCGAGGGCGATCCGGCGGTCAAGGCGATCGTGCTCACCGGTGCGGGCAAGGCGTTTTCGGGTGGTGCGGACATCCGTGAGTTCGGCTCGCCCAAGGCGCTGGCCGAACCGAACCTGCTGTCGGTCATTCTGGCGGTGGAAAACGCCTCGAAGCCGGTGGTGGCGGCCATTCACTCGGTGGCCATGGGCGGCGGCCTGGAGCTGGCACTGGGTTGCCATTACCGCATTGCCGCACCCGGCACCAACGTGGCATTGCCCGAAGTGAAGCTGGGCCTGATTCCGGGTGCCGGTGGCACGCAGCGCCTGCCGCGCGCCCTGGGCGTGGAACCCGCGCTGAACATGATCGTGAGCGGCGAAGCCGTCAAGAGCGAAATGCTGGCGCAGGTGCCGGGCCAGATGCTGTTCAACAAGCTGGCCGCATCGCCGGACAGCCTGGCGGAGGAAGCCCTGGCCCTGGCCCGCGAGATGGCCGCGAAACATGCCGATGGCAGTGCGCTGCCCAAGGTGCGCGACCTGCCTTGCAAGCACCCGAAGGGCGATGCGTACTTCCAGTTCGCGCGCAACATGGTCAAGGGCATGTCGAAGAATTTCCCGGCGCCCGCCAAGTGCGTGGACGCGGTGGAAGCCGCCACCAAGAAGAAGTTCGACGATGGCATGACCTTCGAGCGAGAGATCTTCATCAACCTGATGTGGACGCCCGAGTGCCGCGCGCTGCGCCACCTGTTCACCGCCGAACGCGCCGCGAGCAAGATTCCCGACGTGCCGGAAGACACGCCCAAGCGCGAGATCGCGTCCGTGGCCGTGATCGGCGCCGGCACCATGGGCGGCGGCATTTCCATGAACTTCCTCAACGCGGGCATCCCGGTGAAGATTCTGGAGATGAAGCAGGAGGCGCTGGACCGCGGCATCGCGACCATCCGCAAGAATTACGAAGCCCAGGTGAAGAAGGGCAAGCTCAAGCAGGACAAGTACGAACAGCGCATGTCGCTGCTCAGCACCACGCTGAGCTACGACGATATCGGCTCGGCCGACCTCGTGATCGAGGCCGTGTTCGAGGACATCGGCGTCAAGGAGACGGTGTTCAAGGAACTCGACCGCGTGATGAAGCCCGGCGCGATCCTCGCGTCGAACACCTCCACGCTGGATGTGAACGCCATCGCCAACTTCACCAAGCGTCCGCAGGACGTGGTGGGCCTGCACTTCTTCAGCCCCGCCAACGTGATGAAGCTGCTGGAAGTGGTGCGGGGCGACAAGACCGCCAAGGACGTGATGGCCACCGTGATGGCCGTGGCCAAGAAGATCAAGAAGACGGCTGTGGTCTCGGGCGTGTGCGATGGCTTCATCGGCAATCGCATGATCGAGCAGTACGGCCGCCAGGGCGGCTTCCTGCTGGACGAGGGCTGCACGCCCGAGCAGGTGGACAAGGCGATGGAGAAGTTCGGCATGGCCATGGGCCCGTTCCGCATGGGCGACCTGGCCGGCAACGACATCGGCTGGGCGATCCGCAAGCGCCGCTATGTGGAAAAGCCGGACATGAAGTACAGCAAGACCGCCGACCTGCTGTGCGAGAAGGGCCGCTTCGGGCAGAAGACCGGCGCAGGCTGGTACGACTACGTGCCGGGCAAGCGCGATGCGATCCCGAACGCCGAGGTGGTGAAGATGATCGAGGATCACCGCAAGTCACTGGGCATCACGCCGCGCAAGATTTCCGACGAGGAGATCGTGCAGCGCCTCATCTACGCGCTGGTGAACGAGGCTGCGCACATCCTGGAAGAAGGCATTGCCAACAAGGCGAGCGACATCGACGTGGTCTACATCTTCGGCTACGGCTTCCCCATCCACCGTGGCGGCCCGATGATCTACGCCGACACGGTGGGACTGTTCAATGTGGTGCAGAGCATGAAGCGCTTTGCGAAGAACCCGCTGGACGACGCGAAATTCTGGGAGCCGGCGCCGCTGCTGGCCCGTCTGGTCGCTGAAGGCAAGACCTTCAACTAAGCCCACCGCCAGCAAAAGACCGAATCAGGAGAACATTCATCATGACCAACGCCGTCATCGTTTCCACCGCCCGCACCCCCCTGGCCAAGAGCTGGAAGGGCGCCTTCAACATGACCCACGGTGCCACCCTGGGTGGCCATGCGGTGCAGCACGCCGTGCAGCGCGCCGGCATCGAGGCCGCCGAGGTGGACGACGTCATCATGGGCTGCGCCAATCCCGAAGGCGCCACCGGCGCCAACATCGCGCGCCAGATCGCGCTGCGCGCCGGGCTGCCCATCACCACCTCGGGCGTCACCGTCAACCGCTTCTGCTCCTCCGGCCTGCAAACCATCGCCATGGCCGCGCAGCGCATCATTGCGGGCGAGGGCGATGTGTACGTGGCCGGTGGCGTGGAGAGCATTTCCTGCGTGCAGCAGGAAATGAACACCCACATGCTGGCCGATCCCTGGCTGGTGAAGAACAAGCCCGAGATCTACTGGAACATGCTGCAGACTGCGGAGCAGGTGGCCAAGCGCTACAACATCGGCCGCGACGCCATGGACGAATACGGCGCCGCCAGCCAGCAGAAGGCCACAGCCGCGCTGGAAGCCGGCCTGTTCAAGGCCGAGATTGCGCCGATCACCGTGACCGCCGGCGTGGCCGACAAGGTCATGGGCCTGATCACCAAACAGGTGACGGTGGAGAACGACGAAGGCATTCGCGCTGGCACCACCAAGGAAGGCATCAGCGGCATCCGCTCTGCCGTCCCGGGTGGGCTGGTGTCTGCCGGCAACGCCAGCCAGTTCAGCGATGGCGGCGGCGCCTGCGTGCTGATGAACGAAACCCTGGCCGAGAAGCGTGGCCTGCAGCCGCTGGGCCGCTTCCTTGGCTTTGCGGTCGCGGGTTGCGAGCCTGACGAAATGGGCATCGGCCCGGTGTTCGCCATTCCCAAGGTGCTCAAGCGCCTGGGCCTGAAGATGGACGACATCGACCTGTGGGAACTGAACGAGGCCTTCGCGGTGCAGGTGATTTACTGCCGCGACAAGCTGGGCATTCCGGGCGACCGCCTCAACGTGAACGGCGGTGCCATCGCCGTGGGCCACCCCTATGGAGTGTCCGGCCAGCGCCTGACGGGCCACGCGCTCATCGAAGGCAAGCGCCGTGGCGCCAGGCGCGTCTGCGTGACGATGTGCATCGGCGGCGGCATGGGCGCGGCTGGCATATTCGAAGTGCTCTGAAGGCGAGCCGCCATGGCCGAGGCCAGCGTCAGCCCCGAGGAATTCCTGGCCATGGGGCGAGAGGTGCTGGCGGCCCAGCCGTTCTCGCGCCTGATCGGTGCCGAGCTTGCCGCGTTCTCCCGGGGGCGCTGCGAGCTGCATGTGCCCATCGGTGAGTCGGTCAAGCAGCAGCACGGCTTCGTGCACGGCGGCGTGCTCAGTTACGCGGCCGACAACGCGCTCACCTACGCCGGTGGCAGTGCCCTGGGCTTGCGGGTGGTCACGGCGGAGTTCAAGATCAACTACCTGAGGCCTGCGATCGGCGAGCGGCTGATTGCCCGCGCCGAGGCCGTGCACACGGGGAAGACGCAATCGGTCTGCCGCTGCGATGTGTTCGTCCTCAAGGACGGCGTGGAAAAGCTCTGCGCCGTGGCGCAGGGCACCATTGCCGCGCTGCCACCTCAGAACTGAAGAAGAGACCGTTTCCATGAGCCTGCGTCCGACCGTCGACTTCCTGCTGAACGACTGGCTGCATGTCGAGAGCCTGAACCAGCGCGAGCGCTTCGCCGACCACAGCCGCGAAACCTTCGACGCGGTGTTGGACACCTGCGAGCGCATCGCCCGTGAGAAGTACGCGCCCTTCAACCGCGTGGTGGACACGCAGGAGCCGCATTTCGACGGCGAGAAGGTGATCCTGCCGCAGGCCACGCATGACGCGCAGAAGGCCTACGCCGAGAGCGGCATGCTCAGCGCCGCGCAGGACTACGAGGTCGGCGGCATGCAGCTGCCCTACACGGTGGAGGCGGCCGCCAACGCCTTCTTCGCCATGGCCTCGGTGAGCATCGGCAGCGGCATGCTCACCACCGGCAACGCCAACCTGCTGATGGCGCATGGCACCGATGCCCAGAAGCGGGTGTTCGCGCTCAACGAGTTCTCGGGTCGCTTCTCGGGCACCATGTGCCTGTCCGAACCCCAGGCCGGTTCGTCGCTCAGCGACGTGGCCACCCGCGCCGTGCCGGACGGCCCCGATTTCCAGAGCGATCCGCTCGGACCCCGTTACCGCCTCAAGGGCAACAAGATGTGGATCTCTGCGGGGGAGCATGAGCTCACCGAGAACATCATTCACCTCGTTCTGGCCAAGATTCCCGATGAGAACGGCAGGCTGGTGCCCGGCACGCGGGGCATCTCGCTGTTCATCGTGCCCAAGAAAATCGTGAACCCGGCCGGGGAACTGACAGGCGAACGCAACGACGTGGCCCTGGCCGGCCTGAACCACAAGTGCGGCTGGCGTGGCACCACCAACACGCTGCTCAACTTCGGCGAGGGCAGGTTTCCTGTGAAGGGCGAGGCCGGTGCGGTGGGCTACCTGGTGGGGCAGGCAGGCAAGGGCCTGCACTGCATGTTCCACATGATGAACGAGGCCCGCATCGGCGTGGGCATGGCCGCCACCATGCTTGGCATGGCGGGCTACCACGCGAGTCTGGACTACGCGAAGAACCGCCCGCAGGGCCGCCCGATGGGACCGGCCGGGAAAGACCCGGCGCAGCCGCCGGTGCGCATCATCGAACACGCGGACGTCAAGCGCATGCTGCTGGCGCAGAAGGCGTACTGCGAAGGCGCGCTGGCGCTGGAGCTGTACTGCGCGCGCCTGGTGGACGAGCAACACACCGCCGATGCCACCACGGCAGACGACGCGCGCCTGCTGCTGGAAGTGCTCACGCCCATCGCCAAGAGCTGGCCGAGCGAGTGGTGCCTGGAGGCCAACTCGCTGGCGATCCAGATCCATGGTGGCTACGGCTACACGCGCGACTTTCCCGTGGAGCAGTACTGGCGCGACAACCGCCTGAACATGATCCACGAGGGCACACACGGCATCCAGGCGATGGACCTGCTCGGGCGCAAGGTGCTCATGGAAGGCGGCAAGGGCCTGAGCCTGCTGGCGGGCCGCATCAACGACACCATCCAGCGCGCGATCCACATTCCGGAATTCGCGGCCCACGCCAATGCGCTGGGCCAGGCGCTCGCGCAGGTGGGTGCGGCCACCAAGGCCGCGTGGGCCACGGGCGAGCCGACCGACGCGCTCGCGAACGCCGTGCCCTACCTGCAGGCCTTCGGTCACACCGTGCTGGCCTGGATCTGGCTCGACGTGGCCCTGGCCGCGCATGCCGCGGCCGAATCACCCGCGCGCGCGGGCCGCCTGGCGGCGATGCGCTTCTTCTTCCACTACGAGCTGCCCAAGATCGGCGCGTGGCTGCAGGTGGTGAGCAGCCGGGACCAGACCTGCGCGGCATTGCCCGAAGAGGCGTTCTGATGGTCCACCACATCGTCATGTGGAAGATCAAGGCCACGGCCGATGGCAGCAGCCGCGAGGCCAACATCGCCAAGGCCAAGGCGCTGCTCGATGCCTGCGCCCACCTGGTGCCCGGCATCGTGCGATTCGAGGTGGCCGGTTTTCTGGAAGGCATGGAGTGCACCTACGACCTGGTGCTCAACAGCAGCTTCACGGATCGCGAGGCGTTGGCCGCGTACCAGAACCATCCGTCCCACACCGCCCTCAAACCGTTCATGCGCCTGGTCGTCCAGGAACGACAGTGCATGGACTACGAGATATGAAACACCCTCTGCGCCGCTGCACGGCTTCCCCCTCTCTGGCGCCTTCGGCTTGGAGGGGGACGGCACCTAGGGCCGGCAAAGCCGGACCCTCAGTGCCCCTGGCTTGCGCTGCTGCATGCGTTGCGGGTTGCTCGCCGGCGCGGTGAAGAGAACGATACAGATCGACATCACGCACTTACCACAGGAGACCACATGACCCGGACCATTCCCCAACTCTTCGACCTCAAGGGCAAGACCGCCCTGATCACCGGCGGCTCGCGCGGCCTGGGCCTGCAGATGGCGCATGCGCTGGGTGAGGCCGGCGCGCGCGTGCTGGTGAGTTCGCGCAAGGCCGAGGACCTGGAGAACGCCGTGGCCGAACTGCAGGCCGCCGGCATCGACGCGCGCTGGGTGGCGGCCGATTGCTCGAAAGAGGAAGACATCCATCGCCTGGCCGACGAAAGCCTGCAGCGCCTGGGCGATATCGACATCCTGGTGAACAACGCCGGGGCCGCCTGGGGCGCACCGGCCGAAGACCACCCGGTGGAGGCCTGGGACAAGGTGATGAACCTCAACGTGCGCAGCTATTTCATCCTGAGCCAGGTCATTGCGCGGCGCAGCATGATCGCGCGCAAGTCGGGCCGCATCATCAACACCGCGTCCATCGCCGGCCTGGGCGGCAATCCCTCGGGGATGAACACCATCGCCTACAACACGTCCAAGGGCGCGGTGATCAACTTCACCCGGGCGCTGGCCGCCGAATGGGGCAAGTACGGCATCACCGTCAACGCCATCTGCCCGGGGTTCTTCCCGAGCAAGATGACCGTGGGCACGCTCAAGGCCATGGGCGAGGACAAGCTGGCCGCCCACGCACCACTGCGCCGCCTGGGCGACGACGAAGACCTCAAGGGCCTGACGGTGCTCTACGCGTCCGATGCCGGCAAGCACATCACCGGGCAGTGGCTGGCGGTCGATGGCGGGGTCAGCGTCATCACGGGAGGTTGAGCGCTTCATGGAGTTTTCCGTCCGCATTCCTTTCGTGGAGTTGCTGGGCTTCGAGCTGCACAGGTTCGAAGGAGGGGAGGCGGAGCTGCGCTTCAACCCGGGGCCCGATCACATGAACTCCTTCGACGTCGTGCACGGCGGCGCGAGCATGACCCTGCTGGACGTGGTCATGGCGCACGCCGCGCGCTCCACCGTGCCGGAGATGGGCGCGGTCACCATCGAGATGAAGACCAGCTTCATGCGTGCCGCCAAGGGGCCCTTGCGGGCGACAGGCCGCACCATGCACCGCACTGCCACGCTGGTCTTCACGGAAGGCCACATTCACGACGCCGCAGGCAGGCTGTGTGCCCACGCCACGGGCACCTTCAAGCTGATGCCGCGCCTGGCCACCGGGCCGGGAAGCACGCAAGCCCTCAACCGCATTCCCACCGACTGAATACCCTTTTCCAACGGAGACCACCATGCCCGCCAACCAGCAGATCCTTCTCGACAACCGCCCCGACGGTGAAGCCACCGTCAACAACTTCAAGCTCGTCACCACACAGACGCCCGCGCTGGCCGAGGGCCAGGTGCTGGTGCGCCACCATTTCCTGAGCCTGGACCCGTACATGCGCGGGCGCATGAACGACAGCAAGAGTTACGCCGCCTCGCAGCCGCTGGGCGAGGTCATGATCGGCGGCACCGTGGGCGAGGTGGCCGAATCGAAGCACCCGAAATTCCAGCCCGGCGACAAGGTGGTGGGCATGGGCGGCTGGCAGGAGTACAGCGTGGTCGACGCCGGCCAGCCCGGCGCGCTGCGCAAGGTGGACACCACGCACGTGCCGCTGTCGCACTACCTGGGCGCGGTCGGCATGCCCGGCGTGACCGCCTGGTACGGCCTGGTGAAGATCATCAACCCCAAGGCCGGCGACACCGTGGTGGTGAGCGCGGCCACCGGCGCGGTGGGCAGCGCGTTCGGCGCGCTGGCCAAGGCGCGCGGCTGCCGTGCGGTCGGCATTGCGGGTGGCCCGGACAAATGCAAGTACGCCGTGGAAGAACTCGGCTTCGACGCCTGCATCGACTACAAGCAGCACAAGGACATGTATTCGCTGGCCAAGGCCCTGAAGGAAGTCTGCCCCAAGGGCATCGACGGCTACTTCGAGAACGTGGGGGGCATGGTGCTCGACGCCGTGCTGCTGCGCATGAACGCGTTTGGCCGCATCGCGGTCTGCGGCATGATCGCCGGCTACGACGGCCAGCCATTGCCCCTGGCCAACCCGGCGCTGATCCTCATCAACCGCCTCAAGGTGGAAGGCTTCATCGTCAGCGAACACATGGAAGTCTGGCCTGAGGCATTGACCGAACTGGGCACGCTGGTGGCCACCGGCAAGCTGCGCCCGCGTGAAACCGTGGCGCAGGGCATTGCGGCCGCACCCGAGGCGTTCATGGGCCTGCTCAAGGGCAGGAACTTCGGCAAGCAGCTCGTAAAACTTGTGTAGTCCCGCGCGCCGCCTTCGGCGTCACCCCCCAGGGGCGGCGAAGGCGACCCGGCGGAGCCGGTTCTGCGGTGGCTCTGGATGAAGACACCGCTTCTTTTGAGGAGTCGTTGTGAACGCCACGCATGACGTGTTCAACCAGCCCCTGCCGCTGGTGGATGTGAACCTGTTTGCCGGCAACCAGCCGATGCAGGCCGCGCTGAAGTTCAACGCCCCGTCGCTGGACACGGCCTCGCTGCATGCACTGGGCGCCACCGTGGGCAGCGCGGGAATGCAGACCCACGCCCGCCTGGCCAACGTGCACACGCCGCAGCTCAAGACCCACAGCCGTTTCGGTCACCGCATCGACCAGGTCGAGTTCCACCCGGCGTACCACGCGCTCATGCAGGCGGCCACTGGCGCCGGCCTGCACGGCACCCCCTGGGGCGAAGGCGCCGACCACGCGCACCAGTTGCGCGCCGCCGGCTTCATGCTGTTCACCGAACTCGAACCGTCCATCCTCTGCCCCATCTCGATGAGCTACGCGGTCGCGCCCGCGCTCAAGGACAACCCCGCCATCTGGCGCGACTGGGCGCCCGGCCTCACCAGCCGCGCCTACGACCCCGCGCTCAAGCCCTGGCGCGAGAAGCCCGGCCTGACCATGGGCATGGGCATGACGGAAAAGCAGGGCGGCTCCGACGTGCGGGCGAACACCACCCGCGCCGAGCCCGCTGGCAGTGATGCCTGGGGACAGCGCTACACCGTCACCGGGCACAAGTGGTTCTTTTCCGCGCCGATGTGCGATGCCTTTCTCATCCTCGCGCAGACCGCCAGCGGCCTGAGCTGCCTGTTCCTGCCTCGTGTGCTGCCCGACGGCTCGCTCAACCAGCTGTTCATCCAGCGCCTGAAGGACAAGCTCGGCAACAAGGCCAACGCCAGTTCCGAGGTGGAGTTCGTGGGCGCGAGCGCGTGGCTGGTGGGTGAGGAAGGGCGGGGCGTGCCGCAGATCCTGGCGATGGGCACCATGACGCGGCTCGACTGCGCGCTGGGCACCAGTGGCCTGATGCGTCAGGCGCTGTCCATCGCACTCAACCACACCACGCAGCGCAAGGCCTTCGGCAAGGCGCTGATCGACCAGCCGCTGATGAAGAACGTGCTAGCCGACCTGGCGCTGGAATCCGAAGCCGCGACCGCGCTGGCGCTGCGCCTGGCGCGCAGCTTCGACCGCGCGGGTGATGCGCACGAGCAGGTGATGATGCGCCTGCTCACCCCGGTGGCCAAGTTCTGGATCTGCAAGCGCGGCAGCCACTTTGCCCAGGAAGCCATGGAGTGCCTGGGCGGCAACGGCTATGTGGAAGAGGGCGGCGAAGGCATCATGGCACGCATCTACCGCGAGATGCCGCTGAACTCCATCTGGGAGGGCGCAGGCAACATCATGGCGCTGGACCTGTTGCGCGCGCTGCGCAAGGCCGATGCCGCCGCCGCGCTGGCCCACGAACTGGCGCCCGCGCGTGGCATGCACCCGGCGCTGGACCACCTGGCCGAACGCCTGCCTCTGCGCGTGGAAGAGATGGCCACCGAAATGGAGGCGCGCCGCCTCGCCCAGGACGTGGCCCTGGCCGTGCAGGCCGCGCTGCTGGCCCAGACCGCGCCGGCCGCCGTCTTCGGCGCTTTCTGCGACTCGCGCCTGGGCGGACACTGGGGCTACAGCTTCGGTTCGCTGTCGTCGGGCACCGACGTTGATGCCATCATTGCCCGAGCCATGCCGCGCTGACGACCACGGAAAGTCCCCCCATGCCCGACCTCATCCTGCACCACTACGGTCTCTCGCCCTTCGCCGAGAAGGCTCGCCTCATGCTCGGCCACAAGCGCCTGGCCTGGCGCGGCGTCACCATTCCGGCGACCATGCCCAAGCCCGACGTGATCGCGCTCACCGGTGGCTACCGCCGCACGCCCATCCTGCAGATCGGCGCCGACATCTACTGCGACACCGCGCTCATCTGCGATGTGCTCGAACATGTACAACCCGATCCGCCGCTGTACCCCGAGCATTTCAAGGGCATGGCCCGGGTGCTCGCGCAGTGGGCCGACACCACGCTGTTCTGGGCCTCGATGGGCTACAACCTCAGCCCCAAAGGCGCCGCCGCGCTGTTCGCGGGCCAGCCACCCGAGGTGGGTCAGGCCTTCGCCGCCGACCGTGCCACCATGCGCGCCGGCATGACCAGCCCGCGCCCCGGCGACGCCACGGCGGCCTTCCGCAGCTACCTGCGCCGCCTCTCCACCATGGTGGAAGAACAGCCCTTCCTGCTGGGTGAAGCGCCTTGCATCGCCGACTTTGCCGCCTACCACCCGCTCTGGTTCAGCCGTGTGGCCAACCGCGCCATGGCCGGCATCCTCGATGCCACGCCACCCGTGCTGGAGTGGATGGACCGCATGGCCGCCATCGGCCATGGCCAGATGAGCAAGGTGAGCTCCACCGAGGCCATCGCCACCGCGGCCGCCGCCGAACCCGCGGCCCTGGCGGATGAGGTGTTCCAGGACGAGCACGGCATCGCGCTGGGCAGCCGCGTCACCGTGGCCGCCGAGACCTTCGGCCCCGAACCGACCGAGGGCATCCTGCGCGCGGCCACGCGCACGCGCTACACCCTGGAGCGCGAGGACGCGAGGGCCGGCCGGCTGCACGTGCACTTTCCGCGCATCGGCTACGTGTTGAGGGAAGTGCGCGCTTGAACCCGAGAGAACTGAACTGGCGCTGCCTGCCGTTCGACGCCCTGCATGCCCGCACGCTTTACAACCTGCTGCAGCTGCGCACCGAGGTTTTCGTGATGGAACAGACCTGCATCTTCCAGGACATGGACGGTGCGGACCCGCAATGCTTCCACCTGCTCGGCGAGGAGGCGGACGGCACACTGGTGGCCTACGCCCGGCTTGTGCCGGCCGGCCTCAAGTTCACCGAGGCCAGCATCGGCCGCGTCGTGACGTTGCCGGCCGCACGCGGCGGCGGGCTGGGCCATGTGCTCATGCGCGAGGCGGTGCGGGCGCTGCACGGCCTCTGGGGTGTGCAGCCCATCCGCATCGGCGCGCAGGCGCGACTGGAAGCTTTCTACCGCCAGCACGACTTCGTGCCCGCGAGCGAGATCTACATCGAGGACGGCATCGACCACGTGGAAATGACGCGAGCCGCCTGAACCTTTCACATCACCACACAGGAGACAGACGCATGATTCAGGACTTCAAGGGCAAGACGGCGGTGCTCACCGGCGCGGGTTCGGGCTTCGGGCTGGAGTGCGCCCGCATCGGTGCCCGGCTGGGCATGAACCTGGTGCTGGTGGATGTGCAGCAGGACGCGCTGGACAAGGCCACCGCCGAGATCGAGGCCACCGGCGTGCAGGTGCTCTCGCGCCGGGTCGACGTCTCCAGCAAGGACCAGATGGAAAGCCTCGCCGCGCTGGTGGAGCAGCGCTTCGGCGCGCCGCACTTCGTCTTCAACAACGCCGGCGTGGGCTCGGCCGGGATGATCTGGGAAAACTCCGTGCGGGATTGGGAGTGGGTGCTGGGCGTGAACGTGTGGGGTGTGATCCACGGCGTGCGCCTGTTCACGCCCATGATGCTCGCCGCCGCGAAGAAAGACCCGAACTGGCGCGGCCACATCGTCAACACCGCCAGCATGGCTGGCCTGCTCACGCCGCCCAACATGGGTATCTACAACGTGAGCAAGCACGCCGTGGTGAGCCTCACCGAAACGCTCTACCAGGACCTTAAGCTGGTGAGCGACCAGGTCAGTGCCAGCGTGCTGTGCCCGTACTTCGTGCCCACCGGCATCAACCAGAGCCACCGCAACCGCCCGGCCGAGATGGCCGACGAAAAGCCCACGCAGAGCCAGCTGATCGGCCAGGCCATGACCGACAAGGCCGTGGGCTCTGGCAAGGTCACGGCAGCCGAGGTGGCGCAGCTGGTGTTCGACGCGATCGCCGCCGACCGCTTCTACATCTTCAGCCACCCGCGCGCGCTCGGCAACGTGCGAGCGCGCATGGAGGGCATCGTCAACCAGACCAACCCCGCCGACCCGTTCCACGAGCGCCCCGAAATCGGCGTGGGCCTGCGCGCCGCGCTGCGCGCCATGTGAGGCTGCGGTGGGTGAGGGCGGCCACACACTGTTCGACACCGCCATCGGTGTCTGCGGCATCGCCTGGGAAGGCGATGTGGTGGTGGCGGTGCAACTGCCCGAAGCCGACCTGGCACGCACCCGCTCGCGGATGCTGAAGGGCCTGCCGCCGCTGCCCGAAGTGAGGCAGCCACCGGCACCGGTGCAGGCCGCCATCGAAGGCGTGCAGGCCCTCTTGAACGGCGAAGCAAGGGATCTGCTCGAAGTGCCACTTGACATGGCGCGCGTGAGCCCATTCCAGCGCGAGGTCTACGCCCTGGCCCGTGCCATTCCGCCGGGTCGCACGCGCACCTATGGCGATCTGGCCACGGCGCTGGGTGACGTTGGACTGTCCAGGGCGGTGGGCCAGGCCATGGGCCACAACCCATTCGCCCCCATCGTGCCCTGCCATCGCGTGCTGGCAGCGGGCGGACGCTCCGGCGGGTTTTCCGGTGGCAGCGGCGTGCCGACCAAGCTGCGCATGCTGCAGATCGAGCGAGCGCAGATCGGCGATTCGCCCGGGCTCTTCGATGGGGACGGCACATGATCGCCGCGACGGAGCTTCTGGCCGGTCCCATCCGCGTGATGGACTTCCGCTGCAGCGCCGGGCCTTCGGCGAAGCCGTTCACCGAAGTGCACGATGCGCATTCGGTGTCCTATGTCCGCAAAGGCAGTTTCGGCTACCGGGTGCGTGGGAAGTCCCATGAACTGGTGGCGGGCGCGGTGCTCGTCGGCCATCCGGGTGACGAGTTCATGTGCACGCACGAGCACCACCTGTGCGGTGACGAATGCCTGTCGTTCCACTTCTCGCCCGGCTTCGTGGATCTGGTGGGTGGGACGCGCGGCAACTGGCGTGCTGGCGCCGTGCCGCCTTTGCCCGAGCTCATGGTGCTGGGAGAACTGGCCCAGGCCGTGGCGGGAGGCCACAGCGATGCGGGTCTGGACGAAGTGGGCCTGTGGTTCGCGTCGCGCTTCCTGCAGGTCGTCACGGGCCGCGAGCACGAGGCGCTGGCCGTGAGCGGGCGGGACCGCCGTCGCGCCGTGGAGGTCGCCCTGTGGATCTCAGCGCACTCGCAGGAAGCCATCGACCTGGACCGGGCGGCGGGCGAGGCCTCCCTGAGTCCGTTCCATTTCCTGCGGCTGTTCTCGCGGGCGCTTGGCGTCACGCCGCACCAGTACCTGGTGCGTTCGCGGTTGCGCCAGGCCGCGCGCCTGCTCGCCGAAACCGATGACGCCGTGACGGACGTGGCGCAGGACGTGGGCTTCGCCGACCTGAGCAACTTCGTGCGCACCTTCCACCGCGCGGCGGGTGTGTCGCCGCGCACTTTCCGCCAGGCCGCGCGCCATGGCAGGGCACAAGACCGCAAGATTCTCCAAGACCGCATGGCCTCGCTGATCGACGATGACCGCCTGATCCACCCCTCGAACAGGAAGCCATCGCCATGTACGACCACATTGGACTGAAAGTCAAAGACCTCGCCGCCAGCCGCCGCTTCTACGAAGCCGCGCTTGCACCGCTCGGCCACGTGCTGGGTTCTCACGACGACACCTGTGCCGGGCTGGGCCCCCAGGGTGCACCCGCACTGTGGCTCTACGCCAGCATGGGCGAGAAAGGCGCTGCGGGCACGCATGTGGCTTTCCGCGCGCCCGATCAGAAGGCGGTCGACGCCTTCTACAAGGCAGGCCTGAAAGCCGGTGCGAAAGACAACGGTGGGCCCGGCCCGCGCCCGGACTACAGCCCGACCTACTACGCGGCCTTCCTGATCGATCCGGACGGCAACAACGTCGAAGCCGTCTGCCCTTGACGCCACGGGAAGGCACGGATCAGGCCGGCGCCTGCACTTCCTCGTGTTCGGGCGGCTTCTTCTTGAGGTTGCCCAGCACGAGCTGCCGCCCGGCGAACAGGCCGCCCGCCGCTTCCATGTCCATGCGCTCGGCATCGCGGCGACGCAGGTGTTCCATCACCTCGTCGGCCTCTTCCTCGGCCGCGCCCATGGTCAGCAGCGCCTGCCGGCCCATGGCCATCGCCGACTCGAAGGTCTCGCGCACGAGGTAGCTCACGTCGGCCTTGCGCAGTTCCAGCACGTGCTCGCGGTCGAAGGCGCGCACCAGCAGCTCGGCCTGGGGGAACTCTTCCCTGGCCAGTTCGGCGATGCGCGTGGCGGCCTCCTTGTTGTCCAGGCACACCAGGATGGCCTGCGCCGTGTGCGCGCCTGCGGCGTGGAGGACGTCGGCACGGCAGCCATCGCCGTAGTACACCTTGAAGCCGTACAGCTCGGCGTCGCGGATCATCTGCACGTTGTTGTCGATGATGGTGATGCTCGCGCCGCGCGCGATCACGCCCTGGCTGGCGATCTGGCCGAAGCGGCCGAAGCCGATCACCAGCACGCTGGCGTTCTGCTGGCCATCGACCTTCTCGATGCCGTCGAGCGAGACGGCGCTGTCCGCCGGGGTCAGGCGCTTGTGCACCAGCACCACCAACGGCGTGAGGGCCATGGAGAGCACCACGATCGCGGTCATGTTGGCGTTGACCACGGGGTCGATCACCTTCGCGCCCAGCGCGGCCGCGAACAGCACGAAGGCGAACTCGCCGCCCTGGGCCATGAGCACGGCGCGGTCCAGCGCGTCGGCGTGCGAGCTTTTGGCCAGGCGCGCGACGATGTAGATGCACAGCGCCTTGACGATCATCATGGCCACCACGCCGGCCAGGATGATGGGCCAGTTGCTCGCGACGGCGGCCAGATCCAGCGACATGCCGACGCTCAGGAAGAACAACCCGAGCAGCAGGCCCCGGAACGGCTCGATGTCCGCCTCCAGCTGGTGCCGGAAGGTGGATTCGGAGAGCAGCACGCCGGCCAGGAATGCGCCCATGGCCATGGACAGCCCGCCCACCTGCATCAGCAGGGCGGCGCCGAGCACCACCAGCAGCGCCGCGGCGGTCATCACTTCGCGGGCCTTGGCGTTGGCCAGGATGCGGAAGAGGGGGTTGAGCAACCACACGCCGGCGGCGACCAGAGCCACCAGAGACCCCAGCGCCAGGCCGATGGTGCCCCAGCGCGAGGAACTCGCCGCCACGGTGGCCCCCACATCGGCCGGCGCCATGAACGCCACCACCGCCAGCAACGGCACGATCAACAGATCCTCGAACAGCAGGATGGCGACGATCTTCTGGCCGCGCGGCTGGGCCATGTCGCCCCGCTCGCCGAGCAGCTGCATCACCACGGCGGTGGAGGTGAGCACGAAACCCATGGCGCTCACGAATGAAACGCCCAACGGGAAACCGAACGCCAGGCCCACGCCGGTGAGCAGCAGGCCGCACACGACCACCTGCATGCTGCCCAGGCCGAAGATGGCCTTGCGCAGGCTCCAGAGATGGGAGGGCTGCATTTCCAGCCCGATGACGAAGAGGTACATCACCACCCCGAGCTCGGCCGTGTGCAGGATGGTGGCAGGGTCGCTGATCAGCCCCATGCCGAAGGGCCCGATGGCCAGGCCAGCGGCCAGATAGCCCAGCACCGAGCCCAGACCGATGCGTTTGAACAAGGGCACGGCCACGACCGCGGCACCCAGCAGGGTCACGACTTTGAGCAGATCGCCTGCGCTGCCTTCAACGGCCATGGGGATTCTCCGGAGGGATGAAAGGAATTCGGAATGCGAAATTGTGACGCAGGCGGCATCGCCCTACACCAGATCGGCGCAACCGTGCCCGGGCAATGCCTTCGGGCGGTGGCGACAATAGCCCGATGTTCTTTTCCCGTTATCTCAAGATGGCCCTGATTCTGGGCCTGTTGTCCGCCATCGGCCCCTTCGCCATCGACATGTACCTGCCGGCGCTGCCGGCCATCGGCCGCAGCCTGGGCGCCGAGGTGGGCGCCGTGCAGTTCAGCCTCACTGCATTCTTCCTGTCCCTGGGGGTGGGCCAGTTGCTCTACGGGCCGGTGTCCGACATGGTGGGCCGCAAGCCGCCGCTGTATTTCGGCCTGGGGCTGTTCACGCTGGCCAGCATCGGCTGCGCGCTCGCGACCGACATCCAGACCCTGGTAGCCCTGCGCTTCCTGCAAGGCCTGGGTGCGGCCGCCGGCATGGCGATTCCACGTGCGGTGGTGCGCGACCTGCACACCGGCGCGGAAGCCGCGCGGCTGATGTCGCTGCTGATGCTGGTGTTCAGCGTCTCGCCGATCCTGGCCCCCCTGGCGGGCAGCGGCGTGATCGCGCTCACCGGCTGGCGCGGGGTGTTCTGGGCGGTGGCGCTGGCGTCGGTGGCCGGGTTGCTGCTGGTCTACAGTGCCCTGCAGGAAACCCGCTCCGAAGCCGAGCGTGTGGAAAGCAGCCTGGGCAGCGCGCTGCGCGCCTACGGTGTGCTGCTGCGCGACTGGCACTACCTCGGTCTGGTCGGCATCGGTGCCACGGCCATGGCGGGCTTCTTCGTGTACCTGGCGGGCTCGCCCTTCGTGCTGATCAACCACTACGGCCTGTCGCCCACGCAGTACAGCCTGGCCTTCTCATTCAACGCCGTGGCCTTCATCGGTGCCTCGCAGTTCACCGGCCTGCTGGGGCGGCGCTTCGGCCTGGTGCGGCTGGTGAAGGCCGCCGCCACGGCCTCGGGCACCACCATGGCACTGCTGCTGGCGTATTACCTGCTGGGCGGTGACCAACTCTGGGTGCTGATCACGCTCTACTTCGTGGCCAGTGCCTTCATGGGCCTGGTGATTCCGACCGCCTCCGTGCTGGCACTGGAGAAGCACGGTGCCATCGCCGGTACCGCGTCGGCGCTGCTGGGCACGCTGCAGATGCTGGGCGGTGCAGCGGCCATGGGCATCGTGAGCCTGTTCGCCACCGGCAAGCCGTTGCCAATGGTGGTGGGCATGGCCACCGGTGCGCTGATCGGCGTGGCACTGACCTGGATCACGCTCTCGGGCGACGCCCGCCGGCACCTCGCGGCCGAGGCGCACGGGTGACCCCGCAGGACGGTCTTCCTTCGCCCCAGCGCGGCAAGGCCGTGCTGGTGATCGTGCTGGGCATCGCCATGTCGGTGATGGACGGCAGCATCGTCAATCTTGCGCTGCCCGGCATTGCCCGCGAGCTTGATGCGACGGCGGCACAGGCCATCTGGGTGGTCAATGCCTACCAGATCGCTTCGCTGGTGATGCTGTTGCCTCTCGCGGCACTGGGCGATCGCCTGGGCTACCGGCGGGTCTACCTCGTGGGCATGCTGCTGTTCGTGGTGTCGTCGGTGGTCGCCATGCTGGCGAACTCGCTGCCCATGCTCACGGCGGCGCGCGCGCTGCAGGGCCTGGGTGCGGCCGGCATCCTGAGCGTGAACACGGCGCTGGTGCGGCTGGTCTACCCGAGCTCGCGGCTGGGGCGTGGCATCGCCATCAACTCCATGGTGGTGGCCACGTCCACGATGGCGGGCCCGGCGGTCGCGGCGGCCATCCTGTCGGTGGCGTCGTGGCCCTGGCTGTTCGCGCTGAATGTGCCGCTGGGCCTGCTGACCCTGTGGATGGGCCGACGGGCTCTGCCCACCAACCCGCCACGCACCACCGCTGCGCCACAGTTCTCGCTCGTGGACGTGCTGCTCAACGTGCTCATGTTCACCCTGGTCTTCGTCGGCGCGGACTACCTGGGCGTGCGGGCCGGTGCGGCGCATAGCGCACCAGCCCTGGGCTGGACGCTGCTGGCCGCGGGTGTCGCGGTGGGCATCGTCTACCTGCGCCGCCAGTGGCACCTGGCCGCGCCGCTGTTCCCGCTGGATCTGTTGCGCCTGCCGGTGTTCGCGTTGTCGATGGCGTCGTCCGTCGGCGCCTTCTGCGGGCAGATGCTGGCTTTTCTCAGCTTGCCGTTCCTGTTGTTGGAAGTGCAGGGGCGTTCGCACATGGACGCGGGCCTGATCATGACGGCCTGGCCGCTGGCCACGGTGCTGGTCGCACCGATCGCGGGCCGTCTGATCGGCCGCTATCCGGCCGGCTGGCTGGGCGGTATCGGCATGGTGGTGTTCGCTTCCGGCCTGCTCGCCACGGGCTTGCGCCCCGAGCACGCGACCAGCCTCGACATGGCCTGGCGCCTGGCCCTGTGCGGTGCGGGTTTCGCGCTGTTCCAGTCGCCCAACAACCACACCATCGTGACCACCGCGCCCCTGCACCGCAGCGGCGCGGCCAGCGGCATGCTGGGCACGGCGCGGCTCACGGGGCAGACGCTGGGTGCGGTGGTGCTGGCGGCGATCTACGCGATCTGGAACCAGCACGACGGCCGGGGCGAGACCATTGCGTTGTGCCTGGCGGCCAGCTGCGCCCTGCTGGCGGGCGTCACGAGCTCGCTGCGTGTGCGGGCGAGCCGCTAGGGTCGCGGGTTCGCCGCCAGCCCTTCGGCCAGCGCCCGCACCGACAGCGGCGCGCAGCCCTCTGCCTTGTTGCTGATGGTCACGTAGACGTTCTGGCCGGCACCCGCGATGCCGGCCATGGTGCGCACCAGCAGCTCGCGCGTGTCCTGATCCACATCGTGGATGCGGTCGTAAGGGCTGTATTCGCGCTGGGCGTCTTCATACCCATAGGCCCCATGCAGCGGGTTGAGGTTCCAGCGGCACACCATGGGGCCGGGCCAGAGCTTGCGCAGCAGGGGCAACTGATCGGCCAGGCGCGGCATCTTGGCGTGCAGGCACAGGCACCAGGTGGCCCCCGCTTCGCGCAGCATGGCGGCGAGTTCCGGCATGAAGAGCGGGTCCAGCCATTCGGGGTCTCGCACTTCCAGCGCCAGCACGCCGTCGGGTGCCGTGGGCGAGAGCGGCGGCTGGGCCAGCAGCAGCGTGCGCATGCGCTGCAGCACCAGGGGCAGGTTGTGCAGCAGGTGACGGGGCAGCGGGCTCAGCTGGAACACCAGCGCGCCGACCTTGTGGCCCAACCCGGCGAGTGCCGGCGCCACGAAGTCCTGGGTGGCCAGGACGGGGTCCAGAAAGGCCGGGTTGGGCTGCAGGCCCCGTCCGTCCTCGCCGCGCACGAGGGCGTCGGTCACATGGCTGGGCGCCTTGACCACAAAGCGGAAATCGTCGGGCACCTGGGCGGCATAGCGGGCGTACTGGTCCTGTGTGAGCGGGCGGTAGAAGCTGCGGTCCACGCCCACCACGCGCAACAGGGGGTGCTGGCTGTAGGCGTGCAAGCCTTCCTTTGAGAGGAGCGATTCGCTGTACGGGCCTTCGTCCCACACCAGACCTGCCCAGCCTGGGTAGCTCCACGATGAGCTCCCAATCCGCACACGTGGAGGTATCGTGGCCGCCAGCGCCTGCAGCGCGGCGTCGGCAGGGGCCGGACAGACCTCGTTCGTCCGGCGGCGTCGCACGATCGGCTCGCTGGCGGCTTGCGCGAGCACGTGTGGCGAGGGCGCAGCGGGCGGTGCGCCGAAGAGGTCGTCCTGCATGGTGAAAACGGGCGTTTCTGCGTACCACATCTCGCGGCTCGCGGCCTGGAATGTTAGCCCGTCAGGTGTGGCAAACTCGCGCGCTTCTTTTGTTCCCACAGCGACGGTGCATGCAGCAGATCATCCGGCAGATCGCCACAGAAATCAGGGTTGAAGAGAGACAGGTGTTGGCAGCGGTGGAGCTGCTGGATGGCGGCGCCACGGTGCCCTTCATCGCCCGCTACAGAAAAGAAGCCACAGGCGGCCTCGACGACGTCCAGCTACGGGAACTGTCGTTCCGGCTGGACTACCTGCGCGAGCTGGAGGACCGCCGGGTGGCGGTGCTCAAGAGCATTGACGAACAGGGCAAGCTCACCGACGCGCTGCGTGCCGCGATCGCCGCGGCGCCGACCAAGCAGGAACTGGAAGACATCTACCTGCCGTTCAAGCAGAAGCGCCGTACCAAGGGCCAGATCGCGCGCGAGTTCGGCATCGAACCACTGGCCGACCGGCTCTTCGCCGACCCGACGCTGGACCCTGTGGCCGAGGCGGCGGCCTTTACCCGCCCCCCCGAGGTGCTGGACGACGGCAAGCCGGGCGCCGATTTCTCCACGGTGCCCGCCGTGCTCGACGGCGTGCGCGACATCCTCAGCGAGCGCTGGGCGGAAGACCCGGCGCTGGTGCAGAGCCTGCGTGAGTGGCTATGGCAGGAAGGCCTGCTGAAGAGCACGCTGGTGGCTGGCAAGGACGAAAACACGCCCGACAACGCCAAGTTCCGCGACTACTTCGACTACGACGAACCCATCAGCCGCGTGCCCTCGCACCGGGCGCTGGCCGTGTTTCGCGGCCGGGGCCTGGAAATCCTGGACGCCAGACTGGTGTTGCCCGAGCCCCCCGACGCAGTGCCCGCCGGCAAGCCGGGCGCCACGCCATCGCTGGCCGAAGGCCGCATCGCGCTGCACCTGGGCTGGAGCCACCAGGGCCGCAAGGCCGACGATTTGCTGCGCAAATGCGTGGCGTGGACCTGGCGCGTGAAGCTCTCTCTCTCCAGCGAGCGCGACCTGTTCGCCCGCCTGCGCGAAAGCGCCGAGGCGGTGGCCATCAAGGTGTTTGCCGACAACCTGCGCGACCTGCTGCTGGCCGCGCCGGCCGGTCCCAAGGTGGTGATGGGGCTGGACCCTGGCGTCCGCACGGGCGTGAAGGTGGCCGTGGTCGATGCCACCGGCAAGCTGGTCGACACCGCCACCGTGTACCCGCACGAACCCCGGCGCGACTGGGATGGTGCCCTGCACACCCTGGGCCTGCTGGCACGCAAGCACGGCGTGAACCTGATCGCCATCGGCAACGGCACGGCCAGCCGGGAAACCGACAAGCTCGCCGCCGATCTCCTCAAACTGCTCGAGAAAGCCGGGCAGGGCGGGATGCAGAAGGTGGTGGTCAGTGAGGCTGGCGCTTCCGTCTACTCCGCCAGCGAGTTCGCCTCGCAGGAAATGCCCGATGTGGACGTGAGCCTGCGTGGCGCGGCCAGCATCGCCCGCCGCCTGCAGGACCCGCTGGCCGAGCTGGTGAAGATCGATCCCAAGAGCATCGGCGTGGGCCAGTACCAGCACGATGTGAACCAGAGCGAGCTGGCCCGCACGCTCGATGCCGTGGTGGAGGACTGCGTGAACGGCGTGGGCGTGGACCTGAACACCGCCAGCGTGCCGCTGCTCTCGCGCGTGTCCGGCCTGTCGGGCAGCGTGGCCAAGGCCGTGGTGCGCTGGCGCGAGGCCCATGGCGCGTTCCGCAACCGCCAGCAGCTGATGGAAGTGGCGGGCCTGGGCGCCAAGACCTTCGAACAGAGTGCGGGTTTCCTGCGCATCCGGGGTGGCGACAACCCGCTGGACATGACCGGCGTGCACCCCGAGACCTACCCTGTGGTCGAGCAGATCATCGAAAAGACGGGCAAGCCGGTGGCCGAGCTGATGGGCCGCGCCGACATGCTCAAGACCTTGCGTCCGGAGCTGTTCGCCAACGATCGCTTCGGCGTCATCACGGTGAAGGACATCCTGGGCGAGCTGGAGAAGCCGGGCCGCGATCCGCGCCCCGATTTCCAGGTGGCGCGTTTCAACGAAGGCGTAGACGACATCAGCGACCTGCGCGAGGGCATGATCCTGGAGGGCACGGTGAGCAACGTGGCGCAGTTCGGCGCCTTCGTCGACCTGGGCGTGCACCAGGACGGCCTGGTGCACGTGAGCCAGCTGTCGCACAAGTTCGTGAACGACGCGCGCGAGATCGTCAAGACCGGCGATATCGTCAAGGTGAAGGTGATGGAAGTGGACGTGGCGCGCAAGCGCATCGGCCTGTCCATGAAGCTCGATGCCGCACCCGCCCGGCGCGACGGCCCGCGCGACAACCGCTTTGAACCGTCGCGCGGCCAGGGCCGTTCCGGCGCCCCCGCCTCGCCACCTGTGACATCTGCCATGGCTTCGGCCTTCGCGAAGCTCAAGAACGCGCGTTGAGCGGGCCCCGTGGCTCAAGTCGGGTGAAGCCCGGCCGATAGGAAGGACAACAAGAAAACCCTTTCGCATCGGACTTCACCCTCATGGAACTCGAAGCCCTCCTCAATTACCCGCGCGCCTTGCCGCCCATGTCGCGCACCGTCTCGGACCTGCTGGCCGAGATGAACAAGGATGACCCCAGCCCCAAGCGCGTGGCTGGCCTGGTCGCACACGACCCCGCGCTCACCACCCGCGTGCTGCGCCTGTCGAACTCTGCGTTCTTCCGTGTCAGCCGCCAGATCGGCAGTGCCGATGAGGCGGTCGCCCTGCTGGGCATGACGCACGTGCGCTCGCTCGTGATGGCCGCGGCCCTCGGATCGAGTTTCAAGAATGTGCCGGGCGTGGACATGGTCCATTTCTGGCGCTACAGCCTGCGGACGGCGGACATCTCGCGCTCCCTGGCCAGCCTGCTGAGGCAGAACGAAGGCAACGCCTTCACGGCCGGGCTGATCCACGGCATTGGTGAATTGATCATGCACATCGCCATGCCCGACGTCATGGCGCCCATCGACATGGGCACGCCGCCCCTGGATCTGCGGCGCGCCGAAGTGGAGCGCAGCGCGCTGGGATACACCTATGCCGAGGTGGGTGCCGGCATGGCCGAGAAGTGGCAGTTTCCCACCTCCATCGTTTCCGCCCTGAAGTACCAGGCCGCGCCTTTCGATGGCGAGACCTACGACGCCCTTGGGGGCGTCCTGCACCTGGCGTCCTGGCGCGCCCGGGCAGAAGAGATCCGGCTCGATGAGAGCGGTCTGGCCGCCACCTTCCCCGACATGGTGGGCCTCACCCTGGGCCTTGATCTGGACAGCGTGCTCGGCAAAGACCCGACGGAATGGTCGTTCAGCCAGGCTTTGAGCGCGTTCATCGACTGACACGATTTCCCGGCACGTTGTGCCGAAAAAGTTCTCAAGTGGCGCCCGCACCCGTCGATGAACTCATCACAAGTCACCAACCGCCGCGCACTCCGAAGGGCAGACCATCATGCAACTCGAAAAGCTCCTCAAGCAACCGAATGCACTTCCTTCAGCACCCAAGGTGGTGCGCAAGCTGATCGAGACGTTCGACCAGGAAGATGTCGATGCCATGCTGGCGGCCTCCCTGATCGAAGACGACCCGGTGCTCACCGCCAAGTTGCTCAAGACCGCCAATTCGGCGTTCTTTGGCCTGAACCGGTCCGTGAGCACGGCGCGCGATGCGATCAACGTGCTCGGGCTCATCAAGGTTCGCGCCCTGGTGATCGCCGCCTCGCTGGGTGAAGGCTTCCACACCGTGGGCGGCGTGAACCTCAACCAGTTCTGGCGCTACAGCCTCAACACCGCGAACCTGTCGCGCTACATCGCGCTGCCCATCAAGATGGATGAGAACACCGCGTTCACGGCCGGCCTGATCCACGGCATTGGCGAGCTGGTCATGCACGTGGGCATGCCTGAAGCCATGATCGATCTCGACCGCAGCGTCCCCATGCTGGACCTCAAGCGCGCCAAGGCCGAGCGTGGCCTGTTCGGCTACAGCTACGCCGAGGTGGGGGCCGCGCTGGCACGCGACTGGCACTTCCCCAAGCGCATGATCAACGCCATCCTTCACCAGACGGCACCGTTCGACAACGACGTGTACGAGCCGATTGCCGGCGTGATCCACATCGGTTCCTGGCGTGCACGGGCGGAAGAGCAGCAGATGCGCTCGGAGCTGCTGATCAACACCTACCCCGACCCGGTGGGCCTGGTGCTTGGCATCGACCCCGACACCGTCGTCGCCGAGGAAATTCCCTCGATCTCGCGCCACTCGGAAGTCACCGAGGCGTCGGAACCCCACTGACTCCTTCAGGTGCCGGGCCTGCGCGACAATCGCAGCCCTATGCAAGCGCTCCGTTTCTACGCCGGCCCGGCGGCCCGCCGGCACATCGAACAGCACGGCCTGCGTCCGCAGGACATCGGCGTCATCCCCGCGGCGGCAGGTGGCCCCAAGGGCCTGATCCTCGGTCCCATCGACCGCTTCCTCTTCGGTGAATGGCTCGCTCGCAGCGGGCAACCCGTGGATCTCGTGGGGGCCTCCATCGGCGCCTGGCGCATGGCCACCGCATGCCTCAACGATCCCGTGGCCGCCTTCGAGCGGCTGGAACGCGACTACATCGCTCAGCATTACGAGTTGCCACCCGGGCAGAAGCGGCCCACGGCCGTCCAGATCAGCCAGCGCTTCGGCGAAAACCTGGAGCTCTTCTACGGTGGTCGGCTGGATGAAGTCCTTCACCACCCGCGTTACCGCCTGCACATCGTGACTTCCCGGGGGCGCCTGCTGCTGCGCCAGGATGGCGGGCTGCGCACGCCGCTGGGTTACCTGGGGGCCTTCACGGCCAACGCGCTGCACCGCAAGGCGCTGGGGGCGTGGCTGGAACGCGTGGTGTTCTCGTCGGCCCCGGCGCAGGCCGACAGCCTCGGTCCGCTGCCCTTCGGCACGCTGGACTACCGCACCCGCCAGGTGGCGATGCGGGCAGACAACTTCATGGACGCGCTGCAGGCCAGCTGCTCGATTCCTTTCATGCTGCGCCCGGTGCGCAACATTGCCGGCGCGCCGCCCGGCACCTACTGGGATGGTGGTCTCACGGATTACCACCTGCACCTGCAGTACCAGCCGCCAGCGTCCTCACCCATCGTGCTCTACCCGCACTTCCAGAAAGCCGTGGTGCCCGGCTGGCTCGACAAGGCCTGGAAGGGACGCCACCGCAGCAGCCCCGCGCTGGACGCCATGCTGGTGATCGCCCCCGACCCCGAATGGGTCAAGACCCTGCCCAATGCCAAACTGCCCGACCGGGACGATTTCCGCCGCTACGGCCAGAACCTCCCGGCACGCATGCAGGTGTGGAACGGCGCCGTGAGCGCGGCCACGCAACTGGCCGACGAGCTGGCGCGGTGGCTGGAGCGGCCCGATCTGTCGCGCCTCGACCCCCTGTAAGGCCTTGGCCGGGCGCGGGATAATCTCGCCCATGCCCGCTTTCCTGACCGCCGCCCTGTACCAGTTCGTGGATCTTCCGGACTTCGCCGACCTGCGCGAGCCGCTGCTCGCCTGCTGCGAGGCGAACGAGGTGAAGGGCACGCTGCTGCTCGCGCGGGAAGGCATCAACGGCACCATCGCCGGACCGGAAGCCGGGGTGCGGGCGGTGTTGACGTTCCTCCGCGCAGACCCGAGGCTGGCGCGCCTGCCGCACAAGGAGTCCTGGAGCGAACACCCGCCGTTCCACCGCATGAAGGTGAGGCTGAAGAAGGAGATCGTCACCCTGCGCGTGCCAGGCCTGGACCCGAACCAGACCGTGGGCCAGTATGTGAAGCCGCAGGACTGGAATGCCTTGCTGGCCGATCCCGACGTGCTGCTGATCGACACCCGCAACGACTACGAGGTGGCCATCGGTACCTTCGAGGGGGCGATCAACCCGAACATCAAGACCTTCACCGAGCTGCCGGCCTGGCTGGATGCGCAACCGGCCTTGCAAGGGGAGGGTAAGAAGCCCAAGGTCGCGATGTTCTGCACGGGCGGCATCCGCTGCGAGAAATCCACGGCGCTCATGAAGATGCGCGGCTTCGACGAGGTCTACCACCTCGAGGGCGGCATCCTCAAGTACCTGGAGGAAGTGCCGGCAGAGCAAAGCACCTGGCAAGGCGACTGCTTCGTGTTCGACGAGCGCGTGAGCGTGGGCCATGGCCTGGTGCCCGGGCCGCACGAACTCTGCCGTTCCTGCCGCTGGCCGCTGGACCCGCAGGAGAAGGCCTCGCCGCACTACGTCAAGGGCGTGAGTTGCGCGCACTGCCACGACCAGCGCAGCCCCGAGGAAAAGGCCCGCCTCGCCGAGCGCCAGCGCCAGGTGGAGCTGGCGGAGGCACGGGGCGAGGTGCACGTGGGGGCGCGCATGCCGGATCGCGATGGCGGCGGCATTGCCGAGCCGGAACCGCAGGCCTGAGCGCCAGGTCGCCGACTCGGCAGCCTGCCATCACATCGACGCGTGCAGCATGGCGCGGTAGTCGTCGGGGCTTGCCAGGCGCGGATTGGTCTTGTGGCAGTGGTCCGCCAGGGCGCCTTCGATCACGCGGTCAAACAGGTCAGGGGTGACGCCCATGGCCGCCAGGCCGCTCGGCAACCCCAGCCGGGCACTCATGTCCTTCACCGCCTCGGGCACATCGCTGCCGCTGGGCAGGCCCATGGCCTGGGCCATGCGCTGGAGGCGATCGTCTTTGCGCATGGAGTCGGTCTCGGCATTGAAGCGGATGACGGCAGGCAGGAACACCGCGTTCAGCGTGCCATGGTGCAACCGCGGGTTCACGCCGCCCAGGCTGTGGCTGAGCGAGTGCACGCAGCCCAGGCCCTTCTGGAATGCCATCGCGCCCTGCATGGACGCGCTCATCATGTTCAGCCGCGCCTCGCGGTCCTGGCCGTTCCTGGTGGCCCGTTCGATGTGGGCCCAGCCGCGCCGCAGGCCGTCCAGGCCAATGCCGTCGGCTGGCGGGTTGAAGGCGGGGGCCATGAAGGTTTCCATGCAGTGGGCAATGGCGTCCATGCCGGTGGCCGCGGTCAGCATGGGCGGCAGGCCCAGCGTGAGCTCGGGGTCGAGCAGGGCGGTGCGGGGCACGAGGTGCCAGCTGTGGAAGCCCAGCTTGCGCCCGTCGTCGACGATCACGATGGCGCCGCGCGCCACTTCACTGCCTGTGCCGGCGGTGGTGGGTACAGCGATCAGCGGCGGCACGCGGTCGGTGATCTTCGGCGAGCCGCCTTCGATGGTGGCGTAGGTCTTGAGGGGCCCTTCGTGCGTGCAGGCAATGGCCACACCCTTGGCGCAGTCGATCGCGCTGCCCCCGCCCAGCGCGACCAGGCCGTTGCAATCGCCTTGCCGGTAGACCGCCACCGCCGCACGGATGCCCGCTTCGGTCGGGTTGGACGGGGTCTGGTCAAACACCGAGGCTTGCAGGCCGGGCATGGCCGCGAGGGTTTTGTCGAGCAGGCCTGCGGCCTTCACGCCCGCGTCGGTGACGATCAGTGGGCGGGTGATGCCGACACGTTCGCACTCGGCCTGCAGCTGCTCGAGGGCGCCGAATTCGATGAGGATGTTGGTGACGTAAAGAATCTGGGCCATGTCTGTCTCCGTGGAGCAAAAACTATACGGTCGGCCTGAACGCTTGACTATGCGGACCTGCCCGCGCGGGTCGCGCAAAAGACAGCCACAATCGGATGCCATGCAGAACCCCAACGATCCCCGTGGCCTGCTCACGCCGACGATGCGCGGCGTGCTGGACCGCATCGCGCGCGCCGGTCATCCACCCCTGCACGCATTGCCGCCCGACCAGGCCAAGGCCGCCTACGAGGCCGGCGCCGGTGTTCTCGAGGTGCCTTCACAGCCCCTGGCCCGGGTGGAGAACCTGAGCATTCCCGCGCGCGACGGTGCCATGCTGCCCGCGCGCCTGTTCGCCCCCGAGGCAGACCAGCCCCTGCCGGTGCTGCTGTATTTCCACGGCGGTGGCTTCACGGTGGGCAGCGTGGACACGCACGCGCCGCTGTGCCGTCAGCTGGCACAGCTGGCGGGTTGTGCCGTGGTGTCGGTGGACTACCGGCTGGCGCCCGAGTGGAAATTTCCGACGGCGGTGAACGATGCCTGGGACAGTCTGGCCTGGCTGCGCGCGCAGGCTGGCGCACTGGGCCTGGACGCTTCGCGCATCGCGGTGGGGGGCGACAGTGCCGGCGGCACGCTGGCGGCCGTGACGGCCATCGCCGCGCGCGACATCGGCTGGTCGCTGGCGCTGCAATGTCTTTTCTACCCCGGCTGCGCCGGCCACCAGGACACCGCGAGCCACAAGACCTTCGCGAAGGGCTTCCTTCTCGAGGAAGCGGACATCACCTACTTCTTCGGCCACTACCTGCGCGAGGCTGCCGACCGGGACGACTGGCGCTTTGCGCCGCTCGATGGGGTCGACGAGAGCGGCCATGTGCGGGAGCTGGACGACGTGGCACCGGCCTGGATCGGACTGGCCGAGTGCGACTCCCTCACCGACGAGGGGGTGATGTACGCAGACCGCCTGCGCCATGCCGGTGTGGCGGTGGATCTTGAGATCTACGCCGGGGTGGTCCATGGTTTCGTCAATTTCGGGCGTGCCATCCCCGAGGCCCGCACCGCTCACCAACACGCCGCGCTCGCGCTGCGCAACGCTTTTGGAGTCCACTGAGATGAGTTTGAAACGATCCGATTTCCGCTTCTTCCACCGCATGCGTGTGCGCTGGGCCGAGGTGGACATGCAGAAAATCGTGTTCAACGCGCATTACCTGATGTACTTCGACACCGCCATCTCGGACTACTGGCGCGTCATGGCCCTGCCGTACCACGAGACCATGGAGCAGCTCGAGGGCGACCTGTACGTGGTGAAGGCCACGGTGGAATTCCATGCCTCTGCGCGCATGGACGACCAGATCGACGTGGCCATGAAATGCAGCCGCATCGGCAACTCGTCACTCACCTTCACCGGTGCGATCTTCCGGGGCGATGAACATCTGATCAGCGGGGAGCTGGTCTACGTGTTTGCCGATCCGGCAACGCAGAAGTCCCGCCCCGTGCCGGCCGAGCTGCGTCAGGCACTGGAAGGCTATGAAGCCGGTGAAGCCATGACCTCGGTTCGCGTGGGCGCCTGGAGCGAACTCGGGCCTGACGCGCAACGCCTGCGCACGGCGGTGTTCGTGGAGGAGCAACGCATACCCAAGGAACTGGAGTGGGACGAGGCCGACCACACGGCGGTGCACGCCGTGGCCTACAACCGCCTGGGCCGAGCGGTGGCCACCGGCCGGATGCTGCCGCACGAACCGGGTGTGGCGCGCATCGGCCGCATGGCGGTGGAACGCACCCTGCGCGGTGGCCGTCTGGGCCGCGATGTGCTGCACGCGCTGATGGGCGCTGCACGCGAGCGGGGTGACAACGAGGTGATGCTGCATGCGCAGCAAAGCGCCGAGGGCTTTTACGCCCGGCTGGGTTACGAACGCCGTGGTGCGCCCTTCGAAGAGGCGGGCATCCCTCACCAGGAAATGGTCGCCAGGCTCTGAGGCCGGAGAGCACTCACCAGTTGAGGGTTTCGCGATGGTGCTGGGCGCCTTCGAGCGGGGCACCCGGGCCCGTATGCGGGTAAGTCCATTCGTCCATGTGCACGTCCCATCCGCTGCCTGCAGGCCGTGCGCTCACCACCAGGCTGCTGCGTGTGCCATAGGCGCGTCCGGGCATGCACACGAAGGCGCTGGATAGCGCGCGCTCCATGTCATCCGGCACGCCGGTGTGGGGCAGTTCCCGGGCATTGGCCGGCGTGCCATCGGACAGGCTGCGTGCGAGCGGAAGCATCCACTCATCGGTGGTGGACATGCGGGTGAGCGCGTCCGTCACGGCCTGCTTGAGGCGCAGGGTCTTGGGCCAGGGCGTGTCGAGGCTGGCGTTGGACAGGCCATAGATGCCGGCCGACAGGGCCTTGCGGTGCATCTTTGACGCTCGGGTTTCGTGCGGTGTGTCGGGGTCCCGGTTGCTCAGCCAGGTCCAGTGCTGGCGATGGAAATCACCCACCACTAGGTTGAAGCCCCCGTACGCGCTTGGGTCGATCGTGCCGGCCAGCCGGTCTTCATCGCCGTCGCCCTGCAGCCATCGGGTGACCAGTTCACCCCGGCTGCGCGATCCGGACCCCGCCAGTGGCTGCCGCACATTGGTCAGCATGGCCACGCGCCCGGCCGGGCTCAGGCCGAGCCAGGTGCCGCCATCGCGCAGGTCGCGCCCTGCGACGATTTCAGTCCCGTCGTCCAGGTTCCAGCGGTGCAGGGCGGCGGTGGGGCGGTTCAGGAACTCATCGCGGTTGGCCGCGATGAGCAAGGGGCAACCCGGTGCGGCATTGAGAGCAAACGCGATCAGGCACATGGGCGCTCCGGGCGCGGCACTCAGATGTCTTCGAGCAAGGGGTAGGGCAGGGGCAGCAGATGCAGGGTGGGGCCGTCAGCGCTGCCAGCGTGCAGGCTGCCTTGCGCGGCGGCGCTGGTCTGCATCGACACGATGGCGTCGAATCCGCCAGTGGGGTTGGGCGCGGCCTGGACCACGGTGCCGCAGGCCTGTTCGGCATCGCCACTGTGAAACACCTCCTGCCCCGAAGCCAGCGGCGCATCGCCGTGCACCACGTAGGCGCGGCGCTTGAGCGTGCCCCGGAACTGGCTGCGTGCCACCACTTCCTGGCCGGGGTAGCACCCCTTCTTGAAGTTCACGCCACCAACCGATTCGTAGTTCAGCATCTGCGGCACGAAGGCTTCGTAGACCGGCTGGCTCACCGTGCCCACGCCGCTTCGCACGTCCAGCCATTGCCACAGGGGTTCGGCCAGTGCTTCGCCTTCGGGTTGCGCCGCTGCGCCTGGGGCCAGCCACAACGCGCGGGCCAGTCCCTCGGCCGGGTAGAGTCGCACGACGCTGGCTTCACCATCGCGCCACTGGCTCCACGCGGCCACCGGCAGCGCAGGCGGCACGGCGGCGCCCACCAGGCCGAACAGGCGGAAGGCATCGCTGGCGTCGCTCAGCCTGGCCTTGGCGCGCAGCACGAACATGGAGAGGCGCTTGAGCGTGGTGGGCAGCAGGTCGCGGCTGCAGACGAGGAGGATCTCGTCGTGGCTGCGCTTGAGGCCCACGAAGCTGGCCTGCATGCGTCCCTTGGCCGAGCAGAAGGCGGCCAGCCGGGCTTCCGACAGGCCGAGGAGGGCGAAGTCCTGCGTGAGCTGGCCCTGCAGGAATCTGGCGGCGTCCTCGCCCGCCACCCGGATCACGCCCAGGTGCTGCAAGGCGGTCACGCCGCTGGTGGCGAGGCCCTGTGGGGCGCTGCCGGGGATCGTCGATGTGCTCATGGCGTCGATTATCATGGCCGGCTCGAATCCCCACGGCCGTCCAAGCCTTGTCCCTGCCGAGCCCAAGCCTGTGATCCGTTTCCTCAAACTGCTGGTGGTCATTCCCCTGCTGCTGGCCATGCTGGCAGCCGTGGGCGGCATGTGGTGGCTGGAGCAGCCCCTGCCATTGAAGCCGGAGGCCTCGGACCAGAACCCGTTGCTGGTCACCATCCCGCCAGGGTCCTCGGCCCAGACCGTGGCGGACACCCTGGAGGCGTCGGGTGTGCAGACGCCTTCGGCACTGCTGTACGCGTGGTTCCGTTTCTCCGGGCAGGCGCGCGACATCAAGGCCGGTACCTACGAGTTCACGCCCGACACCACGCCCCGCATGCTGCTGTCCAAGCTGGTGCGAGGCGAACAGGCCCTTCGCAGCATCACGCTCGTGGAGGGCTGGAACATCCGCCAGGTGCTGCAGGCGGTGCGCAGTTCGCCCGACCTGACGCAGGACATCGAGGGCATGAGCCAGAACGACATCATGGCGCTCATCGGCTACCCGGGTCGACATCCGGAAGGGCGGTTTTTCCCCGACACCTACCGTGTGGTCACACGGGCTCCCGCATCGAGCGTGTTGCGGCAGGCCGCCCAGGCGATGGAGCAGCGTGTGGCACAGGCATGGGAACAGCGCGATCCGGCCACGCCGCTGCGCACGCCGGATGAGGCGCTCATCCTGGCCAGCATCATCGAGAAAGAGACCGGCCTGGAGAGCGACCGTCGGCGCGTGGCGGGTGTGTTTGCCAACCGCCTGCGCATCGGCATGCGGTTGCAGACCGACCCCACCGTGATCTATGGCCTGGGCGAGCGCTTCGACGGCAACCTGCGGCGCGTCGATCTGCAGACGGACACCGCCTACAACTCGTACACCCGCGCGGGTCTGCCACCCACCCCGATTGCCATGCCGGGCATGGCATCGTTGCTGGCTGCGGTGCGGCCCCAGGCCACGAACGCCATCTATTTCGTGTCGCGGGGCGATGGCTCCAGCCAGTTCAGCGCCACGCTCGAAGAACACAATGCCGCGGTGCAGCGCTACATCCTGCGCCGTTGATGCCTCTCTCGTATCCGACCATGCCCGCTGCCGGACTCTTCTTCACCTTCGAAGGCATCGACGGCGCGGGCAAATCCACGCACATCGCCGCGCTGGCCGACGCCTTCACCGCCGAAGGCCGTGTGGTCACGCTCACCCGCGAGCCAGGCGGCACGCCGCTGGCGGAAAAGCTGCGCGAACTCGTGCTGAACGACGCCATGGACCCGTTGAGCGAGGCCCTGCTCATGTTCGCGGCGCGCCGCGACCACCTGCAGCAGGTCATCGAACCCGCGCTGGCGCGAGGCGAGGTTGTGCTGTGCGACCGCTTCACCGACGCGACCTTCGCCTATCAGGGCAGTGGCCGAGGTTTTGACCTGAACGTGCTGCGCCAGCTGGAAAACTGGGTGCAGGCGCGGCCAGACAGCCCGCAGATCCGCCAGCCCGACCTCACGGTGTGGTTCGACCTGCCACCCGAGGTGGCAGCACAACGCCTGGTTGCCGCGCGCATGCCTGACCGGTTCGAGTCCCAGCCGCAGGCCTTCTTCGAGCGTGTCGCGTCAGGCTATGCGCAACGCATGCAGGCTTCACCCGAGCGGTTTGCCCGCATCGCCTCCGATCTGCCCCGGGAGGCGGTCTGGCAGCAGGTGCGGCAGGCGTTCGAACAGCGCAACTGGCTGCCGCCCGAGGGAGGGCGCGCATGAGTGGCCTGGCGCCCTGGTTGCAGCGGCAGTTGCAGCGTCTGCTTGCCCAGCGCGGCCACGCCTTGCTGCTGTCCGGACCTTCCGGTCTTGGCCAGTACGACCTCGCACTTGCGCTGGCGCGGGCCTGGCTGTGCGAGCAGCCGGGAGAACACGGCGCGTGTGGTGTATGCGGCAGTTGCCATGCCATCGACGTGCGCACGCATGCCGACCTGTGCGTGCTCATGCCCGAAACCCTCAGCCTCGAGCTGGGATGGCCGCTGGACGAGGGCGCCCAGAAGGAAATCGACGACAAGAAGCGCAAGGCAAGCAAGCTCATCCGCGTCGAGGCTGCCCGCGAGGCGGTGGGCTTCACGCAGTTCACGCGCTCGCGCGGTCGTACCAAGGTGATCCTGGTCCATCCGGCCGAGCGGATGAACGTGGAATCCGCGAACACGCTCCTCAAGACGCTGGAAGAGCCTGCGGGCGAGGTGAGGTTTGTCCTTTCCACCGAGGCCGCGCACCAGTTGCTGCCCACCATCCGCAGCCGCTGCCTCACCCACAACATGGCGTGGCCCGCTGAGGCCGAGGCGCTGGAGTGGTTGCAGCAGCAGGCCGCGGGGGAAAACCGCAGCGTCAGCCGCGACCAGGCGGCCGTGTGGCTGCAGGCCGCAGGCGGTCGGCCTGACGATGCCCTGGCCTGGGCCGCCGCCGGGCTGCAGGGCTCGACCTGGGCGCAACTTCCGCAGGCACTGGCCCGGGGCGACTGGGGCACGCTGAACGGCTGGCCGCCAGCGCAACAGCTTTCGGTGCTGCAGAAGCTGTGTCACGACCTCATGGCCCGCGCGGCCGGGGCGCCCGCACGCTTTTTCCAGTCGGAACAGTTGCCACCGGCACCTCGATGGGGAGCGCTGGCGCAATGGTCGCGTGAACTCGCGAACGCCGCACGCTCCGTCGAACACCCCTACAACGCGGGCCTGATGCAGGAAGCCTGGGCCGCGCGCACCCGGCAGGTGCTGGCGGGCGCGGCCGGTCGCAAAGGCTGAAAGCCACCCGGAAGCTGGCGAAACGCCGATTTGTCACGGAATTGGCCCGGTATTGATGCCCTGCGATGGCAGCAAAACCGCCCGAATGCCCAGGTATTGCCGCTAAACTCGCCAACCATGAGCACCCATCCATCCCCATCGTCCGCAGCGGCGCGGCCGAGCGTGATCCAGCTCTCCATCAAGGAAAAGGCGGCTTTGTATGCCGCCTACATTCCTTTGTTTGCCGACGGTGGGATCTTCATTCCCTCGTCGCGCGAGTACCGACTGGGCGACGATGTCTATGTGCTGCTCAGCCTTCCCGATGATCCGCAGCGCTATCCGGTGGCAGGCAAGGTGGCCTGGGTCACGCCCGCCAAGGCGCAAGGCGCACGCACGCAAGGGGTGGGCATCCGATTCCCGGCGGATGAAAAGTCGCGCCAGCTCAAGCTCAAGATCGAGGAGATCCTGGGCTCCAGCCTCGGTTCCGACCGCGCCACACAGACACTCTGACCACCCGCTCCCCTGCAGGCCGATGCGGCGCACAATGCGTGTTGCCCATCGGCCTTTTCCATGCCTGCTTCCCTTTCGCATGTTCACCGACTCCCACTGCCACCTCAGTTTTCCCGAACTTCAGGCCCAGCTGCCCGACATCCTCAAGGCCATGGAGCAAGCGCAGGTCGACCGGGCCCTGTGCATCTGCACAACGCTGGAAGAATTCGAGGAGGTGTACGGCCTCGCCCACGATCACAGCCACCTGTGGGCCACCGTGGGTGTGCACCCCGACAGCGACAACGTGCAGGAGCCCTCGCTCGACGATCTGCTGGACCGAGCAGCACGCCCCCGCGTGGTGGGCATTGGCGAAACAGGACTGGACTATTACCGGCTCGGCGAGCGGACCGTCGCTGACATGGAGTGGCAGCGCGAGCGCTTTCGGACCCACATCCGCGCCGCACGCCAGACTGCGCTCCCTTTGGTCATCCACACCCGCAGTGCTTCCGACGACACCGTGGCAATCCTGCGCGAGGAGGGTGGCTTCGGCTCGGCGACGGCACAGCCGAGGCCTGTGGCGACCGGTGTGTTCCACTGCTTCACGGAAAGCATGGCCGTGGCACGTGCTGCCCTGGACCTGGGCTTTTTCATCTCGTTTTCCGGCATCCTGACGTTTCGCAATGCGGCCGACCTGCGCGAGGTGGCGGCCTATGTGCCACTCGACCGCATCCTCATTGAAACCGACAGCCCGTATCTCGCACCGGTGCCCTACAGGGGCAAGACCAACACCCCCGCCTACGTGCCCTGGGTGGCGAGGCAGGTGGCAGAGCTCAAGCAGCTCAGCGTGGAGGCCGTGGCGGAGGCCACCAGCCGGAACTTTGAAACCCTGTTCAATGGCATCAAGGCATCGGCCTGAAGCAAATGCATCTCATCCAGCACATCAAGAATATGAAAAAGTTCATTGTTTTCAAATGGATGATTTGCCTTGTCATGGTATGGGTTCCGGCCTCCTGGGCGAGCTCATTCGACGATTTCTTCATCGCGGTCAAGAAGAACGATGTGCCCGCCTTGCGCCACCTCGTCCAGCGCGGGTTTGACCTCAACACACGCAACGCAGAAGGCGAGCACGCGCTGTATCTGGCGCTGCGCGACGACGCCCCTGATGTCGCGACCTACCTGATCAGTCAACCGAAGGTGGATGTGGAGGCACGCACCGCCAAGGACGAAAGTCCGCTGATGATCGCGGCCATCAAGGGGCGCCTGGAGCTTGCCAGGCGCCTGATCGCGCGCAAGGCCGAGGTGAACAAGACCGGCTGGACGCCGCTGCATTACGCCGCATCGAATGCGAACGAAACCAGCACGGCCATGGTACGGCTGCTGCTGGAGAACCATGCCTACATCGATGCGGAGTCGCCGAACAAGACCACCCCGCTCATGATGGCGGCGCACTATGGAGCACCGGGTGTGGTCAAGCTGCTGCTGGAAGAGGGGGCCGACCCACTGCTCAAGAACCAGCTGGGTCTGACCGCCATCGATTTCGCGCAACGCGCCAATCGGCAAGCCTCCGCCGACATCATCTCGGCCTTCGTTCGCGCCAGGCAACCCAAGGGCAAGTGGTGATTGCCGCCCCGAAAGGGTGCAGAGGCAGACATCCCCGCCAGGCGAAAAGTAGGTGTAACCCACATGCGCCGATCGACTCGGCCGCATCAAAATCCTGCGGTTACCCACAAATTGAGGAGACGCCGTGAAATTGGCAAGCCAAAAGGACTTCTACTCCGGACTCATGTTCACAGCCGTCGGCATCGTGTTTGCCGTCGGAGCCACCAACTTCACGGTTGGCAGCGCTGCGCGCATGGGCCCGGGCTATTTCCCACTTCTGCTCGGCATTCTGCTGGCGATTCTTGGCGTGATCGTCACGCTGCAGTCGTTCAAGAGCAAGGCGACGGATGGGGATCCCATCGGCAGTTTCGCCTGGCGGCCCCTGGGCTTCATCATCGGCGCCAACCTGGCGTTCGGTGTGCTGCTCGTTGGCGTGCCGGCGCTGGGCATTCCGGCATTCGGCATGATCATCGCTATTTATGCGCTGGTGCTCATCGCCGGCTTCGCACGCCCCAATTCGAGCATCAAGGAATCGCTGATCCTCGCCACCATCCTTGCGGCGGGCAGCTATTTCGCCTTCGTGTACGCGTTGAATCTGCAGTTCCCGGTGTGGCCTGCTTTCGTGACCGCCTGAGCCGGAGACATTCGCCATGGAACTGATTGATCATTTGACGCTGGGCTTCGGCGTCGCCTTCACCGCACAGAACCTGCTCTACGCGCTGCTGGGCTGCCTGCTGGGCACGCTCATCGGCGTGCTGCCTGGCATCGGCCCGGTGGCGACCATCGCCATGCTCCTGCCCGCCACTTATGGCCTGCCGCCTGTGGCCGCGCTGATCATGCTGGCTGGCATCTACTACGGCGCACAGTATGGTGGCTCTACCACGGCCATCCTGGTCAACCTGCCGGGTGAATCGTCCTCGGTGGTGACCGTGATCGACGGCCATCAGATGGCGAAAAAGGGAAGGGCGGGTCCCGCGCTGGCGGCCGCTGGCCTGGGCTCCTTCTTTGCAGGCTGCGTCGGCACGCTCGTGCTGGCCGCCTTTGCTCCACCGCTGACCGAAGTGGCCCTGAGCTTTGGTCCCGCTGAATACTTCGCGCTGATGATCGTGGGCCTGATTGGTGCCGTGGTGCTGGCCTCTGGCTCGCTCATCAAGGCGCTGGCCATGATCGTGCTGGGCCTGCTGCTGGGTCTGGTCGGCACGGACGTGAACTCCGGCGTGGCGCGCTTCAGCTTCGACGTTCCTGAACTCACCGATGGCATCAGCTTCGTTGTGATCGCCATGGGCGTGTTCGGCTACGGCGAAATCATCCACAACCTCTCGCACCCCGAAGGCGAACGCTCTGTGTTCACCGACAAGGTGCAGGGCCTGATGCCGACCAAGGAAGACTTCAAGAACATGCTGCCGGCCGTGCTGCGCGGCACGGCACTGGGTTCTGCGCTGGGCATCCTGCCGGGTGGTGGCGCACTGCTGTCCGCCTTTGCGGCTTACACGATCGAGAAGAAGGTCAAGCTCAAGGCCGGCGAAATCCCGTTCGGCAAGGGCAACATCCGCGGTGTGGCAGGCCCCGAATCGGCCAACAACGCCGGTGCACAGACCTCGTTCATCCCGCTGCTCACGCTGGGCATTCCGCCCAACGCCGTGATGGCGCTGATGGTCGGTGCCATGACCATCCACAACATCCAGCCCGGCCCGCAGGTGATGACCAGCAACCCGGAACTGTTCTGGGGCCTGATCGCCTCGATGTGGATCGGCAACGCCATGCTGATCATCCTGAACCTGCCGCTGATCGGCATGTGGATCAAGTTGCTGGCCGTGCCTTATCGCTGGCTGTTCCCCGCCATCGTGCTGTTCTGTGCGATCGGGGTGTACTCGACCAACAACAACAACTTCGACATCTGGATGGTGGCGCTGTTCGGCGTGATCGGCTACATCTTCATCAAGCTCGGTTGTGAGCCTGCACCTTTGCTGCTGGGCTTCATCCTCGGCCCGATGATGGAGGAGTACCTGCGCCGCGCGCTGCTGATCTCCCGCGGTGACTGGTCGGTGTTCGTGACGCGTCCGATCTCCGCCTCGCTGCTGGCCGTGGCCGTGGCGCTGCTGCTGATCGTGCTGCTGCCGTCGATCAAGAAGAAGCGCGAGGAAGCCTTCGTCGAAGATTGATGAAATGACCTTGGTGGCGTCTGCCGCCGCGTCATAAATGCAGAAACCCGGATCGCTGAAAGGCGTTCCGGGTTTTTTCGTGGCCACGACGAACGAGCCGCGATAGCCTGCAGAGGAGAGTTGCTTGATCGGCATGAGCCCCTTGCAGCCGTGTCCTTGAAAGATTTGAGTGCGCCTTTGATATTCCACGATGTATATAAAAGTTAAATTTCTAATGACAATTCGATAGATAGAATTGTGCATAAACGTGGCGATATGACAACAGAAAAGTTGCACGCGGTAAGCGTTCCACACTCACCGGGCCAGCAGCCCTCCGCCAGCTAGCACGCCACCCCTTCGCACTCTGGCACTCTGGCACTCGCACTCTGGCACTCGCATTCCGACAGGCATTGCATGTCCGGTCTTCATGTCTACGTGTCCGACGTGTCTACGTGTCCGACGTGTCCGACGTGTCTACAGGGGTGGCGTGTCTACGCTGGCTCCAGGCAGCAGGCCCGGTGAGCGCTCCACTTTTGGCGTTGAAGTAGGGGTCACTGGTTAACCCACGTTGACATGGGGCGCTTCGCCCCCATACCCCAGACCCCGAACCCCTACGGGGTGCCCCACAGGGGGGCGGTTCGGGGCCCCATGTTGTCCCCAGAAAGAAAAATCAGCGCCTTAGCAGGAGCCGGAGTAGTTGGCGTAGGCCACGAGAAAGCATCTTGGCCAAGAGCAAATTGGTTGCGCGTTGCGCCTGGCTTTTGCGGCCGTCTCCCCACCTTGGGGAGCGTCTACGAGGCGGGAACACTGGTCTTCACCGGCGCGGCCGCAGCACCCTGCGGTGCTGGCTGGCCTGCGGCCGTCTCGAAATCAATGAAGATCCCGTGCCGCACGATCTGCAGGCAGATCTGCTCGGTGGTGCGGTAGGGGGTGCCGGTCTGCGTGAAGCACTTGCAGCCCTTGCCGGTCCACTGGATGCACGCGGCAGGCAGCGGGACACGTGTCGGAGTCGTAAGGCCGTCATAGACCGGCGCAGTGTGCTCAAGGCCTTCGAGCCTTGGCACGCGCTCCGTGGCGTACTCCAAGGCCGTCTTGGGCCGCTGCTGCTGCGGCTGCGGCTGGCCGCCAATGCCTGGAACATCAGGCGACACGCCGCTCGCCCCTGCAGGAGCCGAACTGCCGCCGGGTGGCTTGCCGGACCCACCGAACGCCTCTCCGCGAGAGAGCTTGCCAAGAAACACTGCCCAGGCAATGCCGACGCCAATGATGATCAGCACAGCAATCACGATTGGCATCGGCACCTTGAGCTTGTGCGTGTGGACCTCGGCGGACTTGTACCAGCCAAAAACCTCTTTGGGATACCGGCGCGTGTTGGACACGCTGTCTTTGCGTGTCTTGTCACAGTTCTCGCGCACGCCCTGCCACTGGTGAACAGAAACGGTGCGCGACCCGAACTTGCGCATGATGTGCCGGTGGACCTCGATGTCCTTTCGGACAGCTGCGTCCAGCTTGCCGGGATGCTGCGTGATCAGAAAGATGTCGTGGCCGTTGTGCCGGTGCGTCGCCATGCGCGCGACATGCTCAGGCGCTGCCTGACCGTTGCCACGCAGAGGGAAATGATACTGGGCCTCATCAATGACGATGATCGCGCCTGGGGGGCACTCGTACCACTTCTTCGGATCGTCCAGCAGCTTCCAAGGCAGGGTCAACTCCTTGATGCCGTGGTAGTAAACCTCCCGGTTTTCCTTCTTCCGCTTGGCCTCAACATCAGCGATGGTGAGAAGCGTCTTTCCAGCGCCGGGAAGACCAGAGGTCAGCGTGATCATGAACCGCCCCCAGGCACGACGCGCATGCGGCTGAAAGAGTCATTGTTCAAGCCCCACAGAGTGAGCTTGATCACGAAGGCGCTAAACCAAATGTTTAGACAAACACCCACCTTCAATACCCCGATCAGCTGCACCGTGACGGGCGGCAACGTGTGGAGGAGCGCCATGATCTGCGCTTGATTCATGTCCACCAGCGCATTCATGCCGGTATACGTGACATAGCCAATGCCGAGCGACACGAGCGATTTCGCGACGATCTGCCCAACACCGGACGCAAGCCCGGCAACGATCCAGCCGGCCAAGCCGGCAGCAAGCGGTAAGGCCATCAGTCACCCCTCCTCAAAATGAACAACGTCGCACCGAGCAGGCTCATGGCCACAAGCAAGTTGCCGATGAGCTGGAGCCATGTGCAGATGCGCGATAGCTCCAGAACCATCGTGCGACCGGCGACATGAAACGAGATATCCGCAGGGCAAGAAGAGCCAAGCGGGTTCGACTGGTCGAAGACCCCCACAGAAATCTGCTGCGCGTTTTCTGCCGGGTTCTCAGTCCACGTGCCAGCGAGCACCGAGTTGACGAGGCCTTGCGTGTCGCTGTCCATCTCAAAAACGTCTTTGAGCTTGCACAGCTGATCGTTGACAGCCTTTGCAGTCGCGCATTGCACGGCGTCGCCCGTGCACTGGAACGACGCTTGGCAGTTGCCGCCGAAGCTGGAGCCTTCACCACCACCGCATTCCTTCGAGGCGGGATTTGCCGCGCAAAACTCGCCCTTACCCTGCGTGGTGGTGCTGGTGGTGGTCGTGGGAGAACCACCATTGACAGTTGTCGTGGTGGTCGTTGTCGTGGTGCAGCTGCCAGCGCCGTTGCACGTCGTGGCCTTGGACTCGGTCTTCTGCGTGGTGTTGCCCGCACCATCGTTCGTGGTGTTCGTGCTGGTGCTGCCGCTGCTGGTGTTCGAACACGGCACGTTCACGGTGACACCATTCACGGTGCCTGGGCACATCCCGGGCGGTGGAGCTTCCGGCCAGTTCGTGTCAGGTGTACCAACTGGCGGCGGCGCATCGGGTTCTGGCGACGGTGTGCACGTTGTGCCCGCACCAGATGCCCCGCTAACGCCGGAGCCATGGCACACGTAGGACCCTCCAGAGCCGGTTCCACCGCAGATGTCCCCGGTCACCGTGGCGGTGCACGAGTAACCTGCATTCGTCATGCAGATGGTGCGCGTGGACAAGGACGGATTCGTCGTGGTCCAGGAGGCTTTGACGGGCGAGCCGTTGATGCTGGCGCAGTGCTGTTCTTCCGGCGTCTGCTGGACAACGCATGCGTTGCCGTCTTCGACATAGCCGCTGTTGCACGAGCACTGCCCACCAGAAAGCGTTGCGTTACCGGGACAGGACTGGACAGGACCGGAGTTCACAGCAATGGTGATCGTTGCGCCACTCCAGGCGGGACCGGTCCAACGGCAATTGCTGCTATCAGCTGAGATGAAACTCCGAGCGTTTCCGTCGTATGCAATTGCCTTGGCGATCCAGTCTTGACAGGCCGCTGTCGGGCTAGAAGACCACGCGCTAGTAACTTGATCAGTGGTAACTCGATACTGCGTCGAGGTCGTAGGAGGAAACGCCGCGTGCGCCTGTGCGCCGAAAACCAGCAGCAGGAGGGCCAGAAAGGCCCTCAGGGCGCGAGAAACAGCCATACCGCCCCCAGCACACCCACCACCACGTAAATGCCGTAGAAGTCTGTTTCCATCGCGTTGCTCCAGTGAACCCATTCCATGGGGGTGCACGCACCCCCACAGGATGGATTCACACCATCACTTCATCACGCGGCGCAGCCACACGAACAGCAGCAGAGCCAGCAGGATGCCGATGGCAAGCCCGCCGGCATCGCCGATGTCTTCCTTAGCCGAAGCGACGTCCGTCGCAAGGCTGGCCGGCAGCGCGGCGTGCACGCTGGTGCCGATCAGCAGAAGACCCGTGCCGACGGCAGCGGGAACCTTGGCGCCGAAGCGCTTGATAGCGTTGAAGGGTTTCATCACAGTTTCCTTTCTTGGTGGTCAACCGTCGCTGTTGCCTTTTAGGACCGCCATCAGCGCGCGGATGCCGAAGCCGGCAAACCACAAGGAGACGACGAGTCCAGAGAGCACCAGCCCGTCAGCGACGGTTAAATGAAACGGGCCGGTGGTTTCGAGTTGGAGCGTCACCGTGCAAGCACTGGCACACTCAACGATGACGGGATCGGGCATTACGCAGGGACCGCTTTGCGGGGTTGAGCAGCTGCAGGACCACGCACTTCGCCGGTCAGCGGATCAGGCGTGTCCTCCAGCGGGCGGCAGTCGATCACCACCTCTTTGGTCTCACGGCCATTCGACACGCGCTCCACCTCCAGGCGGACCATCACGGGGCGGTCGATGCTGGGCTTGAGATGCGCAAGGCGCATCACGATCTCAGCATCAGGGACCTTCCACTCCTCGACGGAGTGGCCGAACTTCCAGTTCGTGCCGTCTTGGTCCTTGCGGTTGTGGCGCTCATCGAGCTTGACCTTGGTGTACAGCGCACCGCTGTTGATCTCCTTGCCGTCGAGCTTGCCCTTGAAGGCCTTCATGCCCACCAGTTCAACCTTGAGTTCCATTGCGTTTCCTTTCGATTTCAGGCAGCTCATACCAGTCAGGCGGAGACACAGGGCCGAGCCGGATAACCCTGGTCTTCGTTTTCAGTTGGGTGACGTTGCTTTTGATGGCGATATCCACCCCATAGGGCAACAGCGCCTTACGGTGCTTAAAGAACGTGGCGCGGCTCATCCGCGACACCACGTCATCACCGGCCTGCCACATGCGATACGTGGACAGGAGCGGCTTCGAAAGCCCACTCAACTCCTCGACCTCGGCCGAGGCACGCGAGAGCACTTCCTTGCGGTCTTCAAAATCGATTTCCAGCTGCTTCATGTCGAAGCCTCCGAGGTAGTGGCAACCCATGTCGTGCAGCTTGGTTGCCTTGTAGGTGGTCTCGAAACGCACGATCCCTCGCTCGTCGCACCAGTCGGCCAGCTGCTCTAGGTACGCGTCGCCCTTGGCATGTCGGCGCAGTTCCGCGGCTTTGAGATACGCCTTGCTGTACACACGGCGTGAACCGCGTCCGAAGTCCACGGTCTCACCGTCACCGTGGGTGCCGGTCTTCAAGCGGCTGGCCTGCTGGCCCGAGAGCCAGCGCATAAAGTGGTAGGCGTCCTCGCGTGAGCCGGTCTCGAAGTTCTCGGTCATGTCGACACGCGTGACGATGGCCCCCGTCCACACACTGCGCGGCTCACCCTTGAAGTTCGTGATGAACTTGTCACCTTCGGTGAACGCCGGCAGGTCGTGCTCTTCGAGCAGCGCATTGATGCGCTGGATGCACTGCATGAACGTGTAGCCGAACACGTTGTCGGGTCGGCGAAAACGCGAGGCGTTTCCTTCGAACCACACCGTTTCGCCGTCGCAGCGCAGGTACACGGACGTGTCATGGCTGCCCTCGATGCGCAGCTTCTTCAGCGTCGTATTGACACACTCGCCGTGGGCGTCAATGCGCAGGAACGCACCGTCACACAGTTTGGGCAGCTGTGCAGCGCCATGGCGCTGGTAAATGCTGATCCAGTCGCAGAAGCCCACCGCCTGAAACTTGGTGATGGGAGCAGGGTGCCAAGTCTCGGGACGTTTCACGTCCACTGCGACGAGCGCGGAGAGGGGGAACAACGCTTCGAGGTCGGCCCGATCAACAGCTTCCGCAGCTGGGCTAGAAGTGGCGAAAGTCTCGCCAGTGAGACTAAAGTGACGTGTTACTAGCACGTCACGCCCTCCGGGCCGGTCTGAGCCTCGGTCGCGGCAAGCCGCTGCCCGGTCTCTGCCCGGCCCTCCGGGGCAGCGGAGCAGCTGCAGCGACCGTCCACCAGCGCACACTGGCGGACGTTGCGGGTCGCGGTGGACATGCGCCCATGGATCGGGCCGTAGAGGTCCAGCTGCCACATTTCGACGCCGTCGGCGGTGTCCCAGGCGGTGACGATGCGTGCGCAGCAGATCGTGCGGCCAATCCGCGCCTGGACGTGCAGGCCGGCCACAGAGTGACCAGCCCGAGCAGCAGCTGCGCAAACGGCCGCGTGATCGCGGTGTGTGTACGGGGCGCTCATCGCGAAAGCTCCGCCCAATCGATCCTCAGAAAGTCCGCGAACGCCTGATACGTGAAAAACGGGAACATCACCAGTGCGAAGACCACGAAAACGATGCCGATGAATCTCATGGCCGCGTCCTGCGCCGAGGTTGGACATCGAGGCCGAGGAAGAGCACGACGTGCAACCACTGGAGGTAGTTGTGCTCATGCCGGGTGTTCTCCCCCGTCACTGGTGCGGCCGGAGCCGCCAAGGTTTCGACCGCGCCAGCCGGCGACGGGGGAGAACGATCGTCATGAAGACAGTCGGGCCACGAGCAACCGTCGCGGCAGATTTGATCGACGCTGCAGAACTGGCAAGCGCGAAGTTCGGTCTCGGGGAAGGGCATGGCGGCTCCTGATTTGCGCCCCCGTGAAGGGGGCGTTAAAGTCGGAGCCGTCCTGCAAGACACACCCCGACACGTTTAGGTCTTGACAACCTAAACGCAACCTTAGGTCAAAACGACCAAAGGAGCAACGCGATGAAATCTGATGAATTGAGCCAGTTGATTGCCCTTGCTGCAGCGCAGCACGGCAACAACAAGAGCGAGCTTGCCCGCCAGCTTGGCGTAAGCCCGCAGACGCTGAACCACTGGGAGACGGGAAAGATTCCGTGCCCGCCGGAGCGCGTGGCTCTCATCGCAGCAGCTGGAAATCTCCCGCCAGATCAATGGCTTACGAGAGCCGTGCTGTGGAAGCACGACGGTACAGACCTTGGGGAAAGACTCAAGGTGGCATTGGGAAAACCAATGCGAGCGATTGGCGCGGCGCTCGTTTTGTGTATCGCAGTCGCCTTGGCGGGGCACTTTGGTAAGGCCGAAAGCGGCCTTTTCAGGCGCGCCTGACATTCCACGATGTATATTATGTCAAGTTACATCCGGGCGCTTTTCCGGCGATTGATTCGCCGCCGTTGGGCGAAATTGGCGGGCCTTAATTACGGGAGCCCTGATGTTCAAAGCGCCTGGTCAATTGCCCCCTCTGTCGCTATTGCTTGATGACATTCCCACCAGGTGCGCGAAAACCATTTCGCGCCACCTGGGCATCAGCACCAGGACATTGAAGCGCTACCAGGTGGAAGACCAGGCGCCGCGCTTCATCCTGCTGGCCCTGTTCTTCGAAACCCGCTGGGGGCGCTCCATCATGGATTCCGAGCTCGAACACCGCCACCGCCTGCACATGGGCTACATCGACGCTCTCAAGCGCGAAAACGCACATCTGCAGGCCCGGATGGCTCGCTTGGCGGATCTGCTGGACCGGGGCGACTATGGAGCCGCCAACTCACCCATTTTCGATGCCCGGGCGCACTTTGTGCACATGGGTCCAGTCACCACCGGCGGGCATGTCCCGGTCCGGCTCAAACCCTTCGACCTCAGGCCGAAAATGCAGGCCTCCAATCAGCCGCCGATCACCCACGATGACAGCCCATGTGTCACGGCCGGCAGCGCGTCGCTGCTCAAAAAACACCGGAGCATCGACATCGGTGACGGTCAGAAAGAGCTGAGAGTCTTCCTTGATGCGGAACGTGATTTCCATCACACCGATGGTAAACCCGAGGATGCAAATTTTTCAAGAGCGCCCGGCGCGCCGCTGGCGATACAGCGGCGGGGTTCAGTCGCAGTGCTTGCCGCTGGGGTCGAACGTGTCCAGCAGCTCGGAACAGAACCAGTGCGCAACGCGCTGGCGCCACCCTCGCCCATGGGCAATGTGCCGCTTGAGGCGTGAGGTCACCAGCGTTTCGCGCGGCAGCTCGAGCAGGATCACGGTGAAGACCACCACGTTCACCAGGAAGTCCACCAGCAGGCCGAGAATCAGCACGGGGTACCCCAGATACAGCGCGGTCGGGCGCAGCGCGCCGGCGTCTTTGGCGCGCTTGAGGTTCATCACCGCCAGGTAGAGCACCCACAGCAGGTACAGCGCCGCCGGCGCGGCCAGGATCGGGGCGAGATCAGTGCTCACAGTCGCAGCCTTTCGTGCTCTGGCTGATCCAGCTGCGCAGCTGGGGCAGCTGCTGCAGGATCAGCGCGGCCAGGATGGCGCCGCCGATCAGCACCAGGCTCTCGCGGAGGACCTCGGGGGCGCTGGGTAGGACTTTCATCGGGGGGCCTCCTGGGACTGCGGAAACAGCCGCGTCTCGATGCGGATCAGGCTGCGCTCCATGGCATCGATCCGGCCCTCCAGGGAGAGCATCTTGGCGCTGTAGGTCAGCACACCGCCGACCATGGCCGACACGATGGCCACAATGATTTTTTCGAGCATAGGACGCGGCGTCACTTCTTCGCCTTGATGTGGAACAGAGTGCGATCGCCGAACAGGTAGAACCCGATCGCCGATGCGAAGTTGTCGATGCTGTCGCTGGGCACGCCGTAGGTCTTGCTCCAGACCCACACGCCCAGCACCACGCCGCCCAGCAAGGGCCGCTGCAGGCGCACAACGGCCTCCACCCAGGGGTAGGAGGGGTTCATGCCGCCGGCGGCGTTGATGGCCGTGAAGCGGTCCAGCTCGGCCTTTTGCATCGCCAGCCAGTCATTGACGGTGGCGGGCTTGAACTCGGCGCCGGTGAAGCGCGCCAGGATGGTCTTCACGACGTCAACGCCCACGGGGGCGAGCGCGGCCAGGATGGTGATCGGGTCCATAGGTCCTCAGAAGTAGCGGAAGTCCATGCCGCCGGCGTTGTCGGTGCCGTTGCTCTCGAAGGCCGGCGGGAGATCCACGCGGCGGGGGTCGGTCAGGGCGTACTGAGCGCGCGCCCTCGCCGCCTCGATCCGGCGCGCTTCCTCGCTGTCACCGCCCCACAGCACGGTGGAGCCGAACACGGAGCCGGCGCCGGCGTTGATGAAGGTTCCCGCCGGGCACGAAAACGAGGCGTCCAGCCAGCGCCCGGACGCAATGTCGGCCTCGCAGGCGCTGCGGTTGGTGTCGGGTACGCCCAGCACCGAGCCGATGCCCTTGACCACGCCCACGCCGGCGGCGCCCACGGCCTCAACGGCGCTCTGTGCGGCGCTGCCGGCGAGACCGGCGATGCCGCCGGCGCTGCTCACGCGGCGCGAGGCGTACCAGATCAGCCCGGCCACACCCAGCACGCCTAGCGCGATCAGCTTGGCGTTCGTGGCACTCATGCCAGGCTCCCGCCGGCGTTGAGGTAGCGCGCCTGCAGATCGCCCATGGAGCGCATGCCCTGCCCTGCGTAGTTCGCTCCTGGCAGGCTGGCCCACTCGCTGCGCGCAGCGGCCACAGCGCCGGCCAGATCGCCGCGCTCGATGCGCGCGAGGGCGCCGCGCTCGCGCAGCAGCTCGATGGCGGCGCGCTCCTGGCTGGCCGGCGAGAAGTCCACCAGGCCCAGCTTCGGCTTGAGGCGGCGCCAGGTGGTCACCGTGATCTGGAACTTGCCCGCCGCGGTGGAGCGGCACCCGGGGTTCAGGCCGGCGCCGCGGCACTGCTCGGCGGTCAGCACCACGCCGGGCCACTCGCCCAGGCTGTACGGGTGGTCCGCGAAGCTCTGGATGGTGTGGCTGTAGGCGTAGCACACGCGGTACGGGTCGGGCTGGTTGGCGGTGCCTTCGGCCCAGCCGATGGCATCGAGCAGCGCGGCGACATTGGCCGCGCGCGTGGTCGGTGGGTTCATGGTCACTTCCTTCTGCTGCGTTTCGAGCACGTTGGCCTGAATCCAGGCCGTGATGGTGTCAATGCCGCCGGCGGGGGCCGGGCCCGGCACGAAGGTCCAGGCGTCCAGGGCGGGCCAGTCCAGCACGCCAGGCGCCCCGCCCTGCGCTGGCTCTGGCGAGGCTGCAGCGCGGCGCGTGGCGGCGAACGCCACACCACCACCGAGCAGCAGCACCAGGGCCACCAGGGCGCGTTTCATCAGATCGCTTCCTCGATCAGCTCGATGCCGGAGATCAGGCCCACGTTCGCCGAGGCGACGAACACGCGGAACCCGGCGCCGGGCTCGATCAGCACGGGCTCGTAGAGGTCGCCCACGTCCACCTGGTTGGCCGCCAGCGAGGCAGTGAACACCGCGTTCATGGAGGGCGCGGTGCCGTTGAAGTTGCCCGCCGCAGTCTGGTAGCACTCGAACGAGGGCGGCGCGCCCAAGCGCTTGTGCACCGGCGCGCTGGGGTTGAGCGCCAGCCCGGTGCCCAGCGACGTGATGTGGCCGGACCCGTACACCGCCGCCACGGTCACCGAGACACGCAGCCGCTGGATGTAGATGTTCTTGCCGCTGCCTGGTGGGTTCCACAGCACGGTGCTGTGGTTGACGCCCACCGCCGCCGCCACGTTGAACGACGCGATGAAGGCCTGCCCGGCGATGGTGCGGCTCTTGGAGCTATCGACCACCTGCACCACGCCCGAGGTGCGCCGCGTGCCGGCCTCGCTGGTGCCGAACGCGAAGCGCACCACCTGCGCATTCGGGCTCTCGATGGTGATCGTGGAGTAGTCACCCCCCTTGAGGTAGAACGACGCTTCGGCGTTGCGCATGATGCCGCGCAGCTCGCCGTGCAGGCCGATCAGCTTCACGGTCACCGGGTACGAGCAATCGAGGATCTCGAAATAGCCGCCGGAGATCGCGTAGGACTTGTGCTCGCCGGTGGAGAACGCGGCGGTGAGGATTTCCAGAAACGGAGGGGCTTGGGTGGTCATGGCTTCAGGAGCGCATAGCCCACCACGCCAGCGGCGGCAGCGATGGCCGCCCACTGGATGGTGTTCTGTTGCGCGTTGTCGGTGGGTTGGAAGTTGTCGATGGCCTTGCCCGCCATCGACGTGTTGGAGTCGATCAGCTTGTCCACCAGGGCCGCGCCGGCGGTCACCGTCTTGTCCCAGGCGGCAACGTTCGCATCCATGCCCGCCTGGTTGAGCTCGACCACGGCGGCGCCGCTGCGCGAGATCACATCGGCGCCCATCGCGGCCATGGCCTTGACCACGTCCGGATCGTTCATGTTGATGGTGTTGCCGGAGGAACCGGAAACGCCGATGCCGTCCTGCACCGCCACGCGCTGATCGGTGTTGGTGGACGTGGTGTCGCTGCTGCTCGTGGAGCGGCCACCGCCGCCACCACCGCCGCACACCAGGCGGCCACACGCTTCGCGGCGCGTGACGCATTCGCCCAGGGGTTCACCCAGGGCGTACAGCTGTCGTTTCGTGATGCTCATCTGAGCGCCTTCCTCATGATCCAGCCGGCCACCTCGTAGCCGTGCCGCTCGCTCTTGTGCACCAGGCCGCGCCGCGAGGTCTGGAAGCCCACCTCGGTGCAACCGCACTGGCGCGCCGTTTCTTCGACCAGCTGGAAGCCCAGCTCGGTCAAGTCGTCTGTTGCCTTGCCCGCTGCGGCGGTGATCCACAGCACGTGGCCCTGGCGTTCCAGGACGAACACGCCACCACCGGTGGCGGTCTTCAGCTCGAAGGGCACGCCGGCGGCGGTCAGGCTCTCGGGGGTGGAGGTGCCGGCGGGGTCGATGATTGGCGTCTCGGTGAACGCCTGCACCGCCCGCTCGCGGCTCACTTCCTGGACGATCTCAAGCGCCATACGACCGCCAGACCGAGCGCGGCCCACACCCACCAGGGGATGGCACCGCCGATGCCCGAAACGAGGCCGGCGCCGCTGGACTTGTCCTGCTGGCTGCTGGCGCTCTGCACGCCGGAGAAATTGACGTTCCAGCCCGAGTTGTCGGCGCCCGAGCCGTAGCTCGCGCCCTCGGCGCTGCTGGGGCCGGCGCTGCCGCCCGCCCCGCCCGTCATGCTGGGGATGGGAGTGGTCATCAGCCCACCGCCAGGAGCGCCGCAACGCCGACCAGCAGGAGCGGCAGCACGCCACCGATACCGCCCTGCTGCAGGGGGGTGCCCACCTGGCTGTAGGTCAGGCCGTTCTGACCGGCGAAGGTCGCCGGCTGGGTGGTCTTGTTCTGCTGCACCGGGCCCAGGTGGTTGTCAATGGCGCGCGTGAGGCCGTATTCGGCCACGCGCTCCCACCAGGGGCGGTTGTCGCCCGCCGGAGCGGCCGCGTAGGGGTCCAGCTTGGCGCTTTCGCGCGCGTCGGTCCAGTAGCTGGCGCTCTGGTAGTAGTTGCCCTCGGCGGTGACCTTGGACACCACCTGGCCGGCGGTGTTGGCCGCGTACTGGGTGCCGCTGGCGTCCACCTCGATCCAGCTGCCGTCGTCGAAAAACTGTCGCATGGTGCGCTCCTGATGATCTGCACACCCCGCCGGCGCTCATGGCCGGCGGGGGGTCTACGCTCGCTTCGGGGGATATCCGGTTACGGGCGCTCGTTCGTCGTGATCGACTCGGTGTAGATGTTCCAGGTGCCACCGGTGTTGACGTTGAGGCGGATGTCCAGGTTCTGGATCACCTTGGGCTTGCCATCGGCGCCGATGATCTGGCTGGTGTTGAGCATGTGGCCCATCAGATCGTGCTCGGTGAAGTCCACCACGAAGAGACCGGCCTGCGGCACCTTCTGGTAGGTCTTCTGGAAGAACTCGGCCTGGCCCTGCGTGATGCTCTCGAACTCGTCGGCGCCCTCGCGGCGCACACGCACGAAGTTCAGCTGCGCGAGCGTGCCGAAGAAGTACATGCGCTTGATCTGCTCGCCGTTGAGGCCGGAAGGCAGAATGATCTGTTCCTCGGTCGCGCCGCCCAGCACGCGCTGGGTGAAGCGGTTGCGCACGATCAGGCGGTTGGCACTGGGCACGTCCACCTCGGCCACGGCCTTGACGGTCGATGCGGCGGTGACCGTGTAGGTGGCCAGGTCGAATTCCAGCACCATGTCCTGCACGCCGGCCTCGGCGGTCGCGGCGTAGGCGCCCAGCGTCATCGCGGCTTCATCCTTGCCGCGCGGCTCGATGAAGTTGAACTCCAGCACCTGCGGATCGCTGGTGAGGCGGTTGAACAGGTTGGCCGCGACCATCTGCGCGGCGGTGTTCCAGCGGATGCGCTCGGCGCCGTTGAGGCGCAGCACGATGTTGCTGATGAGCGTGGTGTTGATGTTCCCGCCCAGGAACAGGATGATCTTGTTGTACGTCACGCCCAGGGGCAGGCGGATGGTGACCCGCTGGTTCGGGCCCACGTTCTGGATCAGGGGAAGTTGGACCTTACGGGTCATGGTGTGCTCTCGGTGGTGGTTGCGACAAAGCCGCCAGCAATGCCGGCGGCGCACTCGGTGGAGACGTTCAGCCTTGCAGGGCTTTTTGCACCAGGGGGCGGGTGAAGCCGATCTGGTTCAGGCCGTAGATGACGCCCAGCACAACGGCGGTGGTCATCAGGGCGTCTTTGATCTTGGCTGCGGACATGGGTGGTTCTCCTGTGAGAAGTGTTGAAGGTTGGGAGCCTCGATTCAAGGGGGCAACCCGTGACGTAGCAAGCCCTGCGGCCCGTACGTAGGGCCTACGTAGCCCCCCCCCGCTTCTTCTTCAAAACAATGGTTTTTTTGCCACTCTGGCCGGTCCGCCAGTCCCGTTCCAGGCAGTTGATCGTGGTCGCCTGGTCGGTTTCTGCCGTGGTCAGCGCCGCGATCTCGGCATAGGGCACATCGAACAGATCCGCCATCACGGCCTTGTCCTGGCGAAAGCGCAGGGTGAACACGCGGCAGTAGGTCAGGCCCGAGAAAAAATCTTTGTCGCAGTCCGCCGGGCGCTGGGTGGCCGCGATCACGCGCAGGCCCTGGTGCCGGCCCTGTTTCGTGATGCGGCGCCAGCTCGGCGGCGCCCAGCTCGCGCGCGTCACGCCGTTCAGCTCCTCGACCATGAAGGTGCAGTTCCCCGCGGCGAACACGGCACGGCACAGCAGATCGAATTTCTTCGCGTGCGTATCGGGGTCCGGGCCCGGATCGAACGACACAGCAAAGCGCTTGCCCTTGAGCGCCTGGCACACCTCGGGGATGGTGCGCACCGTGCGCCCGAAACCGGCGTATTCGTTGAGCGGGTCCCACGCAATGAAGCGGTCGGGCTTGGTGGCCTTCAGGTGCTCGCGCACGCTCACGCCCTTGCCCGAGCCCGTGGCGCCGATGTACGCGCGGAGGTCAGGACGGTTGCTGTTGTCCATCGACACGCTCCACGGGTGGCGGCGACACGCGCAGCAGCTTCAAGGTGGCGAGCGCCGGCATGCCCAGCGCCATCATCAGCTGGATGTACGGGCCATAGCCCTCGAACAGCTGGCCCAGCGTGAGGCCGTGTTTCCGGGCCACGGCAACGATGGCCTTGCCGATCTCGACAAGCTGCTTGTCGTTCCAGACCTGCAGCAGCGGTTCCTGCACGTGGTCGGGCGCGAACGGCAGCGCAGCCGCGCGCAGCAGGCCAAGCGCTTCGGCCAGTTCCTCGGCTTCGCTGGCGAGCACCTGCTGTTCCTGGCGAACGTCTGCCGCCGGCGGCGCGTCCAGGCCGGCGCCCTCGGTCGCAATGGCGTCCAGCGTGGTGAAGTCGCCCACCTGGTCATCGGCACCAGGTGGAGCGGGCGGGGGGGATTTTTCGACGCGGGTCACCATGACAGCAGGCTCCTACGGGGTGCGGGTGGTGGGGGTGGTGCCGGCGGCTCGGGCGCCGGTGCTGGCGCCGGCGGTGCCGGTTCAGGGCTCGGGGCGGGCCCGGCCTTGGGGATCAGATCGCGCAACAGCTCATCGCTGCGCTCGCTGCGCGCGAAGCCCTGAAAGTTGCAGCCGTTGCACGTGACGACGCACAGCTGTTTCGAGCTGAGCGTGTAGCGGGCCTTCGCCGAGCGGCACACGGGGCAGATGCCCTGCCCCAGCTTCACGGACTCGGCCATGGTCAGGCCGCGTCGGCGGATGCGTTCGCGTGCTCGCGCTGCAGCGTGGACAGCGCCAGTTGCGCGTGCAGGGACTGTTCCTCGGCGGGCAGCGCGTCGAACGCCTCGGGGCCCGGCTCGTACGCGTCGCGCGCCAGGCGCAGGAGGTCGGCGGCGGAATAGTCGCGCCCGGCCACGGTGGCCACAACCGGATCGAGCGGCGGAAACACCGGCTCATCGTCGGCGCCGAGGTCGGGGTGCGCGGTGGGGGTGGTGGGCTCGACGGCCTGGGCGATCAGCAGCGCCAGGGCGGAAACGTCGGGGCCGGTGGTGGCCGTGGCGGCGGCGAAGTCGCGCAGCGCGGCAGCGAACTGGTTCGGGGACATGGATCGTGCTCCGTTCGATCCAGCACCCTGCAGGGAGTGGCGGGATTATGGCCGATTTGGGGCGTTTTTCCGTACGGGGTGAGGCCCTGCCCTACCCCGGGGCCCGTTCGTGGCGCCTAGCCCTGTCTGCGCGCCCGGGTGCCGTACGCGGCGTGGATGGTGGCGACCTACAAAACTCCCCCGCGCCCTGATAAGCCGGCTGTTGGGGAGCCGGTCCGAAGGCCGGCGGGGCGAAGCCCCTCGGGGGCCCGGCTTGGCCCCCTTGGGGGCCTGTTGATGCATCCCCCATGGGCGTTGGTTATCCACAAAAAGTTGTCCCCCGAAGGGGTAGGGGTTAAAGAATGCAACGGTCAGTGATACCCCTGGGTTGTGCCCTGGGCTTAGTCCGCGTCCGTACGGCTGGAAGCCGCATAGAACCTAGCTTTTTTTATTCACACCCCTGGGCTTTACCCTGTGTTCTAAAGCGCTGGGCCTGCGTTTTTCCGTACGGGTTTTTGCGCGGCTTCTCACGTACAGGCGGAGCATCCCCTGGGTCTCGTTTCGTTCGGTGTTTCGCGCCACCAGCTTGGCGTCTACAAGCCACTGGACGGCCCGACGCACCTGGTCAATCGTGGGCGGGGGCATGCGCTTGCCCTTCTCGGGCGGTGGCGGTGTGCACAGCTCGATCAGGCGCTTGTAGTTGGTGATCTGCTCGCCGCTGTTGAAGTCGGCCTGGCTCACCAGGATGAAGTAGAGGTGCACCGTGAGCGGGTCGCGGAGCTTGTTCAGGAGGATCTTCAGCTCCTCGCCCTCGAACCGCAGGAACGAGGGCGTGAAGATGGTCGCGGGTAACGGCATCAGGCCGGGCGCTGCGCGAGGCACAGACCGGCGCACTCCCCTTCGGGGTACCCGCACCCGCTGGCGGCGTGTTCGCAGCGCCTGGCGGGCGCCTTGGGGCCTGGGCGGGGGAACATGGGGAGTTCCACGCGGACGGCCAGGCAGCGGTTACCGATGCCCTCCATCAGCATGCCCATGCACGAATGGCTCGGGTATCGGCAGGCTTCGCACTTCGGGGTGCTCATCGCACCGCCACGCCGGATTTTTCGAGGGCGGTGCGCACCAGGTCCATCGCGTGGAGCATGTGGTACGCCTCATCCTGGTTGACCGCGTTGTTGCGGCAGTCCTGGAAGCCGATGCGCTTGCACAGCTCGGCCAGCGCGTAGGCCGCGAAGGGTTCCAGCTCGACCTTGATCGTCACGGCGTGGTGGCTCATGTGCGCACCTGCAGGGCGCGGATCAGGCGGGCTTCCGCGCTGTCGAAATCGGGGGTGTGGTAGCTCAGCTGCAGCCGGGCTTCGGCCTCGGCGCTGCGGATCGTCATGGCCCGCACGAAGCACTTGAAGGGCTTGCCGTGGGCGCTGAATTCCAGCTCCCAGCCAGGCATGGCCGAGGGGTCGAGCGGTGAAGGGAGGGACTGCAGGCGCGGCAAGGCCGCGAACTGGACCGACGCGCGCCGGTCTCGCTGAGTGGTTTCCATGATGCTGCTCTACCGACGCCCCGCGCGCTCCGTTAAGAGCGCCCCCCGGCTGGAAACTCACTGCAGGGTGCCGGATTTGGCGTTGGACCGGGGGGCAGCGCGAATATGCCCTAATGGCCCTGTACATGTCAACGACAATTCAGGGCATTGCACGTATTAGGGGTTTACAGCATCATCCCGTACGTACGGAAACCACCCTGCAAGGACTGGATATGCAAACAGTAGACACCCTACTCGACACGGTGAAAAGCAAGCACGGAATCAAGTCCGATTACAAGCTGGCGCAGTTCCTGAAAGTCACCCAGCACACCATCGCCAATTACCGCCACGGCAGAAGCCGCCCCGACGATCTAACGTTGCATCGTCTGGCCGAATTGGGTGATGTGCCCAGGGAGGAAATCGACCTGCTGGCGGTGAAACTCCAGGCCGAACGCGCGTCAACCGATGAGGCGCGGGCATTGTGGTCGCGGATCGCGGCGCGCCTTCAAGGCGGCGCGGTGCACTCTGCTCTGTTGGCGGTCCTGGTGGTGCTGGGCTTCATCACCGCCCCGCCGAACGCCCACGCGGTAGTTACCTCGCCCGCTACTATTTCCGCAGCACCGGCCAACGGTTTGTATATTATGTAAATAAAAAAATGGGGAGAAAACCACGCCGAGATGTGTCCACTCACCCGTTGCTCATGGACGGCTTCCCACCGTAAGCCGTCAAGACAAAGTTGTCGAGCTCATAGCCAAGGTTCGACGCCACCATACGCAACCTCGCTTCGATCTCGGGGTCGAAGAACTCATGGACGGCGCCTGTACGGTTGCAAATCAGGTGGCCATGGTGACGTTCGCCGTCGTTGAGTTCATAGACGGCCTTGTTGTTGCCGAGTTGGTTCTTCTTGAGCAACCCAGCCTGTTCAAATTGCCCGAGCACGCGGTACACCGTGGCCAGTCCGAGGCCGAGATGGGGTTGTTCCGCCAGCAGCAGGCGGTACACATCTTCCGCCGCCAGGTGGCGTTGCTCGCTGGACAGGAAAAGGCCCAGGATCTTCAGGCGCGGCAGTGTCGGCTTGAGCCCGCTGCGCTTCAGGTCTGCGGAGGGTTCCATGGGCATGCCCGCAAAGGATGAAGTCAAGGGTGCGTGCGGTTGTGGGGAAAAAAAAGCATGGCTGGCCGGCAATGCGCCGATGGCTAGCAAAAACGACGCCTGGGAACCATGCCCAGGGTCGCCCCACGAAAAAACCTATTTGGTCAGGATGAGTTTGCCCAGCTTGGTGGCTTGCAGCTTGTACAGCGAACCGTTGTGTTCGATTTGCACGCACTTGCCTCCCCGTAGGAGCGAGATGCTGTCGATGTGCGGCAGTGCGCCCATGGCGGGAGACGGGTCCGCTGCGTTCTCACCCCTCGGCACAGTGGCGGCGGCAACGCGCCGCGGGATGCTCAAACGCTGGCGGGTGATCGGCTCTGTCTGCATGGCATCGCTCCTTGGTTCGCGAATCGACGACGGTTGTCACCTGAATCCATGGAGCGAAGCATAGCACATAAATGCGACTGATTCGCATTTCATTTAACAACCTTCGCGAAGGCGGGCGCGCCTTCTCGCGGGTCTGTTGATGCTCACAGGCACGGCGCGTTTGTTGCTACAGCTATCGGGGAAACACCGGGCTCCCGGATGAGTCGAGACTTACAATGCAAACGCCTGTCACAGCCGCATCTTCATGCGGTATTCAAACGAAAGACATTATGAAAAACCTGTTCCTTTCCCTGAGTCTGATCGGTGCCGCCGCCTTGGTGGGTTGCGGAAAAACCGAAACGCCCGCGCCTGAAGCTGCGCCGGCCGCTCCCACTGCTGCGCCGGCCGCCGCACCCGCGCCGGCCGAGCTGCCTGAACTCAAGGTTGCTATCGACCCGACCTACGAGCCCTTCACCTTCAAGACCGCCGACGGCAAGCCCACCGGCTTCGATGTGGACATCGCTGAGGCGCTGTGCAACGAGATCAAGCGCAAGTGCGTGTATGTGGAACAGGTCTGGGACAGCATGATCCCCGGTCTGCAAGCCAAGAAGTACGACGCCATCATCAGCTCCATGTCCATCACGGAAGAGCGCCAGCAAGTGGTGGACTTCACGGACAAGTACTACTTCACCCCCAGCCGTATCGTGGTCAAGACCGGCACCGCCTACACCGACCCGGCTTCGCTCAAGGGCAAGAAGATCGGCGTGCTCAAGGGCAGCACGCAAGAGAAATACGCCATGGGTGAACTCAAGCCCGCAGGCGTGAGCGTGGTTCCCTACGAAGCCCAGGATCAGGTCTATCTGGACATCAAGTCCGGTCGCCTCGATGGCACCGTGGCCGATCAGGTCGAGGTCAACGGCGGCTTCCTGAGCAAGCCCGAAGGTGCCGGCTACGGCTTCGTCGGCCCGGTGCTGAATGAGGCCAAGTACTACGGCACCGGCGTGGGCGTGGCCCTGCGCAAGGGCGAGACCGCGCTGAAGGACGAGCTCAACGCCGCCATCAAGGCCATCCGCTCCAATGGCGTCTATGAGACGGTGAGCAAGAAGTACTTCGACTTCGACGTGTACGGCAACTAAGCCGTTCCCGTGCTCTCCGGCTACTTCGACTCGATCCTGCAAGGCGCCCTCCTGACGGTGGGCGTCTCGCTGGCCGCCTTGCTGGTGGCCATCGTGCTGGGTCTGCTGGGCGCGGTGGCCAAGCTCTCAGGCCGGCGCCCGCTGGTGGCGCTGGCCACGCTGTACACCACGCTCGTGCGTGGCATTCCCGAACTGGTGCTCATGCTGCTCATCTTCTACGGCGGCACCATTGGTCTCAATCACCTGCTGGCCGCTGCCGGCAGCAAGTCGTCGGTGGACATCAACCCCTTTCTGGCCGGGGTGCTCACCATCGGATTCATCTATGGCGCCTACATGACGGAGACCTTCCGTGGCGCCATCCTCTCGATTCCCAAGGGCCAGATGGAGGCCGCCTGGGCGTTCGGCATGGGGCCCCTTCGGACCTTCCTGCGCATCACCGCCCCGCAGATGGTGCGCTACGCCCTCCCCGGCTTCACGAACAACTGGCTGGTGCTGATCAAGGCCACCGCCCTGGTCAGCCTGATCGGCCTGAAGGAAATGACCTATCTGGCGAAGCAGGCCAGTGCCGCCACGCGCGAGCCTTTCACCTTCTTCCTTTTCGCCGCGGCGCTGTTCCTCATCTACACCTCCGTTTCCCTCTGGGCACTGCGCTGGCTGGAACGCCGCTTCAGCCTGGGCGTGAAGCGCGCCAGAACCTGAGAACCGGCCTATGCGGTGGGACGTCATCTTCCAGCCCAACAACCTCGCCATGTACGGCGACGGGCTGCTCACCACCGTCTGGCTGTTGCTGTCTTCGCTGGGGGTGGGCGCGGTACTGGCGCTGCTGTTTGCCCTGGCACTCACCAGCTCGATCGCGCCGCTGCGCTGGATCGTCGGTGCCTACACCTATGTCATCCGCGGCACGCCGCTGCTGATCCAGCTCTACCTCATCTATTACGGCCTGGCGCAACTGGACTGGATCCAGGCGCGCTGGAACGATGTCTGGCCCTGGACGCATTTCAAGGAGCCGTTCTTCTGCGCCCTGCTCGCCTTCAGCCTGAACACGGCCGGTTACACCGCCGAGATGCTGGCGGGCGCGATCCGCGAGACTTCCGCCGGTGAGATCGAGGCGGCTCAGGCGATGGGGATGAGCCCGGCGAAGGCGATGTGGCGCATCGTGCTGCCCAGTGCCATGCGCCGTACGTTGCCGGCGTACAGCAACGAGGTGGTGATGATGCTGCACGCCACCAGTCTCGCGAGCACCGTGCCCGCCATGCTCGACGTGACCGCTGCCGCCAGCCGCATCTACTCGGACTACTACCTGCCGTTCGAAGCCTATATCTTTGCCGCGGCGATCTACCTCACCATCACCTTCAGCCTGGTGGGCATGTTCAAGCTCGCCGAGCGGCGTTTCCTGGCCCATCTGGCGCCCCGCGGGCACTGAGATCGTTCATGCGGCGCGTCGAATACCCTCTCCTGAGCCCCAGTCTGGGCAGCCAGAAAACCCTGGTGGGTTTTCACTATGGCACGCCCGGTGCTCGGCCCAAGGTGTACGTGCAGGCAAGTCTGCACGCCGATGAACTGCCCGGCATGCTGGTGGCCCACCACCTGAGGCAGTTGCTGGACGAGGCCGACGAGGCTGGCCGTTTGCGGGGTGAAGTCGTTCTGGTGCCGGCGGCCAACCCGATCGGCCTGAGCCAGCGGCTCGATCACCGCGCCATGGGCCGCTTTGAATTCGATACCGCCCAGAACTTCAACCGCCACTACCCCGACATGGCCGCGGCCGTGCTGGACGATGCCCGTCCGCTGATGACCGCCGACGCCACGTCCAACGTCGCGGTGGTTCGCCAACTCGTCGGCCAGTGGTTGCAGCAGTGGACGCCCTCGAGCGAACTCGAGAGCCAGCGCCGCCTGCTGCTGCTGCTGTCGCACGACGCCGACCTGGTGCTGGATCTGCATTGCGACACCAATGCGGTGATGCACATGTACAGCGAGGAAGCCTGCTGGCCCCCCTTCGAGCCGCTTGCACGCTTGCTGGGTTGCCAGGCGGTGCTGCTGGCACGCGAGTCGGGCGGAGGCCCCTTTGACGAAAGGCTCTCGGGACTGTGGTGGCAGCTCGCCGCTGCGCTGAAGGCCTCGGGCGTGAAGGGCCCTCTTCCGCAGGCGTGTGCCAGCACGACGGTGGAGCTGCGCGGCGAAGGCGACGTCTCGCATGAACAAGCCCGTCAGGACGCGCGGGCGATCCTGGCATTTCTCGTCCATGCGGGCGCGCTGGCCAGCCACGGGACCCATGAGCTGCCCCCCATGGCCTGCAAGCCCACGCCGCTGGCCGGATCTCAGACGCTGCGCTCGGCCATGCCGGGCGTGCTGGTTTTTCTTGCGCAACCCGGTGACACGGTGTCCGTGGGCGACGTGGTGGCCGAGGTCATCGACCCCACCGCCGAAGGCGCCGCGCGTGTGCATGAGGTGCGTGCTGAAGTGGCCGGCGTCCTGTACGCGGCCATTCGCGAACGTTATGTCACGGCCGGCGGCGAAGTCGGCAAGATCGCGGGCGCCACACCGTTTCGCACAGGCGATCTGCTGGGCGCATGAGTTTCATTTCCACCGAGCATCGGGCATAGATCATGACTGCTGACCCCACCGTCCCCCGCACGCCTGGCCGGCCTCTGCTGGAAGTCCACGACATCCACAAGCGGTTCGGTGAGAACGAGGTGCTCAAGGGCGTTTCGCTGCAGGCCCGGGCGGGAGACGTGATCAGCCTGATCGGCAGTTCGGGCTCGGGCAAGAGCACCCTTCTGCGCTGCATCAACCTGCTGGAGAACCCGAACAGCGGGCGCATCCTGCTGGGTGGCGAGGAACTGCAGCTCAGGGTCGACCGTCACGGCGAGCTGCGGGCGGTCAATGCGGCCCAGCTGCAGCGGCTGCGCACCAAACTGGCCATGGTGTTCCAGCACTTCAACCTCTGGGCACACATGACGGTGTTACAGAACATCATCGAGGCGCCCGTGCATGTGCTCGGCATTCCGAAAGACCAGGCGGTGGAAACCGCTCGCCGCTACCTGGAGCGTGTGGGTCTGCGCGGGGTGGAAGATCGCTATCCGTCGCACATGAGCGGAGGCCAGCAACAGCGGGTGGCGATTGCCCGCGCGCTCGCGGTGGAACCTGACGTGATGCTGTTCGATGAACCCACCAGCGCGCTCGACCCCGAGCTCGTGGGCGAGGTGCTGCGCGTGATGAAGCTGCTGGCCGAAGAAGGCCGCACCATGGTGGTGGTGACACACGAAATGGGTTTCGCGCGCGAGGTGTCCTCCCACCTCGTCTTTCTGCACAAGGGATGCATCGAGGAACAGGGTGTTCCGAGAGAGGTGCTGGCGAATCCCAAAAGCGAACGGCTCGCGCAATTCCTCTCGGGCAACCTCAAATAGGCCGCCAGCGGCTTGTCAGGGGCTGGCGGGCGGCCGCAGCTCCAGTGTGGATCGCCACTGCGCGGGCTTCATCGTCAACACGCGGTACTGCACCGCCATCCAGGCATCGCTCATGTCGCGGTAACGGCCAGAAAACACGTTGCCGCTCTGCCCCGTCTGGTAGATGAAGCGGGACTCGTCCAGATTCGCGAGGTCGTACACCGCGCGCAGGCTGGCGGCGTGTCGGTTGGCGTAGGGTGCGTCGGCCTTGTCCAGGTGGTATTGGCCCACGTTGACCGTGAACGGATCGCCACCCGTGGGCGTGCGCACCTCGAACAGCCTGGCCAGTGGCTTCACGTTGCTCAGGGGCCGGTGGATCGAGATGGCAGGATGGGCATCACCCCAGCGCCAGGTGGACACATCGCTGCCGTGCACGGCCTGCAATGCATTGAGGGCGTCGGTCAGCGCCTGACCGCTCGCAGCGGCGCAGCCCGGTGCGCCGCACCAGCTGGCATCGTCCCGTTCCAGAATGCCTTCCACCGCGTTGCGGAACAGGCGCTTGCCGTACATGCCCTCGAACCGTTCGCGGCCCAGCCGCTCGCCAATCACGCGGCGCGTGAAGGTGTCCACCCATGCCGTGTAGATCAGCGGTGCCGCCGCGTCGGCCCGCATGTCGCCCTTGAAGTCGCGCAGCGCGCTCAGCGCTGCCGCGGCCAGGGGGTGGTCGGACGAGGCTTTCTGCAGGAACGGCAGCAGGCGCATCGTGGCCGCCGCGTATTGATCTGCGTGGATCTCACGGAATGACTCCAGCGTGTGTTTCGGGGTCTTCTCCAGCAAGGCTTCGATGCGCTCCTGACGGTACGGCGCGGCCCAGTCCTGGGTGAGAAAGTGCGGGTAGTCCGGCGCATGGATGCGCTGGTTGGCCGTCGCGATCCATCCGCGCGCGCCATCGTCCTGCGGGGTTTCCTCGTACGGCAGCCAGCCCGCCCAGTCGTAGCGCGGGTCCCAACCTGGCGAGGGAGCAACACCGCGGATGTCGTTGTCGGGCGCACGCACGGGCACGCGGCCAGCCGCCTTGTAGGCGATGCGGCCGGTGCGATCGGCCATGACGACGCTCTGCATCGGTGCGTGGAAATCGCGCAGGGCACGCAAGAGGTCGTCCACCGACTGTGCGCGGTTGGATTCGAGTGAGGCCACCACGTTGCGGCTGTCGGCGTCGAGTGCGGTCCAGCGCAGCGACAGCACGAAACGGCGTGTGTCGATCACATCGCCGTGGCGCGCCTGAGCGTCGCTGAGCACGGGACCATGCCGGGTGCTGCGCACCATGTGGCTCACGTCAGGCTGACCCTTGACGCGGATGGTTTCCATGCGCAAGCCGAAGTTGGCCCAGGCCGGCTCTTCGCCCGTGGACGGCACGCGGTACTGCGCAGGGTTGGCCGGGTTGATCTGCTCCAGGTAGAGGTCCTGCACGTCGGGGCCGGTATTGGTGAATCCCCAGGCCACCTGCTGTGTGCGGCCGAGCACCACGAAAGGCGTGCCCGGCAGCGTGGCACCGATCACGTCCATGCCTTTGATGCCACCGACATCGGGGGCCTGCAGGCGAGCGAAGTACCAGATCGCCGGCGCGCTCAGGCCCAGGTGCGGATCGTTCGCCAGCAAAGGCATGCCCGAAGCACTGCGTGCCCCGTTCACCACCCAGTTGTTCGAGCCTTTGCCCTCGATGTTGCCCAGCTCGTCTGCCCAGCGCTGCAGGTCCTGCCCGATCTGCTCGCGCACCGAGGCGAGCACCCCCGCCGCTTCCGGCGCCCGCGACGTCGCGGCCGGCCGCGCACGGTAGATACCCAGTTCGCGGTAGAGCCTGGCCAGATCGGCTGTGGCCGCCGGCTGCTCACCCGGATACGGCGGAAACAGTTCCCACAGGGCCTTTGTGTCGATGGCTTCCAGCGCCGTGAGCCGTGCGAACTCGTTGCCCCAGTTGCCACCGAGGTCGAGCGCCATCATCAGCGACCAGGCCACGCTGTCCGCTGGATCCCAGTAGCGCCCGGCGGCGGCTTCGTCACGCGGGTTGATACCCAGCAGCAGGAACTCGGGTGTCAGCAACTGCTCGGTGTGGGCGAAGAACGCATTCACGCCATCGCTGTAGGCCTGCAGCGATTCGCGAGCCTCGGCCGGAAGGTTCTCGAGTTGCCGCAGTGCCGCATGGCGCAGGCCCAGCGTGCGCATGAGCTTGTCGGTCTCCAGTGTGGAAGGTCCCAGCACTTCGGACAGTGTGCCGCGCATGATGCGGCGGTTGAATTCGAGTTGCCAGCCACGCTCCTGCGCGTGCACATAGCCCATGGCCATCCAGGCGTCGCGCGGCGTGCTGGCCAGGATGTGGGTGACATCGCTGGCATCGCGGTGCACCTTCACCGGTGCGGACAGGCCGCCGACGTTGAGGCTGCCTTCGGTCCTGGGCAAGCTGCGCCAGGCGTAGAAAGCCGCGAGTGCGGCGGCGAGCGCCAGCAGCAACGTCAGAAGGCCGAAGAGTCGTTTGATCCAGCGCACGATGTGGTCCCCAAGATGTCTTGTTGCGAAGCGCGGTGGTCTTGCCCGCCACCCTGGCGCCCTCCCCCTCGGCGGCTACTTCTCGATGCCGCCGGGCGCGATTGAAAGGTGTCCCTCGACCAGCCTGAAACGCACCGTGGGCGCGCTGAAATCGCTGAAGGGGGCGCCCATCGCGATCTCGCCATCGCTGTGCAGCAGGCATTCCTGGCGGCGCAGCGCAATCACGTTGTCACCCGCGCCGAAGCGCACCCAGGTGCCATAGCTGCTGATGTCTTCCAGCACGTAGTTGCCAGAGCGGATGTCGATGTTGGCGTGCATGCGCGAAACCCTGGGATCGCTCACCACGAAGTCGGCCTCGGGCACCCGGCCGATCTTCAAGGGCAGATCGGTCAGGTTGAAGGCGTGCGTGGAGTCCAGCCAGGACAGTTCAAAACCACCGAAGACAGACTCCTTCATCGGGCTGAGCGCGTGCAGGTCGGCCGGCAGCGTGAGGAATTCGGACAGCATCTCGGGTTGCCACTCGACGCGAAACACCTCGCAAGGCTCCACGCGCCCCTTGATGCGCATGGGGCCCAGGCTGCGACTGCGCACCCCGTGGCGGGGGCCGAGTTTGCGAATCACCGTGTCGGTGGCCATGATCTGTTCCGGGCCTGCAAGATCGCTCAGGCGCGAGGCCACGTTGACGGCGTCCCCAAAGCAGTCACCGTCGACCACGACCACCTGACCGCGCGCCATGCCGATCTGCATCATGAGCTTGAGGCGGTCGGGCCATTGCATGACCCGTTTGGCGTGCTCCTGCTGGATCTGCACCATTGCATCAACCGCGTTGCGGTTGTTGGAGAACGACATGAGCACGCCGTCCCCCAGCATCTTGACGACCGTTCCCCCGTTTTCCACCCCCATGGAGCCGATCCATTGGGTCAATTTGGTGACGGCTTTGGTGGCACGGTCGTTACCCAGTGTTTCAAACACGGACACGCTACCCGTCAAATCCACGAAAGCAATAGTCAGTTCGGCCATAGGTGAAGCAAATATCCGCTGGATTACAACACACCACCGGGGGTATTCCTTGTCCCCCCGAAACCATGGTTTTTCACCCTGTGGCGGATGCCAAAGTGGGCTCGAGCACGCCGCCTGAAATCACACTTGTTGATACCGCTATGGCTGTCGTCACAAAACCGACCTCAGCATGGCCTGGCACGCAAAAAGCGTAAAAAGGTATTAACAACATGAGAAACACATTCAAAAGTCTTCAGTAAATACATGATTTATTTGTTGTTTTTTGCGTGTTGTCAAACATTCCCGATTGCAAACACTCGGACGCGGGACGTATCCTGCGACCAATTAGTACAAAGTCGTTGAGGCCACTTCCATGCGCTGGTTCAAACCCGGTATCCGCAACAGCATTTCAGCCCTTCTAAGCCCTGAGGCGCGCAAGGACTCACCCGAGTCGCTAGAACCCGTGCGCGAAGCCATGCTGGCGGCCCTGGGCGAAGACGGCGCCAGGGTCAATCCACAGCTCACCCGCAAGCTGAAGTACCTGCACGATGCCCACGCCCTGTGGTTCGCGCGCGCCGAAATGGTGGCCGTGTTGAGCCAGCTGCATGGGGAAGCACTTGCGGTGCACCGAGTGAAGAGTCTCTCCCCGGTGTTCCAGGGCCTGGTGCCCAAGAGCCTCATGGACGCCTGCCGCATCCGCAGCAGGTAAACGCCTCTCCCTGCGAAGCCCCCTTCGTGCTTCAGCCCCAATAGATCAGGGCGTCGCGCCCTTCCACCATCAGATCCACCTTGCGTCCGACGGGCAGCAGCACCTTGGTCGGCACGTGCCCGAAAGGCAGCCCGGTGAACACCGGCGTTCTGGTCTGCGTGCGCAGCCAGTCAAAAACCGTCTGCAACTTGAAGCCCCGGTCGTAGCCGGGGACGAGCTTGAACCGGTTGAAGGAACCCATCAGCACCGCCTTCTGCTTGCCGATGATCCCGGCGTTGAGCAGCTGTGTCAGCTGGCGTTCGATGCGGTACGGATGCTCGTTCGCATCTTCCAGGAACAGGATGCCGCCTTCGATCGCCGGCAGGTAGGGCGTGCCCACCAGCGCACAGATCACGTTGAGGTTGCCGCCCCACAGCGTTCCGCCGCGCACCTTGAACAGTGGCGGCTGCTCGGCGTTCTTGCCCTTGCTCTGAAGGGTCTTCGCATCCGACGCCGGCAAGCGCCAGCCCGCGCCTTCGCCGTGCCCGACCAAGAGGTCGTCGAAACAGGCCTCCATGATGTCGTCGGGCGCTTCGGCGCCGAAGTCCTCCCCCAGCGCCGGACCGGCCCAGGTGGTTGCGCCGGTCCTGGCCAGCACCGCCATCTGCAGCGCCGTGAAGTCGCTAAGACCCACGAACTGCGTACCGCGTTCGATGGCCTTGGCAATCTTCCTGAAGGGCAGCTGGCCGACGATGCGGGTGAGCCCGTAGCCACCGCGCGAGATCAGCGCCACATCCGCACCGCTCGCCGCCGCGCGGCCAATGGCGGCGATGCGGGTTTCGTCATCGCCTGCGAAGCGCATGTGGCTCGACAGTGCCGCCTCATCGATTTCCACCTCATGACCCAGCGCCTTGAGCCTCGCCACGCCACGGCGGAACGCGGCCCTGTCGCGCACGGCACTGGAGGGCGAGTAGATGTAGATGTGCCGAGGGCCGTGACGGTGTTCGTGGTTGCAGGCGGGGCCGCAATGGTGATCGTGTTGATCGTGGCTCATGGAAGTCGACGGCAAAAGGGCTTGATTATCGGGGTGCGACGGGGCCGAAGTGGCGCACCGCAGCGTGGGCGATGGCTTCGCCATGCTCCTGCACAAAGTGCCCGGCCTGCGGCAACCGCAGCGGTTCCGGGCAACCGCGGATCAGGGCGTGCAGGGACTGCATCACGGGTTCGCCGAGCACAGGGTCCTGCTGGCCGATGGCCATCAGGCTGCGACCCTGCCATTGGCGGGACCAGAACTCGCGAGCCTCTCGGCTGATGGCCGCGCCATCGTCGTCATGGTGCTCGGGCACACGCGCGGGAAAGGCGCGCAAGGCGGCACGGTGGCCACGGTCGGGGAACGGCGCGTTGTAGGCGGCGCACTCCTCTGCCGTCATCTGCGGGTTGCCGCGCGCGAACAGGCGCGCCACGTCGAATTCGGGGTTCTGTGCGCACATCTTCCGCCAGGCCAGAAAACCGGGCGACAGCGGCGTCTCGCCCGTCGCCAGGATGGTGTTCATCACCAGCAGGCCCTGGTAGCGATGCGGCGCGGCCATGGGCAGGGTCAGGCCGAGCAGGCCGCCCCAGTCCTGCACCACCAGCACGACATTGCGCAGGTCGAGGCGTTCCACGAATTCGAGCAGCACCTGCCGATGCCAGCCGAAGGTGTGGGCGCTTTCCTTCTTGGGCTTGTCGCTGCGGCCAAAGCCGATGAGATCGGGGGCCACCACCCGGCCTCCGCTCGCCTCGAACACCGGGATCATCTTGCGGTACAGGTAGCTCCACGCCGGGTTGCCGTGCAGGCAGAGCCAGGTGACGGGCGCCTCGGCCGGACCTTCATCCAGGTGGTGCATGCGCAGGCCGTCCAGCGCGGGCAGATCATTCAGGTAGCGCGGTCGCCAGGGGTAACCTGGCAGATTCTGGAAACGGTCATCCGGGGTGCGCACGGCGTCGTCGCGCACCGGTTGCGGGTTGATGCGGCGCTCCTTGAAGAAGCCGCGCAGCAGCTGCGCGCCCTCCTCCGCCAGCACGCCGCCCTGCACCTGCGTCTGGTGGTTGAGTTGTGCATGTTCGAACAGGTCCAGCACGGAACCCGCCGCGCCGGTCTTCGGGTCTGCGGCACCGAACACCACACGGGCCAGCCTCGCGTGCAGCATGGCGCCGCTGCACATGGCGCAGGGTTCCAGCGTCACGTAAAGCGAACATCCGTCGAGCCGGTAGTTGCCCATTGTCTGTGCCGCCGCACGCAGGGCGACGATTTCGGCATGGGCGGTGGGGTCGTGCTGGTCGATGGGGGCATTGCGGCCCGTGGCGATCACCTGCCCGTCCTTCACCACCACGGCGCCCACCGGCACTTCACCAGTGGCGCCCGCCTGGCGGGCTTCGGCCAGCGCCAAGCGCATGAAGTGCGCGTCGTCGGGGGCGGGCGTGTCGGGCATCCGGGGAGTGTAGGCGAGCGCGCATACCCCATCGGGTAAAATGCACGCCGGGTGTTCGCGCTGCATGCCGCAGCGAAACAGGTTCATGCGCTGGTCGGGCCGCCACGCGGAATTGTCACGACCATGAACCGACCCTCCTCCCGGCAGGACCTGCCGCGCGCCCAGTTGCTCACGCTGCGCGCCTTTGCCACCCTCCAACGTTTTCTGCACATCGAGGCCGTCAGTGGCGTCGTCCTGCTGATCGCTGCGGCTGTCGCCCTCATCTGGGCCAACTCCCCCGCCGCCGCCATCTATCAGGCGGTGTGGCACGCCCCACTGACGTTCGGCCTGGGCGAATGGATGGTCTCGCAGTCCTTGCACTTCTGGATCAACGACGCCTTGATGGCGGTGTTCTTTCTTGTGGTCGGCATGGAGATCCGCCGTGAGATTCACGAAGGTGCACTCGCCAGCCTGAAGCTTGCCGCCTTGCCCATGGCAGCGGCTTTCGGCGGCGTTCTCGTGCCCGCCCTGATCTACGTTGCCCTGAACACCGAGCCGACGCAACTGCAGGGATGGGCCGTGCCCACCGCGACCGACATCGCATTCGCTGTCGGCGTGCTGGCCCTGCTGGGCCGCTCGATTCCCGGCAACGTGCGCGTGCTGCTGCTGGCGCTGGCCATCATCGACGACATCGTCGCGGTGCTGATCATCGCGCTCTTCTACTCGGGCGGGCTGGACTACAGCGGCCTGCTGGTGGCCGGTCTCGGCATTGCCATGGTGCTCGGCATGCAGCACATCGGTATCGGATCCGCCTGGGCCTATGTGTTGCCGGGTGCCGTGTTGTGGCTTGGCTTGCTTCAGACGGGTGCCCACCCGACGCTGGCAGGTGTGGTGCTGGGCCTGATGACGCCCGTGCTGCCCACCCGCACGCGGGAGCGCCCCGTGGACATGGCCACCCGCGCGGTGGACGCATTGCGGACCGGGAATGACCGCACGGCCCACGAGCTCGTGGAGCCATTGAAGGCCTTGCGCCTGGCCCAGCGCGAAGCCCTGCCGCCCGTCACCCGCGTGCAGATGGCGCTGCACCCCTGGGTGGCCTTCGGTGTGATGCCGCTGTTCGCCCTGGCCAACGCGGGGGTGACGCTGGAAGGCGTGGACCTGGATCTGGGTGGCGCAAGCACGGTGACGCTGGGGGTGGTTCTGGCCCTGGTGCTTGGAAAGCCGCTGGGCGTGATGCTGGCCAGCTGGCTGGCCGTGCGCATGGGCTGGTGCCAGTTGCCGGTGGGCGTCAACTGGTCCGGTGTCATGCTGGTGGGCCTCCTGGCAGGCATCGGTTTCACCATGTCCATCTTCATAGGCACCTTGGCATTTGCAGACGACAACCTGCTCAATGCCGCCAAGCTGGGGGTCCTGCTCGCTTCGCTGCTGGCCGCCGTGCTGGGTCTTGGCTGGGGTGCCATGCAGGCCCGCCGTGCCCGCCGGCTGGTCTCCTCTGGCATGATCGCGGGTTCTTCTGGTTAACCCTGATGCCACACGCCCCGCAACGCCGCTGGGAGCTCGACGCCCTGCGGGGCCTGATGCTCGTCCTCATGACGCTGACCCACATGCCAACGATGTACTCGTTGCCATCGGGTCAGCCGTTCGGCTTTGTCTCGGCGGCGGAGGGGTTCGTGTTTCTCTCTGCCTTCATGGCAGGACGCGTCTACGGTCGCCGGGCGCGACGCGACGGTTTGCCAGCCATGCAGACCGCCTTCCATGAGCGCGCGCTCAAGCTCTACCTGTGCCAGCTCGGCCTGTTGCTGCTGGCGTTCACGCTGATCGCCTGGCTGGGCGTGTACAACCGGCAAGGCGGTGTCACCGGGCTGCTGGAATTCTTCTTCATGGACCCTCAGGCCGCCGTGGTGGGCGCCGCGCTGCTGCTGTACAACCCGCCGCTGCTCGACATCCTGCCGCTGTACATCGTGATGATGCTGGTCAGTCCCTGGCTGCTGCGCCGTGGCTACCAGCAGGGCTGGCGGGGCCTGCTGGCCGTCAGCGGACTGCTCTGGCTGGGTGAGCAATGGGGCCTTGGCCACGTTGTGCACCAGGCCATCGAAGCACTGACCGGCCTGCCGATCCCGTACCGGTACACCGGTGCCTTCCACTGGCTCGCCTGGCAGGCCCTGTGGGTGGTCGGTCTGTGTCTGGGGGCCCGCGAACAGCCTTTGCCGCGCGTGCCGCGCTGGATGCTGGCGCCAGCGGCCCTTTACGCCCTGGGCATGTTCGTGTGGCGGCACGTGGCAGGGCAGGATCCGCTGCCCTGGTTACCCGCGGTCGGCGTGCTCCTCGACAAATGGTCGCTCGGGCCGATGCGGGTGCTGAATTTCGCCAGCGTGTTCCTGCTGCTGGTGACCATCTGTCCCTGGCTGACGCGGATGCTGCCCCGCCTGGAACCACTGGAGCTGCTGGGGCGCCACTCGCTGGTGGTGTTCTGCACCCACATCGTGATCGCGTTGTTCACCCTCGCCTTCTTCGGCTCCACACAGGTCATCCGCCCCTGGACCACCGACGTCACGCTGCTGCTGGCCGCCTTCGCTGGCCTGTTCGCCGTGGCCATGCTGGCGCAGCGGCACGAGCGTCATGGCTTGCGACCCTGGCTGTTCTGGCGCCCCCGCCCCCAGGTCCACTGACGCCCCCACGTTGCGAGGGGAACTTTTGCCCTGTCGCACGGCCCCGAGCAGGGATCGGTTAACTTGGTGTATTCCCGCCAACCTGCCAGGAATCAGACATGAGCCAGGACGACCGCCAGTGGGAACTGGACGCCATGCGCGGCTTGATGCTCGTGCTGATGACCCTGACCCACCTCCCTACCCGGCTTGCGGACCCGCTGGGCCAGCCATTCGGCTACGTGTCGGCTGCCGAGGGTTTCGTGCTGCTGTCGGCCTACATGGCCGGCCGCGTGTATTCCGCGAAAGCCGACAGGCAAGGCGCCGAAGCCATGAAGACGGCCTTTTTCAACCGCGCCGTCAAGCTCTACGCCTGCCAGCTGGCCCTTGTGGTGTTTGCGTTCACGGCTGTCGCCGGCCTGGGCCTGGCCTTGCGCGAAGGCGCTGTGACCGACATGCTGGCCTTTTTCCTCGAGCGACCGGTGGTCGCCACGCTCAGCGCGGGCCTGCTGCTCTACAGCCCTGCGCTGCTCGACATCCTGCCGATCTACATCGTGTTCATGCTCCTGAGTCCACTGGTGTTGTTGCACGGCATGCGCCACGGTTGGGGTGCTGTGATGGCGGTGAGCCTGGCGCTCTGGTTCGGCGCGCAGTTCGGGCTCGGACCAGCGCTCTACCAGATGGCCACCGGCTGGTTCGACATGCCGCTGCGCTACCGCGACATGGGGGCATTCGAGATCTTCGCCTGGCAGTTGCTCTGGGTCATCGGCCTCTGGCTCGGCACCGAGCACAGCGAGCCCGGTCACCAGCCCACCCGGTTTCCGCGCTGGATGGTACTGATCGCGATCTCGCTGGCACTTTTTGCCTTTGTCTGGCGCCATGCTGTCGGGCAGATACCGATGCCGGGCCAGTCGCCGGTGAACCTGATGTTCGACAAATGGCACCTGGCACCGCTGCGCCTGCTCAACCTGCTGGCCCTGGTGGTGCTCGCCATGTACTACGCGCCCTGGCTCAAGCAGCATCTGCCGCGCTGGCGACCGCTGGAGGTGCTCGGCAAGGCCGCGCTGCCGGTGTTCTGCGCCCACTTGGTGGTGGCGCTGCTGGCCCTGGCCGCGTTCGGCCCCGCCAACCCCGCCAGGCCTGTCTCGGTGGATCTGCTGATCCTCTTCATGGGGTTCTACACCCTGTGGCTCGTGGCCCGCGTGACACTGGCGCGAGACCGCAGGGTCGCACAGCGAAAGGCCCGCAAGGGGCCGGTGCGGCTCAGCCCTTCAGGTGCAGCGCGATGATCTGCCGCCACAGGGCATAGCCCTCGGCATTCATGTGCAGGCGGTCGGCCTGGAAGAGTTCGGGGCGCGGTTGCCCATTGGCATCGAGCATGGCCGAGTGCACGTCGATGAAGTCCAGCTGCGGTTCCGTGGTGCTGTAGGCCTTGATCAGCTCGTTGGTTTCGCGCACCGCCGGCATCATGCCGGCACGCAGCGGGCTGGGCTTGATGGAGACGAAGGCGATCCGGCTTTCTGGCAGCTCGGCCTTGACCGCACGCACGAAGGCGGTGAATCGGTCGAGCACGTCGCGCGGGGTGGCGCCCTCGGACAGGTCGTTCTCACCCGCGTAGACCACCACCATGCGGGGCTTGTAGGGCAGCACGAGCCGGTTCACCAGCTTCACACAATCCAGCAGTTGCGAACCACCAAAGCCCCGTTTGATGACCACGGGCTGGTCGGAAAAACTCGTCTCCAGATCGTTCCAGAGCCGGATCGACGAGCTGCCCACGAACACCACGCCACCCGGCTGCGGTGCCTGTTTCAGATCGGCGGCGGCAAAGGCCTCGAAACTGGCGCTCCAGCGGGGGTCGATCGCTGCGAGCTGCGTGGCCGCCGGTGGTGCCGCCACCGGCGCACTCGCGGGCACGGCCACCGCCAACTGGGTGACGGCGGGTGCCTGGGAGGCCACGGGGGTCTCGGCCTGCGCAAGGGCCGAAGAACCGATGCTCAGCAAAGCGGCCAGGGCCAGCTCCAGGGGCAACGGTGAACGCAAGGAACGGTGGGTCACGTGGTGCAAGGCGTCAGGGAGAGATGAAGGCGCTGAATGGACAGCCCCATCTCCGGAAAGTTCAGACCCCGCCAGTGTAAAGATCGGTATCCGGTGGGTCCACCTGGTGCCGGGAAAGTGTTGTCCTGAAGCCCCACGGGGCCCCGTTCGTCGGAACCGCTGGACTCAGGTGGCCTCTGGTGGCACGACCAGCACGTCGTTTTCCGCGATTTCCAGCACCCGCTGCGCCACGCTGCCCAGCAGCAGCCCGAGCACGCCACGGCGCTGCTGCGTGCCGAGCACCACCAGGTCGGACGGATGGGCCTGGCCGTGGGCGTGCAGCAGCAGCGCCGTGTCGCCATGCTCCAGCCAGGTGCGCAGGCGCCGCCCCGCCTCGGTGGGGAGATCGCAGGACTGGATGAACGCGTCCGCCGCCCGTTCCGCCTGCGCCAGGCCATCGGCGCGGACCTTGGTCATGTCCACACCGCCAATGGCCGGATAGGGGTTGTCGAACGCGTGGAAGAGCGTGAGCGTGGCCTCGGGAAACAGCGCGGCAGCGGTGCGCAGCGTGTGGCGCGAGGCCTGCGAGAAGTCGGTGGCGACGATGACCTGGCTGTAGGGCGCGCGTGGCCGGCTGCGCACCACCAGCAGCGGCACAGGCGACCGGCGCGCCAGCGCTTCGACGGAGGACCCCAGCACCACACGGCTCAGTGCCTCGTTGCGCGCCACGCCGGTCACGATCAACTGGCTGCCCTCGGCGCCCGCCACTGTCAGCACGGTATCGGTCACAGCGCCCTGCTCGACCCGGGGCACCAGGGGCAGGTCACCTTCGCCGGCGATATCGGCCCGAAGGCGCCGCTCGGCCAGCACACGGCGCGCCGTGCCGCCGGCCAGTCCGCTCGCGCGCGCGAGCACCGAGGTGGGTGCCTCCGCGGGTTCGGGCTCGACGACGGTGAGAGCCACCAGGCGGGCATCCCAGTCGCGCGCGAGTTGCACGGCCCGGTCCAGGGCGCGGTCGCTGCGGCTGCTGAGGTCGGTGGCCAGCAGGAGGTGACGCGGGGTGGTGGATGTGCTCACTGGGCAGTTCCTTTCAGGGTGGTCGGGCCGGTGTCACGGGCCGTCGGATTCAGTTCCGGAAAGACCTGCCAGCGCCGCAGCAGGGCCTTTTCCACTTCCAGCACGACCATGGAGAGCACGCCGATGGCCAGGATCACCAGCCCGTCGAGCAAGGGCACCGCCCGGGTGTCGAACACCGCCTGCATCCATGGCGTGTACGTGAAGGCCATCTGCGCCAGCACCACGCCCACCACCGCCCACAGCACCGCAGGGGTTCCGCGCGCGCCGCGCCAGGTGAACGAGCGCATGTGCAGGTAGCGCACGTTGAAGAGGTAGAAGATCTCCATCACGCACAGGGTGTTGACCACCATCGTGCGGGCCAGTTCCACACCGAAGCCGCGCACCGTCGCCCAGCCGAAGATGCCAAATGCCCCGGCCGTGAACAGCAGGGACACCAGTACCACGCGCCAGACCATGAACGGCGAGAGCAGCGCCGCGTCGGGCGAGCGCGGGCGGCGCTGCATCACACCCGGTTCGGCGGGTTCGAAGGCCAGCACCAGCCCGAGCGTGATGGTCAGGATCATGTTGATCCACAGAATCTGCGTGGGCGTCATCGGCAGCGTGAGGCCGAAGGCCAGCGCCGCGATGATGGCCAGCACCTCGCCACCATTGGTCGGCAGCGTCCAGGCGATCACCTTGCGGATGTTGTCGTACACCGTGCGCCCCTCGCTCACCGCGGCCACGATGGAGGCGAAGTTGTCGTCGGCCAGCACGATCTGCGCGGCCTCCCTGGCCGCATCCGTGCCCTTGTGGCCCATGGCGATGCCCACATTCGCCTGCTTGAGCGAGGGTGCGTCATTGACACCATCGCCGGTCATCGCCACCACATGGCCCTCGCTTTGCAGGGCCCGCACGACGCGAAGCTTGTGTTCCGGGTTGGTGCGTGCGAAGACGTGGGCGTTCAGCGCCAGGGTACGCAGGTCGCTGGCAGACGCGGCATCGAGCTCCTGCCCCGTCACCACCACCGGCTGCACCGCCAGATCCAGCTGGCGTGCGATGGCCGCCGCCGTGGCAGCGTGGTCGCCCGTGATCATTTTTACCGCGATGCCGGCGCTGCGGCAATCGGCCACCGCCGCCATGGCTTCGGTGCGCGGCGGGTCGATGAAGCCCACCACCCCCAGGAAGACGAGTTCATCCGCGTCGGAGAACGCCAGGCGCGCCGGGACCGGGTTCAGGCGCCGGCGGGCGAAGCCCAGCACGCGCTCGCCAGCGGCGGCGGCCTCGGCGATCGCCTGTTGCCAGTGCGCCTCGTCCAGCGCTTGTTCCGTGCCCTGCGCGTCGAGTTGCGCGCGGCTCATCGCCAGCAAGCGCTCGGGCGCTCCTTTCACCAGCAGGTCGGCACCGCCTTCGGCGCGGTCGTGCAGCGTGGCCATGAAGCGGTGCTGGGCATCGAATGGAATCTCGTCGGCGCGCGGGTGCACCGCGCGCTGCGTGGCAGGCTGCAGTCCCGCCTTCATGGCCAGGGCCACCAGCGCGCCTTCCATGGGATCGCCATCGACCCGCCATCCACCTTCCGGCGCCTGCAGCAGGTGCGCGTCGTTGCAGAGCAGCGCGGTCTCGATGAGGCTGCGTGCATTCAACGGCAGCGTGGCACAGCCTTCGGGCAGGTCCAGCGTGCCCACGGGTTCGTAGCCCGCGCCGTTCACCATCACGCAAGCGGTATCGGTCACCACGCGGCGCGCGGTCATCTCGTTGCGCGTGAGCGTGCCGGTCTTGTCGGAACAGATGACCGTGGTCGCCCCCAGCGTTTCCACGGCCGGCAGGCGGCGCACGATGGCCTGACGCCCCGCCATGCGTTGCACACCGATGGCCAGCGTGATCGTGATCACCGCCGGCAGGCCTTCTGGCACGATGCTCACGGCGATGGCCACCACCACCATCAGCGCGTCCACCCAGTGGTGATCGCGCACGAACACGACGAACAGGAACAGCAGCGCGGCCAGCACCGCCGAGAACAGGGTGAACCAGCGGCCGAAGCCGTTGATCTGCCGCAGCAACGGTGTGGCGAGTGAACGCACCTCGCCCAGCAGGCGGCTGATGTGGCCGATTTCGGTGTGGCGACCGGTGGCCACCACCACCGCGCTGCCCTGCCCCGCCGCGACCAGCGTGCCCGAATAGGCCATGGAAGACCGGTCCCCCAGCGCGGCACTGGTGGCCACGGCATCCTCCTGCTTCGAGCTCGTCACCGACTCGCCGGTGAGGATCGCCTCGTCCACCAGCAGGCCGCGCGCGCGCAGCAGCCGAAGGTCCGCTGGCACGCGGTCGCCGGCTTCGAGCAGCACCACGTCGCCGGGCACCAGGTCGGCCACCGGCACCGTCTCGCGGCGCCCGTCACGCAGAACACGCGCGTTGGGCGCCAGCATGCCGCGCAGGGCATCGAGCGCCTGTTCGGCGCGCCCCTCCTGCACGAAGCCGACGATGGCGTTGACCAGCACCACGCCGACGATCACCGCCGCGTCGATCCAGTGGTCCAGCAACGCGGCCATGGCGGCCGCGGCCAGCAGAAAAAGGATCAGCGCGTTGTTGAACTGGTCCAGCAGGCGCAGCATGGGGTGCACACGGGGTGGTGCGGGCAGTTCATTGGGGCCGGCCTCCGTCAGGCGGCGGGCCGCTTCGGCGGGCGCCAGTCCTTCGCGACGGCTCCGGAGCGTTTCGAGTACCGTGTCGGGCGCCCATGCATGCCAGTCCTGCGAGGATGCGTTGGCGGCCTCCGACGCGCCGCTGGCGTGGGTCGTGGCGTGATTCATGCCCGGAATAGAACACGTCGAGGGGAACGGGTTCAACCCGCCGGGGCACTCATCGCCCAGCGGTTGACATGGATCAAATCCGCCCGTTCCGGCAGTAACGCAAACGTGACACAAACCCGGGTGGACGGAACAATGGCCACGCAAAGCGCTTCACACTCGACACCATGACCCTTCCAGCCTCACGTCCCCTGCTGCCCGCCGGGGTGCAGCTCACCCCCGAGGGCCTGCCCCGCCTGCTCGCCCACGCCCGCGCGCTCGGCGCCATCCGCATCGCCGTGGTGCACCCTTGCGACGAACTCAGCCTGCGGGGCGCGCTCGACGCGCGCGAGGCAGGCCTGATCGATCCCGTGCTCGTCGCGCCGCGCACGCGGCTGCTCGCACTGGCCGCGCAGCTGTCGGTGGACCTCACGGGCCTGCCCATCGAGGATGTGCCGCACAGCCATGCGGCCGCCGCCCACGCCGCCGGCCTGGCCTCGAGCGGCGCGGTGGAGGCGATCATGAAGGGCAGCCTGCACACCGACGAACTGCTGGGCGCAGTGCTGCCTGCGCACGCCGGGCTGCGCACCAAACGCCGGCTGAGCCATTGCTTCCTGATGCAGACACCGGCCTACCCCAGGCCTTTCGTCATCACCGACGCGGCCATCAACATCGCGCCCACGCTGGAGGAAAAGGCCGACATCGTGCGCAACGCGATCGAGCTCGCTCACACGATCGGCGTGGCCGTGCCGCGCGTGGCGATCCTGGCTGCGGTGGAGACCGTGAACCCGCGCATGCCCGCCACACTGGACGCCGCGGCCCTCTGCAAGATGGCCGACCGCCGGCAGATCACCGGTGGCCTGCTCGACGGGCCGCTGGCGTTCGACAACGCCATCTCGCCTGAGGCGGCGCGTGTCAAGGGGATCGAATCGCCCGTGGCGGGCCGGGCGGATGTGCTGGTCGTGCCCGATCTGGAAAGCGGCAACATGCTGGCCAAGCAGCTGGAGTACATGGGCCAGGCGGCCAGCGCAGGCATTGCGATCGGCGCACGAGTGCCCATCGTCCTCACCAGCCGTGCCGACTCCCGTGCCACGCGCCTGGCGTCGTGCGCGATCGCGGTGCTGCTCGCCCATCGCTACCGGGCCAGCCCGCCATGAGCACGGAAGGCGGCATGGTGCTGGTTCTCAACGCGGGCTCGTCCAGCATCAAATTCGCCCTGTTTGAGGCCGGCCCCAACCCGCCGCGCGAGCCCGCCTGGAAGGGCCAGGTGCGCGGCATCGGTGGACCGCAGCCCACCTGTGCCGACAGCAACACCCCCGAAGCGCCGCTGGCACTTGGCACCTCGCAGCCCTACCACGACGCACTTCGCCAGATCCTGGAGCGGGTGCGCGCCAGGCTCGCCACGCGCCGGCTGCACGCGGTGGCGCACCGGGTGGTGCATGGCGGCAGCCAGTATTTCGACCCGGTGCGCGTGAATGCGGCCGTGCTGACCGATCTGCAGCGTCTCATCCCGCTCGCGCCACTGCACCAGCCCTTTGCGCTCGACGCCATCCAGGTGCTGCTGGAGAGCGACCCGCAGCTGCCGCAGGTGGCCTGCTTCGACACGGCCTTCCACCACACCCTGCCCCAGGTGGAACAGATGCTGCCGTTGCCACACGCGGCGTGGGAACGCGGCCTGCGCCGCTACGGCTTCCACGGCCTGTCGTACGAATACCTGTCTGTAGCGCTCCCCGAGCGCCACGGCGCGCTGGCCCAGGGTCGTGTGATCGCTGCGCACCTGGGCAGCGGCGCGAGCCTATGCGCCCTGCAAGGTTCGAAAAGCGTGGCCACCACGATGGGCTTCTCGGCGCTGGACGGGCTGATGATGGGCACCCGCACCGGCTCGCTCGACCCCGGCGCGGTGATCTACCTGATGGAGATCGAGAAGCTGAGCCTGGAAGAAGTGGCCCGCGTCCTGTACCACGAGTCGGGCCTGCTGGGTGTGTCGGGAGTGTCGTCGGAACCGCGCCGTCTGTTTGCCGAAGAAGGCCGCACCGACGCCACCGGCGAGCGCGTGCGTGCCGCGCTGGCGCTGTATGTGCGGCGCATCGTGCGCGAGATCGGTGCGCTGGTCGCCGTGCTCGGGGGGCTCGATCTGCTGGTGTTCACCGCCGGCGTGGGCGAGCACAGCGCCGAGATGCGCCAGCGCATCTGCCGCGAGCTGGGCTTTCTGGGTGTGGTGCTCGACGACGACGCCAACCTGGGCCACGCCCCGCGCATCTCCGCGCCCACCAGCCCGGTGGTGGTGGCCATCGAACCGACCAATGAGGAGTGGATTGCGGCTCGGCATGCCGCCGCGCTGGTGCTGCGCGGTTGAGTGTCCCTAGGCGCGCGGCGGGTTGGGCCGGCCCAGCTCGACGATGGGGCCCGTGGACGCGTACTGGTTGCCGCCCAGGCGCGTGAGCGGCTGCGTGCGAACGACGTCGAAACGGCCATTGGGCTCGACGAAGCGGTCGTCCAGGTGCAGGGCCACGACGACACCGAACACCACGTTGCTGAACGTGTCACCGGGCCCGATGGGCTCGATGTCCATGATCTTCAGCAGCTTGCACTCCATGCTGGCCGGCGAGGCCGCCACGCGCGGCGGGCGCACTTTGTTGCTAGGCGCCTTGGCCAGCCCGGCGAGTTCGAATTCGTCGGTGCCATAGGGCGCGTTGAACGAGGAGTTGTTCATCTGTTCGCGCAGGTCCCAGGTCACGAGGTTGGTGACGAATTCGCCAGTGGCGCGCACGTTGGTGATGGTGTCCTTCTCGTGGCGGTCGTCCGGCGCGTTGCACGAGAACATGACCACGGGCGGTGCCGTGGAGACCAGGTTGAAATGCGAGAACGGCGCGAGGTTGACGCGGCCATCCGCGGCCATGGTGCTGATCCAGCCGATCGGCCGGGGGGCGACGATGGCATTGAAGATGGAGCGCTTGTAGTCCGTCGCGGTGTCGAGGTCGATGTACATGGGTCGGTTCAGAAGGTTATTCAGGGCGCGGCGCGTTGACGATGGAAGCGCCTGGCTCGCCGCGCACCACCCTGGCGAGGTTCTCGGCCGCCTGCTGGCGGCGGCCGAAGAAGCCCTCCCAGGTCCAGGAGGCCACGTGCGGCGTGCTCAGCACGCGCGGGTGCGCCAGCAAAGGATCATCGCGCGCCGGAGGCTCGGGGTCGAACACGTCGAAAGCGGCGCCCGCCAGCGTGCCGGCGTCCAGCGCTGCGATGAGCGCGGCGGCGTCGACCAGGGTGGCCCGCGCGGTGTTGATCAGCACGGCCCCCTTCTTCATGCGGGCCAGTGCCGCCGTGTCGAGCAGCGGGCGGTCACCCGGTAGCGCTGGGCAGTGCAGCGATACCGCGTCGCTCTGCGCGAGCAGTTCGTCCATGTCGACGGCCTGCACGCCGGGCGGCAGATCACGCGCCAGCGGATCGTGCACGAGCACGCGCACGTTCCAGCCCGCCACACGCTGCGCCAATGCACGGCCAATGCGGCCGAAACCCGCAATGCCGAGCGTGCTGCCATCGAGCCCGCCCGAGAAGACCTGCGGGTTGCGCCAGCCTCCCGATTGCAGGTACTCGCGCGTCCACACATGCAGCTGCTTGCGCAAGGCCAGCAGCAGGGCCAGCGCATGCTCGGCGACGGCCACGGAATCGTTGCCACCGGGCGTGTTGCACACGGCAATGCCGCGGGCGGTGGCGGCGGCCACATCCACGGTGTCCACGCCGATGCCGATCTTGCTGATGACCTTCAGGCCCGGCAGTGCGTCCATCACCCCCGGTGTGATCCGGATGCCACCGGAGATCAGCACGCCCTCGCAGCCGCTGGCGTCGGCGATGAAGTCGGCTTCCAGGTGGCGGCGGTACGCAGGGTCGTGGTTGGGCTTGCCCAGGCGCACATCGAAACCCTGCTCGCGCAGCCAGGGAATGCTGGGGTCATCGGGCATGACGCGTTCCCAGATCAGGACGGGTTCGTTTCGTTTGGAGCTCATCGGTCGGTGTTTCTCGGAGGGATGGGGGTGTCGGCGAAGCCGAACACGCGCGCGGGGTTGTGCACCAGGATCTGCTCTCTGAGCGAGGCGTCGGGCACGGCGCGGGCGAACAGCTCCACCAGGTCGGCGTCGTTGGGCATGGTGGTCGAGGCCACGTCGTACAGCGGATGCGGCCAGTCGGTGGCCCAGAGCATGCGCCAGGGATTGAGCGAGACCACCCGGCGGATCAGCTCCACCGCGTCGTGGTAAGGCGGCGAGAAGCGATGGTCCACGCGCGAAACCTTCACCCACCAGTTGCCACGCGTGATGGCCTCGCGAAGGAAGCGGAATCCCTCGCCATCGAGTTCATCACCATTCAGGTAAGCGAGGTGATCGACGACCACCTCGGTGCGGATTTCAAGCAGCAGGCGCGCCTGCGCCGCCAGTTCGGCGGCGGTGGCGTGCAACGAGATGCTCCAGCCCAGCGCCTCGGCACGGCGCACCTGGCGCCGGAAAGCCAGGCCATCAAAAGCTGCGCCGAAGCGCGAGAGGATGTTGAAGCGCGCACTGCGCACCCCGGCGGCATGCAGTGCTTCAGAGGCCGCGTCCGACACGCTGTCGTCCAGCAGCGCCACGCCCCGGTAACGGTGGGGGTCCGAGCGCAAGGCCGTGAGCAGCACCGTGTGGTCGCTGCCGTAGACCGAGGGTTGCACCAGCACGGCACGATCCACGCCGAGCCGCTGGTGCAGCGTGCGCAGTTCACCGAGCCAGGCCACCGGTGGTTCGTGGCGCCGGCCGGGCAGCAGCAGATCTGCGCGGGTCGGATCGAACACGTGAATGGCGCAATCGCAGGTCCCCGGCGGCAGCGCCACCGAGGGCTGGCGCGTGTCGCGCCGCCAGTCGTGGTACAGGGTCACGGCTGCGGCGCTCGGATGGCGTAGTCGCCGGCGTTGTGCACCCAGCCCTTGGCGATGAAGTCCTCGCGCGGTGGGCTGAACACGTCGAGCAGCAGGTGATGGCCTTCGCCCACGCCTTCGGTCGTGTGCACCAGGTCCACCGGCACCACGACGAGCGAGGGCGACGCAGCGGCCAGGTGCTCGTCGTCGCGCCAGAGGTTGGCGTCGCGGCCCCAGTTCACGCGCAGGTGGTGGATGAAGTTGCCTGCGAGCGCGAGCGAACCCTGTTCGAGATCGCTGTGGCTGTGCGGGCTCAGGGCCTTGCGGTCACGCACGCCCTGGTACTCCACCCAGTTGATGCTCAGCGTGTCGGTCTGCAGCATCTTCAGGCGCGGGTTGTCTGCGGGCGCGGTCACCTGCGCCATGTCGAACACCGTCACAAGCGGTGCGCCGGGCTGGCGCTGGAACGGTCGGCCGGTGGGCTTGATGCGCGCGTCCGGCTGAGCGTAGGCACTGTCGTTGATCACCGAGGCGGGGTCGACGTCGGGACGGCTGGATGCGATCACCGTGCAGGTGCCCGGGGCAACCAGCTGCACGCGGCAGCGGCCGGCGGCCACCACGCAGGCGCTGCCCTTGTTCGGCACCGCCACGGGCTCGCCCTGTGGCGCCAGTGGGGTCACGGTGGCGCCCACGTCCGGAAAGATCAGCAACATCTCGGCCGGGCTTTCCACTTCGAATGCGTTGCCCCCCGATTCCACCCACTCCACCACGAAGTTCTGCGCGCGCATGCGCCGGTGGCGGTTGCCCGCGATGGCAGGTCCCTCGTGCTCGGGAAAGACGGCGAAGCTGCGGTGGCGGACACCTTGGGAAGGGGCAACGGGTTTGGAAGACATGAAAAGAATGAGAAACGAAAGGGACAGCGAAGCAGGCCGGAGTGGCCTGGAATGCGACGATCATCCCCTCCACCGCGATGTGGAGGCAATCCGAACGCGGCCATTTTCTGCCTGCCGGAAAGCGGGCCGAGTTTCGTTGACACCCGTCGAGCCGCTCGGGAATCATCGGTTCACATTCCTTTCTTCCATCGAGCCCCGGAGACATCCATGAAAGCACTTCAACGCACCCTGCTCGGCGCACTCGCCGGTGCCGCATTCGCGCTGGGCGCAACAGCCGTCCACGCACAGGCGGACGACTTCCCCAACAAACCCGTGCGGCTGGTGGTGCCCTTCGCCGCTGGCGGCACGATGGACCTGTTCGGCCGCCTCGTGGGCGGTGAAATGGCCAAGGCCCTGGGCCAGACCGTGGTGGTGGAAAACATGCCCGGCGCGGGCGGCTCCATCGCCACCGGCAACGTGGCCCGCTCGGCGGCCGACGGCTATTCCATCTGCTTCTGCGCCACCGGCAGCACCGTGATCCTGCCGCTGATGGATCCGAAGCTGCCCTACAAGGTCGCCACCGACCTGCCGCCGGTGGGCCATGTGCTGCGCATCGAGCAGACCATCCTCGTCAATGCCGAGAAGGGCGCGCCCAACCTCGCGGCACTCATCGCCAAGGCCAAGGGCAAGCCGGGCGGCATGTTCTACGGCACGCCGGGCAACGGCACCTCCAACCACCTGGCGGGCGAACTGTTCAAGATCGCGGCGGGCATCGACGTCGGTACCGTGCACTACAAGGGCGAGTCGGCCGCGGTGCTGGACTTGCTGACCGGCCAGATCGACTTCATGGTGGCGTCGGTGTCCTTCGCTGACCCGCAGGTGAAGTCCGGCAAACTGCGCATCCTCGCGCTCACCGGCCCCAAGCGCGTTCCCACGTACCCGGACGTGCCCACCATCGCCGAGTCCGGCTACCCCGGCTACGAGGCCACCACGCAGGTCGGCCTGCACGTGGCCAAGGGCACGCCGCAGGCGCGCATCGACAAGCTCAACGCGGCCATGAACACCGCACTCAAGAGCAAGGAATTGCTGGACCGCATGGCCGCCAGCGGTGTGTCTCCCGTGGGAGGAACGCCAGCCGCCTACGCCACGTTCCTGCGCCAGGAAGAGGACAAGTGGGGCAAGGTGATCAAGCAGGCCGGCATCAAGCTCGAGTAAGTTCGCGGTTTTCTTTCTTCTGCCCGAGACCACCTGCCTGTCATGTCCGTCACCCTGTTGATGCTGCCGCCGCAGATTCCCGCCACCCGTGACTGGGCTGGCCGGTTGCGCGCCGCCCTGCCCGAACTGAATGTCATCGTTGCCGAGACCGACGATGAAGCCCTGGCCGCCATCGGCGGTGCCGATGCCGCCGTGGGCACGCTCACGCCAGCGCTGCTGGCGGCAGCGCCCCGCCTGCGCTGGTTGCACTCACCGCTGGCGGCGCCACCCTCGGGGTACTTCTTTCCAGAGCTGGTCGACCACAGTGTGACGGTGACCAACGTGCGCGGCATCTTCAACGATCACATCGGCGCGCACATCCTGTCCTTCGTGCTTGCCTTCTCGCGCGCGCTGCATCGCTTCATCCCGCAGCAGCAGCGCAGCGAATGGCGGCAGCCGCCGCGCTACGAAGGCACGGTGTACCTGCCCGAGGCCACGGCGCTCATCGTCGGCGTGGGCGGCATTGGCGCAGAAACCGCGCGCCTGCTCAAGGCCTTCGGCGTGCACGTGATCGGTACCGACGCACAGCGCACGGCATTGCCCGAGGGCATGGACGAACTGCACAAGCCCGAGGCACTGGACAGCCTGCTGCCGCGCGCGGACTTCGTCATTGCCACCGTGCCGCACACCCCCGAGACCGAGGGCATGTTCCACCGCGAGCGCTTCCAGCGCATGAAGCGAGGCGCCTTCTTCATCAACATCGGGCGCGGCATGACCACCCGGCTCGACGACCTGCTGGCCGCACTACAGGCCGGTGAAGTGGGGGGCGCAGGGCTGGACGTGTTCGAGCAGGAGCCCCTGCCCGCGACGCACCCGCTCTGGACGCAGCCCGGTGTGTTCATCACGCCGCACGTGGCCATGTGGGGCCCGTATTACAACGAGCGCCGCTACGCCATCCTGGAAGACAACTGCCGCCGCTTCATAGCGGGGCTGCCGCTGGCCAACCGCGTCGACAAGGCCCTCTGGTACTGACATGCACGCCACGGGTATGATCCGCTCCCCCTCCCGTCCCTGCGGGAACGAGCCCATCCTGCCCATGGCCGACGCCTCCGACGACAACTCCAACGGATCGATCCGGGCCATTTCGCGCGCGTTGCAGATTCTGCGGATCATGAACACGCAGCCGACGTGGAGCCTGCACAGCCTGCACCTGCAGACCGCGCTGCCCAAGTCCACCATCTTCCGCATCCTGCACACACTGCAGCTCGAGGGCTATGTGCGGCTGGAAGGTGTGGCGGGCGTCTATCGTCTCACCGAGAAGATCCTGGAGATGAGCGGCGGTTTCACGGAAAAGTCGCTGCTGGTGGAGGTGGGCTCGCCGCTGGCACTGCGGCTGACCAAGCAGATCAAGTGGCCGGTGGCGCTCGGTGTGCTCGATGGCGACGCGATCGTGGTGCGCTACAGCGGCATGCCCTACAGCCCGATTGCCGCGCACTCCACCACCATCGGCCGCCGTCTGGGCCTGGCCGACACTGCCATGGGCAAGGCCTACCTGGCCTTCTGTCCCGAGGTGGAGCGCGAGATCCTGTTCGACATGCTGCGCGCCGCGCCCGGTGGCAGCCAGCTCGGGCACGAGGAACTGCTGATGCAGGAGCTCGACACCATCCGCCAGCAGGGCTATGCCGTGCGCCAGCCCAACCCGCAGCGGCGCACCGCCACGCTGGCCACGCCGGTGATGCACCTCACCGAGGTGGTGGGGCTCATGGGCATGACCACCTTTGGCAACCTCATGACCCCGGCCACCGTGGCCCAGTACGCGCCACAGCTGCAGCAGGCCGCTGCCGCCGTGAGCCAGGCCTACCGCACCCGCCTGCCCGCCGCGCCGGACACCGGCGCTTTCTGACCAGCGGAAAGCCGCGCCACGGCGCTTGCCGCGCTGCCCGCTGCTGGCGACCATGGCAACGCGCGGCGCATCCGCCGCGAGCCGCCAACAGGAACCCCTTTCGATGAAGCCACGGGCCAACATCCGCCAGCGCCAGCTCTCGCTCGGCATCTTCGTGAAAACAGACTCGCCCCAGATCACCGAGGTGCTGGGCACGACCGACCTCGACTTCGTCGTCGTCGATGCCGAACACGCCCCCTTCGACCGCCTCACGCTCGACCGCCACATGATGGCCGGGCGCGCCACCGGCATTCCCGTGATCGTGCGCATTCCGGACACCTCGGCCGCCACCATCCAGTCCGTGCTCGACCTCGGTGCGGCGGGCGTGCTGGTGCCCCATGTGGACAACGCGGAGCAGGCGCGGGAGGTCGTTGCACGCGCGCGCTACCGCAACGGCAACCGGGGCTTCTCCATCTCGCCGCGCAGCTCGGGCTACGGCGCCCAGCGCATGGCCGACGCCATCGAGGCCGGTGATCAGACCCTGGTCATCTGCCAGATCGAGAGCGCCGATGGTGTGACCGAAGCCCTCGACATCGCCAGCACGCCCGGCGTGGACGGCCTGTTCATCGGCCGTGCGGACCTTGCGTTGTCCATGGGTCTGGACGACATCCGCGCACCCGCCGTGTCCGAGGCCTGCAGTCGCATCATCGAAGCGGCGAAGACCGCCGGTGTGAGCGCGGCCATGTTCGTGCCCAACGAAGCCGAAGCCCTGGCGTTCCGCAAGATCGGCATCGACTGCTTCGTGGTCTCCTCAGACCAGTCCCTGCTGCGCCAGGCGACCCAGCAGTTCGCGGCGGCCAGCACCGCGCTGCGCAAGACCGCGTAAGGCGAACTCAGGCGCCCATGCCCAGGCGGCGCATCCAGCCTGCGAGCGCCTGCTCGTCCGGGTTGCCGGCGGCGTAGGCAGCCAGCATGGCTGCGTGCGATTCGGGCCGGTGCTGGTTCAGCTTCACCTTGCACTGCAGGCTGGTCACGCGCAGTTCGAACGCCGAGATGCCCTGCATCAGCTTGCGCTGGAACTCTTCGTCCAGCCCGCGCCACTGGTCCGCATAGGCAGGGTCGTGGTCGTGGATCAGGTGCTTGAGCAAGCGGTCCTTGTCATCGAAGCCGTCCAGCAGCCGGGCCTGCACTGTGGCGTGCACAGCGAGGTAGTTCCAGGTGGGCACCCGAGCCAGATCCGGGTACACGCGTGGCGTCATGTAGGCGTGCGGCCCGAGAAAGGTCACCACCGCCTGCGGGCGCGCCTGCAGGTAGCGGCCGTGCGCGTTGGGTCTGGCGCAATGCCCCAGCAGCGTGAGGCCGCCCTCTTCCTCCAGCACATGCAGCGGCAGGTGCGTCACGAAAGGCAGGCCTTCGTCGTCGGTGGAGATCAGGCTGGCGAACGGGTGCGCACGCATCAGCTCGACAGCGATGGCAGCGTCCTTGGCGGCGAATTGGGGCGGCAGGTACATGGCGACCGATGAGGGTTTTCGTGGGGGTTCGTGGCACTGTAACGGTTCGCGTCGGGCGGATGTGGCGCCTATCATGGACCCATGCCCGCCTCGGACATCCTGAACCACCCTGCGTTCCAGAGCGTCGTGTTGCCCTTGCTGCTGTGCTCCGCCTGCGCTGCGGCACTGAGCCGCACCGCGGGGCCTCGCTGGGCCGCGGCCGGCGTGTTGCTGGGCCTGCTGCTGGCGTTGGCCTGGTTTCCGGGTTTTGACTGGCCCGCGAGCACACGCGCGCAAAAGCTGCCGTGGATCGTCCTCGCGGGCGCGGCCGTGAGCCTGCTGGTGCCCGCTTTGCGGCGCGGAGCATCCGGCGTGGCATTGCCTGCCGGCCTGACCCTCATCGCCCTGGCGCTGGCCGCCTGGGCCGGCACCAGCGGTTCGCTGCTGCTCGCGCAACTGGCTCTGGTGCTCGCCGTGGCCGGCGCTGTCGCCACCTTCCTGGCCTGGCGCCACCCATCGCCACCGGGTGGTGGATGGCTCGTGTTCCTGCTGCCCGCCGCCCTGGCCTGCCTCACCATCGCCTGGGCGATGACCGGTGCCGCCGGCTCCGCACACACCACCGACGACCCCTACTACGCCCCGCAATGGAAATGACCACACCGCCGGCCAAATCCGTGCCCGGCCCACCCACCGCCACCGATGTTCCCGCCGACTGGCATGCGCTCTGGCTGCAGATGCTGCAGGTGCGCACTTCCGTCGGCCCCGTGCCACCCGCCCTCGTGCGCCAGGCCGGTAGCGGATGGCGGCTCGCCGCGCCCTTCAGCCGGCGCAGTACGGAACTCTTCAGTCTCTACAAGCCGTTGCTCGACGCGGCCGATACCGCCAGCGACACCCCCTGGACGGTGGCCCAGCTCGGCCAGAGCCTGGACGGCTTCGTGGCCACCGCGACCGGCGACTCCTACTACGTGAACGGTGCGCACTGCCTGCTGCACCTGCATCGTCTGCGCGCCCTGTGCGACGCCGTGCTCGTCGGCGCCGGCACCGTCGCCATCGACAACCCGCAGCTCACGACCCGCCGCGTGCCCGGCCCGCAACCCGTGCGCGTGGTGGTGGACCCTGCCGTCAGGCTCGACGGCCATTCCCGCGTGTTCCGCGACGGCCAGGCGCCCACCCTCTGGGTGTGCGACACCCTGCACGTCGCGCGCGCCCGCCAGCAGCTGGGCACCGGCGGTGAAGGGCCGCACCCCGCTGAAGTGCTCGCTGTGGACGATCTGCTGATCGAAGGCGACGTCTGCCACGGCTACCGGCCAGAACGCGTGACCAGTGCACTCGCCCAGCGCGGCCTGCACCTGCTGTTCGTCGAAGGCGGTGGCATGACGGTCTCGCGCTTTTTCACCGCCGGCGTGCTCAACCGCCTGCACCTCGTGCTCGCGCCCGTGCTCATCGGCCAGGGCCGACGCGGCCTGCGCGTGCCCGCGCACGACGTCATGGCCGACTGCCCTCGCCCACCCGCGCGCACGCTGGCGCTGGGTGATGACATGTTGTGGGATCTGGATCTCAACCCATCAGGATGCGCCTGACCGGCCCACCGTTCCGATGCATTCCTGCGGCCGATCGCCGCGGTCTGTCTGTTCGGTAGTGCACGAAGCGTCCCACGCATAATCTCCGTCGGCCCAGGGAGCCTCTCGTCTCGCACACCTCCATCGTGACCCCCACTCTCAAGCAATTCTTCTATCACAGCCGTCTCGCCCCCGGGCAGCGACATTCCGCGGTCAGCGACATCATCTCCACGGCGCGCCGCTTCAACGCCGGGCATGGGATCACCGGCCTGCTGGTCTTCGATGGGGAGCGGTTCTGCCAGTTCATCGAAGGTCCGCCCACGGAAATGGATGCCTTGGTCGAACGCCTGAAGACCGATCCCCGGCATGTGGACTTCACGGTGCTGATCAGCGACGCCTGGGCCCATGAGCGGCTGCACCCGTACTGGAGCATGGCCTACGCCGCGCTGGAAGGGCCGGCCTACCTGACCGATCTGCTGAGCCGCCCGGGCGAGGAGGCACTGCGCCAGTTGCAAGCCAGCATCGACCGGCTGGACGTGAACTGATCGTTGGTCATGACCTTCGGTGCCCGGCTGAAAGCGTGGGCGAAGCGGACCCGGCGGGATGGTGTCACGCTCTGGTTCGCGGGCAAGCACCGCCGAACGCCCTGGTACGCCAAGGCGTTGGGCCTCTTCGTGGTGGCCTGCGCGCTCAGCCCCATTGACCTGATTCCCGACTTCATTCCCGTGCTCGGCTATGTCGACGATGTGCTGTTGTTGCCCGGGCTGATCTGGCTGGCGATCCGGCTGGTGCCGCCGGATGTCCTGGAAGAATGCCGTCGTGAAGCCGACGGCTGGCTGGAGACCCATGGCGCCAGACCCCGAAGCCGACTGGGAGTGGTGCTGGTGGTCAGCGCATGGGTCGCGTTGGCGGCTGCCGCGCTGTTCTGGCTTTCGTGATGACCCTGTCCCTTCCATGACCGTCCCTGCTTCCGTCTTCATTCGTCCAGCCACCATCGCGGACGTGAGCGCGATGTTCCGCATCCGGACCTCGGTGCGCGAAAACACCCTGACCGTCGAAGAGCTCGCCCAGTTGGGTGTCACGCCCGAGTCCCTGGCGCAAGCCGTGTCGGGCGCAGTCTGTGCGTGGGTGGCGGAGGTGGCGGGCGAGCCGGTTGGCTTCTCGATGGTGGACCTGGCCACCGCGTGCCTGTTCGCCGCGTTCGTGCAGCCCGCGCACGAGGGTCGTGGCATCGGCAAGCGCCTGATCCGGGTCAGCGAGGAGGCCTTGTTTCAACGGCACGCGGTCGCATGGCTGGAAACGGCACGCAACAGCCGCGCCGCCGGGGTCTACCGGCACCTGGGCTGGGGGAACGAGCGCGACGTGGGCGACGGCGATGTGCGCATGGAGAAGCAACGGGCATGATGCCCGCCCTGTCCTGGTCCATCGCGACTGGCATCGCCGCCTGGGCACCACCGGGTATCGAGCTGCACAACCACAGGCGCCGAGCTGTTTTGCGGCGGTGGTGTCGGCGGCGCTCGTGGCGCTCGGGGTGCCCGGCGCCATCCCCGTGCTGCCCGCGGTGATCGTCGAGCCGGCCCTGGTGCGCTGCTGGGCGAACCCGTCTGCGTGCGCTGGATCGCGAGGTGGGCGACTAGTTCGTGTTGGTCGCCGGCATGCCCGGGATGGGCGTGGCATTGGGCGACACCGGTGCGGGCGTCGGCGGTTCCGCCGGGTCGAACAGATGCCGCGGCGGGTTGCGCTTCATTTCGCCGGCCAGGGTGAGCTGCTCGGGGCTCATGCACTCGTCGGCCAGCCGCTTGCCCAGTTGCTGGCTCATGAGCATCGACTTGTTGCCCAGCTGCAGCCACATGGCGCCGCGTTTGGGGTCTTCAAGGCGGATGGCACCGGTGCGGCTTTCCACCGGGTGCATGTAGTAGCGCGCGTTGCGCATGTTCTTCACCTGGACGATGAAGAAGCCCTGCCGCTTGGCGGGGGTGATCTCCACCGAGGCGCCCAGTTCGCAGGGAATGCTGCCCAGGTACACCCGTTGCGCCACGGCGAGGTCGGCTTCGTTCAAGGTCACGTTGGTGTCTTCTTCGATCGGGGTCACCTCTTCCACGGCCTTGGCAGCGGAGCGGGCCAGCGGAGCGCGCTTGGTAACGGGTTTCGTGGCGGATGCCGGGGGTGTCGCAGCAGGCTTCGCGGCAGGTGTGGCCGTTTGCGCCAGGGCAGCGAAGGGACCGAACGCGACGGCGCTCATGGAAAGGACGAGAGGGAGCAGTTTCATAAGGTCGGCCGGGTGTGTGCGGGGCACGGTGGGTGAAAAACAGCGCGTAGTCTGCGCGCTCATGCACCGGAATGGTGTTTGAAGATGTTTCGGTATCCCCGCAGTTCAACGAACCGTTTCACGCACCAGCCGGATGCCCACCAGCGTATAGCGCGTCTGCGCGGTGTTCCAGTTGCGGAAGGCGCAGCGCGCATACAGCGGCCAGGTGTGCCAGGAACCCCCTCGCCTCACCTTCACCGCGCCTTCGGCCGGGCCGCTGGGGTCGACCTCCGGCGATTGGGCGTAGTAGTCGTCGCCATGCCAGTCGGACACCCACTCCCACACATTGCCATGCATGTCGTGCAGGCCGAAGGCATTGGGTGCATAGGAGCCGACGGGTGCGGTGAAGGCATGGCCATCGTTGCCGGCCGTGGCACGGTCGCGCCAGGCGGGCCAGTGGGCGGCGGCTTCCGCATCGAAGGTGTTGCCCACGCGCGGCAGACCGGCGGGGTCGTCGCCATGCTGGTAACGGCCCTTGCCACCCGCGCGGCAGGCGTATTCCCATTCGGCTTCTGTGGGCAGCCGGTAGATGCGACCTTCCCATGCAGACAGCCACCGCGCCAGTGCGACGGCATCGTTCCAGGTAACGTTCACCACCGGGTGGTCGTCACCCTGCGCGAAGCCTGGGTTCTGCCAGGAATAGCGGGGCAGGCGGCCCTCGAAGGCGTCGCCACGGGGGGTGGTGGCGGGGTTGTAGCCCGGGTTGTAACCGTAGCCGCCGGTACCGTCGGCAATGGATTCAGGCACATGGCCTGAACGCTCGAGAAAGGCCCGGAACTGGCCGACGGTGATCTCGTGCTGGCTCATCTCGAAGGGTTTCGTGATGCGGACACGGTGCATGGGCGCCTCGTCCGACAGGCCTTCGAAACGGGAACGCTCCATGGCTGGGTAGGCTGTGGCCAGCACGTCGGGCGTTTCGTCGCTGCCCATCCAGAACTCACCCGCCGGCACCGGCACGAACGCAATGCCGAGGGTGTCAAGCGCCGGGGTGGCCGTTGTGCACCCGGCAAGGAGCGTGATGAAAGCCAGCGCAGAAACGCGTCCGGCGCGGCACTCAGGAATGGGCATGGTGTCTCCGCCTGGGGCACCCATCGACCGGATCCAGGTTGATCGACGGGCTTTGCGACGCATTCTAGGCAGACGGAATTTTTTCCTGCGGCCCCCCCACGGCTGCATGGACCTCTCGACAGAACCGCCCAGTACGGCGCTCGCTTGTGTCAGCTGCCCTTTCCCGAGGCGCGACCTCATCCTGCTGCCGGGCGACCTGATCTGCCCCGGTCGCATCGACGATGCAGAGCCCGTGCGAGCCGATTTGTCGAAGAATTTACGCGCGGGCGCCTGCGTGGAATGGCTTCTTTACGCGGCCTGGAAGAACACTCGTGATCGGCGTTGTCGCCTGTCACGAGTCCTTCCAACATGTTCGAAACCTTTCTGCTCCTGGTGCCGCTGCTGGCCCTGGGCTGGCCCCTGGGGCGCTATCTGGCTGCGGTCATGCGCGGCGACCCGATGGGCGGCGATGCCCTCTTCGACCGGGTCGAGCGTCCGCTCTACCGCCTGCTCGGCACCCGGCCCGACCACGGCATGGGCTGGCGCCGGTACGTCCAGGCCTTCCTGCTGAGCAACCTTCTGCTGGCGGTGGTGGTCTGGGTGATCTTCATGACCCAGGCCTGGCTGCCTCTCAACCCCGATGGCGTGCCCAACATGTCCTGGGATCTGGCGCTGCACACCACGGTATCGTTCCTCACGAACACCAACCAGCAGCACTACTCGGGTCAGGCACAGCTGTCTTACCTCGCACAGATGACGGGCATCGTCGGCCTGCAGATGGTCACGCCGGTGATGGGCCTGGCCCTGGCCGTGGCCACGCTGCGCGGCCTTTCCGGCGGCCGCCAGGGCGACGTTGACGGCCCCGACATCCCGGGATCACGCGCCGAGGTGGTGGATGTGGGCAACTACTGGGCCGACGTGATCCGGGGCGCGGTGCGGTTCATGCTGCCGCTGTCGCTTGTGCTGTCGGCGCTGCTGGCCTGGCAGGGTGTTCCCGCCACGCTCGCGTCCGGTCCCACCGTGGCGCCGGTCGACGTCAGCGCAGCATTGAAGGAACAGAAGATCCCCCTGGGTCCAGTGGCCCCGATGGTGGCGATCAAGCAGCTGGGCAGCAACGGCGGCGGATGGTATGGCCCGAACAGCGCGGTGCCGCTGGAGAACCCCACGCCGTTGTCCAACTTCCTGCAGACCCTCGCCATCTGTCTCGTGCCGGTGAGCATCGTGTTCATGATCGGTCCGTTCACCCGCCGCCCGCGTTTCGGCGCCATGGTCTTCGGCTCCATGCTCGCGCTCTCGGTGTTGTCCACCGGCCTGTCGCTCTGGTCTGAAAGCCACTCCAGCACCGCCACGGACGTGGCTCTGATGGAAGGCAAGGAGGTTCGCGTCGGCGCCGAGGCCTCGGCGTTGTGGGCTTCCGTCACCACGCAGGTCAACAACGGCTCGGTCAACACCATGCTCGATTCCACCGCGCCACTGACCGGCATGGTGTCCATGGTCAACATGCTGATCAACGCCATCTGGGGCGGTGTGGGCTGCGGCTTGCAGCAATTCATCGCCTACCTGCTGCTGGGCGTGTTCCTGGCCGGGCTGATGACGGGCCGCACGCCGGAGCTCTTCGGTCGCAAGATCGAAGGACCCGAGGTGCGGCTGCTCGCCATCCTGGTGCTGCTGCAACCCCTGGTGATTCTGGGCTTCACCGCCGTCGCGCTGGCCGTGCCCGGCCTGGCAGGCAATTCCAGCCCGGGCTTCCACGGCATCAGCCAGGTGTTCTACGAATACGTCTCGGCCTTCGCCAACAACGGCTCGGGCTTCGAAGGACTCGCGGACGCGACGGTCTGGTGGAACGTCAGCACCACCATCGTGCTCGCTGCCGGCCGCTACCCCGCGCTCATCATCCCGCTGGCCATTGCCGCCATGCTGGCCGCGAAGCGGCGCGCACCCGAAGGGGCCGGTACGCTTCAGATCGAGACGCCGACCTTCGCACTCACGCTCATCGGCATCGTCCTCATCCTCACGCTGCTGCAGTTCATGCCGGTGCTGGTGCTGGGCCCGGTGGCCGACCACCTCTCGCTCATGCCCTTGCTGGCGCGCTGAAAGGACGTCCGACATGAACACCTCCAACCCGCTTTCATCCGCGTGGGCCGACGCCTTCGCGAAACTCTCGCCCCGCCATGCGTTCCAGAACCCCGTCATGGCGGTGGTCTGGCTCGGCACACTGCTGACCGCCGTGGCCACCCTGGCCGGCCGGGCCTCTGCCGGCTTCGGCTGGGCCGTGACCGGTGTGCTCTTCCTGACCGTGCTGTTCGCCAACTTCGCCGAAGCCATCGCGGAGGCGCACGGTCGCGGGCAGGCCGCTTCGCTGCGGCGCGCTCGCAAAGACCTGGTGGCCCGGCGGCTCGATGCATCGGGCCAGGACAGCAGCGTGCCCGCGACCGAGCTGCGCCCGGGAGACCGTGTCGTGGTGGAGGAAGGCCAGCTGGTGCCTGCGGACGGCGAGATCGTCGAAGGCATGGCCACCATCAACGAGGCCGCGGTGACGGGGGAATCGGCCCCGGTGCTGCGCGAGGCCGGCACCGATCGATCCGGCGTCATCGGCGGCACGAAGGTGCTGTCGGACCGCATCGTGGTGCGCGTCACCGCCGAGCCTGGCCACAGCTTCCTCGACCGCATGATCGCGCTGGTCGAGGGTTCCAACCGGCAGAAGACCCCGAACGAGATCGCGCTGGGCATCCTGCTCGGGGTGATGACGCTGACCTTCCTGATCGTGGTGGTCACCCTGCCCTTCATCGCTGACTTCGTCGGCGTGCAGGTCAACGTCGTGCTGCTGGTCGCCCTGCTGGTGTGCCTCATTCCCACCACCATCGGTGGCCTGCTGCCGGCGATCGGCATCGCGGGCATGAACCGCGCGCTCAAGGCCAACGTGCTGGCCAAATCCGGCAAAGCCGTGGAGGTCGCCGGCGACGTGGACGTGCTGCTGCTCGACAAGACCGGCACCATCACCCACGGCGACCGCCAGGCCACGGCCTTTCACGCCATGGCGGGCGTCGACCCTGCGCAACTGCGTCAGGCGGCGCTGCTGGCCTCGCTGGCCGACCCGACGCCCGAGGGCAAATCCATCGTCAGGCTGGCGCGCGAGAAAGGCGAAGCACTGACCGACCCCGCACGGGCGCATTTCGTGGCCTTCACCGCGCAGACGCGCATGTCGGGCGTGGACATTCCCGACGATCGGATCATTCGCAAAGGCGCACTCGACGCCATCGCGGCCCATGTGAAATCGCTGGACGGCCGCGTGCCGGCGGAACTGGAGGCCCGCGTCATCGACGTGGCGCGCAAGGGCGCCACGCCCCTGGTGGTCAGCGACGGTCGCCACGTGCTGGGCGTGATCGAGCTCTCCGATGTGGTCAAGCGCGGCATCAGGGAACGCTTCGCCCGCCTGCGCGAGATGGGTGTGAAGACGGTGATGATCACAGGCGACAACAAGTTCACCGCCGCGCACATCGCGGCCGATGCCGGGGTCGACGACTACATCGCCGAGGCGAAGCCCGAAGACAAGCTCGCGCGCATCCGCGCCGAGCAGGCCCAGGGCCGGCTGGTCGCCATGGTCGGTGATGGCACCAACGACGCACCCGCGCTGGCACAGGCCGATGTGGGTCTGGCCATGAACTCGGGCACCCAGGCCGCCAAGGAGGCCGGCAACATGGTCGACCTCGACTCCGACCCCGCCAAGCTGCTGGCCGTGGTGGAGATCGGCAAGCAGCAGCTCATCACGCGCGGGGCGCTGACGACCTTCTCGCTGGCCAACGACGTGTCCAAGTACTTCGCCATCCTGCCCGCGCTGTTCGCGGCAGCCATTCCCTCCATGGCGGTGCTCAACGTGATGAACCTGTCGAGCCCGTCGAGCGCGGTGCTCTCGGCGCTCATCTTCAACGCGCTGGTCATTCCGGCCCTGGTGCCGCTGGCCTTGCGCGGCGTGCGGTTCAAACCCGCCAGCGCCACCGAGCTGCTGCGCAGCAACATGCTGATCTACGGCCTGGGCGGTGTGCTGCTGCCTTTCGTGGGTATCAAGCTGATCGACCTTGTGTTGTCCGCGCTTTTCTCCATGTGAACCATCGAGACCTCCATGACCATTGCCTCCTCCTCTCGTACTCGCCCCATCACCCGTGCATCTGACGATGGCGGCCTGTGGCGAAGTGCCCTGGGCCTGACCACTGTGACACTCGCAGGATTCGGTTTTCTGTACGCTGCGGCCGGTGTCGGCGTCGGGCAACTGTTGTTTCCCGATCAGGCCAATGGCAGCCTGGTTTTCCAGGGCGATCGCAAGGTGGGCTCCGCGCTGGTGGCCCAGCCCTTCACCGGTGCGGGCTACTTCCAGCCCCGACCTTCCGCCGCCGCCTACAACCCGCTGGCACTGGCCGCCAGCAACCAGGCCCGCACCAACCCAGACATGCGAGCGCGCATCGAGGAGACCCGCGCGGCCGTTGCACGGCGTGATGGCATCGCCCCCTCGGCCGCCCCCGGTGACCTGGTCACGCAGTCTGGCAGCGGCATCGATCCGCACATCAGTGTCGAAGGGGCCGCGGTGCAGGTCGACCGCGTGGCACGTGAACGCGGACTGGACCGCAAGGCGGTCGAGCGCCTGGTCACGGAGCACACCGAAGGCCCCCAGCTCGGTGCGCTCGGCCAGACGCGGGTGAACGTGCTGTTGCTCAACCTGGGGCTCGATGCATTGGGGGCATCGGCCCCCGTCGCACCCCGCAAGACGGCATCATGAACCGGGCGCGCCACGACAGCGGCTATGCTGTCTTCAACCGGTCGTACCACCCATGGGATCTGAGAACGCAGAACGGGCCGATGCCTTGATGGAGGGCTTGCGCCGCCAGGCGGCAGGCCGCCTCACGCTGTTCCTCGGTGCCGCCCCGGGCGTCGGCAAGACCTGCGCCATGCTGACGCGTGCGCGCGAGTTGCGCCGCCAGGGCCTGGACGTCGTCATCGGCTTCATCGAGACGCATGGGCGCAGCGAGACGCAGGCCCTGGTCGAAGGACTGCCTCAAGTGCCGCGCCGCCTGACGCAGTACCAGGGCAAGGCGCTGGAAGAGATGGATCTCGACAGCCTGCTGGCGCGGAGGCCCGCCGTGGCCCTGGTGGACGAGCTGGCGCACCGCAATGTGCCCGGCAGCCGCCACGAACGCCGCTGGCAGGACGTGGAGGAACTTCTGGACGCGGGCATCGACGTCTACACCACCCTCAACATCCAGCACCTGGAGAGCCTCAACGACGTGGTGCACCAGATCACTGGCATCCGGGTCAGCGAGACCGTGCCGGATGCGGTGCTCGAGCGTTTGCGCGACATCCGCCTGGTGGATCTGCCAGCCCGCGAGCTGATCGAGCGGCTGAACCAGGGCAAGGTCTACCTTCCTGAACAGGCCTCACAGGCGCTTCAGGCTTTCTTCTCCCCGTCGAATCTCACGGCGTTGCGTGAACTGGCGATGCAGACCGTGGTGGCGCACGTGGACGCAGACCTCCGCGAAACGCGCACCGCAAGCGGCCTGGGGGGGATCGCGATTCAGCGCCATGTGCTCATCGCCATCGATGGCCAGGGGCAGTCCGAGTACCTGGTGCGCGCGGGCGCACGTCTGGCCGAAAGGCGCGGCGCCCCCTGGTCGGTGATCACCGTCGACACCGGGCATTCTGCGGACGCCGTGCCGCAGGGCGACGATCTGCGCCGCGCGGCACCTGCCCGCCGCCCCATTGCGCGCGCGGAACAGCAACGCCAGATGGAGCTCGACAAGGCCTTTGCCCTGGCCCGCAACCTCGGGGGTGACACCGAAGTGCTTCACAACACCGATGTCGCGCAGGCGCTGCTGGATGCGGCGGCGGCGCGCGGTGCACGCTCCATCGTGATCGGTCGAACGCGCGAACGCCCCATCGCGCGCGTCTTCAACCGCACGCTGACGCAACAGCTTTTGCAGCGGGGCGCGCGTTACGAACTGACCATCGTGAGCACACCGCAGTTGCGGCAGCGCTCGCATCGCCTGCAAGACCTCGCGGGTGAACGGCTCGCGCGCGGCGAACCCACGCTCATTGCCGTGGCCACACTGGGCGCGGTGGCCACGGCGGCGGCGGCGGAAAAGCTGCTTGGCCTGCAGGACCTGACGCCGGTCTTTCTGGTGGCCGTGCTGCTGGTGGCATCGCGCACGCGCATGCTGGCGGCCGTCATCACCGCCGTCCTGTGTTTTCTGGCGTACGACTTCCTGTTCATCGAACCGCGCTTCACCCTGCTCATCAGCGCCCCACGCGGCGTGGCGACGGTGTTGCTGTTCCTGGCTGCGGCCCTCATCGCGGGCCGGCTGGCCTCGCGCCTGCGAATGCAGGTGATAGCGCTGCGCGCCGCGAACGCGCACGCCATTGCGATGCAGAACCTTGCCAGGCGGCTGGCCAAGGCGGCCGACCTGGGCGGTGTGGTTGCGGCCAGCTCCGCCGTGCTGCAGTCCGCGCTGAACGCGCAGGCCTGGGTGCGGCTCCGGGGCGAGTCGGGCCCGCCGGCGGCCGATCACCTCCTCGATGAAAAGGACCGCAGCGCCGCCGACTGGAGCGAGCAGAATGCCCAGCCCAGTGGCCGCTTTACCGACACGCTGGGCCAGTCGGCCTGGTGGTTCCTGCCGATCCACAGTGGGGAAGAGTCCCTGGGTGTCGTGGGCCTGCGCTTTCCCGACGGCATGGGACGGCTGTCCTTCGAGCAGCGGCGGCTGGCTGAAAGCATGACGGAGGACATCGGGCAGGCTGCCCTGCGCGCGCGGCTGGTGTCCGAGCTGGAAACCGCCCGGGTCAGCGAGGAAACCGAGCGGCTGCGCTCGGCGTTGCTGTCCTCGGTGTCGCACGACCTGCGATCGCCCCTCTCTTCCATGATCGGCGCGGCCGATAGCCTCCAGCGTTACGGTCAGGACATGAACGAGCAGGACCGTGGCAGCCTGCTGGACACCATCCGTGTGGAGGGCGAGCGTCTGGATCGCTACATCCAGAACCTGCTGGACATGACCCGCCTGGGCCAGCACGGTCTCACGCTGGCACGCGACTGGATCGGTGTCGACGAACTGGTCGGCTCCGCCTCGCGCAGGCTGCAACGCTACGTCCCGGATGCGAGGCTGGAAACCCGCATCGCGTCCGGCATGGGCCTCATCCACGTGCACCCGGCACTGGTCGAACAGGCCTTGTTCAACGTGATGGAAAATGCCGCGAAGTTCTCGCCGCCGGGCGAGACCATCCGGGCGGAGGTGCGCCCTGGCGAAGGCAACAAGGTGCTCATCGACGTCACCGACCAAGGCCCCGGCATTCCCGAAAACGAACGGCGCAGGATTTTCGACATGTTCTACAGCGTGGAGCGCGGTGACCGAGGTCAGCACGGCACCGGGCTAGGCCTGACCATCGTGCAGGGCATCGTGGGCGCGCACATGGGCCAGGTGGAGGCGTTGCCCGGACCTGATGGACGTGGCACCACCATCCGCATCAGCCTGCCCATGGGTGAACAGCCCATTCCCGGGGGGTGACGCCATGCCCGCAAAGGCCACCACGCCCCAGGCCCGCGTGCTCGTCGTCGACGACGAACCGCAGATTCGCAAGTTCATTGACATCAGCCTGCGCTCGCAGGGTTACACCACCCTTCTGGCGGAAACCGGTCAGCAGGGCTTGAGCCTGCTGGCGAGCCAGGGAGCCGACATCGTGGTGCTGGATCTGGGTTTGCCCGATCGCGATGGCCAGTCGGTCCTGCAGGAGCTGCGCCAATGGTCCGGTGTGCCGGTGATCGTGCTGACGGTGCGGTCGTCCGAAGAGCACAAGGTCGCGCTGCTCGATGCGGGGGCCAACGACTATGTCACCAAGCCCTTCAGCATCGGGGAGTTGATGGCACGCATACGCGCCTTCCTGCGCAGCACTCCGATGAGCACCGACGTCGCGCCGATCTATGACGACGGACACCTCAGGGTCGACATCGCCCGTCGGGAGGTGTCGCTCGGCGGCGAGCCCGTGGCTCTGGCGCGAAAGGAATTCGCCCTGTTGGCCCGGCTGATCCGGGAACCGGGCCGCCTGGTGACCCAGACCCAGCTGCTGCGCGACATGTGGGGCCCCACGCACGACGCCGACACGCACTACCTGCGTGTGCTGGTCGGCAAGCTGCGCCACAAGCTGGGTGACGACGCAGCCGCGCCACGCTACATCGCCACCGAACCGGGGGTGGGCCTGCGTTTCATCGGCGAGCGCCCGCCACCCTGATCGGCGGGCATTCCCGCGCCCGCCCCGACAACTTTGCGACAATACGATACATATATACTTCGTATACATTTCGCATAAAGGAGCCTTCATGGGCATTGTCAAGATTTCCGACCAGATGCACGAGAACCTGCGGGTGGCCGGCAACGCGCTCAGCCGTTCCATCAATGCGCAGGCCGAGCACTGGATGCGCGTCGGCATGCTGACCGAGATGTATCCGGAGCTCAACCACCGCGAGATCAGCCAGATGCTGGTGCGGGCCGAACTGGCGGGTGGACTGGACCTGGTGGAGGCTGTCTCGGTTCAGCCGGGCAAGGCGCGCGCGACCACGGCCGGAAAACACTAGTGGCGCGCGGCATCACCATCAAGTCCGCCGCCGACATCGCGATGGCGCGGCGGGCGGGCCAGCTGGCCGCCGACGTGCTCGAGATGATCGGGCCGCATGTGGTGCCGGGCGTGAGCACGGAAGCACTGGACCGCCTCTGCCACGATCACATCGTGAACGTGCAAGGTGCCATTCCAGCCAATGTGGGGTACCAGGGCTACCCCAAGACCATCCTCACCTCCGTCAACCAGGTGGTGTGCCATGGCATTCCCTCGGCAGACAAGGTGCTGAAAAAAGGCGACATCGTCAACATCGATGTGGCGGTCATCAAGGACGGCTGGTTCGGCGACACCAGCCGCATGTTCTTTGTCGGCGAGCCGGGCACCCTCGCCCGCCGCCTCGTGGAGACGACCTACGAGGCCATGCTGGCGGGCATCCGCGAGGTGCGGCCCGGCGCCACGCTGGGCGACGTGGGTCACGCGATCCAGTCGGTGGCGCAGCGCGAGCATTTCAGCGTGGTGCGCGAGTACTGCGGTCATGGCATCGGGCAGACGTACCACGAGAAGCCGGACGTGCTGCACTTCGGGCGGCGCGGCGAAGGCACGGTGCTGGAGCCCGGCATGGTGTTCACCATCGAGCCGATGCTGAATGCGGGCAAACGCGACACCCGGCTGATGCCCGACGGCTGGACGGTGGTCACCAAGGACCGGTCTCTCTCCGCCCAGTGGGAGCATATGGTGGCCGTCACGCCCGATGGTCATGACGTGCTCACGCGCTGGCCTGGTGGCACGGGCCGCTACGCGCCGGTCTGACCCGGCCCCTTGCTCAAGGCAGCGCCAGCAGGTCCGTGTGCCCCACGCGCAGCTGGCCCGTCGCCGCCAGCGCATGCCGCCGCTGGCGCCAGGCCTCCACCGCAGCCGTGGACGGCGGATCCTGCTCGCTGGCGGCGATGGCGATGCCGTCCACCAGCGCACGCTGCAGCGCACCAGCCTGCGGACCGTGCTGGCTGTCGATCCACCAGTCGCTCGAGGCGCTGAACACCCGGTAGCCGCTGCCCAGCAAGGCGCGCTGCAGCGTGACCACAGCGCGCGCGCCCAGTGCGGGGCCGAACCCCTTGTCGCGTCGCTGGTGTTCGGCAAACAGGCGTCCCACGGTGGTGTCCATCGGGTCCGGCGGGGTCCATTCGTGGCGACCGTCCACGCTGAGCGTGAACAGCAAGGCCGCCCGCGCGGTCACGGCGAGCCGCACCATGCGCTGCAGCCAGCCTTCGCTCACCAGATCGAGCAGCGCCGAGGCCGTGACCAGATGAGCAGCATGCCATGGCAGCATCTCCAGATCGAGGGCGAGGTCGGCCTGTTGTCGGACGATGGTGGCCTCGAAGCCAGGGCCACCCAAGGTGGATGGCCATTCACGCAGCAGTGCGGCATCGTGATCCACCACCAGCCATTCCTGCGCACCGCCCAGCCGGGGCGCGAGCCAGCGCAGGTTGGCGCCGGTGCCGCAACCCAGGTCGATGACGCGCCATGGCGTACCCGCCGGTGGCGCCATCGCGTGCAGACGCGCGGCCAGATGCAGGTGTTTCGCGGCTTCGTCGCGCGCGGCGGTGTCGAAAGGCTCGCGCCGCTGCAGCCATGCGGCGGTGAAATGGCGATCGCTCATGCCACGCTGCCCAGCGTCGCGGCAAAGCGCGCCGCCTGCTGCGGCCAGGTCGGCAGCAAAGCCGCTGCCTCGCGCGCGCCGGTGGCCAGGCGTTCGTGCAGAGCGGGGTCGGTGAGCACCCGGCCCAGCGCGGCCTGGAGCTTGAGCACATCGCCGGCGGGCACCTTGAGGCCGGCGCGCGGCGGCAAAGTGCGGGCCAGCGCGCCGCCATCGGTGGTGACGACCGGCAGGCCGTGGGCCACCGCCTCGGCAACCACCATGCCATAGCCCTCGTACAGCGACGGCAGCACGAACACGTCTGCCGCCAGGTAGTGGGCCTGCAGCGCCTCGGGCGGGAGCTCGCCATGCCAGACCACGCGCTCCTTCAGGGGTTCTGCCATGGCCTGCAGGCTGGCGGTGAAGCCGGGGTCGCGCTCGGTGTTGCCCACCAGGTGCAATTCCCAGGGCAGGTGCTGCAGGCCTGTGAGCGCTTCGAGCAGCACCGCGTGACCCTTGCGCGGGATGAGCGAGGCCACGCAGAGCAGCCTGACCACCCCGTTTCGCCGGGGTGTTTCGGAACGGGATGGCACGGGATCGGTGCCCGGCTCCACCACGGTGATGCGGGACGACGACACCCCCAGGGCGGTCACGTCGGCCACGGTGCTGCGGCTGGTCACTACCACGCGCCGTGCACATTGCAGCGCCCTGGCCTCGCTCTCCCGCAGCCGGGCACTGTCTTCGGAGCGCCAGCCGGTTTCCAGGTGCAGGGGGTGGTGCACCAGGGCCACCCAGCGCAGGCGCCTCGCGTGGCGCAGCGCCACGTCGGGCATGCAGCCGAAGGCCAGGCCATCGGCGACCACCAGGGCGTTGTCGGGCAAGGCCTGAACGAGCGCCTCCGCCGTGATGAGGTCGAACTGATCCGGGCACGGCCACGCGCCGTCCAGCACCAGGGGCATCACGCTCCAGTCGACCTCGCGCAGGGCGGCCGCCAGCCGGCGGTCGTAGGCGTACCCGCCGGTGGGGGTGTTCCAGTCGCCCGGCAACAGGAAGTGGCAGGTCTTCAGGGACGACATGGCTCAGGCGGGCAGATCACCCTCGTACGAAGCCCAGGCCACATGCGATTCGTGCAGCGTCACACGCATCTGGCGCAGGCCGCTCGCATTCGCGCCAAGCTCACCTGTGGCGATGCACGCGGCCACGCGGTCGAAGATCGCCCGGGCCATGAACTCGGTGGTGGTGTTGTGCCCCTTGAACTCGGGCATTTCGTCCAGGTTCTGGAAATTGAAAGCGGCCAGGGTCTGCCGCAGCACCTGCGTGGCCAGGCCAATGTCGACCACGACACCGTCGGCATCGAGCGAGTCGCGGCGCAGCTCCAGGTCCACCACGTAGGTGGCGCCGTGCATGCGCTGGGCAGGCCCGAAGACGGCGCCCTGGAAGCTGTGGGCGATCATGAAGTGGTCTCTGACGTTGACGGCATACATGGCGTTGATGGCTTCCGGGACAGGGTTCAGGAATAGTCGATGCGGTGGCACAGCGTACCCGGTGCACCGTCGCCGGCCAGCCGCGCGAGCACCTGGGGCAATTCCGCGAACGGCGCGGTGTCGGTGACCAGCGCATCCAGCGCGGGCTCGGTGAGCAGCGAGAGCGCCAGTTCCAGCCGCTGGCGGTGGCTCCAGCGCTCGCGTTGCCGTGGTGCCACGTGGCCGACCTGTGAGCTCTTGAGTGTGAGCCGCTGCGAGTGGAAGGCTTCGCCCAGCGGCACGTTCACGGCGCGATTGCCGTACCAGCTGAGTTCCAGCACGGTGGCTTCGAAGGCGGCAAGCCGCAACGCAGTGGCCAGCCCGGCGGAACTGGCGCTGGTGTGGATCACGAGGTGCGCCCCGCCCTGTGCGTCCTGCGGCAAGGCAAAACCCGCACCGAGTGCGGCTGCGATGTCCGCCCGGGCGGGGTTGGTGTCCACCACCTGCACGCTCCCTTCGGGCAACCGTGCGGCCAGCCAGGCCACCAGCAGGCCGAGCGTGCCACCGCCGACAACGGCGATGGGGTCGCCCGGGCGCGGTGCGGCGTCCCACAGGGCGTTGATGGCCGTTTCCAGGTTGGCGGCCAGCACGGCGCGCGCGGCGGGCACGCCCGGCGGCAGCGGCACCACCGCCGTCGCGGGCACCTGAAAAACCGTCTGGTGCGGGTGCAGGCAGAACACTTCGCGGCCCACCAGTTCGGCAGGCCCGGCCTCGACCACGCCGACGTTCACGTAGCCGTACTTCACCGGGCCGGAAAACTCGCCCACCTGGAACGGCGCGCGCATGCGCTGTGCTTCGCTGGCGGGCACTTCACCGCGGAACACCAGGCCTTCCGTGCCCCGGCTCACCGCGGTGTGCAGGGTGCGCACCCGCACGCTGCCCTCAGGCAGCGCGGGCAGGGTTTCCTCACGGATCTCGGCGCGGCCGGGCGCCACCACCCAGCAGGCCTGGGCAGACACAGCTGCTGACGAATCGGAAGCGTTGGGCATGAACGAATCGGGGAATGCGGTGTCGGAGGGTGGAGCGTGCCATGATCGCCGGAAACGGGCCCGTGAATGTTCACGTGTCCCATCCGCAGGCGCCCATCTTGCCATCCATGAAGACCGCCGAAAACGCCATCGCTTCATCCACGGGTACCGTGCACACCGGGTTGCGGCACGACGCTGCGCGCGATCTCGCCGCTGTGGCGGTGCTGGTGCTGGTGCTTTCGGTGGCGCTGGGCATGGCCGCGGGCCTTGGCGCTGATTACAGCGCCAAGGCCCTGCTGGTGTACGCGGTGGGCGTCTGGCTCGTGTGGCGCGCGTTGGGCGCGCACCCGCACCCGCGCTTCGGCCCCGCCAACCGGGTGACCCTGGCGCGGCTGGGTTCGATGGCGCTGCTCGCCGCCCTGGTGGGCGAAGACCTGCCCCGCCCACCCCTGGCCGACATGCCCACGGCGGCATGGTGGCTGGTCGGGGTGGCCACCGTCACGGCAGTGGCCGACGCGGCGGACGGCGCACTGGCGCGGCGCAGCGGCCTGGCCAGCGCCTTCGGTGCGCGCTTCGACATGGAAACCGACGCCGCCTTCACCCTGGTGCTCTGCGCGCTGGTGCTGCAGGCCGGCCAGGCCGGTGCGTGGGTGCTGGCCGCGGGACTGATGCGCTACGCCTTCGTGGCCGCCGCGCGCCCCTGGCCCTGGCTCGCCGGCGCGCTTCCACCGAGCCGGCGGCGCCAGACCGTGTGCGTGGTGCAGATCACGACGCTGATCGTCTGCCTCGGGCCGATCGTGTCACCCGGCCTCGCGGTCTGGCTGGCGGCGCTCAGCCTGGTTTTGCTCACCCTTTCGTTCGCCATCGACGTGCGGACCCTGGCGCGGCAGCGCCCCACCCCACAGGAGACCTGAGCCATGCGCACTTCCGCCCTGCTTCTTCCGCTGGTGCTCTGCGCCCATCTGCTGGCCGCCATGCCCGCGCAGGCCCAGGCCGCGCGCTACGAGCTCGACCCCGACCACACCACCGTCGCCTTCCTGGTCGACCACATCGGCTATGCCAAGGTGCTCGGCATGTTCCGGTCCGCGCGCGGGAGCTACCGCTTCGACGAGGCCACCGCCACCCTGTCGGACGTGCGCATCGAGGTGGAAACAGCGAGCGTGTTCAGCAACCAGCGCAAGCGCGACGACCACCTCAAGGGGCCGGACTTCCTCAACAGCGGCGAATTCCCGCGCATGGTGTTCACCGCCGCCAGCGCGAAACGCACCGGCGAGCGCACCTTCGAGGTGGCGGGCCAGCTGGAACTGCTGGGCAAGTCCCAGCCGCTCACGCTGCAGGCGACCTGGAACAAGAGCGCCGAGTCGCCCTTGGGCGGGCCATTGCGCAAGCCGTACGTCATGGGTGTGTCCGCGCGCGGCAGCTTCAAGCGCAGCGCCTATGGCATGAACTACGCCGTGGCCAACGGCTGGGTGGGCGACGAGGTGCCGCTGATCGTCGAGTTCGAGGCGGTGCGCCAGTGAGGGTGGCGCCCCCGGCGGCCATCCCCTGGCTGCTGCGCTTCTGCCTGGCCTTTGCGCTGCTGAACACGCTGCTGACGTTCGAGAACCGCTGGCCGGGTTTTGGCGTGCGCTACATGCCGCGCCTGTCGTACGAACTGTGCCTGGCCCTGGTGGCACTGATGGCCTGGGTCGCCTGGAGGGGCCGTCTTTCCACCCGTGCCGCGTCCGCCATGGCAGCGGGCTTTCTGGCGCTGGTGTTGGCGCGCTACGCCGACGTGACGGCGCCTGCCGTGCTGGGCCGGCCGGTGAACGTGTACTGGGACGGTCGCCACGCCAGCGAGCTCGTCCAGCTGGCGGTGCAGACCCTGCCAGCGTGGCAGGTGGCAGCGGCGGGTGCCACCCTGATTCTGGGCTCGGTGCTGCTCTTCCTGCTGGTGCGCGCCGCCATCGCGGTGCTGGCCGGCTGCCTGGCCTGGCGCGGTCCGCGCCCGTGGGTGCTGGCTGCCACGGCGGTGCTCACGCTGAGCTTCATGGCCTACGTGCCGGGCCAGCGCGACACGCGCTGGTTCTTCTCGCTGCCGCTGACGCCCACATTGCTGCACCAGGGCGAGTTGCTGGCGCGTGTGTGGTGGCCGGCGGCGGGGGAGTCGGTGCTGGACGCCGCTCCCGCGTTCGACGGCGACCTCTCCGGTCTGGTGGGCCCGGCCGGGCCGGCCGATGTGCTGCTGGTGTTCGCCGAGTCTTACGGCAGCGGCAGCTTCGACCAACCCGCCATGGCCTCGGCGCTCGCGTCTTCGCGCACGGCGCTGGACGATGCCATCCGCGCCGGTGGGCGCCACGTCGTCAGCGCTCGGGTGACCGCGCCCACGTTCGGTGGCGCCTCCTGGCTGTCGCACGCCGGTTTGCTGGCGGGGGTGGATACCCGCGACCCCGCCGATCACGACCTGCTGCTGGCCAGCCAGCGGCCCACGCTGGTGCGCCATTTCGCGCGCCACGGCTACCGCACGGTGGGCTGGATGCCAGGCCTCAAGCGCCCCTGGCCCGAAGGCGCTTTCTACGGCTTTGACCGGCTGTCCGGCGACGCGGGCATCGGCTACAGCGGGCCAGACTTCGGCTACTGGCGCATCCCCGATCAGGCTGCGCTGGCGCTGCTGCACGTGCAGGAACTGGAGCGGAAAGGACACGAGGCTGCCCGCGTGCCGCGCTTTGTCGTCTTCCCCACCACCAGCACCCACGCGCCGTTCCACCCCCTGGCGCCCTTCGTGCCGGATTGGCCACGCCTTGCCGGCCCGCAGGCCTACACGGCAGCCGAGGCCCGGGCGGCGCAGGCCGCGCCAGTGGCCGTGCGGGAACCGCTGCGGCCCTACGTCGACAGCCTGCGCTACCAGTACGCCTGGATGGCCGACTACCTTCGGCACCACGCGCCCCACCCCCTGGTGATGGTGATCGTCGGCGACCACCAGCCGCCTGCGCTGGTCAGCGGTCCCGGCGCCTCATGGGATGTGCCCGTTCACGTGATCAGCGACGACCCCGCGCTGCTGCAGCGCCTGCTGGTCAGTGGTTTCGTGCCCGGCCTCGCCCTGCCCGAACAGCCGCAGGGCCCCATGCACCAGCTCACACGGGTGCTGCTGGGGGTGTTCAACGCCCCGGGGGCGCACGAGTTGCAAGGCTTCGAGCATGTGGGCGCGCCAGTGCCAGCGCCACACACCGGATCCTGATCGGGATACGCCATTCAGCCCGCCAGCCAGGCGTGCACGTCGCCGGAGGACGCGTCCACAGGCAAGGCGCGCAACCAGTCGCGCATCGACGCCGCCAGCTCGCCTTCAGGCTTCAACAGGCGTTGCCGTTCGCCGAGCGAGACAGCGTAGCGGTAGCGCCCGGGGCCGGCCAGTGCCTCCAGCCGGTCGATGCAACCCAGCGCGACGCCACGCACCGCCGGCACGAACTCGAACGACAGGGCCGGTAGCGCCTGGCTCAGGCCCAGCAGCACCTCCTCTTCGAAACCCTCCACATCGATCTTCACGAAGTCGGGCACACCATGCGTGGCGATCAGTGCGTCCAGCGTGGTCACGGTCACCAGGGGGCCTTCTTCCCACCGAACGCCACGGAAGGATGACGCGGCCGTCGCTTCCCGCACGAAGCGGGTGGACAGCGTGGAGACGGTGGGCGTGAGCTCGCTGACGTGCAGGCGCATCTCGCCCGGCGAGCGGCCCAGGGCCTGCGGCAACAGCGTCACACCCGTGTCGCGCCCGAAGCGGCGCCGCAGCAGCCAGACGAAATCGGCCTGCGGCTCCAGCGCCACCACGCGCGCGCCCAGCTGCCGGAACGCGGCCACGCGGTTGCCCGCGTGGGCGCCGACATCGAACGCGAGCCCGCCTGCCGGCACGAAGCGCCGGTAGAAACGCCGGAGCTGCACGCCCCGCCAGGGAATGGCGCGGTAGATCACCCAGGAGCGCAGCAGGCCGACGGCCCGGGCAGGCAGGCTCATGGCTGCCCGCGAAGAATGCGCGGCGAAGCCGCAGTCGGGCCGGACAGGAAGAATGGCTTGTGCATCGGCCCCACTGTAGTCGCCACGCGCGCGCCGTGGTCGCGGTCTGATAATGGCCCACGCCCCTCCCCACCCCTCACCCTGTCAGGACGACGATGGCCGACGACGCACCCAGCGAGCTCCTGTCTCGCCGCCACCAGATGTTCCCCGTGCTCACCGACGCCGAGATGGCGCGGATGCAGCGGTTCGGCAAGCGGCAGACTCACCCCGGCGGCACGCACCTGCTGCGGGCGGGCGAACCGGGTGCCGGCCTGTTCGTGGTGATGGACGGCGTGGTGGCGGTGAGCGAGCGCGACGGCCTCGGACACATCACGCCGATCGTGAAGCACAGCCGGGGGCACTTCATGGGCGAGGTCGGCTCGCTGTCGGGCAAACCGTCGCTGGTGGACGGCATCGCGGAGGACACCGTCGACACCCTGATGCTCACGCCCGGCCAGTTGCGCGCGCTCATCATCGCGGAGGCCGATCTGGGCGAGCGCCTGGTGCGCGCACTGATCCTGCGCCGCGTGGCCCTGATCGCGTCCGGAGCCAGCGGCCCGGTGCTGATCGGCCAGCCTGCCTCGGCCGAACTGATGCGGCTGCAGAACTTCCTGCGCCGCAACGGGGAGCCGTACCACGTGGTCGATGCCGCATCGGACGCCGGTGCCACAGCGCTGATGGAGCAGTCCGGCGCGGCCGATGGCGAGCCGCTGGTGGTGTGCCCCGATGGCGAGGTGCTGGTCAACCCGGACGACCAGACGCTGGCCCGCCGCCTGGGCATGGTGGATACGGCGGTGCACGACGAGCTTTTCGACGTGGCCGTGGTCGGCGCCGGGCCGGCCGGCCTGTCCACCGCGGTCTATGCGGCATCGGAAGGGCTGCGCGTGGTCGTGCTGGATTGCCGCTCGTATGGCGGGCAGGCCGGGGCGAGCGCGCGCATCGAGAACTACCTGGGTTTTCCCACCGGCATCTCCGGCCAGGCGCTGGCGGGCCGCGCCTACGTCCAGGCGCAGAAGTTCGGCGCCGAAATGCTCATCCCCTCCGAGGTTGCCCGGCTCGACTGCACGCGGGACGGCCCGGACCGTGAGCTGGCCGTGCACCTCACCGATGGCCGGCGGCTGCGGGCACGAACGGTGGTGATCGCCAGCGGCGCACGGTACCGGCGGCCCGATGTGCCCGGACTGAGGGATTTCGAGGGACGCGGCGTCTGGTACTGGGCATCGGCACTGGAAGCCACGTTGTGCGCACGTGCCGACGTGGCACTGGTGGGTGGTGGCAATTCGGCGGGCCAGGCGGCGGTGTTCCTGTCCCAGCACGCGGCGCGCGTGACCATGCTGGTGCGCGGCCCGGGGCTGGCGGCGAGCATGTCCCGCTACCTGATCGACCGCATCGAGGCCATACCCAACATCGAGCTGCGGCCGCACACCGCCCTCACGCGCCTGCATGGCAGTGCCGAGAACGGGTTGTCCGCCGTGTCCTGGCACGACCGCCGCGCGGGCCTGCAGGAAGAAAAGCCGCTGCGCAACCTGTTCCTCTTCGTGGGGGCAGACCCGGAAACGGGCTGGATGGCGGGTTGCGAGGCCGCCGTGGATGCCCATGGATTCGTGTTGACGGGCGATGCCACGGGCGCTCGGCCGGATGGACGGCCCGCCCGTTCACTGGAAACCAGCATCCCTGGCGTGTTCGCGGTGGGGGATGTGCGGTCGGGTTCCGTCAAGCGCGTGGGCAGCGCGATTGGCGAGGGAGCGGCGGCGGTGGCGCAGATCCACGCGCATCTCGCCGCAGGTCATTGATTCATTGAAAATCAATGAGATTTCACGATATTCTCATGTTTTACATGAGAATGAGCTCAAACCACCCCGCTGACAAGCCATTGATAATTTTCGTTTTAAATCAAATACTTGCCATTGATTTGAAATGTACTGGATGAAATATGAAAAACGGGTGGGCATTCGTGTGAACGCCCACCCGCCTGGCGTCATCCGCTTCAGCCGCCGAGGTAGGCGTCCTGCACCTTCGGGTCGCGCAGCAGTTCCTGGCCGCTGCCTTCCAGCACGATGCGACCGGTCTCGATCACATAGGCGCGGTCCGCGATTTTCAGCGCCTGGCGCACGTTCTGCTCCACGAGGAAGATGGTCAGGCCGCCCTTGTTGATCTCGCGCAGCGTGCGGAAGATGTCCTGCACGATGATGGGTGCCAGGCCCATCGAAGGCTCGTCCAGCAGCAGCACGCGGGGCTTGGCCATCAGGGCCCGGCCAATCGCAAGCATCTGCTGCTCACCGCCCGACAGGTTGCCGGCGAGGCCGTCCGCCCGCTCCTTGAGCCGCGGGAACAGCGCATAGATGCGTTCGAGGTCGTCCATGCGCTGGGCGCGCCCGTCGCGGCGCGTGTAGGCACCGAGCTCGAGGTTCTCGCGCACCGTGAGCGTGGTCAGCGTCGCACGGCCTTCAGCCACCTGCACCATGCCGGCGGACACGATCTTGTGCGGCGGCAGCGCGCTCAGGTCCTGCCCCTGCAGCGTGACGCGCCCGGCGGCTTTCTTCACCAGGCCCGACAGAGCCAGCAAGGTGGTGGACTTGCCCGCGCCGTTGGCCCCCACGAGCGTGGTGATCTGGCCTTCGTGCAGCTGGAGGTCGATGCCTTTGACGGCCTCGATGTGGCCGTAGGAGACCTTCAGCCCCTCGACCTGGAGGAATGCTGCGCTCATCGTGCACTCCCTTCCACCGTGGCGGCATCGCCGCCGGCCTCGTCTTCTTCCCGGCCCAGGTAGGCCTCGATGACCTCGGGGTCGTTGCGGATCTGGTCCGGGTCGCCGCGCGCGATGATGCGGCCGAAGTTCAGCACGGCGATGTGCTCGCACAGTCCCATCACGAAACGCATGTCGTGCTCGATCATGAAAACGGTGTAGCCGCGCGCGCTGATGTTGCGGATCTCGGCCATCAGGTCGGTCTTTTCGGCGCTGTTCATGCCCGCGACGGGTTCGTCGAGCAACAGCAGCCTGGGTTCGGTGGCCAGCGCGCGCGCCAGCTCCAGCTTGCGCTGCTCGCCGTAGGACAGGTTGTCGGCGATGTCGCTGGCCTTGTGGTCCAGCTTCACCCACGACAGCAGCTCGCGAGCGCGGTCGCGCGCACGGCGCTCCTCGCTGCGGAACAGGCCGGTGGACGCCAGCAGGCCGAACGCGCCGTAGCGCAGGTGCGAATGCATGCCCACCATCACGTTCTCCAGCAAGGACATTTCCTTGAACACACGGATGTTCTGAAAGGTCCGTGCGATGCCGGTGCGCGTGATCTGGTGCGGCTTGAGACCCGCCAGGTCGCGGCCTTCGTAGCGGATGGTGCCGCCCGAGACGGCCAGCAGGCCGGTCGTGAGGTTGAACACCGTCGTCTTGCCGGCCCCGTTCGGCCCGATCAGACCGAAGATGCCCCCCTGGGGCACCGCCAGGTGAACGTCCTGCAGCACCTTGAGCCCGCCGAAATGGCGCGAAACGCCGTCGAATGTCAGCAAGGGGACATTGCTCATTGCGCGCCTCCCTTGCGTCCGAACCACTGGCGCATGCGCGCCGGATCCCAGATACCCTTGGGCAAGAACAGCACGATCAGCACCAGGATGATGCCGTTGATGACCATGCGGAAGTCACCGAAGGCGCGCAGCGTTTCGGGCAGCAAGGTCAGGATCACGGCGCCCAGCACCGGGCCGAACAGGCTGTTGATACCACCCAGCACGGCCATGGTCAGGATGTCCACGCCCCGGTCGAAACCGAACTCGTTGGGGCCGATGAAGAACGTGAGGTGCGCATTCAAGGCGCCGGCCAGACCGGCAATGGCGGCCCCGAGCACGAAGGCCAGCATCTTGTTGCTCCCGACGTCGATGCCCATCAGGCCGGCGGCGGTCTCGTCTTCCTTGATCGACTCGAACGCACGGCCCACTTTCGAGCGGCGCAGGCGCCAGAGCCCGAACAGCACCGCCACCAGCGCCAGCAGCACATGCCACCACTGCGTCAGCGGCGGGATGCCGTTGAGCCCCAGGGCACCACCGGTGATGTCTTCGGTGTTGAGGATGGCGATGCGCACGACCTCGCCGAAAGCGAGCGTGGCCATGGCCAGGTAGACACCCGACAGGCGCAGCGTGGGCTTGCCGATGACGAAGGCCATCAGCGCCGGTGCGGCAATGCCGCCGGCCAGCGCAACCGGGAACGGCACGCCAAAAGTCATTGTGAGAATGGCCGAGGTGTAGGCGCCGATGCCCATGAAAGCGGCATTGGCCATGGCGAGCATGCCGCAGGCCAGCGTGAGCCAGATCGACAGCGCGAGCAGGGAGTTGGTGCCGAGCGAGAGCACCACGTTGCTGTAGACAGCCCAGAAGTTGGAGAGCGCTTCCATCATCAGACCTTGCGCTCCTGCAAGGTACCGAACAGCCCTTTGGGTCGCAGCAGCAGCACCAGGAACAGCAGGCCGAAGCCGACCGCGTCGCGCATGGTCGAGCCGATGTAGGCCACCGACAGCACTTCTGCGAAACCGAGAAACAGGCCACCGAGCAGTGCGCCGCGGATGTCGCCCATGCCGCCCAGGATGATGACCGCGATGCCCTTGTGCAGGATGGGCTGACCCATCAGCGGGAACACGGCGTTCGAGTACAGGCCGATCAGCACGCCGGCCAGGCCGCCCAGCGCAGCGGCGGCGAAGGACGTCATGTAGAACAGGCCTTCGACGTTGATGCCCAGCAGGTGCGCCGCCTTGGGCGACTCGGAAATGGCGCGCAACGCACGGCCCAGCTGGGTGCGCTTGAGCACCAGCAGCAGCACGGCCATCAGCGCGAACGAGAGCAGGATGATGCCGAGCTCCAGCGCGGTCAGGTGCAGGCTGCCCAGGTTGATGGACTCTTCGGAGACCACACCGGCCGGAAAACGGATGTTCTGCGCGCCGAAGATGCCCTGGATGCCATTGTTCAGGATGATGGCCACGCCAATGGTCGCGATCATCGGGATCAGGTGTGGCGCATTGCGTGCGCGCAGCGGCCGCAGCACCAGAAAGTCGATCAGCAAACCGAGCATTCCACAGAAGAGGAACGCAAACAGCAGCCCGGCCCACAGGGGAAGGCCCAGCACGGCCATGGCTTCGACGGCCGCGTAGGCGCCGACCATGAACACCGCACCGTGCGACAGGTTGATGACGCCGAGGACGCCGAAGATGAGTGTGAAACCCAGTGCGAAGAGCGCATACACGCATCCGAGCGACAGGGCATTGACGAGTTGCTGTTCTAGCAAGGCGGTGCTCCGGGCCTCACGGCAGGCATGAAGCCGAATTCAGGGGAAAAAAATCAACCTCTGCCGGCGGCACCGGATGTCCGCCATCGCAGAGGCTGCTGGTCTGCCAGCGCCGCCCTCACCTCACGGGACAGCGGCGTCACTGGCGGCGTCTTACTTCGTGATGACGAACTCGGCACCCTTGGTCACGCTGACGATGGGCGCTTGCTGCGCGTCATAGCCGGCAGGCTTGCCGGCCTTGTCGTTGGCACGACGGAACTGGAACGGGCCGGTGGCGCCGGTCCACTTTACGGCGGGCAGCGCATCGCGCAAAGCGGTGCGGTCGGCGGCCAGGTTGCCCGAGAGCTTCACCGTCTTGAGAGCCTGCGTGGCGATGTACAGCGCGTCGTAGGCCTGGGCGGCGAACTGGTCCGGCGCCATCTTGTACTTCTCGGTGTAGGCCTTGATGAACTTGCTGTTCTCGGGCGTGGTGTTGCTGGCCGACCAGGGGCTGCCCACGTAGAGGTTGTCGGACTGGCCCTTGGCCAGGTCGAACACCTTGGTCGAGTTCATGCCGTTGCCGCCGATGAAGGGCACGTTCAGGCCGAGCTGGCGGGCCTGCACCATGATGGGAGCGCCTTCGGCCAGCAGGGCCGACAGGACGATGGCGTCAGCGCCGCTGGCCTTGATCTTGGTCAGCTGGGCCTTGAAGTCCACGTCACCCTTGGCGAAGGTCTCGGTCGTGGTGACGGGAATCTTCAGGTCGTCGAGCGCCTTCTTGAAGTTGTCGTAACCGCTCTTGGTGAACACGTCGTCGTTGCCGTACAGCACGGCGACCTTCTTGATGCCGGCGTTCTTCACGGCGACCTTGATGGTCTCGGGCAGCACGTCGGCTTCGGTCACGGAGTTGCGGAAAACGTAGTCGCCAATGGCGGTGATGCCGTCCGCGGTGGTCGAGGTACCGAAGGCCACGGTCTTGCCGGCCTGGGCGATCGGATGGCCGGCCTGGGCCGAGTTCGACAGTGTCGGGCCGAAGACCATCAACACCTTGTCCTGGAACACCAGCTTCTTGAAGACGTTGATCGCTTCTTCCTTCTTGCCTTGCTCATCGGCCACGACCAGCACGATCTGGTTGCCGTTGACACCGCCTGCGGCGTTGATCTCGGCCGCAGCCAGTTCGAAACCGTTGCGGATGGCTGCGCCGTACTGGGCAGCGCCACCCGACAACGCTTCGGCCACACCGATCTTGATGTCTGCAGCGCTGGCGGCAAAGCCCAGCGCGGCCAGCGAAAGGATGGCGGTCTTCTTGAAACTCACGGAAATACCTCTTTGGATGGTTGACGGACTGGGGTCGCCTGCCAGCGGTCTGGCATGTCGCCAGCACCGTCCACGCCTGTCAGGTTCGCCCGATTCTGTGACTGCGCAGCAGCGGCGGCAGCCGGGGTTTTTACGGGGAAACTATAGCAAATCGAGAAGTTTCCATCTCAAAAATGCATGGATGAGCCCTCTCGAATGAAGGTTTGGCATGGCTCGGCGCCGCCATTCCAGGGCCTTGCGGCGCCTTGCTCCTGCCTCAGTGCATGGGGCTTTCCAGGCTCAGGCAATGGGCTCCAGGCCACCGGTTCTTCTCACACATCTCCCGCGCCGTGTGCCGGATCATGTCGCAGATCGCCTGGCGCGCCTTGGACTCGCTGAAGTTCAGGGGCTCGCAGATGCTCAGCCTGCGGCGCATCCGGCCTCCGTCGATACGGTGTGCGATCAGCCGCCCATCGTTCACCTCGCGCTCGGCGAGCGCCAGCGGCATGACCGAGAAGCCCAGCCCGGCTTCGACCGCGCTCTTGATCAGGTGGATCGAGTTCATCTCCGCGACCACGTTCAGCGAAGGCAGTCCTGCGGCCTGCAGCGCCGCCTCGATCACCCAGCGCGTGGTGTGGCCGTTTTCGGTGCTCGGCATGATCATCGGCCGCGAGCAGGCGGCCACCAGCGACACATCGTCGGTGGACGGGGCATCCGTGGCGTGCGGCGCCCGAAGCAGCACGAACTCTTCGTCCACCAGGGGCGTGAAACGCAGGTTCTGCTCCGTCCCGCTGTCGCACAGAATCGTCAGATCGATCAGGCCGCGGTGCATCTGGTCCATCACGTTGCCGGACAACTCCTCATTGAGGCGAAACGCGATACCGGGGAAGGTGGCGGCCGCCGCCCGCATCAATGGCAGGGCCAGCACGGTGGTGATGGTCTGCGGAAGCGCGAGCACGATGGCGCCGGTCACCACATCACTGGAACTGCGCACGGCGGCGCGCAGGTTGGCCACCTGCTTGGTGATGCCCAGTGCATAGTCATAGAGCACCTCGCCTTCCGGCGTGAGTGACACGCCGCTGCGGCCTCGCACCATCAACCGGGCCTCGAGGTCGGCCTCCAGTTCCATGATCTGCCGGCTGAGCGCCGACTGGGCGATGTGCAGTTTCTCCGAGGCCCGCGACAGGCTGCCGCTGTCGGCAATGCACAGAAAGTACTTGAGTTGGCGCAATTCCATTGACGACCTCGACTCCCCGTAGCGGGACGGCAGGAGGATAGTCGCAAACAGGAGGGGCAACCGATGAACGCCCAGCGGTCTGACTCAGGGTTGACCCGGACGAAAGCCGGCAGCCAGGGCGGTCACGTCATGGGCTGGAAGGCCCGGGATATCACTCCCACTCGATCGTCGCTGGCGGCTTGGAGCTCACGTCGTAGGTCACCCGGTTGATGCCCCGCACCTCGTTGATGATGCGGCCGGACACCTTCTTGAGCAGGCTGTACGGCAGCTCTGCCCAGTCGGCGGTCATGAAATCGCTGGTCTGCACCGCGCGCAGCGCGACCACGTAGTCGTAGGTGCGGCCGTCGCCCATCACGCCCACGCTCTTGACCGGCAAGAACACGGTGAACGCCTGGCTGGTGAGTTCGTACCAGGTCTTGCCGCTGTGCGGGTCGACCGTGGAGCGCAGCTCCTCGATGAAGATGGCATCGGCACGGCGCAGCAGGTCGGCGTACGCCTTCTTCACTTCACCCAGGATCCGCACACCCAGGCCCGGGCCGGGGAAGGGGTGGCGATAGACCATGTCGTGCGGCAAGCCAAGCGCCACACCCAGTTCGCGCACCTCGTCCTTGAACAGATCGCGCAGGGGCTCGAGCAGCTTCAAGCCCAGTTGCTCGGGGAGACCTCCCACGTTGTGGTGGCTCTTGATCGTCACCGCTTTCTTGCTCTTGGCACCACCGGACTCGATCACGTCGGGGTAGATCGTGCCTTGTGCCAACCACTTGGCGCCTTTGGTTGATGCCCCACTTGCGGTCAGTTTGGCCGCTTCGGCCTTGAAGACCTCGACGAACTCGCGGCCGATGATCTTGCGTTTGGCTTCCGGATCGCTCACGCCGGCGAGGTGGCCGAGGAACTGGTCTGACGCGTCCACGCGGATCACCTTGGCGTGCAGCTTGCCGACGAACATGTCCATCACCATGTCGCCCTCGTTCAGGCGCAGCAGGCCATGGTCGACAAAGACACAGGTGAGCTGGTCGCCGATCGCACGGTGGATCAGCGCGGCCGCCACGGACGAGTCAACGCCGCCCGACAGGCCAAGGATCACCTCTTCATCGCCCACCTGCTCACGAATCTTCTCCACCGCTTCCGCGATGTGGTCGCGCATCACCCAGTCGGGCGTGGTGCCGCAGATCTCGAGCACAAAACGCTCCAGCAGCGCGCGGCCTTGCACGGTGTGCGTGACCTCGGGGTGGAACTGCACGGCGTAGAAGCGGCGGCTCTCGTCGGCCATGCCGGCGATGGGGCAGGAATCGGTGCTGGCCATGAGCTTGAAGCCCGGAGGCAGCTCGGTCACCTTGTCACCGTGGCTCATCCACACCTTGAGCATGCCGTGGCCTTCCGGGGTGGTGAAGTCGGCAATGTTCTTGAGCAGCGCAGTGTGGCCACGCGCACGCACCTCGGCGTAGCCGAACTCGCGCGTGTGGGAACCCTCCACCTTGCCGCCCAGTTGCTGCGCCATGGTCTGCATGCCGTAGCAGATACCCAGCACGGGAATGCCCAGCTCGTACACCGCGTCGGGGGCCTTGTCGTCCACTTCATACACGCTGGCGTGGCTGCCCGAAAGAATCACTCCCTTGAGCTGGCCGTCGGCGGCAAACTCGCGCACCCATTCGTCGCTCACGTCACAGGGGTGCACTTCGCAGTACACGTGGGCTTCGCGCACACGGCGTGCAATGAGCTGAGTAACCTGGGAGCCGAAATCGAGGATGAGGATCTTCTGGTGCTGCATGGTGGTTTTCCGGGGTTTTCAAAAGGGCTCGGTGGCGATGCCGCAGGCCTTGGCGGCTTGCAGCAGATCGGCTTGGCGCGAGACCAGCGTGCCGTTGAAGCGCACGACGAGCTCCAGGTAAGTGGCGTCGAAATAGCTGATGTGGTGGGACTCGGCCAGCCGCAGCACCTGGCTGCGACGGTGCAGGCTCAAAGGGGGGTCGATGTCGACCTGCGCCTGCGCCACCAGCTCCAGACCGCGCTCGTAGTGGGCGCGGGGCAGGCGGCCGCCGCGGCAGGCCAGCAGCAGGGCTTCGCCCAGTTGCCAGTGCCACAGGCTGGGCGCGTGGTAGATGCCGGCACGGCTGCGCGCCTGGCTGTAGTGGTAGTCGGTGCGCTCGCTATGCTGCTCGGGGATCAGCCAGGCCAGGGCCACCGAAGCGTCGATCACCCAAGGCCTCATCGGGGCTCCTCGGTCGACCAGGCGGCGCGAAACGCGCGCAGTTCGGTGAGTGCCTGGGCGGCCACGCGTTCGCGTTCGGCTTGATCCACGTGGGCCACCTCGGCCGCCAGCCGCACCACCGGCTTGCCGTGCCGCGTGAGCACGACCTGCTCACCCTGCTCGGCCGCGCGAATTAGCTCGGACAGCTGGCCTTTGGCCTGGTGGATGGGGACAGACAGCATGGTCAATGGGTGGCGCCGGAAAACCAGGGATTGTGCCAGATTCCGCCATTTTGGGTCCCAATACTTTGGGTCCAGATTTTGTAACACCCGCCATCCCAGCCCACCATGCTCCACCCGCCCCGCGCCTACATCTACCTCGACGCCGTGGCCCGCGCTGGCTCCATTCGCAAGGCGGCGGAGAAACTGCACGTGGCGTCCACCGCGCTCAACCGCATGATCCTGGAGCTCGAAGAACAGGCCGGCACGCCCCTGTTTGAGCGCCTGCCGCGCGGCGTGCGCCTGACGGCGGCGGGCGAGGTGTTGGTGCACACGGTGCGCCGCTCGCTCTCCGATCTGCGGTCGGCGCAGTCGCAGATCGAGCAGTTGCGCGGCCTGGTGCGTGGCACCGTGCGCCTGGGCTGCGCCGAATCGGTGGCCACCGACCTGATCCCCAGCGCCGTGGCGCAACACCAGGCGCAGCACCCGGGTGTGCAATTTCAGGTCGTCTCTGGTGTGACGCACCACCTGGTGCAGCTGCTCGGCCAGGATGAAGTGGAGCTGGTGCTGGTGCACGACCCCGCCCCGAGCGATGACCTGCAGGTCATCAGCCGCCTGCACCAGCCGCTGTGCGCGATGGTGCGCCCAGACCACCCCCTGGCCGGGCGCACCAGCCTGCGCCTGGCCGAATGCCAGCCCTACGCCGTGGCCCTGGGCGATCATTCGTTTGGCAGCCGCCGCCTGCTCGACGCGGTCATGGCGCGCTCGCGCATCGCCATGCGCCCCATGATCGAAGCCAGCACGGTGCAGTTGCTCAAGGAATTCACGCGGCAGACGGGGGCGATCAGTTTCCAGTTCGAGATCGGCACGCTGCAGGAAAAGCGCCGCGGCGAGCTGGTGTCGATCCCGCTGGTGGATGCCGCGCTCGGCCGCAGCGAGCTGGTGCTGGCGGTGCGCGAGGGCCGCCGCCTGCCCAGCGCCACGCTGTCTTTCGTGGAATTGCTGGTGGGGCGCCTGGCCGAAATCACGCCCTGAGGCCGTTGGCTGCGGCCCAACTGCACACATTTCTCGCTCGCCCTGAGCGAAACATTGAGCTTCCGCGCAGCACTGGTGTTCCAGATACTGCGCTGCATGCACCGCTCGACACCCCTTCGCCAGCTCCAGGTCTTCCGCCTGCCGATGTCCCACCCCGGCGACTTGTCGGCCCTGGCCGCCTTGCTGGATACGGGGCGTGTGCGGGCCGACGAGGTGGTGGCGGTCATCGGCAAGACCGAGGGCAACGGTGGTGTAAACGACTTCACCCGGGGCTACTTCACCCAGAGCCTCATGCACCTGCTCGGCGCGCGCATGGGCCGCGATCCGGCCGATCTGCTGCTCGAACTGCCCTGCGTGCTCTCGGGCGGCACCGAAGGCGTGCTCTCGCCCCACTACAGCGTATTCGTGCGAAGCGCCGCCAGCGCGGATGCGCCTGCTTGCCCGGCGCTGGCCATGGGCCGCGCCTTCAGCCCGCCCACGCCGGCGGCGGACATCGGGCGCTGGGCGCAGGTGCACGCGGTGGCCGACGCCGTGCGCAGCGCCATGGCCGACGCCGGCATCGACAACCCGGCCGATGTGTGCTTCGTGCAGGTTAAAGGCCCCTGCGTGACCGCCGCTCGGGCGGCCGCCGCACGGGCCGCCGGCCAGCAAGTGGTCAGCGACGACCCGAACCGCTCCATGGCCCTGTCTCGCGCGGCGGGCGCCTTCGGGGTGGCACTGGCGCTGGGCGAAATGGCCGACGACCCGGCGCTGGAAGCCGGGCTGCTCACGCGCTTTGATCTCTGGTGCGCACGCGCCGGCGTGTCCACCGGGGTGGAAGTGCAGGCCAATGAAATCGTGCTGCTGGGCCACAGCGCGCACTGGCGCGGCCCGCTGCGCATGGCTTGCGAGCCCATGGCCGACGCGCTGGACTTGCCGGCCGTCACCCGCGTGCTCGCCCGGCTGGGCCTGCGCGCCGACCCCCAGCTGGACAATGCAGATCGCCACCGCGTGGCCGCCGCGCTGGTGAAGTGCGAGCCCGACCGCCGGGGCCAAGTGCGCGGCACGCGCGTGACCATGCTGGACGACACCGACATCAACGCCCAGCGCCACATCCGCGCGGCTGTGGGCGGTCTGGTGGCGGGTGTGCTGGGCGATGGCCGCATTTTTGTGTCGGGTGGTGCCGAGCACCAGGGGCCTGAGGGTGGCGGCCTGGTGGCCGTGATCGCGGAGGCGGCATGAGCACCGACACGCGCGCACCGTTGTGGCAGCTCGATGCCTGCGCGCTGGGCGCGGCGTACCGCACTGGTGCACTTACACCGCTGGCTGTGCTCGATGCCCACCTGGAGCGCCTCAACATGGTGCAACCACTCATCAACGCCATGGCGTGCGTCGATGCCGACGGCGCACGCCACGCGGCCACCGCCAGCACCGAACGCTGGCGCCAGGGCCGCCCGCTGTCGGCGCTGGACGGCGTGCCCATGACCGTGAAAGACAACATCCAGCTGGCTGGCCTGCCTTGCCGCTGGGGCAGCCGGCTCTGGCAAGACCACCGGCCCGCCGTGGACGAATCGCCCGTGGCACGGCTGCGCGCGGCGGGCGCGGTGTTTCTGGGCAAGACAGCGGTGCCCGAATTCACCTTGCAGGGCTACACCGACAGCCCGCTCACCGGCGTGACGCGCAACCCCTGGGACGCCGCACTCACACCCGGCGGCTCCAGCGGTGGCGCCGTGGCCGCGCTGGCGGCGGGCGTGGGCGTGCTGGCGCTGGGCACCGACGGTGGCGGCTCGATCCGCCGCCCGGCTGGTCACACCGGCCTGTATGGCTTCAAACCCGGCTGGAACGTGGTGCCCCGCGAGCAAGGCCTGCCCGAGGTGCTGCCCGGCCTGGAAGTCATTGGCCCCATGGCCCGCCATGCGCGCGATCTGCCGCTGGCCATGGCCGTGATCGGCGGCACCGTGCCCGGCGCATGGCGCGCAGCCGAGGCCGCGTCCCAGCCCTTGCGCATTGCCTACTGGCGCCACATCGCCGGCTCGCCGGTGGACGCCGACGTGCTGGCGCGCTGCGACGCCGCCGCGCAACAGCTGTGCGAACTCGGTCACACGGTGGAAGTGACCGAGGCGCCGGCCGACATCCAGGCCTTCAACCAGCAGGCCTGGCCCGTCATCAGCACCACGGGCCTGGCCCACGTGCTGCGCGACGCGCCGCGCGCGGCCGACGAACTCTCCCCCGCGCTGGCCGCCATGTGGGCCTGCGGCGAGGCCTGGCGCGCCACCGATCTGTTTGAAGCCCAGGCCGTGGTGCGCCGCCTCGAACGGGCACTGGAGAAGGTCTTCAGCGCGCACGACCTCGTGCTCACACCCTGCTCGGCTGCTCTGCCTTGGCCCGCCGACGAGAGCCACCCGCCCGTGATCGACGCCCAGCCGGTGGACGGGCGCGGCCACGCCGTGTTCACCGCCTTCGTCAATGCCACTGGCCTGCCCGCAATGGCCCTACCCGCCGGGCGCGCCGGGCACCTGCCGGTTGGCGTGCAGCTGGTGGCCCCGGCCGGCGGCGACGCGCTGCTCCTCGCCCTGGGCCTGCAGTGGGAGCAAAGCGGCGGCTCCGCCAACGAATGGCCGCTGTGGCCCTGATTCTGCTTATCTGGAGAAAAGCCTGACCATGTCCCCCCTGAAAAAAATCGTCATCGTCGGCGCCGGCGTGGCCGGTTCCATCCTCGTCCGGCGCCTGGCGGCGCTGCCCGGCGTGGCGGTCACTTGCCTGGAGCGCGTGGCGCCCGACGACCACAGCGAAGCCGGCACCGGCCTGAACGTCGGCCCCAACGCCATCAAGGCCCTGCGTGCCTGCGACCCGACGCTGGCCGACGAAGTCATCCGCCAGAGCCTGCCCTGGACGCAATGGCGCACCTCGCTGGCCGATGGCACCGTGCTCTTTGACCTGCCGCTGGCGCGCGTGGCCGACAACGCGGGCATCCGCATTCGCTGGTCCGAGCTCTACCGCATCCTGCGCAGCGGCGCGAGCCCGGCCATCCGCTACGGCTGCGAGGTCACGTCCATTGGCGCCTCCCCGACCGACCCCCACCGCACCCGCGTGGCCTGGACCGAAAACGGCCAAGCCCACACCATCGACGGCATCGACCTGCTGATCGGCACCGACGGCCGCTACTCGGCCACCCGCGCGGCCTTCTCCGGCCTGCCCGAGGCGCGGCATGTGGGCGTGGCCATCTTGCGCGTGCTGGTGCAGGACCGCAGCCAAGGCCTGGTGGACGACTACGAGCAGTGGTTCAACCGCCACCACCGCCTGCTCGCGTTTCGCGTGCCGCCCGACCACATCTACATCGCCGGAACCTACCCGATTGAACCCGGCGCGGCCATCCCAGACGACTGGAAGACACCCGAGGGCATGCGCCGCGCCTTCCTGCCCGAAGGCCGCGAGGCCTCGCCTGCGGTGCGCTGGCTGGTGAACGCCATGTGCGAGCAGACCGAGCACGCGCACTGGGCACGCATGCAGGAGTCCGACGTCCGCTTTGTCGAACCCGTGCGCCAGGTGCTCTACCTGGGTGACAGCGCCCACGGCATGGCACCCACGCTGGGCCAGGGCGCCACGCAGGCAATGGAAGACGCGAGCTGCGCCGCGCTCCTCATCGAGGCCGCCATGCGTGCGGGCCGGCACGGCGTGCGCGACTGGCTGGACGCGATTGACCTGGCTCGCCGCGAACGCATCCGCTTCGCCATGGAACTCTCGGTGCGCGCCACCGACACCATGCTGCAAGGCGCCGACCCAGTGGCCGGCGCGCGCTGGAAAACCGAAGACCCTTTCATCGACGACCTTACGCGGCTGTTCCGCGACGTCGCACTCGGCGAGAAGACATGAGCCCCCACACGCCACCCGGCACCAGCGACGGCGCCTTCACGCTGGGCCTGTTCCATTTGGCCATCAAGACCAGCGACCTCGCCCTCACGCGCGCCTTCTGGTGTGGCGTGATCGGGCTGCGCGAGGTGGCGCGGCCCGACTTCGGCTACCCCGGCGCCTGGCTGGCCTGCCCGCAGCCCGGAGGCCAGGCCATCGTGCACGTGTATGCCGGAGGCCCGGCGCTGGCCGGGCTGGACCACGTACCCAGCGGCAGCGCCGCGATCGACCACCTCTCGCTCGCCTGCGTGGGCTACCACGCCTACCGCGCGCGGTTTGCTGCGGCCGGCCTGGCGTGGCGCGAGTTTCTGGTGCCCGGCACCACGCTGTGGCAGCTGTTCGTTTACGACCCCAGCGGCGTGCAGCTCGAGCTCACCTTCGAGGGGGCGGCCGAAGCCGGGGCGCCTCCCGACATGTCCGAGGGCCGCATCTACCGCGCCGGCCACCCGTTCTTTCAACCGCCGCTCTACCCCCGGCAGACCCTTTTGTCACTTCACGGAGAAACCCGCCATGCAACGCGCTGACTTCCTTTCCCTCGCCGCCAAAGCCCTGGCCACCCTGACCCTGTGCGCCGCGCTGCTGCCGCACGCCCAGGCCGCCGACCGCGTGCGCGTGGGCGTGTTCCCGTCCAGCGCGGCGCTGCCGTTCTACATTGCGCAGAACCGTGGCTTCTTCAAGGCCGCCGGGCTTGAAGTGGAAGAGGTGCCCATGACCAGCCACCCGCTCACGGTGCAGGCCATCGTGGCCGGCAACATCGATGGTGCGGTCAACCTCGTGACGCTAGAAGGCGCCAACATGGAGTCGCGCCGCGCCAAGACGCTCAAGTACCTCTCGCTCAACGGCCAGAACAGCGCTCACGTGATCGAGCAGTTCGTCGTCAAGGCCAATCTCCCGGCCAAGTCGCTCAAGGATTTCAAGGGCGGTATCAAGCTGTTCTCGGCCCCGGGGCCGGCCAACATCGGCGCAGCGCGCGCCGTGCTCAAGAAGCTTGGGCTGGTCGAGGGCACCGACTTCACCATCCAGGAGCAGCCCATCAACATGCATGCCAGCGTGCTGCAGGCCGGTACGTTTGACGGTGGCTACACGCTGGAGCCGGCTGCCACGATCATGGTCGCCCAGAAGGTGGGCAAGCGGGTGGAAACGGGCGTGATCGCCACCCACCTGCTGGGCAACAAAAATGCCAGCGCCTTTGCCGCCGGTGCCGTGCTGGCCGACAAATTTGTGAGCGAGCGGCCCGATGTGGCCAAGCGCTTTGCCGACGCCTGGGCGCGCGGCGTGAAGGAAGCGCAGTCCGACAGCAGCACGCGCGGTTACCTGATCGCCGGCATGAAGGTGCCGCCCGAACTGGCCGCCACCGTGCCGCTGCCGCGCATCGTCATGGCCGCTGACCTCTCCCCCGCCGATGTAGCCGACTTCCAGAAATTCCTGGACCTCGGCGTCGAGTTCGGTGTGATCAAGGACAAGGTCGACGCCAAGGCGCTGCTCAAGGCCTTCTGATCACCTGAAGCGGACACCCCATCCCATGCGAGTCATGCCCTCGAACGACGCCTTCCCCCCACCCCCGGCCACCCCCATGGCCGGGGCGCACAACGACACCTCGCACCGTTGGTACCCGGTCGGTACGCACATCACCGTGCGCGGCCTCACCAAGCGCTTCGACGGGGTGACGGTCTACGACCAGTTCGACCTGGACATTCCCAAGGGCAAGATCACCTCGGTGTTCGGCCCCAACGGATGCGGCAAGAGCACGCTGATCAACATGATCTCGGGCATCCTGCCGTACGACAACGGACAGATCCTGTTCGAAGGCAAAGAGGCACAGGAAACGCGCATCGGCTACGTGTTCCAGAACTACCGCGAGGCCGTGTTTCCCTGGATGCGCGCCATCGACAACATCCGCTACCCGCTGCAGTTTCTCGACCTCACCAGAACCGAGCGGCAGGCCCTGCTCGACCAGGTGGTGGAGAGCTTTGACGTGTCATTCGACCTCAACCGTTACCCTTACCAGATGTCGGGCGGCCAGCAGCAGCTGGTCTCCATCATGCGGGCGCTGGTGGTTGAACCCGAGGTGCTGTTTCTGGACGAGCCCTTCTCGGCGCTGGACTACGAGATGGTCATGTTCCTGCGCGGCACGCTGCAGAAGGTGCTCAAGGAACGCTCGGTGACCACACTGCTGGTCTCGCACGATCTGGACGAGGCCGTGCTGCTGGCCGACGAAGTGCTGCTGCTCACCAAACGTCCCACACGCGTGGCCGAACGGCTGGTGTTTGACGCGCCTCGCCCGCGCAGCGCCGACACCACCGTCACCCCCGCATTTGTGCAGACCAAGACCCGGGCACTCGAAGTCTTCCAGCGTGAGGTGCGCGCATGAAACTCCCCGTCTGGCTCTACCGCCTGCGCCCGCTGCTGGGCGCGGTCATCCTCATTGCAGGCTGGGCGCTCATCCACGCCGCCGGCGCGGTTGACCCTGTGCTGTTGCCCTCGCCCGCGGAGGCCGCCGGAGCGTTCTGGAACGGCATGACGCAGGGCACGCTGGGTGCCGACTTTGGCAAGACCATCGTGCGCACGCTCAGCTCGTTTGCCATTGCGCTGGTGGTGGCGGTGCCGCTGGGCATCGTGCTTGGCGCCTCGCAGCGCCTGTACGAATCCATCGAGTTCGCCATCGACTTCTTCCGCTCCACGCCCGCCTCCGCCATGTTCCCGCTGTTCCTGGTCATCTTCGGTGCCGGTGAACAGACCAAGATCGCCGTGGCCGCCTTTGGCGCCGCCCTCGTGATCCTGTTCAATGTGGCCTACGGCGTGATGGGCGCGCGCAAGCAACGCCAGCTCGCCGCCCGCGTGATGCGCGCACCGCGCTGGCGTGTGCTGACCGACGTCACTCTGCTGGAATCGATGCCGCAGGTCTTCGTCGGCATGCGCTCGGGGGTGTCGCTGGCGCTGGTGATCGTCATCGTGGCCGAAATGTTCATCGGCTCCACCGATGGCCTGGGGCAGCGCGTGATGAACGCCCAGATGGTGTTCGACATGCCCGAGATGTACGCCGCCATTTTTGCTGCCGGTGCCCTGGGCTACGCCATGAACCTGATTTTCCTGATCGCAGAACGCCGCTTCGTCCACTGGGGCGGCAAGTGACACCACCCTTCGAAAGCCTTATGTCTTCTCCCACCGATATCAACCGCCCCGATGTGCTCGCCGAAGTCAACGCCGTGTTTGACGCCTACGAACAGGCGCTGGTCACCAACGATGTGGTGGTGCTCGACGAACTGTTCTGGCGGTCGCCGCTGACGCTGCGCTACGGGGCTGGCGAAAACCTCTACGGCTTTGACGCCATCCAGGCCTTCCGCCAGGGCCGGCCAGCCGCGAACCTCATGCGCACGGTCACGGCGCGGCAGGTCACCACCTTCGGGAGCGACATGGCAGTGGCCAACATCGAGTTCCGTCGCGAAGGCAGCGAACGCATTGGCCGCCAGAGCCAGACCTGGGTGCGCATGCCCGAGGGCTGGCGCGTGGTATCGGCCCATGTGAGCCTCATGCTCTGACCATGAAAAACGCCCCTCGGGAGGGGCGTTGTTTCAGGCCGTGAGCGGCAATCAATCGGCGCGGTAGTTCGGCGCTTCCTTGGTGATCTGCACGTCGTGCACATGGCTCTCGCGAATGCCGGCGGCCGTGATCTCCACGAACTCGGCGTTTTCGCGCATGTGCTCGATGCCAGGGCAGCCGCAGTAGCCCATGGCCGCACGCAGGCCGCCGGCCATCTGGAAGATGATCGAGACCACCGAACCCTTGTAAGGCACCCGGCCTTCAATGCCTTCGGGCACGAGCTTGTCGGCGTTTGGATTGCCGGTGCTGCTCTCCTGGAAGTAGCGATCGGCGCTGCCCTGCTGCATCGCGCCAATGGAGCCCATGCCGCGGTAGCTCTTGTAGCTGCGGCCCTGGTACAGCACGATCTCACCCGGTGCTTCTTCGGTGCCAGCGAACATGCCGCCCATCATCACGGTGTTGGCCCCCGCCGCAATCGCCTTGGCAATATCGCCGCTGTAGCGGATGCCACCATCGGCAATCATGGGCACGCCCGTGCCCTTCAAGGCGGTGGCCACGCTGTCGATCGCCATGATCTGCGGCACGCCCACACCGGCCACGATACGCGTGGTGCAGATCGAGCCCGGGCCGATGCCGACCTTGACCGCGTCCGCACCGGCTTCCACCAGCGCCAGCGCGGCGCCGCCGGTGGCGATGTTGCCGCCGATCACGTCGATCTGCGGATAGTTCTGCTTGACCCAGCGCACGCGGTCGATCACGCCCTTGCTGTGACCATGAGCCGTGTCCACCACGATGGCGTCCACACCAGCCTTGACCAACGCTTCCACCCGCTCCTCGGTGCCGTCGCCCACGCCCACCGCAGCGCCCACGCGCAGCCGGCCTGCGGCATCGCGCGCTGCGTTCGGGAAGTTGAGCTGCTTGGTGATGTCCTTCACCGTGATCAGGCCCTTGAGCTCGAAGGCGTCGTTCACGAGCAGCAGGCGTTCCAGCTTGTGCTTGTTAAGCAGCGCCTTGGCTTCCGCCGGCGTGGTGCCTTCCGGCACGGTGACCAGGCGCTCGCGCGGCGTCATGATCTCGCTCACCGGCAGGTCGTAACGGGTCTCGAAGCGCAGATCGCGCCCCGTGACGATGCCGACCACCTTGCCGCCGTCGACGACGGGGAAACCGGAAACGCCGAGCTCGTCCGAGAGCTTCATGACCTGGCGGATGGTGGTCTGGGAGGAGATGACGACCGGGTCGCGCAGGACACCGGATTCGTAGCGCTTGACCTTGGCCACATGCGCTGCCTGTTCCTGCGGCGTGAGGTTCTTGTGGACGATGCCGATGCCGCCTTCCTGGGCGATCGCGATGGCCAGTCGGGCCTCGGTGACGGTGTCCATGGCCGCCGAGACCAGGGGCAGATTCAACTGGATGTTTCGGGAGAACTGGGTGGCAAGCGAAGTGTCCTTGGGCAGGACCTGGGAGTACGCTGGCACCAGCAACACGTCGTCGAAGGTGAGCGCTTTGCCGAGGAGGCGCATGGGTAAAGCTCCAAAAGCGTCGATTGTAGCCGGGCGGTCTCGGGGCAAACCCGCACCTGCTGTTCCATCCACATACCGCTCAGGGGCGAAAAGCTACCGCTCCGGCAGCTTGTGGACGAGAAGCCTGCAGATGCCTACGTGCCCTTGAGAACCCGCCGCTAAACTCGCGAAATGCCTCAAAAAACCGCTCTGCTCACGTCCTGGCGCACCCCTGTCGCTGCGGGTTTCCTGCTCCTGGCGTGCTCGCTGGCGTCTGCACAATGGGTATGGATGGAAGGTGGCCGCAAGGTGTTCAGCGACACCGCTCCGCCGGCCAGCGTGCCAGACAAGAGCATCGTCAAACGCCCAGGCGGCGGTGGCGCACCGATGCTGCCACCAGCGGCGGCTGCACCGTCAACGCCGGCAGAAGGCGAAGCCACGGCCCAGGCGCCAGCAACCTCCACCGGCGCACCCCAGCTGCCTGCCGGTGACAAGGAACTCGAGGCCCGGAAGAAGCAGGCTGAACAGGCAGAGGAAGCGAAACGGAAGGCCGAGGAACAGCGCATCGCCAAGGCCCGCAGCGACAATTGCGCCCGTGCACGGCAGGCCAAGGCCACCATGGACTCGGGTGTGCGCCTCGCGACCACCAACGCCAAGGGCGAACGCGAGGTGATGGACGACAAGGCCCGCGCTGCGGAATCGCGCCGTCTGGACGACGTCGTGCGCAGCGACTGCGGCCCGATGCCGAAGGCGGCTCAGTAACCGGCCTTCGAACCAGGGCGGCGCTTCGCGAACAGGCCCGTGGCGCGCGCGCCCTGCCCTTTGAAGCGCTCACGGCGCGCCACTTTCGGATCCACACGCAAGCCGCGCACCACCTCCACGCGGTCGCCCTCGCGCAACACCCAGTCCCACCCGGCCTTGCGGCCCCAGATGCCCGTGGCCAGCGAACCGGACTGGATATCGGGAAAGCGCTGCAGCCAGCCCGCCTGCTGCAGTGCTTCGCCCAGCGTGGTCCCTTCGGGGATGTCCAGCACGTCCTCCACCACCTCGCGTGGCGCAGGCGCATGCATCAGGGTGATCTTCATTGCCGGCTCAGTCGGCGCCGTAAACCTGGTCGGCACGCTTGACAAAGGCGTCCACAAGACTGCCCGCGATCTTGTCGAACACCGGGCCGACCAGCGCGGCCAGCGCCGTGCTGGCGAAACCATAGGTCAATTTGAAGTCCACCTTGCAGGCGCGCTGCGCACCGTCCCCCAGAGGGGTGAACTCCCAGACGCCGTCCAGGCTGGAGAATGGCCCGTCCACCAGCTTCATGAGGACCTGGCGGTCGGCCACATGGGTGTTGCGGGTGGTGAAACTCTGCCGCAGGCCGCTGATGGCCATGCCCACACGCGCCACCATGCCGTTGCCATCATGTTCCAGCACTTCGCCCTGGTCGCACCACGGCAGGAATTGCGGGTAGCGCTCGATGTCGGTCACCAGCGCGAACATCTCGGGCGCGCTATGCCATAGCAGAACGGACTTGTGAATGGTTTTCATACAATCCGGTTCATTGTATTGGCCTGAAACGGCCTCACTTTCCGCTGCATGGCCACCACAAGCAACAAAACACCCTCCACCAAAGGCGTCGACAGCCGCATTGCTGAAAACCGCAAGGCGCTCTTCAACTATGCGATCGAAGAACGGTATGAGGCCGGCATGGTGCTGGAGGGATGGGAAGTCAAGGCACTGCGCGAAGGCAAGGTGCAGCTCACGGACGGCTATGTGGTGATCCGGGAGGGAGAGATGTTCCTCATCGGATGCCAGATCAACCCGCTGCACACCGCTTCCAGCCACGTCAGTCCTGACGCCGTGCGCACCAAGAAGCTGCTGCTGCACAAGGAGCAGATCCGCCGCCTGGTCGGCAAGGTGGAGCAGAAGGGTTATGCCCTCGTGCCGCTCAACCTGCACTGGAAGACCGGCAAGGTGAAATGCGAGATCGCGCTGGGCAGGGGCAAGGCCGAGCACGACAAGCGCGACACGATCAAGGACCGCGAGGGCAAGCGGGAAGTCGAGCGCGCGATGAAGTCGCGCAGCCGCTGAAGAAATTTTCCGCGCCACGGGAATAAACCCGTGCGCGCTGGCGTTCATTCCGATGCAGAACCCTTCTGCCCTCAACCCCAATGGAGAACGCCATGATGAAATTCCCGATCGCCGTCACGCTGGCTGGAGCCTTGCTCGGTGGATGCGCCTCGATGTCGTCCTCACCCACGCCGGCCATGGCCAGCGAAGGTGTGCTGGTCGGCCCCAACCGCATGACCCTTTACACCTTTGACCGCGATGTGGCGGGCAGCGGCAAGTCGGTCTGCAATGGCCCCTGCGCCACCAACTGGCCGCCGTTGATGGCCTCAGGTGGCGACAAGGATGGCGGCGACTACACGGTCATCACGCGCGACGACGGACAGAAGCAGTGGGCGCTGAGAGGCAAGCCGCTGTACTACTGGGCCAAGGACACCAAGCCCGGCGACAAGACGGGTGACGGCTTCAACAACGTCTGGCGCGTCGCCAGGCCCTGAACGATCCCGCATTCCAGGTCCAACTGCGCTCCACGATGAAGCGATCCGAGCTGATCGACCAGATTCCCGGTTTGCGCCGCTACGCGCGTGCGTTGACGGGCGATCCCTGGGCCGCCGATGACCTCGTGCAGGACACACTGGAGCGGGCCTGCGCCAAGTGGCGGCTCTGGACGGCAGGGACGGACCTGCGGGCCTGGTTGTTCACTCTCATGCACAACCTGTATGCCAGCGGCCTTCGCCAGGCACAGCGCCGCGAAGGCCGCGGCGTGGTGGTGTACCCGGACGACGTGGTCGCGGAACTTGTCGCGCCCGACAGCGCCCAGGACCTGGTCTTGGACCTGCAACGTTGCCTGCTGCGCCTGCCCGAGGAGCAGCGCGTGGTGCTGTTGCTCGTGAGCCTGGAGGACATGAGCTACGAACAGGTGGCCCGCATCACGGGCTGCCCGATCGGCACCGTCATGTCCAGGCTTTCACGCGCCCGGACGCGACTGCAGGCGCTCCTGAACGCATCGACGCACAGCGTGCTGCCCGATGCCGATGCCCCCACCCACCTGAGGCGGATGAAATAGGCCCGCCCGCAAGAACATGGACACCCCCGCCGCCCAACCCCTGACCGATGCCGAGATCAACCGCCTGATTGACGGCGAGGTACACGGTGCCGAACGGGATGCCCTGCAACAGCGACTGCTTGGCGACGCGAACGGCCGCGAGCGCCTGGCGCAGTGGCAGCGCCAGCGCAATGCCATCCGGCAGCTGCACGCCGGCGTGCTGCAGGAACCGGTACCGCATCCCTTGCAGGAAGCCGCGGACCGCGTCGGCGATGCGAAAGCCCGCGTGTCGAACTGGTGGCGCTGGGGGGGAATCGCGGCAGGCATCGTCCTGGCTTTTGGCGTGGGCCGCTTGTCGAACCAGGAGTGGCCTGCAGGCCGGGTGCTTCAAGGAGCTCCGTTGGCCACCCTGCCCGCCTTCGCCCGCGATGCCGCCGTGGCGCACGCCGTCTATTCACCGGAGAAGCGTCACCCCGTGGAAGTGGGTGCCGGAGAGCAGGACCACCTTGTGCAGTGGCTCTCGCGGCGCACCGGCAAGTCCCTCAAGGTGCCGCGCCTGGACCCGTTGGGCTATGAGCTGGTCGGTGGTCGCCTTTTGCCCGGCGATGCCGGCGCGCGCGCGCAATTCATGTTCCAGAACGCCCAGGGCGTTCGCATCACCCTGTACCTCGGCGCCCTGGCCCCCAGCGATCCGACAGGGGCCGGACAGGAAACCGCCTTCCGCTTCACGGAAGGCGGCCCCGTGCCGGGTTTCTATTGGGTTGACCAGGGTTTCGGCTATGCGCTGAGTGGCCCGTTGAGCCGGGACGCACTCCTGTCTCTGGCCGAGACTGTGTACCAGCAGCTGTAGCTGACGTCAGCCGAGGTGCCGCAACGGATGTGCATCGGCCGCCCAGGGGCTTTCAAAGAAAGCCGCCACCTGGGCCGGTATCACGTCTTCGATGCGCGCCGGATTCCAGCGCGGCGCATGGTCCTTGTCGACCGCCAGGGCACGGATGCCCTCAACCGTTTCGCTGTCAGCGCCAGGGCACAGATGGAAGCAGCGGTGCACCATGTCGCGCTCCATGCGCAGGTCTTCGGCCAGGCCCATGACGCGCGCGCGCCGGATCTGCTCCAGCACCACATGCAGCATCAGCGGCGAGCGCTGACGCAGCGTGGCGGCGGTTTCGCGTGCCCAGTCGCTGTCGGTGGCGGCCAGCGCGGTCATGATCTGCGGCACATCGGGCAGGCCGAAGATGCGGTCGACCTCTTTCGACGGCCAGGGTGCCGGCGGCGCCACGGTGTTGAGGTGGCTTGCGCACCAGCGCTCGACCGAGGCACCGTTCTCGAACGGCGTGCGCTCCAGTGAATTCCAGAGACCAGGCAACCGGGAGGAGTCGATGAAGCCATCGGCGAGACCTGCCGTGATGGCTTCGCGGCCCACCAGCACCCGGCCGGTGAGCGCCAGGTATTCGCCCAGGCGGCCCGCACAACGGCTCAGGAAGTAGCCACCCCCCACGTCGGGGAAAAGGCCGATGTTGGTTTCGGGCATGGCCAGCTTACTGCGCTCGGTGATGATGCGCAGACTGGCCCCCTGGCTGATGCCCATGCCGCCCCCCATCACGATCCCATCCATCAATGCGATGTACGGTTTGGGATAGGTGTGGATGAGGTGGTTGAGCGCGTACTCCTCTGTGAAGAAGGCTTCCAGCGCCTCGTCCCCCGCCAGTGCGGCCTGGTGGAAGAAGCGAATGTCCCCGCCCGCGCAGAACGACCCGAACGGTCCCTCCTTGTTGACGCCACGGATCGCCACGGCAAGCACCGAATCATCGTCTTTCCAGGCTTGCAGCGTCTGCGTGAGGCTGCGGATCATGTCCAGCGACAGCGCGTTGAGCGCCTTGGGCCGGTTCAGCGTGATGCACCCCACGCGCCCTCGTAGTTCGGCAATGACATGGGTTTCCGATGCGATGGAGGTCATGGTGTTGTTCCGTTTCAGTCGGTCATTGTGCTTGCTTGTCCACGGTCTGTATGCGGGGCGTGCCAGTGCGTGAATGCCAGCCCAGCAACTCATTGAGCACCAGGGCGCCAATCACGACCGAGCCACCGGTCAACACCTCGGCACCCGGCCGCTCTCCGGCACCCAGCCAGGCCAGCAGGATGCCAAAAATCACTTCGAGCAGTGCGAGGAGAGACACTTCCGGCGCTTTCAGCGAACGGGCACAGACCACGGCCAGCGCGCAGGGAATGGCCAGTTGCACCAGGCCCAGCAGCGCGAGCCAGGCAATGTCCGCCCCGGTGGCGTCGAAAGGCAACGCGAGGGGCAGGGTCGCAAGCGAGGAGAGAATGCCACCGAGCAGCACGGACGGCACGAGATCGATCTTTTCGCCATGGGTCTGACCGCGTTGCACCACAGTCCAGTTGACGGCAGCGGCCACCGGTACGCACAACGCCACGAGCGAGCCCACCACCAGCCCACCCGTCTGCAGCGCGGGGTCACTGAAAGCCTGCAGGAACTGGCTGCCGTACATGTAGACGATGCCGGCACCGGCGGCCACGATGGCCAGCCACGTGCGCAATGCGAGTTGCTGGCCGATGGCAACACGAGCCACCAGCGCGGTGAAGAGCGGGCCCACCGACATGATGATCAGCACGTTGGCCACCGTGGTGAACGTCAGTGCCAGCATGAAGGCGGTGAACATCACGCTCCAGCACACGCCGGAGATCCAGAATGCCCGCGAACGCGGCAGCACGCCCCAGTGGCGCTCGATCACGCCCTGCCGGGGATCGACCGTGATCAGCCCGGCCGCGCGATCAGCGGAGCGCCACCACGGCAGGATGACCAGCAGAGAAAGCGTGGTGAACGCGCTGCGCCAGAAGGTCACCTCGAAACGGGCGGCCGATTCGAGCTGGCGCGACACCACGCCCGCGATGGACCACATCAGGGTCACCACGACCATCAGGAGGACGGCCTGGGTGTGTGTCAGGCGGCCGAGGGCACGAAAGGACATAAACCGGGTCGATAAAAAGGCCGCGTCCCGGAGGACAGCGGCCTGTGAACAAGCATCAGCTTTCGCGGCTGGCGCGCTTGCGCTCATGCTCCTTCAGATGCCGCTTGCGCAGACGCACGCTCTTGGGCGTGATCTCGACCAGCTCGTCGTCCTCGATGAACTCGACGCCGTACTCCAGCGTGAGGTCGATCGGCGGCGTGATCTTGATCGCGTCTTCCTTGCCGCTCACGCGGAAGTTGGTGAGCTGCTTGGTGCGGGTGGCGTTCACCACCAGGTCGTTGTCGCGGCTGTGGATGCCGACGATCATGCCTTCGTACACCGGGTCGTTCGCCTTGACGAACATGCGGCCGCGGTCGTCGAGCTTGCCCAGCGCATAGGTGAAGATCTCACCATCGTCCATGGAGATCAGCACGCCGTTCTTGCGGCCACCGATGTCGCCACGGTGCGGCTCGTAGCCGTCGAAGATGTTGGAGATGAGGCCCGAGCCGCGCGTGAGGTTCAGGAACTCGTTGGTGAAGCCGATCAGGCCACGCGCAGGAATGCGGTACTCCAGACGCACACGGCCACGGCCGTCGGGCTCCATGTTCACCAGCTCACCCTTGCGCTCGCCCAGTGCCTGCATCACGCCACCCTGGTGGCCTTCTTCGATATCGGCGGTCACCAGCTCGATCGGCTCGTGCTTCTCGCCATCGACGTCCTTGAACACCACACGGGGCTTGGACACGGCGAGTTCGTAGCCTTCACGGCGCATGTTCTCGAGCAGGATGGTCAGGTGCAGTTCACCGCGGCCCGCCACTTCGAAAATGCCGTCCTCGTCGGTTTCCTTCACGCGCAGGGCCACGTTGTGCTGCAGTTCCTTCTGCAGGCGGTCCCAGATCTGGCGGCTGGTCACGAACTTGCCTTCGCGGCCCGCCAGCGGCGAGGTGTTCACGCAGAAGTTCATCGTCAGCGTGGGCTCGTCCACCTTCAGCATGGGCAGCGGCGAGGGATTGGCCGGATCGGTCACGGTCACGCCTATGCCGATGTCCTCGATGCCGTTGATCAACACGATGTCGCCGGGACCCGCCAGCGGCGTCTGCATGCGGTCCAGACCCTGGAACGTCAGCACCTGGTTGACACGGCCCTTGACGGTCTTGCCGTCAGGTCCTTCCATGACCAGCACGTCCTGCATGGGCTTGATGGTGCCCTGGCTGATGCGGCCCACACCGATGCGGCCGACGAAGCTGGAGTAATCCAGCGCGGAGATCTGCAGCTGCAGCGGTGCCGACGGATCGCCGGAGTTGGCCGGCACGTGCTTGAGGATGGTGTTGAAGAGGGCCGACATGTCGGGGCCCCATTGCTCGCCTGGAGCGCCCTCTTCCAGCGAGGTCCAGCCGTTGATGCCCGAGGCGTACACCACGGGGAAGTCGAGCTGCTCGTCCGTCGCACCCAGCTTGTCGAACAGGTCGAAAGCGGCATTGACCACCTTGTCCGGGTTCGCACCGGGCTTGTCGACCTTGTTGACCACCAGGATGGGGCGCAGGCCCAGGGCCAGCGCCTTCTTCGTCACGAAGCGCGTCTGCGGCATTGGGCCTTCCTGCGCATCGATCAGCAGCACCACACTGTCCACCATGGACAGCGCGCGCTCGACCTCACCGCCGAAGTCCGCGTGGCCCGGGGTGTCGACGATGTTGATGTGCGTGCCCTGCCAGCTCACCGCGCAGTTCTTCGCCAGGATGGTGATGCCGCGTTCGCGTTCGATGGCGTTGTTGTCCATCACGGTGTCGACCACCTTCTCGTGCTCGGCAAAAGTGCCTGACTGGCGCAGCAGCTGGTCCACCATGGTGGTCTTGCCATGGTCGACGTGGGCAATGATGGCGATGTTGCGGATTTGTTTGCTCATGATGAGAGTTCCGGTGAGGTTTCCAGGATTTGCTGTATTTCGATGGGGCTCAGCAGTCGCCCCGGGATCAGTTCGCCGGCCATGGTGTGGGCGCTGCCCAGCAACACGGGAGACAGGGAGGACGCAACGGCCGGGTGGTCTGCCGGCGGCGGGCCGAACACCGCCACACGTGGGCTGTCGGCCCAGTCGCCACGTCGGCGCAGGCCGCTCAGGAAACGCCCGGCATGGTCGGCATCCAGTGTGACGGCTTCGTGACCCTGGAGCAGCGTCTGCACCGGCAGCAACGGGTCCGTGCGTTCTTCTGCGCTCAGTGCCTCCAGGGCATCCAGGCCGATGCATTGCGACACATCGAATGGCCCCGTGGCGGTCCGGCGCAGCATGGTGAGGTGACCACCGCAGCCCAGGGCATCACCGATGTCCTCGCCCAGCGTGCGGATGTAGGTGCCCTTGCTGCACCGCACCCGCAGGCGAAGCTCGGGGCTGTCGCCCTGCAACTGCATGTCCAGCAGTTCGAGGTCGTGGATGACGACACGGCGGGGCTCTCGCTCCACGGTCTCACCGTCACGCGCGTATTCGTACAGCGCCTTGCCGTCCTTCTTCAGCGCGCTGTGCATCGGTGGGATCTGTTCGATCGGACCCATGAACCGGTCCAGGACCTCGACCACCTGCCCCACCGAGCATTCCACGGGGCGCGACTGGATCACATCGCCTTCGGCATCGCCGGTGCTCGTCTTCACGCCGAGCCGCACTGTGGTTTCGTAGGTCTTGTCTGCGTCCAGATGAAGCTGGCTGAACTTCGTGGCGGCACCGAAGCACAACGGCAAGACGCCACTGGCCAAAGGATCGAGCGTGCCGGTGTGGCCCGCTTTCTCGGCGCGCAACAGCCACTTGGCCTTCTGCAAGGCCTGATTGCTGGAAAGACCCAGCGGCTTGTCGAGCAACAGCACCCCATGCACAGGGCGCCGTTGCACCCTGGTGCGTGGCGCGTGCATCTTCAGTCCTCGTCCTTGGAACGCGAAGCGACGGCCTTGGAAATCAGGGCATTCATGTCGGCCGCGCGCTCGGTGGTGCGGTCGAACACGAAGTGCAGCGTCGGCACCGTGTGGATGTGCAGGCGCTTGAACAGGCCGTTGCGCAGGAAACCGGCCGCCGCGTTGAGACCTTCCAGGGTCTCGTCGGGGTTGCCGGTGAGCAGGCTGAAAAACACCTTGGCGTGTGCGTAGTCCGGTGTGACTTCGACCGCGTTCAGCGTGACCATGCCGACCCTCGGATCCTTGAGCTCGCGCGCAATCAGCTCGGCCAGATCGCGCTGGATCTGGTCGGCCACGCGGAAACCGCGGTTCGGGGTGGATGAAGCCTTGCGGGGCATGAGGATTCCCGGTCGATTACAGCGTCCGAGCCACTTCCTTGACTTCGAAGAATTCGAGCTGGTCGCCTTCCTTGATGTCGTTGTAGTTCTTCAGCTTGATACCGCACTCGAAGCCTTCCTTGACCTCGCGCACGTCGTCCTTGAGGCGCTTGAGCGAGTCGATCTCGCCCGTATACACCACCACGTTGTCGCGCAGCAGGCGGAAATGCGCGTTGCGCGTGACCTGACCGGAGGTGACCATACAGCCCGCGACCGTACCGATCTTGGAGGCCACGAACACGGTGCGAATCTCGGCCGAGCCGATGACTTCCTCGCGCTTTTCGGGAGCGAGCATGCCGGACATGGCGGCCTTCAGGTCGTCCACGGCGTCATAGATGATGTTGTAGTAGCGCAGGTCGACATCGTTGCCTTCGGCCAGCTTGCGCGCACCCACATCGGCGCGCACATTGAAACCGATGATCACCGCCTTGGAAGCGATGGCCAGGTTGACGTCGGACTCGCTGATACCACCCACACCGGCAAACACGAGCTGCACCTTGACCTCTTCGGTCGACAGCTTGAGCAGTGAGGCGGACAGCGCTTCCTGCGAACCCTGCACGTCGGCCTTGACAATGATCGGCAGCAGCTTGACCTCGCCCGCCGTCATGTCGGAGAACATGTTCTCCAGCTTGGCGGCCTGCTGCTTGGCCAGCTTGGTGTTGCGGAACTTGCCAGCGCGGTAGGTCGCGATCTCACGGGCACGGCGTTCGTCGGTGAGCACCATGAAGTCGTCACCCGCCTGAGGCACTTCGGACAGGCCCTGGATTTCAACCGGAATCGACGGGCCGGCCGCCTTGATCGGCTTGCCGTTCTCGTCCAGCATCGCACGCACGCGGCCAGAGGTCTGGCCCACCAGGATCACATCGCCTGTCTTGAGCGTGCCGCTCTGCACGAGCACCGTGGCCACGGCACCGCGGCCCTTGTCCAGGCGGGCTTCGATCACGAGACCCTTGGCCATGGCATCGACAGGCGCTTTGAGTTCCAGCACTTCGGCCTGCAGCAGCACGTGCTCGAGCAGCGAATCCACGCCCTCGCCGGTCTTGGCCGAGACGCCCACGAACGGCGTGTCGCCACCGAACTCCTCGGGCACGACCTCTTCCGCGATCAGCTCGGAGCGCACCTTTTCGAGGTTGATGCCCGGCTTGTCGATCTTGGTCAGCGCCACCACCATGGGCACACCCGCCGCCTTCGCGTGCTTGATGGCTTCCTTGGTCTGGGGCATGACGCCGTCGTCGGCCGCACAGACCAGGATCACGATGTCGGTGGCCTGGGCACCACGGGCACGCATGGCCGTGAACGCCTCGTGACCCGGGGTGTCGAGGAAGGAGATCATGCCGCGCGGGGTTTCCACGTGATAAGCCCCGATGTGCTGCGTGATACCGCCAGCCTCGCCCGCGGCCACCTTGGCGCGCCGGATGTAGTCCAGCAGCGAGGTCTTGCCGTGGTCGACGTGACCCATGACGGTGACCACCGGCGCGCGAGGCATGGCCTCGGCGTTCTGGTGACCGGCTTCTTCCTCGGTGAAGGCTTCGGGATCGTCCAGCGCAGCAACGATGGCTTTGTGGCCCAGTTCTTCCACCACGATCATGGCGGTGTCCTGGTCCAGCGGCTGGTTGATCGTGACCATCTGGCCCAGCTTCATCAGCTGCTTGATGACTTCCGAGGACTTCAGGCTCATCTTGTGCGCGAGCTCGGCCACCGTGATGGTCTCGGGCACGTGCACCTCGATGGACTTGAACTCGGTCGGTGCCACGAAGCTGCTCGGGCCGGCATCGCGCGCATCACGGTCGTTGCGGCGGCCACGCGGGCCTCCGCGCCAGTTGGAACGCCCGGCACTGGTGTCGCCGCGCGTCTTGATTTCCTTCTTCTTGGCCGCGTCGTCTTTCCAGGTGGAGGACAGGTTCTCGGACTTGACCTCCTTCTTGCCTGCACCACCGCCAGTGCCCGGTGCCGCAGGGGTGCCCGCAGCGGCCGGGGCCTTGGCGGGCGTACCCGCTGGCTTGTGCAGCGTGCCCTTGATGCCAGCCTTGTCGGCGGTCGGTGCCGGTTCGGGCTTCTTGGCCACCAGCGTCTTGGCGGGGGCGGACATCATCGCGCGGATGTTGGCGGCCTCGGCTTCGGCCTTGCGGCGACGCTCCAGCAGGTCCTGGGCGCGTGCCTCTTCGGCCTTCTTGGCTTCTGCATTCTTGTCGGCAATCACGCGCGCAGCAGACTCACGCTCAAGGGCGCTGGCTTTCGCCTTGGCGTCCTTGTCGGCTTTGGCGGCAGCGGCTTCCTCCGCCGCGCTCGGTGCGGCGGCTTCTGCAGCGGCACGGGCCGCAGCTTCCGCTGCCTCGGCCGCCTGGCGCTCCTGTTCGGCCTTGGCCTGGCGGGCCTCTTCGGCTTCACGGGCCTGGCGCTTTTGCGTCAGTTCTTCTTCCTGGCGGCGCAGCAGCTCGGCCTGGCGGCGCGCGTCTTCCTCGCGTCGGGCCAATTCCTCGGTGTCCACCGCCGGTGCAGTTTCGGCTGCGGCTTCCGGCACGGCGACATCGTCGTCGCGCTTGATGAAGGTGCGCTTCTTCCGCACTTCCACCTGGATGGTGCGGGCGCGCCCGGTCGCATCGGCCTGCTTGATTTCAGAGGTCGATTTCTTGACAAGGGTGATCTTCTTGCGCTCACCACCGACCGTGCCGTGGCTGGCCTTCAGATGGCCGAGCAGCGACTGCTTGTCGGATTCGGTGACCGCATCGGTCCCGGAGGTCTTGGGCACCCCGGCCGCTGTGAGTTGCTCCAGCAGGACGGAAGTGGGTTTGTTCAGCTCGGCCGCAAATTCGGCGACGGTGGTACTTGTCATGGGTTCTCTTCTCCGCTCGGGCCTCCGCTGGTCAGTTGGTGGATTGCGCTTCGTCACCGGTGAACCAGTGAGCGCGTGCCAGCATGATCAGCGCCGTGGCCTCTTCAGGCGTCTGGCCGGTGATGTCGGTGAGTTCGTCGGTTGCGAGGTCGGCCAGTTCGTCGCGGGTATGCACACCGCTGTCGGCCAACTTTGCAATCAGTTCAGGGGTGACGCCAGCCAGGTCTCGCAGGTTCTGCGAGACTTCCTCGACGCTCTCCTCGCGGGCGATTTCCATCGTCAGCAGAGCGTCCTTGGCGCGCGTGCGCAGCTCGTTGACGGTGTCTTCGTCGAAGGCCTCGATCTCAAGCATTTCCTGCAGCGGCACATAGGCCACTTCCTCGAGGCTGGTGAAGCCTTCCTCGATCAGGATGTCGGCGATTTCCTGGTCCACGTCCAGCTTGGCCATGAACACCTTGCGGATGCCGTCGGCCTCTTCGGCCTGCTTCTGCGCCGACTCGTCGGCCGTCATGATGTTGATGCGCCAGCCGGTCAATTCCGAGGCCAGGCGCACGTTCTGCCCCCCACGGCCGATGGCGATGGCGAGGTTCTCTTCGTCGACCACCACGTCCATGGCGTGACGTTCTTCGTCCACCACGATGGAAACCACGTTGGCCGGCGCCAGCGCGCCGATGACGAATTGCGCAGGATCTTCCGACCACAGAACGATGTCCACGCGCTCGCCAGCGAGCTCATTGGTCACGCCATTGACGCGCGAGCCGCGCACGCCGACACAGGTGCCGATGGGGTCGATGCGCTTGTCGAAGCTGTGCACCGCGATCTTGGCGCGCGAGCCCGGGTCCCGGGCGCAGGACTTGATCTCGAGCAGACCTTGCTCGATCTCGGGCACTTCCTGGCGGAAGAGCTCGATCATGAAGGACGGTGCCGAGCGCGACAGCAGGATGGGGGCGCCCCGCAGCGTGAGATCGACTTCCATGATCATGGCGCGCACACGATCGCCCGTGCGGAAGTTCTCCTTGGGGATCATCTCGCCACGCTTGAGGCGGCCTTCGACACGGCCGCTCTCGACGATCAGATCACCCTTGTCCATGCGCTTGACGGTACCGACGAAGATCTTGTCGCCACGCGACATGAAATCGTTGAGCAGCATCTCGCGCTCGGCGTCGCGGATCTTCTGGAGGATCACCTGCTTGGCCGCCATGGCACCGATGCGGCCGATCGGCACGCTCTCCACCGGCTTCTCGATGTAGTCGCCCTCCTCGATGTCGGCCAGCTCTTCGCGTGCGTCGCTGAGCATCTCTTCGGCATCGGGGTTCTGAAGGCCAGCCTCATCGGGCACGACCAGCCAGCGGCGGAAGGTTTCGTAGGCGCCGGTATCCGGATCCATGGCGACGCGGATGTCCACATCGCCCTTGTAGAGTTTCTTGGTGGCGGAGGCCAACGCGAGTTCCACGGCACCCAGCACCACGTCGCGCTCGACGTTCTTCTCGCGTGAGATCGCATCGATCAGCATCAACATTTCGCGGTTCATTTCACTCGCCCACCTTTCCGAATAGCTTGTCCGTAATCACAACGTTTTCTCTCATTCCTCACTGGGCGCAGCGGCTGCGCCCGGGGCCTGGCGGCCCTTGAAATTCACGATCGGCGCAAGCCGCGCCTGCTGGACGTCGGCCAGCGAAAATGCCAGCGCCTGCAGCGGTGCCGGCACGCGCTTCTTGCTCACACGCTGGCCAGGCTTGGGTTCCGGCGCATCGCTCCAGACCACCTGCCACTGAACACCATCGGCGGCGCGCTCCAGCGTGCCGCGAAACTTCTTGCGGTTGGCCGCCACATCGGTACCTGTGACACCAATCGGCGCCTTCAAGGTCAGATCCACCACCTGCCCCTCGAAGCGCACGTAGTCGATCTCGCGCTTGAGCGGGCGGTCGATGCCCGGCGAACCCACTTCGAGCCGCCGGTATTCCAGTCCTTCAACTTCCAGCAGGTACTGCAACTGCCGCGTGACCTTCTCGCAATCCTCCACCGTCACAAAGCGTTCGGCGGGCATGGGCTGGCCTTCTTCGGGCACCTGCCACGGCCAGTCGATGGTGACGCGCAGCAGACCGCCGGCGGAGCGTTCAAGCTCCACCAGCTCAAAACCGAACCCGGTAACGGTCTGTTCTACGGTGTCTTGCCAAGCCATTGCGTGTGGTGTCTGCCCAGATTCCTGCCCTGGGGAGTATCCGTAGGGCGAAAAGCGTTCGGCCAAAAAAAAAGGGCCGGTAGTTACCCGCCCATCTGGTCGTGAAGCCAGTATTGTAACGCTTACTGGCTCGCACTGGCAACCGTGCTACATGCCTAGCACCCACTGAATCAGGTTCTTGGCCAGAAACCCCAACATGCCGAATGACAGCACAAGAAACAGAACGAAAGTACCAAATTTCCCGGCTCTGGATTCACGGGCCAGGTTCAGCACGATGAAGAGCATGTAGAGAATGAACGCGCCCACACCGAAAGTCAGCCCGAAATGGGCAATCTGGCCCTCGGTGAAGCCCAGGACGGTCGATTCCATGGCTCAGCCCTGCCCGTCCCCGCCTGTCAGGTCGCGGTAGGCATGCCAGCTGGCATGGCCGATCAGAGGAATCAGCACGACCAGACCCAGCAGCAGTGACGCCATGCCCAGACCAGCCAGCAACGCGATCAGCACCGCCCAGAGCGTGGCCGGGCCGGGGTGCGCGGACACCGCCCGCCAACTCCGGAACACGGCGGTACGGACCGACACAGGCTGGTCCACCAACATCGGCAGCGCCACCACGGTGGATGCAAACACCGGGGCTGCCAGCAGCGCGCCGAGCACCAGCCAGGCCTCGAACAGGCCGACCCGGCGCACCAGCACGACGTGGTGCAGAAAATCCAGCGGGTTCCGTATGGGATCAGGAGACCACAGTGTGATCAGCGCTGCCGAGGTCAGCACCCAGCCGGTGCCAGCCAACGCCAGCAACAAACCGAATCGGACGAGCCTGGTATCGCCCGATCGCCAGAGCCGCCACACCTTGGGCAAGCCGATCCGCTGGCCGCGCGCCAGATGGCGACTGACCTCATAAAGCCCCGTCGCCAGAACGGGCGCCACGATGAGAAAACCGGAAAACGCGCCGGCCAGCAACCAGAAGCGGTCACCCACCGTCCAGAGGAGCGCGGCGCCGAATGCGGTGATGAGCAGGCCATGAAACAGGCCCGGCAGGGGGTTGCGGCGCAGATCGGTCCAGCCCCTGGCGAGCCAGCGCAGAGGCGAATACAGGTTGACGGGAGGGATTGCGGTGCGCTCGACGCCCATGCGGGCTTTTTAGCGCCCAGACCGGGCAGCCGCACTGACGCAGATCAAACGCCATCGATTCACGCGGCCGCCTGCACCAGCATTCGGGTGTACGGGTGCTCGGGCGCCCGCAGCACCCGGTCCACCGCACCGGCTTCGACCACCGCACCGTCTTTCATCACGACGACCTCGTGGGCCATGGCGCGAATCACGTCCACGTCATGGGTGATCAGCAGATAGCTCAGTCCCCGTTCGCGTTGCAGCCGCTGCAGCAATGCCAGAACCTGCTTCTGAACCGTCACGTCGAGTGCACTGGTGGGCTCGTCCAGCACCAGCAACTGCGGATCGACGATGAGCGCGCGCGCGATCGCCAGGCGCTGTCGCTGGCCGCCGGAGAACTCATGCGGGTAGCGCTGCAGCCAATCAGCGCCACTGCCGGTGTCGTTGATCAGACCCACGTCGGCCAGCGCCGCCACCACGCGGTCGCGCCGCTGGGCGGCCGTGAGGTGGGGCTGGTGAACCTGGAGGCCTTCTCCCACGATCTGCTCCACTGTCATGCGGGGTGAGAGCGATGAGAAAGGGTCCTGGAAGACGACCTGGACGCGCTGCCGAAGCGCCCTGTCGCGCCCGGCCTTGCGGGCCTGAGCCCAATCGGTGCCTGCCACCTCCAGCCGGCCCTGGTGCGGCATCAGGCCCAGCGCGGCGAGCGCCAGAGTGGACTTGCCTGAGCCGGACTCGCCGATGATGCCCAGCGTCTGGGCTGGCACGATGGTCATGTCCACGCCCTGCACGGCCACGAATTCGCCCTTTCTGAACCAACCCTTGAAGCCGGGAAGGCTCACCGGATAGGTCACGCGCAATCCTTCGGCCTTCATGACGGTCGCCATTTCTCCAGGAGCCGCGGGTTCGGCCACATCCCGTTCCGGCCGGCTCTCCAGCAGCTTGCGGGTATAGCGGTGCTCTGGCGCCTCAAAAACCCGGGTCACCGCGCCCTGCTCCACCAGATGCCCGCGCTCCATCACCGCCACGCGATCGGCGAAGCGGCGCACGAGGTTGAGGTCGTGTGTGATGAGGAGCACCGCCATGCCATGCTGTCGCTGCAGGTCGGACAACAGGTCCAGGATCTGGACGCGCAGGCTGACATCGAGCGCGGTGGTGGGTTCGTCGGCGATCAGCAGCCTGGGCTGGCTCGCCAGCGCCATGGCAATCATGGCGCGCTGGCGCTGCCCACCACTGAGCTGATGAGGGTATGCCCTGGCGCGGCGCGCAGGTTCGGGAATGCCGGTGGACGCCAGCAACTCCACCACGCCGGCAGACGCCTGCCGGGCGGTCAGGCCGCGCTTGAGCTGGAGCACCTCGGCGATCTGGTTGCCCACGCTGTAGAGCGGATTCAGCGCGGTCATGGGCTCCTGGAAGATCACTGCCACGTCGCCGCCGCGCACACCACGCAGTTCGCGCTCGGTCAGGGCCAGCAGGTCTCGACCGCCCAGCAGCGCCTGGCCTGTGACCTCGGCGTTGACCACCAGCCGCAGCAGGGACAGCGCCGATACGGTCTTGCCCGAACCCGACTCGCCCACCAGCGCCAGCTTTTCCCCCGGCGCGATCGAAAAATCGATGCCATGCACCACCGGCTGGCCGGCAAAGGCCACCCGCAGGTTCTTCACATCGAGCAAGGCCTCAGACATCCTGCTTCCTCGGATCGAGCGCGTCGCGCAGCGCGTCGCCCATGAACGTGAGCAACAGCAGCGTGATCACCAGGACGGCGAAGGTGGAGAGCGAGATCCACCATGCGTCGATGCTGGTCTTGCCCTGGTTGAGCAACTCACCCAGCGATGGGGTACCTGGCGGCACCCCGAGCCCGAGAAAATCGAGCGAAGTCAGCGCCAGGATGGCCGCGCTCATCCGGAATGGAAGAAAAGTCACCACGGGCGTCAGGCTGTTGGGCAGGATGTGGCGCCACATGATCTGCCAGTTGGACAACCCCATCGCTCGTGCGGCACGCACGTAGTCCAGCTGGCGGTTGCGCAGGAATTCGGCGCGCACATAGTCCGACAGGCCCATCCAGCCGAACAGGCTCAGCAGCACCAGCAGCAGGCCCACGCTGGGCGAGAACACGGCGGCGAAGATGATCAAAAGGTAGAGCTCGGGCATGGAACTCCAGATCTCGATGAAACGCTGGAAGGCCAGGTCGGTCTTGCCACCGAAAAAGCCCTGAATGGCGCCCGTGATGACACCCAGCACCACCCCGATGGCGGTGAGCGCCAGCGCAAACAGAACACTCACCCGAAACCCGTAGATCAGCTGCGCAAGCAGATCCCGCCCCCGGTCGTCGGTGCCCAACCAATTGGCTCGGGTCGGTGCCGATGGGTTGGGTTGTTCCGCGAAGTAGTTGATGGTCTGCGAACCATACGGATTCGGTGCGTACAGCGCCCAGTTGTCGCCCCGGGTGATCTGTTCGCGGATGAAGGGGTCGAGATAGTCGGTGGGCGACTCGAAGTCGCCGCCGAACACCGTCTCCGGGTGATCCTGCAGGATGGGAAAGTACGTCTTGCCTTCGTAGCGCACCACCAACGGCCGGTCGTTGGAGAGGACTTCCGCAAACAGGCTGGCCACCACCAGCACGCAGAAGATCACCAGGCTCCAGTAGCCCAACCGGTTGCGCTTAAAGCGGCGCCAGGCACGCCGGCCGGGGCTGAGAGAAGCGGCCGCCATCAGTCGAACTTCACGCGCGGGTCCACCCACACGTAGCAAAGATCAGAGATCAGCTTGGTGACCAGGGCGATCAGGGTGAAGAAGAACAACGTGCCCATCACGACCGGATAGTCGCGCCGGATCACACTCTCGTAGCTCAGCAAACCCAGGCCGTCCAGAGAGAAAAGCGTTTCGATCAGCAACGCCCCCGTGAAAAAGGCGCCTATGAATGCGGCGGGGAAGCCGGTAACGATGGGAATGAGCGCGTTACGCATGACGTGCTTCCAGAGCACCTGTCGTTCGCCGAGGCCTTTGGCCCGTGCGGTCATCACGTACTGCTTGCGGATCTCCTCAAGAAATGCGTTCTTGGTCAGCATGGCCGTGACGGCAAAACTGCCCAGCACCATGGCGGTCACCGGCAGTGTGATGTGCCAGAGGTAGTCGACGATGCGAGCACCCCAACTCAGCTCATCCCAATTGGCCGACGTGAGGCCCCGCAAGGGAAACCACTGCAGCTGCCCGCCGAACACCACCAGAAGGGCAACACCAAGAACAAAGCCGGGAATGGCGTAGCCCACCAGTACGAACAGGGTTGTGACCAGGTCGAATCTTGTGCCGGCGCGCACCGCCTTGGCCACCCCCAGTGGCACCGCCACGCCATAACTGATCAGGAAGGTCCACAGCCCCAGGCTGATCGACACGGGAAGCTTCTCGACGATCAGATCCCACACCGACTTGTTCTGGAAAAAGCTGTTGCCCAGATCGAAGCGGGCGAACCGGCCCAGCATCTGCGCCAATCGCTCCAACGGCGGCTTGTCGAACCCATAGAGCGCCTTGATTTCCTCGAGGCGCTTCGGGTCAACCCCTTGTGAACCGCGGTAGGCGCTGGTTCCCCCACCGGCTTCGCCGCCCATGCCCACCGCGCCCGCGCGCGACTCCATGATGTACTGCTCAACTGGCCCGCCCGGCACAAACTGGATCACGACGAAGGTCAGAACCACCACACCGATCAGCGTGGGAATCATGAGCAACAACCGGCGCAGGATGTAGACCGTCACGGTTTGCGCCCTTCCAGCTGCAAGGGTGTGGCCCACCAGGTTCCCATGGCCCACTGCTCTGCCCGGGCGTAGGGCGGCATGGGGGATTTGTGCTGCGTGAGCCAGGCGTTGTAGACCAGACGGTGCGCGGTCATGGTCCACTGGGGGATCAGGTAGTGGCTGTGCATGATCACACGATCCAGCGCACGGCAGGCTGTGAGCAGGTCGTCGCGCGTGCCTGCGCTCACGATGCGCCGCAACAGATCGTCCACCGCCGGGCTCTTCACGCCACTGAAATTGAACGCGCCCTCGGTGTCCGCAGCCTTGCTGCCGAACATGTCCATCAATTCCTGGCCAGGGTTGTGCGTGCCCTGGGCGTTCATCGTCATGATGTCGAAGTCGTAACGATCCATGCGCTGTTGGTAAAGCGCGTAGTCCACAGACGTGAACCGGAGCACGATACCCAGCTTGCGCAGATTGGCGATCCAGGGGCCGAGCGTGCGAATGCCGCCCTCCCGGCTGTCCAGGTAGGTCAGTACCATGGCCTGCCCCTGGGCGTTGCGCAATGCACCGTCGCGATACGTCCAGCCTGCGGCGGACAGCAGATCCCGTGCGCGGCGCAGGTTGTTGCGCAGCGACTCACCCTCTCCCACCGTGGTAGGCGGTTCATACATGGCGCCGAACGCTGCATCCGGAATCTTGCCGCGCCAGCGTTCCAGCAAGGCCGTCTCAGCCGCCGATGGTAGCCCCTTCGCCTCGCATGCGGTGTTGCCGAACAGGCCGTGCACACGCGGATAGCCGTTATAGAACAGTTGCCGGTTCATCCAGTCGTAGTCCACCGCCAGGCCCAGCGCCTCGCGCACCCTCGGGTCGGCCAGTTGCGGGCGGCGCGTGTTCAGAAAGTAGCTCTGGAAACCCGAGGGCTGCTGGTGCGGGAACTCCTGCTTGATGAGTTCACCACGGTCGAAACGGCGGCCCGTCACGCGGCGCGCCCAATCGCCAGCGGAGTAAAAGCTCATGAAGTCAAACTCGCCTGCCTTCAATGCTTCAAGCCGCGCCGTGTTGTCCTTGTAGATGCGCACTGTGATGCGATCAAAGTTGCTTGTGCCCTTGCGCACCGGCAGGTTCCTGCCCCAGTAGTTGGGGTCGCGCACGTAGGTGATGTCGCGGCCGAAACGCACCGGGCCAATCTTGTAAGGTCCGCTGCCCAGCGGCGTGTCGGTCACGATCTGGTCGAAGGGCTTGGGCTTGCCATCCACCATGCCCCACTTCCGGCTGAACACGGGAATGGAGCCCACCGTCAGAGGCAATTCCTGGTTCGGCTGCAGGAAACGGAAGCGCACGGTGAGCCGGTCCACCACCTCGAGGGACTTCACGTCTGCCAGCACGCTGGCGTACTGCGGTGCAGCCTGCGCACTGCGCAAGGTATCGAAACTGTGTTTGACGTCGGCCGCCTCCACCGGGCTGCCATCGTGAAACCGCGCCTCGGGGCGCAGCCGGAAGGTAACGCTCAACCGATCTGGCGCGACGTCCACGTCCAGCGCCAGCAAACCGTAGCCCGATGCCGTCTCGTCCATCGGGGCCGCCAGCAGCGGCTCGAACAACAAGTCGATCAGGTAGGCGGGGGGCGAGCCCTTGAGCGTGAAGGGGTTGTATTTGTCAAAAGTGGAGAGGCGCTGGTTGCTCACCAGCCGCAACTCCCCGCCTTTGGGTGCCTCGGGATTCACATAGTCGAAGTGGGAGAAGCCCTCGGCGTATTTGAGATCCCCCCACAGCGCATACCCGTGGGCCGCCCAGCCAGACGTGCTCCATGCCACCATCACCATGGCCGCACACAGCGCCCGCAGGCGGCTGTGAGAACGGGGGAGGATGACGTGCATGAGACAATTCTGAAGGATTTTTCTCTGGAGACTGAAAAATGGGTTTTCTCGCTGGCAAGAAACTGCTGATCACGGGCGTGCTGTCCAACCGGTCCATCGCCTACGGCATTGCCAAAGCCTGCCACCAACAGGGCGCCGAGCTGGCGTTCAGCTACGTTGGTGATCGTTTCAAGGACCGCATCACCGAGTTCGCGGCCGACTTCAATTCCAGGCTCATCTTCGACTGCGACGTGAGCGACGATGCGCAGATCGACAAGATGTTTGCCGACCTCTCGCAAACCTGGCCCAAATTCGACGGCTTCGTCCACAGCATCGGTTTTGCACCGCGCGAGGCCATCACCGGTGACTTCCTCGAAGGCCTGTCCCGCGAGGCGTTCCGCATCGCGCACGACATCAGCGCCTACAGCTTCCCCGGCATGGCCAAGGCGGCCCTGCCCTACCTCAACGACAAGGCGTCGCTGCTCACGTTGAGCTACATGGGCGCCATCCGGGCCGTGCCCAACTACAACACCATGGGCCTGGCCAAGGCCAGTCTCGAGGCATCGGTGCGCTATCTGGCCGAATCGCTCGGTCCCAAGGGCATGCGCGTCAACGGCATCAGCGCCGGCCCGATCAAGACGCTGGCGGCCAGCGGCATCAAGGACTTCGGCAAGCTCCTCAACCTGGTGGCCTCCGCCGCGCCCATCCGCCGCAACATCACCATCGAGGAAGTCGGCAACGTCGCGGCCTTCCTCCTGTCCGACCTGGCCTCCGGCGTCTCGGCCGAAATCACCTACGTGGACGGCGGCTACGCCCAGACCACGGGCGTGAGCCGCGACAGCCAGGCAATGCTCTGAGCGCCCCCGGCCTGCAGCGCCGCGCACTGTTCACCGGACTCGGCGCGGCCCTGGTGCTTGCGGCCTGGCCGGTGCGCTCGGCCACCGGCGCGCCGCCGCCTGCACTCATGCTCGCGGGGGTCTACCGCCCCGGCATCCCCGTCAACGCCTATTGGCTCAGCGAAAAGTACGACGGCCTGCGCGCGTACTGGGACGGGCAACGCCTGCGCACGCGCGGGGGCGACGCCCTCGCCGTGCCCGCCTGGTTCACGGCGGGTTGGCCTGCCGAACCCATGGATGGCGAGCTCTGGGCGGGCCGAGGCCGTTTCGAGGAAGCCATGTCCACTGTGCGCCAGCAGACGCCGAACGACGAGGCGTGGCGCCGCATCCGCTTCATGGTGTTCGACCTGCCCGCCCATCCCGGACCATTCACCGACCGCATTGCCGCGTACCACGGGCTCGTCTCGCGCATCGACCAGCCCTGGGTGCGGGCCGTGCCGCAGGAGCGTGTGGCCAGCCACGCGGCCTTGATGGCCCAGCTCGACCGCATGGTGAAGGAAGGCGGTGAAGGGCTGATGCTCCACCGGGGCGATGCGCCCTACCGCGCGGTGCGCAACGACGACCTGCTCAAGGTGAAAACCCATGAGGACGCCGAAGCCCGTGTGGTCGGACACGTGCCGGGCCTAGGACGGCACGCCGGGCGCATGGGCGCCCTGCAGGTGGAAACGCCCGAGGGCGTGCGCTTTCGCCTGGGCACGGGCTTCACGGATGCCCAGCGCGAGCAACCACCGGCCCTCGGCGCGTGGGTGACCTACCGCTTCCGGGGTGTCAGCGCCAAGGGTGTGCCACGCTTCGCCAGCTTTCTGCGGGTGCGTCCCGACGCACCGCGCTGAGGCGGGGGCGCGAAGGCCTCAGGCCTTCACGCAGTCAGCGAAGAAGTGCTTGCGACCGTCGTCGCCCACCACTTCCACAAGGCCGTGGATGTCGGTCTCGAAGCCCGGGCACTGCAGGTTGAACTCGCGTGCGAACTTGAGGTAGTCCACGATCTTCTTGTTGAACACCTCACCCGGGATCAGCAGCGGAATACCCGGCGGGTACGGCGTCACCAGGCTGGTCGTGATGCGGCCTTCCAGATCATCGATCGGCACCCGCTCGGTGGTGCGCTGCGCGATGTGGGCAAACGCGTCCGACGGCTTCATCGCCGGCGTCAGGTCGCTCAGGTACATCTCGGTGGTCAGCCGCGCGATGTCGTAGCGTGCATAGAGCTCGTGCACGTGCTGGCACAGGTCGCGCAGGCCCATCTGCTCATAGCGAGGATGCTTCTGGCAGAACTCCGGCAGGATGCGCCACATCGGCTGGTTCTTGGCGTAGTCGTCCTTGAACTGCTGCAGCGCGGTCAGCAGCGTGTTCCAGCGGCCCTTGGTGATGCCGATGGTGAACATGATGAAGAAGCTGTACAGACCCGTCTTCTCCACCACCACACCATGTTCGGCCAGGAACTTGGTGACGATGGAGGCGGGAATGCCATTGGCTTCGAAGCGCCCATCCAGGTTCAGGCCCGGCGTGACGATGGTGGCCTTGATCGGGTCCAGCATGTTGAAGCCCGGCGCCATGTCGCCAAAGCCGTGCCAGTCCTTCCCATTGAGGGACACGTCTTTCTGCTTGAGCACCCAGTCGCCGGTTTCGCCCATGCCCTCGTCGGCCAGGTCGTCGGGGCCCCAGACCTTGAACCACCAGTCGTCATCACCGAATTCGGCCTCCACCTTGCGCATGGCGCGCCGGAAATCGAGCGCTTCGAAGATGCTCTCTTCGACCAGCGCACGGCCCCCGGGCGGCTCCATCATGGCGGCGGCCACGTCGCAGCTCGCGATGATCGCGTACTGCGGGCTGGTGCTGGTGTGCATCAGATACGACTCGTTGAACAGGTGCCGATCCAGCTTGACGTTCTGCGAGTCCTGCACCAGCACATGGCTGGCCTGGCTGATGCCGGCCAGCAGTTTGTGGATCGACTGCGTTGCGTACACCACCGATTCCATGGGTCGGGTGCGCTTCTTGCCCATGGCGTGGAAGTTGCCGTAGAACGGGTGGAAGGCGGCGTGCGGCAGCCAGGCTTCATCGAAATGCAGGTTGGCCACGTAGCCGTCCAGCATCTGCTTGATAGCTTCGGTGTTGTAAAGCACCCCGTCGTAGGTGGACTGCGTGAGCGTCAGCACGCGGGGTTTCACCGTCTGGGCGTCCACGCCGGACAGCAGCGGGTTGGCGCGGATCTTGGCCTGGATCGCGTCAATCTCGAACTCACTCTGCGGAATCGGGCCGATGATGCCGTAATGGTTGCGCGTCGGCTTCAGGAAGACGGGAATCGCGCCCGTCATGATGATACTGTGCAGGATCGACTTGTGGCAGTTGCGATCCACCACCACCACGTCGCCAGGCGCCACGGTGTGGTGCCACACCATCTTGTTGGAGGTGGACGTGCCGTTGGTGACGAAGAAGCAGTGATCGGCGTTGAAAATGCGCGCAGCGTTGCGCTCGCTCGCGCCGATCGCGCCGTTGTGGTCCAGCAGCTGGCCCAGTTCCTCCACCGCGTTGCACACGTCGGCGCGCAGCATGTTTTCACCGAAGAACTGGTGGAACATCTGACCCACCGGGCTCTTGAGGAACGCCACGCCACCCGAGTGGCCCGGGCAGTGCCAGGAGTAGGAGCCATCTTCCGCGTAGTCGAGCAAGGCCTTGAAGAACGGCGGCTGGATGCCTTCGAGGTAGCTCTTGGCCTCGCGGATGATGTGACGCGCCACGAACTCCGGCGTGTCTTCGAACATGTGGATGAAACCGTGCAGCTCGCGCAGGATGTCGTTGGGCAGGTGGCGGCTGGTCTTGGTCTCGCCGTAGATGTAGATCGGCACGTCCGCGTTCTTGCGCCGCACCTCGTCGATGAAGTTGCGCAGGTTCAGCACCACCGGGTCAATGTCCTCGCCCAGACTGAACTCCTCGTCGTCGATCGACAGAATGAACGCGCTGGCCCGGCTCTGCTGCTGTGCGAACTGGCTCATGTCGCCATAGCTCGTGACACCGACGACTTCGAAGCCCTCGACCTCGATGGCCTGCGCCAGCGCACGGATACCCAGACCCGAGGTGTTCTCGGAACGGAAGTCCTCATCGATGATGACGATGGGAAAACGGAATTTCATGTGAATCTCCAGCCGTATCAAGCCGGCTACAGGGGAAGGGTACCGGGGCGTGGGCGCCATCGGTGGCAAAGCAGGCGCGAAGTGTACGGAAATCGTGTGGCGCCCCGCGGATCGCGCGAGTCTTTTGTCGCAGAATGTGGCGCATGCCAGACATTGACGCTGGCTGGACCCTCGGAGACTGCAGGGGTTCCCGCTGTTTTGTAGTCAGGAGTATTCATGTTGTCCGATTCAACCTGGTGGTGGCTGCTGGCCGGCGCTGCGGTCGCCCTCGAACTCTTCACCGGCACCTTCTACCTGCTCATGCTGGCCGTCGGCATCGCAGCTGGCGCACTCGCGGCCCACGCCGGCGCTGGCCTGACCGGACAACTGGTCACGGCCGCCGTGGTGGGGTCCGCCGCCGTGGTGGCCTGCTATGTCCTCAGGAAACGCCGGGCCGGCGATCCTTCAGTCCGGGCCATGCGCAGCGTCAATCTCGACATCGGCGAAATCGTGCAGATCGACGAGTGGCACGCGGACGGCACCGCCAGCGTGAAGTACAGGGGCGCGCAATGGACCGTCATCCAGCGCCCGGGGAACATGCCCACACCAGGCGCCTACCGCGTGGCCGAACTGGTGGGGAACCGCCTGCTCGTCGACAAGGTCTGAGGCCGCATGCGCTACCCTCGCCCCTCCTCCAACCCATCTGATGTCATAGGCACCCCATGGAAATTGCTCTCATCCTGATCGTCATCGCCGGCATCTTTGTCGTGCGTGCCATCAAAGTCGTCCCCCAACAGAACGCCTGGGTGGTCGAACGGCTGGGCAAGTACCACTCTTCGCTGGCACCCGGTCTCAACTTCCTCGTGCCCTTCATCGACAAGGTGGCCTACAAGCACAGCCTGAAGGAAATTCCGCTGGACGTGCCCAGCCAGGTCTGCATCACGCGCGACAACACCCAACTGCAGGTCGACGGCATTCTGTACTTCCAGGTGACCGACCCCATGCGCGCGAGTTACGGCTCGTCCAACTACATCGTCGCCGTCACCCAGCTCGCCCAGACCTCGCTGCGTTCGGTCATCGGCAAACTGGAGCTCGACAAGACCTTCGAAGAACGCGACATGATCAACGCACAGGTGGTGTCCGCCATCGACGAAGCCGCCTTGAACTGGGGTGTTAAGGTGCTGCGCTATGAAATCAAGGACCTCACGCCACCGGCCGAAATCCTGCGCGCCATGCAGGCCCAGATCACTGCTGAGCGCGAGAAGCGCGCCCTGATCGCCGCATCCGAAGGCCGCCGCCAGGAACAGATTAACATCGCCACGGGCGAACGCGAGGCGTTCATTGCGCGTTCCGAAGGTGAAAAGCAAGCCGAAATCAACAACGCCCAAGGCGAAGCCGCCGCCATCCTCGCCGTCGCCGAAGCCACTGCGGAAGCCATCCGTAAAGTGGCCGAAGCCATCCGCCAACCCGGTGGCCAGGAGGCGGTGCAGCTCAAGGTGGCCGAAAAGGCGGTCGACGCCTACGGCAAGGTGGCGGCAGACGCCACCACCACGCTGATCGTGCCCAGCAACATGACCGAGGTCTCCACCCTCATCACGTCCGCCATGAAGATGGTGGGCGCAGGCAAGAACGCCTGAGCCCCATTTCAGCCTGCTACAATCGCAGGCTTCGCGGAGAGGTGGATGAGCGGTTTAAGTCGCACGCCTGGAAAGCGTGTGTGGGCTAATCCCCACCGCGGGTTCGAATCCCGCCCTCTCCGCCAGCAATCAGTCCAAAGACGTCCACAAGCGTCCTGGATACACCCCTAAAAGCCCCGTAAACACTAGCGTTACGGGGCTTTTTTGTTTGCGGACGTCCAAAAGCGTGCGTTGACAGCCACAAGTTTCTGTTGGTATGGTTTTGGGTATTGAGGTGCTACCGTGTTGGTATCGCTCATACCAGCAGGAAAATCGTGGCCCTTACCGACACCGCCGTCAGAATCAGCAAGCCCAAAGAGACGCTCTACAAACTCTCCGATGGGCGCGGCCTGCAGCTCCATGTGACACCAAGTGGTTCCAAGCTGTGGCGGTGGGCATACCGCTTTGATGGCAAACAGAAGCTGATGGCATTGGGCACATACCCAGACGTGAGCCTCGCCCAGGCCCGAGACAAGGTGGATGGGGCTCGCAAGATGCTAGCGGCTGGAACCGACCCGATGGCTCGTCGCAAGGCCGAAAAGATCGCCCGCCGCTTGGCGATCGAAGACACCTTTGCCGCCGTCGCAAAAAAATGGTGGGAGGGCTGGAAAGCCGCCCGCAGCGAGAGCCACACGATGTATGTTTGGCGTCGTCTGGAGGCGGACATTTTCCCCGCTATCGGTGCGCGCCCTGTTTCAGAAATCGAGGCGCCAGAGCTCGTAGCGATGATGAAGAAGATCGAAGAGCGTGGCGCCTTAGATATCGCCAAAAGGGCGCTGCAGACCTGCTCGCAGATATTCCGTTATGCCATAGCGCATGGCGTCGCCCGGCGCAATCCTGCCGTAGACATTCGACCTAGCGACGTACTAGCTTCCCGCAAAAAGGAAAACTACGCCCGTGTGGATGCGAAGGAGCTGCCACATCTGCTGCGAAAGATCGATGTTTACAACGGCAGCATGATCACACGCGTTGCCATCAAACTGATGGCAATGACTTTCGTTCGCACCAAAGAACTGATTGGAGCAAGATGGGCCGAGTTTGATTTAGACGCTGCGCGTTGGGACATTCCGGCTGAGCGCATGAAGATGAAGAGCCCACACATCGTGCCCTTGTCCACCCAAGCCGTCACCCTGCTGCGAAGCCTCCATACGCTCACCGGGCACAGCGCCCTACTCTTTCCCGGTGAACGGGATCATGAAAAGCCTATGAGCAACAACACGATCTTGGGCGCCTTGGATCGCATGGGTTACGCCGGCAGGATGACTGGCCATGGATTCAGAGGGATTGCATCGACGCTCCTGCACGAGCAAGGCTGGCCACACGAGCACATCGAGTTACAGCTTGCGCATCAAGAACGTAATCAGGTGAGCGCGTCATACAACCATGCCCTGTATCTGCAGCCACGAGCCAAATTGATGCAAGCTTGGTCTGACTTCCTTGATGCTCGCATGGCAAGTAACGTGGTGCAGATTCAAGGAAAATGCGCTTGACTAGTAAGGGTGAGCGGCGACGAAGAACCTATACCTGCCACAGCGCGTCAGACTGAAGAAGAGGCTTGGCAGCTGCGATCAGTTCAGATGATCAGACAGCACCAAGCCTCCGCAAAACTTCCGATTGAGCGACTCCACGAAATGGAAATGGCACACAGCAAAAAAATGGTACGACTCGCACCGGGAGAATGGCTCCCCGTGCGTCACGTGGCTTTGCGCATCGCAGCGGCCATTCAGCCCGACCGTCGAAGCGCCAAAGGCGTGGAGCTGATTCAGAAGAAACTCGTCGCGATTGGTACTCACGATGAGCCTTGGTGCCCGAAAGATCTTACGAGCAAAGACTTGGAGCAACTCGAAGCCGTGTTCGAAAGGCTGCCACAGATTCATGGAAAAATGACCGAGAACGACAAGCAGACCTTTCTGATGAAATACATGGCTCTGCCCCTCACAGAGCGGCCCGACTGGCTTCCATCCATACCAACTGCATACGACTTGTATCGGGAGGTCGGCGCTATGCATGAGTTGGCAAATGAGCACCTCAATTCACTGTCTCAAGCGATACGTGCGGGTGCACTCCTTGCAGTCAACAAACACCACGCTCAAGTATCAGATCTAGGTTTTGACACCCTAGTTGCGCGCGACGAGGTCGCGCAGCACCTGCGCAAGTTGGGCTTCGAAGTTGTAGAAGAGAAGCCTACAGACCCGTTGACAGCCCCGTCGGAAGACCCGTCGGAAGACCCGTCGGAAGACCCGGCTGACGGATCTCAGGACGTTGCTGCTTGGTTTCCAAACTCGGAACTAAAACGGTTGGTATCACAGGACTCATTTCTGAGAACGTTTTCATCCGATGGGCACACACTCAAACCCTTCAGAAAGAAGGGGGAGTGGACGGATGCCATTCTCAAGGAATTGCGGAAGTGGCGAGAGCGCCTCGGGAAGCCAGATGGCCCCAAGGCGTGGAAAGAACTCGAGTTGGTCTTTGACTGCTCGCGAACCATGATGGAGCGAAAGTTGAAAAAAGGCCTCTGAGCCACGTTGCGCAACCAGTTGCAGGAGTTGGCTGAAACCCCTGCAACCTCGCCAAAGTCCGGGTTCCTCGAAGCAGCACATAGGGTGTTTGCGGAGGATTTCTAAGGACAAAACATGCGCACAGATGGTGGCTCTAGAAGCCAATTTTTTAACTTCTTGCCGGCGCAAGAGAGGGCGGTGCCCGCCCATGAGGCTGCGGCAGTCCTCGGCATGGGACGCTCTTCGTTCTACTCGTTGATGCGCCCCGATTCCAAGAATTTTGACCCCAATTTCCCGAAGCCCATTCGCGTCAGTGCACGGCGGGTGGTTTGGCTCTACTCCTCTCTGGTGAGCTGGCTTGAGGCGCGCAGCCAAGTCTCCACAGATGGAGGCGCGAAATGAGCTACTGGCTACCGTATTCGAATCGTGGGGAACAGTTCGAAACCAGAGATCGTGCCCCATTCGCTCTCCACAACCCGTCTTTGCCAGCCTTCGTACGAGAGGGGGACGGGCTTTTCTGGGGAATCGTCAGACACTTTGCCCGCGCCGGCGCGTCAGTCGAGATGATCGCCGTGCAGGTCGCCGCCTTCGTCTCCCTGCTGACACAAGGGCAGGCAGACGCCGAGTGGCCTAACGGCCAACGCATCAACATCGGCGCAAGTGGGTTCACCGTCGGCGTTTCTAATTCAGGCAAGTCGGCGATCTTCCGGGAGTTGGTGGAAGTCTTCGAGCAATTCATGGCCGCGCACGCAACCGGAGGTGATCAGGATCCCGACTTTTTCATCGGGGACGCGACACGCGAATCGCTCATAGATCACCTGAACAATTGGCGGTTCGCGGCCCTGTTCTCAGATGATGCCGGCAACCTGATGCAGATGTTCAAACAAGCGGCGCCCACGCTGGCCACCGCGCTCGACGGCGCACCCCTGCGGCACTCGCGCGTGAGCACCGGACGGATTCATCTTCACAACTATCGCGTGGTACTGTACCTCGGCCTTCAGCCCGACTACGTCACTCCTCAGTGGTTGTTGAAAACGAGCACATCTGGTGCCGGGACAACGAACCGTATGCTGTTCTCGAGGGCTCTCGAGCCGTTATTGGGGGGAAACCGGGCTCTGCTGACGCTCCCACCGGAGCTGAAGCAACCCTGGTGGCAAAAAGCCGATCTCCACCTCCACGCCGTTGCACGGAATGCGTTGGGCAAGCCTGCACCGTTACCGCTCATGCGGCTCTCGCGTGAGGCCAAGTCCTACATGGAAGCCCTGATCGCCGATGGAGCCTATTCTTCGACGCCGTCGTTGGATGCCTGCCCTGCAGCCTACCGGAGTCGCCATCCGGAACGCGTGCTGCGGTTCTCCGGCTCTATCGAGGTGTTCGAGAACGGCGTCGACAACGAAATCTCACTCGAATCGGTGATCTCGGCGGACGCCCTGTGTCAAATGAGCCTGGACGCCTTTCGGGGCCTGACGTACATAGCGCCGACGTTGAGTCGTACTGAACGCGATGCTCTGCTTCTCCACCAGAAGCTTGTGCAGACAGCGGTAAACACCGGTGTCACTAGTTTTGAGCGCGCTGCCCTTCGACGCTTCGCCCCGAACATGGGGCTAACGGCACAACGGGTAGAAAAAGCTCTGCCCCTGCTCGTGGACGACCGCAAGGCCTGGATCACCGGCAGCGGGAAAACCGACTATGTGCAGCTGCTCTGCGTACCACCTGCGCCGAGTATTGCGTGGTGAGTTCTTCTATCCCCTTGTCCTCTTGGCAGAGGCTTGGGGTGCCCCCGTCACTTGCGGGAATTAGTAGGGATGTTTGTCTCAAGAAACATTTCCCGGGGAAATCATCGAATTCAGTCAAAAATCCTCCGCATCAGTTGCATTAAATCGCTATTCTCCATATCGGTTTTTAGTGATATAGATAATAGAAGAGCGAGAGATAGATGCGCAAGCGTAAACAAAGAACATTTCTCAATACACATGCCTTGGCACTCAGCTCACTTTGCAGACCATCTGGCGACTCCATTGAATACTACAATCATGAAAATCACAGCAACCAATGAAATGGTCAAAATTGAGAATCATGGACCAATACACCTTCCTGATGGCGCCAATATGCCGAGAGGGTATATCTTGGAAGGAAGATTTGCACACATCGGGCAACTTGCAGACTTTATCGATATGGTCTTGTCAACCAAGGAGAAATATTACCTCCCCACAAAGTGCAGAATAACCGGCTGTATGCGTGTGAGCAAACTCGGCGGTTACTTTGAGAAGCTACCAAGTTATGCCGGCTATTTTGCGACAGGGTATTTCCTGCATCCTGCTTGTCAGTTATTTCTTGACGAATACAGGAAGCACACCATCAGTGAACTGGATCTTTGCGGAGGCAGAGACAAGTTAAATGACGGTCGTTATGCTTGGGAGGTATTCGACGACTTCGTCGAAAAAATAAGGAAAAGAGCAAAGGAAATCAAACTGAAGAGCAAGATTCGGGACTGGGACAGTCGATACAGAAAAAACAGGGAAAGCCTGGATGACCAATTGGCAGTATTGTTGGATCGCCATGAGAGCCTGATGGTGATTCGCCTTGATGTTCACCATGGAAAGTTTTGGCTGAATCCGGCGCAATTGGAAGAGTTTTTGACAAACGAGCAAATGCGGCGAGCTTCAGAAGAAGCCGCCTATTTTGCTGGTGCCGATCTGGTTCCAGAGCACGGCCCTCGCTTGCTGGTTGATCTGCCAGAAGTAAAAGGCGACCTGACTCGTTTTCTCGCGAGCAGGAAGGGGAAACAGTCCCTCTTCAAGCATTTCGTTGGCTATGCCTGGAGGATCGAGTGCTCCGACCCCGGCGGGTTTCATGTTCACATGGTGCTGTACTTCAATGGCTCAAAAGTGCAGCAGCACAAGTGGCTTGCTCAGCGCATCGGCGAGTACTGGCGCGACAAGATCACCAAAGGCCAAGGGCGGTTTCACAACTGCAACCTGGACTGGGATGAGAGCTCGCCCAAATGCGGTGTGGGGATGGTCCGCCGCAAGGACTTCAAGAAGATAGCCGTTGACCTGATCCTTGCCCTTAAGCGATGCGCTCTGGCCGGTGCGGGCCAGTGCCCAAAGTTTGCGGCCTTCCTTGAGCACGCCGGCAGTCTCCAGTTCATAGCCACCAACCTCGGTCAGGTCGCGGAAAAATTCGAGCACCGCGGCAGGCTGAACCACCTCAAATCGGTTGGAAACCACCGACAAGGGCGCCTTGGTGTCCGAGCGATACAGCACCTTCTGCTGTGGGAAGGCGTGGATTGCACCGAGTCCTCTGGTGTCGGAGCTGTGGCTAGTGACGTAGCGGACTTCGGATTCTTCGATGCGCCAGTCCATGCCGGCGCTGCGTGCCCAGACTTCGATCGGTTGATTGGGGGCCAGTTGATTTCCCAGGCCATGCCAGGGGGTTGCGTTGACATAGGCCATGGTTTGCACGAGGTGCATGGTGAACTCCAGAAAAATGCGGGCATAAAAAGGCCCGGTCGAGGCCGGGCTTGTCATGCACGAGGGAAAGGACAAGAAGGAAAATCAGCGCAGGTCAGCCGTGATCGGCAGTGCCGAATGCGTTGTGCTGAAAATGGTGAGGAAAAGGCCTGTAGAAACCGTACGGCTCTTCGTCATCGTCCATGGGGAAGTGCACGGCTTCGAAGGCGTGAGATGCCTGGGTTGACTGCAGGCCATCTTGCGGATGCGGAGACTCCCGTCCGGGTTTTCGAGCGACCTCGGATGAACTCCCCTGCGGCACTGGTGTCGAGGCCCGACTGAACCGGTAGTCGCAGTCCAGACATTGGTAGTTGTTCAGGACCTTGTAGTCGATCAGATCGCCGACCACGGCGCCCGCCGCGCAGCCTGCAGCGCTTCCAGCCAGGGCTGCAAGCACTGCGCCGGCAACCGCGCTGAGGAGTGATCCCGTAGGACCAGCGACGGATCCCACGGCGGCCCCTAGGCGTGCACCATGCCAGACACTGGCTGCGCTGGAGATGCCTCCAGCCAAACCACCGAGCATGACGGCGCTTTTGCGGCCGCGGTTCATCGAAATCACATTGGCGCTGTGGCAGTGAGGACAGCACGGCAGATACAAGCTCCTCATGCCGCCATCCCCTTGGAGATGGGTGCAACGGAGCAGCAACCGTACAGCTTGTGGTGAATGCGCGACCACAGAAGGCCGAGCACGAAGACGACGCCAAATGCGATCAACGTCTCAAGGGTTGAGGGGTATGGGAACACGATGACTCCTTGCGTGAAACAAGACGCTGGGCGACTGCGCCAGCGTGAGGGCTTTCAGGAGCTCTCGGTACCGTGATATGTGATTGAAATTCTTTTGGTTCGACTGAAAACCACCATCCCAGTTCACCTTTTCCGTGACGGATTCAGTGGGGCACAGACGTCGCGATGCATCGAGCCAGCAATGCCACGGCCTGGGCCTGCCGATGCGTTCCAGTCTTGGAGAGGATGCGCTTGAGGTGTGTGCGCACCGTTCCAAGGCCAATGTGCATTGCCGTCGCTATCTCTTCCAGCGACTGGCCCCGCACCAGGGCGGCAGCGACGGCAGCCTCCGTGCGCGTCAACCCAAAAAGCTCTCTCAGTCGCGCCACCGCAATCGGAGCTTCGGGATCGCGGAGGAAGACCAACACAGCAGGCCGCGCCTCACCAAAGCCGAGCGCGGTTGGACGCAACGGTGCGACTTCCAGCGTCAGCGGCATCTGCCGATGCCGTGGTATCAGGAGAACAGACCCGGGCTTTCCCGTCCCGCCCCTCGCGGTGCCCATCGCGGTGCGCACCAGTGACTGCAACCTCTCGCGAAGCGTGGGCTGGGAAAGCGAAAACCGCCCGCCGACCACAGTGAACTCCGGGTTCTCGCGCAACAAGGCTTCGGCCATGGCGCTTGATTGGAGAACGCGACAGTTGCCATCTACCACCAAGACACCTGTATCGAACCGGTCGAGCGCCTGCAGGGCCACAGCATGCTGCTGGGTGAGGGTGGACAGGTGTTGGCCGAGCCGGAGTGCGCGTTGCAAGTGCGGCAAAACCAGCGCCGCCTGCCGGCGCTCCTGCTCGGTGTAAGCCCCAGCGCCACGAGGGCGATGGATGCCCAACACGCCGACCGCACCTTGAGCTGCGGGGAATACCGCCCCAAGCATGTGGTGGATGTCCAGGTGAGGCAGCCATTCCTGATAGAAGCCGCTGCGCGCTTGCTCCTTCTTTGTCACCAAGTCCTCGTCGGTGATGACACGCGACATGCCGTAGGCCACGGAGCGCTCCACCCACAGGTCGCGGCGGTGCCAGTCATCGGCCCACTCCTGATCCCGTTCAGACACCAGCAGGTTGCTGGTGCATTCCAGCAAGCTCACCTGGCCGCCATCGCCGTGCAGTTTGACCACGGTGCTGGTTGAACCGAGTGCCTGTGCGATTCGCAATGCAGTTCCAGGCCACAAGGCAGGGTCCATCGCCGCATCGTAGAGATGCGCAATGAGCCCTGATAGGCGGGATTCATGGAATGCGGAGAACTCCATACCTGGTTTCTACCCTATTTGAGAGACGAAATGCTGTTCGCAACGCATCACCATCCAGAGAAGGATTTTTCAGTTGGAGATGTGCATGAAAAAAGCTGTGTTGGGCCGTTCCGTGCTGTTGGCCGTAGTGCTTGCCTGGTCCGCGCCCCTCGTCGCTCAAACCACCACGCCATTGGCCAAGATGGACATCGCCGGCGTGCGCATCGGCATGACCGAGGCCGAAGTCGTCAAGGCCATCCAGGCCTTTGATCCGGGCGCGAAGATGACGAGCCGCTCTGTGGCCTACTTTCCGTACTTCGATGGCGTCAACGACCTGAAGACGCCGGAGTTCCTGGATCAAATGGGGTTTCGCACAGCGGATGCGGGCATCGGCGTGTGGTTCGCCGGCCCACCATCCGAGCCGCGCGTGTTGGCCGTCGTTCGCCGAGTGGGTCCGACGCAGCCACCGAGCGCTGAGCAGATGCTGTCTGCATTGACGGCGAAGCACGGCCCCTTCAACGTTCGGTCGGTTCCGCGCCCAGGAGGCGGTGCCGTCGTGCACTGGGACGAGGAAGGCAAGGCCCAGTGCACCGTGGTGAAGGAGCGCAGCGGCCAGAGGGTGCCTTCGACGAATGCCATGGGGACCTTGCTTCCGCCGAATGCGGTCAAGGTGCTTGAGCAATACGCTCGCCAGGATGTCTTTCGCGAGGCGTTGGGCGCATCACGGGATGTTTCAAAGTGCGGCACCGTTCTGCGCTACGAATGGGGAAGCGAGCCGGTCCGAAGTTTCGAAGCCTGGTTGGTGGATCAAGGCGGCATGGTTACCGCAAATCGCAGGTCAGTCCAATGGGTGGAGCAGTTGAAGGCGGAGGCGGTTCGCAAGCTCCAAAGCCAGGGCAAGACACCAAAGCTGTAACGGGAGGACTTGTCGTGAGCGGTGATCGCCGGGATCACGGTGACACCGCGACTGAAGCCGATGACATGTCGCAGGCCGCACCGGTCTGGCTGCTCATCCACGCCCGAGCGTTCTTGCGCGAAGGAAAGATGGCTTGAGCGTTGCGGCTGGCTACTGCTGCATGACATGCCTTGGCGTGGTAGGCCCCCGTCCCCAAGCTTGACCGCGAACGCAGCCTGTACGGCAGCGAGTTCGAGATTCAGTTGCGCAACAAGCTGACCCAGCGCGCAATCGCCAAAGAATGCGCCGACTGGATGCGCCGTAAGGCCCGGTTCAAGAGCAACCGCACCAAAGCACCCATGCAGCCCTTCGCCGTGGTGCAGGCGTCCGCACCAACCCATGGCAGCGACACCGCCTACATGCCGCTCCACGGCTTCACGGCGGTGGACTTGGGCTACCAGCGAGGCAACGCGGTGTCCAACCTCGTCAACAAGATGGACGAGCCCGCCTTCGCTGCCACCTACCTCAGCCTGTTCGACCAGATCTGGAGCGCCCCCGAGAAGCTGGAAGACGTGGCCAACGACAAAGCGCAGGATGTGACCATTAAGAAACTGACCCGGGGCAACCCCACTATGGCAGCCAAGTTCGCCGAGCTGAAGAATGACCCCAAAGACACGAATTGAACCAATGAACAAACTACAGATGCACTCGCCCAACCTCACACAAGGCAACATCGACCGCTTGCGCCAGATGTTTCCGGGCTGTGTGACGGAGACAAGAAGCCAAGATGGAGGCGTAAAGCTGGCGGTGGATTTCGACCAACTGCGGCAAGAGCTTGCCGAGTCGCTTGTCGAGGGGCCCCAGGAACGCTACCAACTGAGTTGGCCGGGAAAACGCGAAGCCTTGTTGACAGCCAACGCACCGATCGCAAAAACGTTGCGCCCGTGCCGAGAAGATAGCGTTGACTTCGATTCGACTAAGAACCTGTTCATCGAAGGTGACAATTTGGAGGCGCTCAAGCTGCTGCAGGAGACATACCTTGGCAAGGTCAAACTGATCTACATCGACCCACCGTACAACACAGGGCGCGACTTTATCTACGACGACGACTACAGCTCAGATGTTGAGGGCTACCGGTTGGCCACGGGGCAGGTGGACGAATCCGGCCGCCGCCTTGTGGCGAACACCGAAGCCAATGGGCGCTTCCATTCGGACTGGCTCAGCATGATTTACGCCAGGCTTCGGCTGGCACGCAACCTCTTGAAGGACGATGGCGCGATTTTCATTTCCATCGACGACAACGAAGTGGACAACCTGCGAAAGGTCGCAAGCGAGGTGTTCGGCGAAGACAATTTCGTCGCTCAAGTCATTTGGCAGAAAGTGTTCTCCCCTAAGAACAGCGCACGTTGGTTCTCGGAAGATCACGATTACGTCCTAGTCTACGCAAAGAACGGCGCCTCTTGGACGCCACGGTTGCTTCCGCAGACCGAAGAAATGATTGCTCGTTACAAGAACCCTGACAACGATCCGCGAGGTCCTTGGGCATCAAGCGACTTGGCAGCTCGAAATCGCTACGATGCTGGGCTGTATCCAATTAGATGTCCTTCCGGACGAGTAATCGATGGCCCACCTACCGGTAGCTATTGGAGATTCAGCCAGGAGAGTTTCGAAAAGCTACTTCGTGGCCGAAACCAAGGGCTCGATGTCCAGCATGGAGTTGCGGGAGATAGAGAAAACCAAGATCAAGTGCGCGCGCAAGTTTTTCGATGACATCAACCTCCGATTCGCCCCGGAGATGGTTAAGTACGACGTCGTAGACAACTTCGGAAGACTGATGGAGCTCGTCAAAGGCTGAGGTATCTCTGTGGATCCCGTCTGGACTTGCGCTACATGAGAACGGGAGGTGGAGCGACTATCCGTCTACAAGCACAGTAGCGGCCTACTGCAGCTAAAGCCACGCCTCCTGCTCCGCCTTTCGTCCCTCTCGTTGCATTGTAAGCCGTCTATGAACCACGCCCTTGCACTTGGAGTCGCAACGATGTGCGCAGGGCAGCCTACAGTCCGTCGAGCGCGATGTTCCAAGGCAGCA
>NZ_JAVDWE010000010.1:0-212524 GCF_031457235.1 Hydrogenophaga laconesensis
GTCACGATGAACCGACAACGGAGTCGGTCACGATGGGCCGAAATCCTCGGTCACGATACCGAAACCAGCGGTCACGTTGGTCCGAAATACCCACCCAGTCGGGACAGCCACAGCACAGCGAGCATCGCGACCATCGGTACGAGCAGCGGGCGCAGCGCGGTCCATACACCTTCGGATGCGTCGGGCAGGGGTTGAGGGGCGGTGGCAGGGGGCGTGGGTGTCGGCTTTGGCGTGTTGCGCGTTTCCAGCCAGGGCCGAACCATCCGCCATCCGCCCAGGGACACGGACGCACAGATCAGCAGTGTCCATAGCGTGTGGCTGGGAAAGTGGGCGCCGCGCAGCGTCTGGACCACGCCAGCGATCAACCCGACACCCATGGCGAGCGCGAGCCAGCGCTGGCCGGTGGCCCGGCGGCGCGTGGCACCGACAGGAGCGTCCAGCCATGGCAGACACACGGCCACAAAGGCAAAGCCGCTGGACGCATGGCCTCCCGGGAAGCAGCGGCCCGGGCCACCATCGGCCACGCCCCAGGCCCAGTGCGATACCCACGTCGCACTGCCCCCGAAGGCGCGCAGATCCCATGGACAACTGGTGAGGCTGGCGTTCTTGACGAGATTGACCGCCAGCAACGACAACGTGCAGAGCACCACCACGGTCAGCCGCTCCCGCCTGGGGATCTGCAGGCCAGGCCACAGCACCCAGGCCAGCAACGCCAGCCAGACACCCGTCATCGCGTGGCGGAGCCCGTTGTGCAGCACCTGCGAGAGCAGCCAGGTGTCCTGCAGCGGAAAACCCTGCGGGGTGCCAATGGCCTGCATGATCGCCATGTCCAGGCCGGTGGCGTCCCAGAGCAGGGTGAGGGGGAGCAGCGCCAGCACCCAGATGGTGGGTGAGGTGCGGGCGGGACCGTATGGCCACGAAAGAGGGCGGGTCAGTGCATGCATGGCGCGGCACTGTGCGCGGCGCAGGTTAAATGCGCCTTAAGGCGGAACTAAGGTGCGAATCCATAATGGGTGGGTTCAGACCAACGGACCTGCTGCGTCCCTTCAACATGCGCGTTCTTGTGGTGGAAGACGATCCTGGCATCGCAAGCGGCCTGAGCGCCTCGCTCCGTCAGGCCGGCTATGCGGTCGACATCTGCGCCTCATTGAATGCCGCCTGGCTTTCCCTGGCGGTGGAGCCCTTCGACCTGATGCTGCTCGACCTCGGGCTGCCCGACGGTGAGGGGCTGGACCTGCTGGCCCGCCTGCGCCGCCTGCCACCGCCCGCGGCAGGTCGGGATACCCTGCCGCGCCCGGACATGCCGGTGCTGATCATGACCGCACGCGACGGCGTGAACGATCGCATCAGCGGGCTGGACGGTGGCGCGGACGACTACATCGTCAAACCCTTCGACGCCAACGAACTGCTCGCGCGCTTGCGCGCGATGTTGCGGCGCGCGGGCGGACGGCGCAACCCGGTCATCGAGCACGGCGATCTGGTGATCGACCCGGCCGCCCACACGGTGCTGCGCGCGGGCGCGCCCGTGACATTGGGCGGCAAGGAGTTCGCGCTGATGCTCGCGCTGATGCAGGCACGGCCGCAGGTGTTGTCCAAGTCGCGCCTGGAGTCGGCGCTGTACAGCTTTGGCGAGGGGCTGGAGAGCAACGCCATCGAAGTGCACATCCACCACCTGCGCCGCAAGCTCGGGGAGTCTGTGATCAAGACCGTGCGCGGCGTGGGCTACTTCGTTCCACAGGACGTGGCCACTCCGGTGGCGAAGGCGACCCGGTAATGGGGTCGGCAACGGGCGGCAGCCTGCGGCGCTACCTGCTGGCCTGGGCGCTCGGCGTGCTGGTGGTGATCTGGCTGCTGCTGATCTCCTTTGCCTGGTCCACCGCGTTCCGGGAGGCGCGCCTGTTCTCGGACGGGCAGATGACGGCGGTCGCCAAGCTGTGGCTGTCGGGAGCCACTTTGCGACAGCACGATGCCGGCCTGTCGACCGCTGCGCCGGATCTTCAACACGAATACCTGCAGGACGTGGCGGTGGTGGCCTGGGACGACGGTCGACTGGTTACCGATACCCACGGCATGGCGGGCGGGCTGGCGCTTGCCTCGCTGCCGGTGCAGGGCTTTGCCACGGTGAGGGTGAACGTGGCGGGTCTGGTTCCCGAGTGGCGGGTCTATTCCGCTCAGACCGAGCAGGATGGGCGGGTGCAGCGCGTCGTGATCTTCATGGACCTGAAGCAGCGCTACGAACTGGGCAAGGACATCGCCGAGCATGTGGCACTGCCCGCCCTGCTCGTGTTGCCTTTGGCGAGCCTTCTGTTGTGGTGGGCGATCCGCCGTGGGCTGCGGCCGCTCGATCGCCTCTCCCGCGAAGTGACCACGCTCGACGGATTCGCCGGCGAACGGCTGGACGCACGGCAGCGCCACCGCGAGTTCGTCAGCACCGTCACCGCGATCAATACGCTGGTGGACACCCTGCAGACCCGTGCCCAGCGTGAACGTGAGTTCGCGTCGGACGTGGCCCACGAACTGCGAACGCCGCTGGCCGCCCTGGCCTTGCAGGCCAGGGCGGCGCAGCACGACCCATCGTCCGAACGCCTGGCGCAACTGGAGCAGGAGGCCCTTCGGGCCGGCCGCATCCTGCTCCAGCTGCTTGATCTGGCTCGGGCCCAGCGCGACGCCATTTCAGGCACTGGCCCGCAAGCGGCGAGCCGTGTGCCTCTCGGCGAGCTGGCCGCGCGCCTGATCTCCGCCCACGCGCAGGCCGCGCATGAGAGTGGGCACGAGTTCTCGCTGGTGCAGCCTGCGGAACCGGTGTCGGTGCCCGCGCAGCCCATGCTGCTCGAACTGGCGCTGCGCAACCTGATCGAGAACGCTTTGCGCCACACACCGGCGGGCACGCAGGTGGCCGTGGTCGTGTGGCGCCGGGGAAACGAGGTGGGTGTTTCCGTCAGCGACGATGGCCAGCGCCCCGATGCGGCCACGATGGCGGCCGAACACGGTGGCCTGGGGTTGGGGCTGCGGCTGGTCGAGCGCATTGCCGAGCAAATGGGGGCGCGCCTCGAACGCGATGCGGGCGACCCACCCATGACGACCCGCTTCTCGCTGCGCTGGACGGCTGCATAAGGTTCATTTAACGTCGGCTGGGCACAGTGCCGGGGCCGGCATGTGCTGGCATCCGGATGCCAGCCATGCAGTTCTCGTTGCCCATCGCGTTTCCCCGGCTCTCGCTGCCCCCCCAATCGGCCTCAGACCGGCCCCCGGACGCCTTCTCACGTCCTGCGGCGGCGGTGTGGGGCCTGGCGCTGTGGCTGGCCAGTGTGGGCAACCTGCCGCTGTGGCAGCGAATCGATGCGCTGGGCGGCGCGCCTTCGCAAAAACTGGTTCTGATCGCTGGTCTGGGCGCGATCATCGTGGCGGCGCTGGTGGCGCTGCTGTGGTTGACGATGTGGACGCATGTGTTCCGGCCTGTGGCCACCGCGCTGCTGCTGGTGGCGGCGTTCAACACGCACTTCATGTGGCAGTACAGTGTGGTCATCGATCCCACCATGCTGTCGAACGTGCTGCACACCGATGCACACGAGGTGCGCGATCTGCTCTCATGGTCCATGCCGGGAACGGTGCTGCTGGTGGCGGGCCTTCCTCTGTGGGCCTTGTGGCGCAGGCGACTGGCGTTGCGCCGCGTGTGGCCGCAGGCTGGCTGGAATCTGCTCGGCGCCTTGTCGGCCTTGGTCGTGCTCGTGGTGGCGGCCTTGCTGAGCTACCAGGGGCTGGCCTCGCTGATGCGCAATCACAAGGACCTGCGCTACATGGCCAATCCGCTCAACACCGTGTACGCGGGTGCGCGGCTGGCCGTGGACCAGTTGCCCCGCCAGGTACACCCGTTGCAGCCCGTCGGGGAAGATGCGAAGCTGGGCGCAAGCTATGCTCACCAGCAGAGACCGCCCTTGCTGGTGCTGGTGATCGGCGAGACCGCGCGTGCGCAGAACTTCGGCCTTGATGGCTACGCACGCAACACCACGCCAGGTCTGGCGCGCTGGCAGGCACAGGGTGACCTGGTGAACTTCAGCCAGGTGACTTCCTGCGGTACCAACACGCAGGTGTCGCTGCCCTGCATCTTTTCGCCGCTCACGCGCACCGGGGGGGGTGACAAAGTGCCCGAGCACGAAAACCTGCTCGACGTTCTGCAGCGCGCCGGGCTGGCCGTGCTGTGGGTTGACAACCAGTCTGGCTGCAAGGGCGTGTGCGAGCGGGTACCCCATGCAAGCGCGAACGACCACGCGGTGCCGGACCTGTGCAATGGGGGCGAATGCTTCGATGCGGCCATGCTCGACGGGTTGGACCAGCGCATCGAAGCGCTCGATCCGCAGCGTCGCGCGCGCGGTGTGGTGCTGGTGCTGCACCAGATGGGCAGTCACGGGCCGGCCTACGCACATCGCGCACCGGAAACCAGCAAGCCATTTCTGCCGGAATGCAGGAGCGTCAGGTTGTCCGACTGTGCGCATGAAGAACTGGTCAATGCCTACGACAACTCGATCGTCTACACCGACCATTTCCTTGACCAGACGCTCCACTGGCTCAAGGCGCGAGCCGATCGCGGCAGTGAGGACACCGGCATGATCTACGTGTCCGACCACGGCGAATCGCTCGGTGAGAACGGCCTCTATCTGCATGGCGTTCCTTACGCGATTGCACCCTCGCAGCAGACCCACGTGCCCATGGTGGGCTGGTTCTCGAAGGGTCTGCAGAAGCGCGCAGGTCTGTCGATGGACTGCCTGCGCGGGCTTGGAGACCAACCCATCTCGCACGATCACATCTTCCATTCCGTGCTGGGTCTGATGGATGTGCACACCCGCATCCACCAGCCGGCGCTGGACGTGGTGATCCCCTGCGCAGCGCCTGTCTGAGGCGTGCGAACAGGTGTTGGCGTCCTGAACGCACGACCATGAGAAGGCCCTGACATCCCACCCCGCAGGACCGCTGTCTCACGGCAGTCGATGCCCCGAGGCTGTCCTGCTGGCAGCTTTGGCGTTCCGGGCGAGTGGCTTGAACAGGCGGGATGACCGGTATTCGGAAAGAAGGTGGTTGACCGGAAGAAATTGCAGCAAGGTCCAGGACGTCGCTGCGATCATGCGCCCGCGCGGGCAGGAGCGCGGTTTGCTGTGCACAGCCCCCGGATCTGGAGGTGCTCGTGTTCGACCTGTCCACCCCCTGATGGGAACTGCCCGCCATGGCTGCGGTTGTCTATGGTGTGCTGCTGCTTTTGATGCGCCTGTCGGGCAAGCGCACGGTGGGGCAGTTCACGCCCTTCGATATCCTGGTGGTGATGCTGCTCAGCGAGTCGGTGTCCTCCGGACTGAACGGTACCGAGGATTCGGTGACGGGCGGCTTGCTGGCGGCAGCCACCCTGATTGCGTTGAACGTGCTGGTGGCGGCGGTGACCGCCCGCAGCGCGCGCCTGCAGGCACTGGGTGAAGGCGATCCGGTGCTGATCGGGCGCGATGGCCGGCTTTTTGCCACCGCCTTGAGACGCAACCATGTGCCACTTCCCGACGTCGAACGAGCTTTGCGTGAGGCGGATTGCGATCTCGCCGACATGAAGTTCGCCTTTCTGGAGGCGGACGGTGGCATCAGCGTGCTGAAGGACTCCTCGGGGAAGGTGCGGCAAGAGGAGCGCACCAGTGGACGAGGTTGCACTTCCGAGAAGCCGAAAGGTGCTGCTGCTGATCGACTTCATCAACCCCCTGGATTTTCCGCAGGCGGATGCGCTTGCGCCTTCTGCCCTGGAGGTGAGCCGTCTGGCCCTCGCCGCGCGCGAGAGAGGTATTCCGGTGATCGCAGCGAACGACAACTTCGGGCGTTGGCGTTCGGATGTTCCAGCGATGGTCAGACGACTGGGCCGCGAGCCGGGCGCCAGTTGATGAAGTGCGACATCCGGCCATGGGGATCACTGCGCTGGCACGACAACCGGTGACGCGGGCACATGTCTTGCCCATGGAGCTTGCGGCCGATTCCCCAAGATCGTCGCAATCCCTTCAACACATGCAGGAGCAATGACATGGCATCGAACAACCAGGGCCAACAAGGCCGCGATCAGCAGAACCGCAGCCAGCAGGAACAGGGCCAGCCAGGCCAGAACCAGCAAGGCCAGCAGCAGAACCCGCAACGCCAGCAGGAGCAGGGTCAGCAGGGCCAGAACCAGCAAGGTCAGAACCAGGGCCAGCGCCAGGGGCAACCGGGAGGCCAGCAAGGCGATACGAGCAACCAGTTCGGGCGGCAGAGCGAGCAGAGCAACGCGGGTGGATCCGATCAGCAAGGCCGCAAGGACATCAATCCTTCCCAGCAGCAGGACGGCTCGCGCTCCGGCTCGCAGGGGCGCAGCGACGACACCCGCCGACCTGGCGACAGCAACGCGACTTGAGCAAACAGCGACTTCTCCGCCCCGTCCGTTCAACGACGGGGCGGCGTTTTTCGCCTTTCGAATTCACCGCAAAAACCCCACGACTCAGGAGATTCCCATGGCCACCCCCCGCAACGAAGCCGATGCCTGCACGCTTCTGGATACCGACCACAAAGCCGTCAAGAAGATGTTCAAGGCGTATGACGAACTCGCGCAGTCCAAGGCACGCGGCGTCGAACAGAAAAAACTGGAACTCGCACGCGAGATCTGCCAGGAACTGACCGTGCACGCCACGATCGAGGAAGAAATCTTCTATCCGGCCCTGCGTGCGGCACTGAAGGAAACGGACGCACTCGCCGAGGCCGAGGTCGAGCACGCAGGGGCCAAGGACCTCATCGCGCAGATCGAGGCGATGGAAGAAGCCGACGAGATGTTCGACGCCAAGGTGAAGGTGCTGGGCGAGTACATCGACCACCACGTGAAGGAAGAGCGCAACCAGATTTTCCCGAAAGCCCGGGCCGCCCGTGGGCTGGACCTTGTCGCGATGCGCGAAGAACTGCAGACCCGCAAGGAAGCCCTCATGGGCATGGAAGCGGCCTGATGGCGAGAGACAGGCCATCTGGAGAGTCCACCATGAAGCGATCCCCCCAAACCGCCCCCGGCCAGCCGGGCCCGAACACAGCTCCCAAGGCGGCCTCGCGCAGTACGGACAGTGGACCCCCCACCACCTTGCCTGCCGACGATCCTGCAGCAAAAATGGCTTTGCAGACAGACCACCTGGCCGAGGGCATGCCTTTCAACCCCAACAAGCGGGGAGAGCACGGTTTCGACAACGGCGTGCAGCCGCAGCCCGGTGCCACTGTCGAGCCGCAATCCCGTCTGCCCACGGCCAGCACCCTGTCGGAAGAGAACCAGACCGAGAAGACCGGCGGCGTGGCCGCCGACGGCGTGAACTGGACCATCGAGTCGCTGGACCGTGTTCGCGTCGACTCCGCTGGCCAGGTGCTCACCACCAACCAGGGTGTGCCCATCGCAGAAAACCAGAACTCGCTGAAGTACGGCCTGCGAGGGCCGGCGCTGCTGGAAGACTTCATCCTGCGCGAGAAGATCACGCATTTCGACCATGAACGCATCCCTGAGCGCATCGTTCACGCGCGAGGGTCCGGGGCGCACGGCTACTTCGAATGCACCGAGGCACTCACCGATATCACCCGCGCCGCGCCGTTCCAGAAAGTCGGCAAGGTCACGCCGGTGTTCGTGCGCTTCTCCACCGTGCAGGGTGAACGCGGCTCGAAAGATACGGCGCGCGATGTCCGGGGGTTCGCGGTGAAGTTCTACACCGACGAGGGCAACTGGGATCTGGTGGGCAACAACATGCCGGTCTTCTTCATCCAGGACGCCATGAAATTCCCGGACCTGGTGCACGCGGTCAAGCCTGAGCCCCACCACGGCATGCCGCAGGCCGCCAGCGCGCACGACACGTTCTGGGACTTTGTCTCGCTGATGCCCGAGTCCACGCACATGCTGATGTGGGCCATGTCGGACCGCGGCATTCCGCGCAGCTACGCCACCATGCAGGGGTTCGGCGTTCACACCTTCCGCATGGTCAACGTCGAGGGCGATGCCGTCTTCGTCAAGTTCCACTGGAACCCGGTGTATGGCACGCATTCGCTGGTGTGGGACGAGGCGGTGAAGATCTCCGGTGCCGACCCGGACTACCACCGCCGTGACCTGTGGGAGCGCATCGAGTCCGGAGCATTTCCGGAGTGGGAGTTGGGCATCCAGGTGTTCACCGAAGAACAGGCGGAGGCCTTCAGTTTCGATGTCCTGGATCCCACGAAGATCGTGCCGGAAGAATTGGTGCCGTTGCGCACCGTGGGTCGGCTGGTGCTCAGCCGCAACCCTGACAACTTCTTTGCCGAGACCGAACAGGTCGCTTTCTGCGCCGCGCACATCGTGCCCGGCCTGGACTTCTCCAACGACCCGCTGCTCGCCGGCCGCATCCATTCGTATGTGGACACGCAGATCAGCCGCCTGGGCGGTCCCAACTTCCATGAGATCCCGATCAATTCGCCCGTCGCGCCGGTGCACAACAACCAGCGCGACGGCATGCACCGGCAGGCGATCCATCGGGGTCGGGTGAGCTACGAGCCCAATTCGCTCGGCGGGGGCTGCCCGTTCCAGGCCGGCGCGATGCACGGCTTCATGTCGGTGCCCGCGCGCATCCAGGCGAAGGAAGAACAGGGCAAGGTGCGGGCCAAACCTGAAAAATTTGCCGACCATTACGCCCAGGCCACTCTCTTTTACGAAAGCCAGACCCCGGTCGAACAGGCACACATCGCAGCGGCCTTCCGCTTCGAGTTGTCCAAGGTCACGGTGCCCGCCATCCGCGAGCGCATGGTGTCTTCCCTGCGCAATGCGTCCGAGGCGCTGGCGGCGCAGGTGGCGGCGGGGTTGGGCATGCAAGAGTTGCCGCCACCCATGCCGCGTGCGCTCGACAACCCGGCCCCGCCGGAAGTGACGCATTCAGTGGCGCTCTCCCTGAGAGCGCGTCCAGGCGACCGTTCCATCAAGGCCAGGAAAGTCGCCATTCTGGTTGCCGACGGTATCGTGGGGCAGGCCGCGAAGGACGTCCACGCGGCGCTGTTCAGCCAGGGCGCGGTACCGCGCTTCGTCGGGCCGCATATCGGTTCGGTGAAGACGTCGGATGGCGTGGCGATCGACGCGGATGCCTCGCTGGAGAACGAGCCGGGTTTTCTGTTCGATGCGCTGGTGCTGCCCGACGGCGATGCCGGCGTGCAAGCGCTTTCGCGCGATGGCCACACGATGGAGTTCATCCGCGATCAGCACCGCCATTGCAAGCCGATCCTGGTGATGCCGGCCTCGCAGGCATTGATGGAGGCCGCGCATGTTCCGCTCACTTTGCCATCGGGTGAGGTCGACCCTGGCATCGTGCAGGGGCATGATCTGAAGGCCTTCGTCGTGGCCATGGCGCGGCACCGTCACCACGAGCGCGAGACGGATCCCCCGCTGCCATGACGGTGCCGACATTCCTGTAGACGAAGACCAGGCGTGGCCATGGCACCCGGGCGTGAACTGAGAAGCTGTGTCGCATACCGAAGGCCACCCGTCTGCGAACCGCCCGCCACTGGCGCGCTGCCGGGCTGTCCACCACTCACCGACAGCGCCAGGGTTACCTTGTTCTGGATCGCGCCGACCGTCGCATAGACCGCCTGCAGCACCATCCGCCACGGAGCGCAGGGCATCGAGCGGCGCTAGGGCCGCTCAGCGCTCTCCGACCAGCGCCTTGATGGCCTCGCCGAGTTCGATCACCGCGAGGGCGTAGTAGCTGCTCCAGTTGTAGCGCGTCACCACGTAGAAGTTCTCGGTGCCGGCAATGTAGGTGGACGCAGCACCGGCGTTCTCCAACTCCACCAGCGCGAACTTGCCGGTGTGCTGCAGCGCTGCGCCTTCAAGCACCGCGCCCTTTGCGGTGAAGCTCTCTACCCCGAAGCTGGGCAGGATGTCGGGCGCGAGCAGGGTGTCCAGGTCTTCCCGGCTCTGGTTCGGGGCGAAGCGCACGGGATGGTGCGTGGGCATGCCGGGCGTCCAGCCGAAAGCCTTGAAGTAGTTGGCCACCGAGCCAATCACGTCGGCCTGGCTGTTGAAGAGATCGACCCTGCCGTCGGCATCGAAGTCGATGGCGTACTTCACCCAGCTGCTGGGCATGAACTGCGGCCAGCCCATGGCGCCAGCGTAGCTGCCCAGGTAGGTGGCGGGGTCGGTGCCGGTGCGTTCGGTGAGACTGAGAAACTGCTCCAGTTCGCTGCGGAAGAACTCGGTGCGTGTGGCGGCGCGGGGGTGGCTGGCAGGAAAGTCAAAGGCCAGCGTGGCCAGCGTGTCGATGACGCGGAAATTGCCCGTGTGCTGGCCGTACAGCGTCTCCACGCCGATCACGCCGACGATGAGGCTGGCCGGCACGCCGTATTCGGCCTCGGCCCGGGCAAGGGTTTCCCGGTTGGCTTCCCAGAACCGCTGGCCTGCGCGCAGTCGCACGGGTTCGATGAAGCGCGCACGGTAGGCCGCCCAGTTCTTGGGCACACCGCTGGGCGCAGGCTGCATGAGGCGGATGACGGTGTGAATGCGTTGCGCCGAGCCGATCTGCGCTCGCACCCAGGTCGGGTCCAGGTTGCGGCGCTCGGCGAGGTCGGTGGCGAACGCCATCGCGGCCGGGCTCTGCGCGTAGTTGAATGCCGGTGCCTTGGCGGGGGTGGCTGGGCGCGATCTGGCGGGCGACTGTGCCAGGGCGCTGGCGCTCAGGCACAGGGCCAGGACGGACGAGGTGAGCAGGGCGAAGACGTTCAAACTGGATCTTTTCGGGGCCATGCCAATTGCCGGAACTCCCGCTGCAGCATGGCCAGGTTGGGAAGGTGGTCGCCCGGGCGCGCGTAGCGATGCGCCTCAAGCCGCAGGAGCCATTGTGCAACGCCCTGCGCAGCCTCGGCCTGCCCCCAGCGTTGCTGAACGCGACGGGCCAGTTCGCGGGGCGGTGTATGGTCGGCGCTGTCCACCCCCATCGCGGACAACCGCGCGCGGGCGCGTTGCAACAGGCGCAGCCATGGATCGTGCTGCTGGCGTTCCCACAGTGTCCAGGCGGCACCGATCAGGCTCACCGCCACCACCACCCCGATGAGCACATAGGCCAGGTCGTTCCAGCTGGGCGACCGGAAACCGAGGTTCCTGAGCAGATCGAGCTGGCTGCCTTGCGTGTAGTTCAGCACCCATTGGTTCCAGGTGTTGTTCAAGGCCTCCCATGCGGCGCGAAGCTGTGTCGCGATGCCCGGGTTGATGTTGCGCAGGGCACCCACAAAGGCACCATCGGGCGCGCGCAGGCGCTGCAGTGAACCGGTGCGGTCGGGCGCCACGGCGGACGTCGGATCCACCCGCACCCAGCCCTGGCCGGCCTGCCACACTTCGGCCCACGCGTGGGCGTCGCGCTGGCGCACCGTCCAGTAGCCGTCGACGCCGTTGAGCTCGCCGCCCTGGTAACCGGTGACGATGCGGGCGGGGATGTCGAGTGCGCGCATGAGGATCACGAAGCTGCTGGCGATGTGCTCGCAGAAGCCCATGCGGCGGTCGAACCAGAACTCGTCGGCCGTGTGCTGGCCATACACGCCGGGCTCCAGGGTGTAGACGTAGCCGCCGGTGCGCAGGCGTTCCATCACTGCGTTGACCAGGCGCGGCGTGGCCTCCGGGCCACTGCCGTGCGTGCGCTGGAGTTCCTGGGCGTACGCGAGCGTGCGCGGGTTGTAGCCCGGTGGCAGGGCCACATGGTCCTGGAGAGCGAGTGTGTGGGCCGTCGGCCCGTGCCGGAAGCTGGTGTGGCTGACGGCGCTGTAGCGCACCAGACTGCCGATGGGCCGGTCGGTGAGCCACTGGAGCTCGTTCGTCATGCGCACGGGCATGCCGGGCACATCGGGTGCCTCCGCGGCGGCTTCCAGCAGGAACAGCCAGGGTCGCCGGTTGGGCTCCATGGTGACCTCGTAGCGCACGGGCGCGCCGGACACAGCAAGTTCGCCTGGCAGGGCCATGGAGGCGGGGAACCCGGAGCGCGCGGGGCGCCATTCCACGCCGTCGAATGCGCTGAGTACGGGTCCGCGGAAGTACAGCTCGCTCTGGGGCGGCGGCGAGCCCTCGAAGCGCAGGCGAAGGGCGATGCTCTCGTCGAGCACCAGCTCGGCGATCTGCCCCACGCGCATGGTGCCCGACAGGCCGCTGCGCCCACGGTCCTCGCCGGGCGCGCCCCACAGCGGCGAAATGCGTGGAAACAGCAGGAACAGCACCAGCATGATGGGCGCACCCATCGCGGCCATGCCGATGGCGATCCGCGCGGCCTGGGCCAGCGGCGGGCGACCCACGGGCATGTGGGCGTTCACCAGTGCGGTCAGCAGGCCCAGCAAGGCGATCAGGATGCCGGCCGCGGTGAGCAGCGATTGCGAGTGGAAGAAGTGTGTGAGCAGCGTGAAGAACCCGAGGAAGAACACAACGAAGGCGTCGCGCCGCGCGCGCATCTCCAGCGTCTTCAGAGCGAGCAGCACCACGACGAGCGTCACACCCGCATCCTGGCCCAGCAAGGTGCCGTGCGTGGCCCAGGTGGCGGCCGAGGCGAAGAGCAGCAGGCCGAGTCGCCAGGGCCAGCGGGGCAGGGGGCTGCCACGCAGGGCGAGCGAGGCGCGCCACAGCAGCACGCCACCCGTGAGCGCACTGCACCACCACGGCAAGTGCGCCACCTGCATGAGTGCCACCCAGCCGACCACCGCGAGCAGGAACAGCGTGTCGCGTGTTTCGCGGGGCAGGGCTTCCAGCCATGTCCGCAGACCACCTGCCCGGCGCGATGGGCCAGCATCCAGCGCACCCACGGAACCGGCTTTGCCGGGCCGCAGGGTGCGCTCCCCTTTGGTGGGGACGCGCGGAGCGCGGTGGGGGGTGTTCATGCCAGTGCCATCGCTTCCAGGCAGCGCGCGCGGTGCAGCGGGCCCTGGTCGGGCGCGATCTCGCGGCCCGGCAGGCGAACGCCGTAGTCCAGCCCCAGGCGATCGGCCATCAGCACCCAGGCCGTGAGGCGGGAGAGGCGGGCTTCCAGGCCGCTTTGGCCGCATTGCGCGTGATCGAGCCACAGCTGCTGACGCTGGGTGGACAGCGCATCACGGCTCACGAGTTCGTCGCGTCCGCTGGCGAAGGCCTGGGCAGCCTTCTTCCACACCACGGCCTTGATGGGGTCGCCCCGGCGGTAGGCACGCACGCCGTCGAATTCGCCCGTGCTTTGCACCCGGGCACTGCCCGAGCTGCCCGCCTGGGGCTCGCCGGGCGGCAGGGGCGGCGGGTGGCTCTCCGGTTCCGGGTAGACGAGCACACTGGATGCGGGGCGCCACACGGTCCACACGCGGAAGGTGCCCAGGGGAAACAGCGTGAGGGCGTTGAGCGGCGGCAACGCATGCAGACCACGCCCGGGCACGGACCAGCTCACCTGCACGGTGGTGTTGCCCTGGGCGGGCACGTCAGTCCAGGCCAGTGGTGTGTGGGCGGGATCGGCGCCGATCACACCCATGCCGATGCCATAACGGGCGCGGGTCCGCTCGCTGCTGAGGCGGACTTCCAGCAAGACCGCCTGGCCGGCGTGTACCGGATCCGGCGGATTCAGGTGCAGCGTGGTGCCACGCAGGTTGCCGTGGCACACGTGCATGCCCACCACCGCGCTGCCCGCGAGCAGGAAGGTGAGCAGGTAGCCCAGGTTGAGCTGGTAGTTGATGCTGGCCACCAGAAGCAGGATCAGCGTGAGTGCGAGCATCCAGCCCGGGCGGGTGGGCAGGATGTAGACGTTGCGCTGGGTCAGCGTGAGGGTGTCGCGGCGCGGCAGGCGGCTGTGCCACCAGGATTGCAGCCGTTGGCGAACACGGGGCGTCTTCACGGCAACGGGATGGCTTCCAGCATCGCGCGGACCTGCTCGACCGGCCCCCGGCCCGCGTCGCGCACCGGGGTGAGGCGGTGTGCCACCGTCTGCGGGAGGATGGCGGCGATGTCGTCTGGCGCCACATAGTCGCGTCCGCTCAGATAGGCCTGTGCCTTGGCCGAGCGCACGACGGCGAGCGCCGCGCGCGGAGACAGTCCCTGCGCGAACCAGCGTCCGCTGCGGGTGGCCGAGACGATGTCCTGCAGGTACTCGAGCACCGGGTCGGCGGTGTGCACCTGGCTCACCGTGTGCTGAAGGGACGACAGGTCTGCCGGTGTGAGGGCCGGTTTCAGGTGGTCGAGCATGTCGCGGCGGTCCTGGCCGCGCAGCAACTCGCGCTCGGCTGCGCGATCGGGGTAGCCGATGGACAGACGCATGTGGAAGCGGTCCAGTTGCGACTCGGGCAAGGCGTAGGTGCCGAGCTGGTCGTGCGGGTTCTGCGTGGCAATGACGAAGAAGGGCTCGGGCAGGGCGCGCGTCTCGCCTTCCACCGTGACCTGCTTCTCTTCCATCGCCTCGAGCAGGGCACTCTGTGTCTTGGGGCTGGCCCGGTTGATCTCGTCGGCCAGAAGCACCTGGGCGAAGACCGGGCCAGGGTGGAAGACGAAGTCCTCACGGCCGCGCTCGTAGATCGAGACGCCGACCATATCGCTGGGCATCAGGTCGGCGGTGAACTGCACCCGCGAGAACTGCAGGCCGAATGAGCGCGCCAGTGCGTGGGCGAGCGTGGTCTTGCCGACGCCGGGCACGTCCTCGATCAACAGATGCCCGCCCGCCAGCAGGCACGCGACACAGTCGGAAACCTGCTGCGATTTGCCCACGATCACCGTGTTAAGCTGGCTCAGCAGCAGTTGGATTCTTGTGTCGGCTTGCATGCCGCGAACCATACCGTAAAACCCCCATGAGCCACGCCACTGGGTATTTCACCCACAAGGATTGTTGGAGACACGAGATGGGCGCCGGCCACCCGGAATGTCCCGAGCGGCTCGACGCGATCGAGGACCGGTTGCTCATCAGTGGCCTGGATGTGGCCCTTGAGCGCCGCGAAGCCACGCAGGCCTCCATCGCGGACCTGGAACTGGCCCACGGGCGCATGCACCTCGCAGCACTGCGGGGCCTGAGCGACCAGCTGCGCGACGACATCGCCGCTGGCGGACCCAGCTACGCGCAGGTGGATCCCGACACGGCCATGAACACGCACAGCTGGGACGCGATCCTGATGGCTGCGGGTGCTGCCATCGATGCCACCGACGCGGTGATGGCCGGTGAACTCGCCAACGCCTTCTGCGCGGTGCGGCCGCCCGGTCACCATGCCACGCGCAACCAGGCCATGGGCTTCTGCTTTGTGAACAACGTGGCCGTGGCGGCGAAGTACGCGCTGGAGCGCCATGGCCTGCAGCGCGTGGCCATCGTCGATTTCGACGTGCACCACGGCAACGGCACCGAGGACATCGTGGCGGGTGACGAGCGCGTCCTCATGTGCAGCTTCTACCAGCACCCTTTCTACCCGCATTGCGAGCACTCCACCGCGAGCAATCTCGTGAACCTGCCGGTGCCGGCGTACACCAAAGGCATGGACATCCGAGAGCTGGTGGACATGATGTGGCTGCCCCGGCTGGAAGCGCACAAGCCGCAGATGATCTTCGTGAGCGCAGGTTTCGATGCCCACCGCGAGGACGACATGGCGCAGATGGGCCTGGTCGAACAGGACTACGCCTGGATGACCGAGCGCATCAAGGAAGTCGCTCAGCGGCATGCGAAGGGACGCATCGTGAGCTGCCTCGAGGGTGGCTATGCCCTGAGCGCGCTCGGGCGCAGTGTGGAAGCGCACCTGAGGGTGTTGGCGGGCGTCTGAACTTCCCGGGCGCCAGGGCGTCCCATAATGTTCCGATGACCGAGACAAATTCATCCTCCACGCCGGCCACCGAAGCCGCGCTCCTGTCATCGCGTGATGCCCGCGGCGTGCACACGCTCACGCTGAACACACCGCGCAGCTTCAATGTGTTGTCCGAGGCCATGCTGGCGGCCCTGCAGACGGCGGTGGACGCGGTCGCGGCCGATCCCGGCGCGCGTCTGGTGGTGATCGCCGCGAACGGCAAGGCGTTCTGTGCCGGGCATGACCTGAAGCAGATGCGCGCCACGCCCGAGCTCGGGTACTACCAGAGGCTGTTCGCGCAATGTTCGCGGTTGATGCTGGCCCTTCGAAAACTCGAGGTGCCGGTGATCGCGCGCGTGCAGGGTCTGGCCACCGCAGCCGGTTGCCAGCTGGTGGCCCAGTGCGATCTGGCCGTGGCGAGCGATCAGGCCTCCTTCGGCGTCAACGGCATCGACGTGGGGCTCTTCTGCGCGACACCGGGCGTGGCGCTCTCGCGCAACATCCTGCCCAAGCAGGCAATGGAAATGCTGCTGACCGGCGATTTCATCTCAGCGGAGGAAGCGCGCTCGCGTGGCCTGGTTAACCGCGTGGTCCCGGCGGACGCACTCGACGCGGAGCTGCAAGGCCTGGTGGACCGCATCCTTGCCAAGCCACGCGAGGCGTTGGCCATGGGCAAGGCGCTGTTCTACCGGCAACTGGAGACCGGCATGGAGTCGGCCTACCAGCTCGCCGGCCAGGGCATGGCCTGCAACATGACCCATGACGTGGCGCAGGAAGGCGTGCAGGCCTTCATCGAGAAGCGATCACCTTCCTGGCGCACCTGAACCTCAGAACCGTTTCTTTCGACATGAATCCCACCTTCTCCAACCCCAAACCCATCGACGATCTCGGCCTGTGGCTGGCCGGCTTCACGCAACCCACGGTGCTGGTCGAACTGGCCGCGCTGGTGGTGTGCGTCGGGCTGGCATGGGTCATCAGCGGCGCATTCCGCAAGGCCCTGCGCATGCAGGAGGAAAAGACCTCCGTCCTGTTCGGCCGCAAGCTGATCGATGGCGTGATGTTCCCGCTGTTGCTGTTGCTGCTCGCCTATGTGGCGCGCGCCGTCATCACCAAGTTCATGCCGCTGGCGGCGTTCAAGATTGCCATCCCGGTGCTGGTGGCACTGGTCGTGATCCGCGTCGGTGTGAAGGTGCTGCAGGTGGCCTTCACCACCGCTCCCTGGGTGAGGGCGCTGGAGCGCACCATCTCCTGGGTGGCGTGGCTGGCCATGGTGCTCTGGGTCAGCGGCCTGCTGCCTGTGGTGCTGGCCGAGCTGGACGACATCACCTGGAAGATCGGGTCGTCGACGCTGAGCCTGCGCACCTTGCTGGAAGGGTTCATCACCGCTGGTGCGGTGTTGATTCTCTCGCTGTGGGTGTCGGCTGCGATCGAGACGCGCCTGCTGCGCAAGGCCACCGGTGGCGATCTCTCCATGCGCAAGGCGGTGAGCAATGCCACGCGTGCGCTGCTGCTGTTCGTCGGACTGATCATTGCGCTGTCTTCCGTGGGCATCGACCTCACTGCGCTGTCGGTCTTCAGCGGTGCGATCGGTGTGGGCGTGGGCTTCGGCCTGCAGAAGCTGGCGTCCAACTACGTGAGCGGCTTCGTGATCCTGGCCGAGCGGCGCCTGCGCATTGGCGACAACGTGAAGGTCGACAGTTTCGAGGGCCGCATTCTGGACATCAACACCCGCTACAGCGTGATCCGCTCACCGGCAGGGCGCGAGTCCATCGTGCCCAACGAACTGATGGTCATCAACCGGGTGGAGAACTTCTCGGGGGCGCTCACCCGCGTGTGGCAGACCTCGGTGGTGTCGGTGGCTTATGACAGCGACGTCGAGCAGGTCAGCCAGCTCCTGCTGAAAGCGGTGGACGATCAGCCCGATGCACTCAAAACCCCCGCACCACAGGCCTCGCTGTCGGCCTTCGGTGCCGATGGCCTGGAGTTCACGGTGGGTTACTGGATCAACTCGGGCGATGGTGCCGAGCAACTCCGCCTGCGCTCGGCGATCAACCGGGGCATCCTGCAGGCCCTGCGCGAGAACGGGATCGAGATCCCCTACCCGCAACGCGTGGTGCACACGATCCACTCGAACGCGACCGAGCCACCTGCGGTCGACTGAATCCCGGCCTACAAGGGGGCATCTGCCTCGTTGACGGGTTTTTCCTTCCATGACAGGCCTTCGGCGTGCCGCCCTCTGTGGCCGGCGTTGCGTCATGCGTTGCGGGGCGTGCTACTTCATCAGACCCGGCAACCACAGCGCGATGGCAGGGAACGCGATCAGGATGCCCAGACGCACGATGTCGGCCATCACGAAGGGCCACACGCCCTTGAAGATGGTCTTGAGCTTCACCTCGGGCAGCAGCGAGTTCATGACGAACAGGTTCATGCCCACAGGTGGTGAGATCATGCCGATCTCCACGATGGTGACGATCAGGACGCCGAACCAGACCGGGTCGAAGCCCAGGCCGGTGATGACCGGGAAGAACACCGGGATCGTCAGCAGCACCATGGACAGTTCTTCCATGATCAGGCCGAGCGCCACGTAGATCACCATCATCACGACGACGACCATGATCGGGTGCGGGCTGAACTGCAGCAGAAAGTCGCGCAACTCCCCCGGCATGCTGGTGAAGTTGACGAAGCTGGTGAAAATCATGGCCCCGATAAGGATGGTGAACAGCATGGCCGTCGTGCGCGCGCTGTCGACCAGGATGTCCATGAGCGCCCGCGGAGTCAGCGAGCCGCGCAGCAGGGCAAAGAAGAAAGCGCCCGAGGCACCGACGCCCGCGCCTTCGGTGGCGGTGAACACGCCACCATAGATGCCACCGATCACCAGGACGAACAACAGCGCTACCGCCCAGATGCCCCGCAGGGCCTGGAGGCGTTGTGCCCAGCTGCTGCGCTCGGCGGGTGGGCCTGCGGCCGGGTCGCGCCAGGTGATGTAGACCACTGCCATGCAGAGACAGCCGATGGCCAGCAGGCCCGGCAGCACGCCGGCGATGAACAGCTTGCCGATGTCGGTCTCGGTGATGATCCCGTAGATGACCATGATGGTCGATGGCGGGATCAGGATGCCCAGCGTGCCGCCCGCCGCGATGGAGCCGGTGGCCAGGGTGTCCTTGTAGCCGTGGCGCTTCATCTCGGGGTAGGCCACGCGCGTCATCGTGGCCGCGGTGGCGATGGACGAGCCGCAGATACAGCTGAAGCCACCCGAGGCCAGCACGCTGGCGGTGGCCAGACCGCCCTTGCGGTGGCCGACGAAGGCGTTGGCGGCGGTGTAGAGCTCGCGCGCCATGCCCGCGCGGGCCACCAGGTTTCCCATCAGGATGAACAGTGGGATGACCGAGAGCACGTAGGCGAAGCCGGTTTCGAAGATCACCTGGCTGGTGCTGGCGAAAGCGGGCTGCCAGCCGCGCATGAGACCCAGCCCGGCCATGCCGACGATGGCCATGGCCAGCGCGATCGGAACGCGCAGGAAGGCGAGAGAGAAGACGGCGAGAAAGCCCAGGGCGGCCTCGGTCATGGCGTGGCCTCGTCGAAGGCGGACGGGGTTGGGTTGTGAGGCGCGGACACGGTCACCGACACGAACACGAACAACAGGTGCACCAGGCCGGTCAGGGCGAGCATGACCGCCATCATCCAGGCCACCGGCGCGATGGAGAGTTGCAGATGCACGGTGGTGTCGCCGTACTCGGCCAGGCGGCCCGCGCGCGTGGTCATGAGGTAGCCCAGAAAGCCGAAGGTGGCCGCGCACACAAGGTGCACCACGCGGGCCTGGATGTCACGCACCCACTCTGGCAGGTAGCTGTCGAGGGAGTCAAACACCACGTGTTCGTTGCGCCAGGACACCAGCGGCATGGCGCCAAAGATCACGACCACCATCAGCATTTCGGTGAGTTCGAGCCCACCGGGTACCGAATGGCTGAAGAAACGGCGGCCGGTGACGTCCACCAGCGTGAGCCACATGATGGTGAACAGCGCCATCGCGGCCATCAGGCCGGTGGACCAGCGCAGGATGCGTTCCAGCGTCTTGAGCATGAGGAGGTCTTGATGTGAAAAAGCCGGCAGGGCAATGTGCGATGCCCGGCCGGCCTGGGAACGGAAGGTCGCGCGGTTACTTCACTTTCGCGATTTCAGCACGGAACTCGGCGAGCACCGCCTTGGGGTCTTTCAGCCCCTTGGCCTGCGCCGCGTCGGACCACTTGTTCTCGAGCGCAGCCTGCTTGTCCTTCACGGCCTGCACGAAGGCCTGGTCGGCCGCGATGCGGGCCACCCCCTGGGTTTTCTGCAGCTCGCGGCTGGACGCGTCCACACGGTCCCAGCCTTCACCGAAGATGCGCGCGGCCGTCTCGCCGGAAATCTTGTCGACCACCGCCTTGTCCTGCGCGGACAGGGCCTTGTACTTGTCCTCGTTCATCATGAAGACGAAGCTGGTGTTGTACAGGCCACCAGGGAATGTGGTGGCATGCCTGACCATGCTCAGCTTGAAGGAGGCGACCGATTCGTCGGGGAAAAAGGTGCCGTCCATCACCCCGGTGGACAGCATCTCGAACGACTCGGGCGCGGGCTTGAGCGTGGTGTTCCAGCCCATTGCCCTGGAGAGCTCGTTGATGTTGCCGCCGCCGATACGGAATTTGAGTTTCGCGACATCCGCTGCACTGGTCACAGCCTGTTTGGTCGTGAAGATGATGCCAGGACCGTGTGTGAAGACGGCCAGCGTCTTCACGCCGCGGTGTTCGCCCAGGGGGGCGAAGTACTTGCTGTAGATGCGCTGGTAGGCCACCGACGTGGCCGTGGCGCTGTCGCCCAGGAAGGGGAACTCGGCCAGTTGCGTGTTGATGAAGCGCCCCGGCGTGTAGCCGTCTACGGTGTAGGAGATGTCGGCCAGGCCATCGCGCACGGCATCGAAGGTACCAGGCGCCGCCGCCACGCCCTTGGGCAGGATGTTGCACTTCATGCGGCCCGCGCTCTCCTTCTCGAGCAGATCGCACCAGCTCTTCTGCGCCATGCTCAGTGTGTGTGCTGGCGGCACCCAGCTCGAAACCGTGAAGACCGTCTGTGCCGACACCATGCCGCTGGCGAGCACGGTGGTGGACAACACGGCGGTGGCGATGCGGCGAAGTTTCATGGGGTCTCCTGGGCGCATTTGTGATGGTGCAGCCTCTTCGCAGAGGCCGAAAATCACTATAGGCCATGCCCCGGAGCGCACCCCTCCAGACTTACCCGGATGGTCTTTCGCCCAAGGCGTCAAGGCGTTTCGTGCCTGGGCAGAGCGACCGGGTGAGGCGGTTGCGGCCGTGACCGGGGCGATGTGGGGCGAGGGCCTTCGGTGCCCAGGGTCTCCAGCAGACGCGCGCCTGCGGCGAGCTGCTGATGGGGCGGCAGGTGGCGCAGTTCGCCAAACAGCCGTGTGGCATTCTCCGGTGGAGTCACGGCCCGGGTGGCGAGATACCAGAGCCGGAACAGATGGGCCTCGTCCGACAGCGGCATCTGGTGCATCAGGTTCATGACGGCCGCGAACAGGAAATCGGTGGCGTTGTCGGCAGGGGTCTTGCCGTCCTGCGGCGTCGCGCTGCCGTGGTCGCTTTGCCACACGGGGCTGTTGACCAGGCGCTGCAGGCGGCGGGCGCGGCCCAGTCCACGGTCGATCTGCAATCCGGGCTCCCAGTTGCGAACAGGGTCGTCCAGACCCTGGCAGGGCGATGTGGAGCGTGCCAGCTCGATCGCCAGCGCCCGTGTTCGCTCGGGTTCGCGCCGGCTGAACACCATGCGCACCGTGCGGCCCACCAGTTGCATCGTGGTGATGAGGGGATCGGCGTGGAGGGGAGTGGTCATGCTGCAGTACTCGTCTCGGGTCAGAACGCGCAGCGCAGGCTCGGTGGCACACACGGTGTCTCTGGCACCGCGGTCTCCAACCGTGGCGGCGCCGGCTTCGGGGGAAGCAGGGCGGTCTTCTCGGCTTGTCGTTGGGGTGCTCATGTCGTCGTTGAAAGGCAATATCGGGAACGGACCACGAGCGTAGCGACGGGCACTTTCGCAAACAAATGGTTTAACAGTCGCTTAACAGAGCGACCGTGCAAAGCGTGGAATGCGTCCGTGGCCGGACGGATCAGCGGCCCGTGGCGGGCAACGGTGGGCTGCTGGCGGCCAGGGTGAAGTGGAAGGTCGTGCCGCGCCCTGGCGCGCTGCTGACCTCGATGCCGCCGCCGTGGCGTTCGAGCACGGTGCGCACGAACACCAGGCCCAGGCCCACGCCGCTCGTGGTGCCGTGTTCGGGGTCGAGCCGTGCGAACTGCTGGAACAGCTGCTGCTGCTGTTCGGGTGTCATGCCGGGTCCCTGGTCGGTGATGGACACGCGCCAGCCCTGGCCCGCGCGCTGCACCGAGGCGCGGATCTCGGAGCCATCGCGGCCACCGTACTTCACCGCGTTGCCCAGCAGGTTGGCCACGGCGCGTGTGAGCAGGCCCCGGTCCGCTTCGCACAAGGGCGCGACGTCGGGGCGCTGCACCTGAATGGCCATGTGCCGCGCCTGCGCCTGCGGCCACACCTCGTCCACGGCCTCGTCCAGCACGTCCACCAGGTTCAAGGTTTCCATGCGGTAGGCGCTCGATTCGGCACGCGCGAGCTGCACGAACTCTTCGGCGAGTTCCAGCGTGCGGCGTGCATGCCTTTCGATGCGGCTCAGCGTGTCGGGGTGCATGGGTTGCTCGGGGCTCAGGCGCTGCACCTCGAGCAACGCGAGGATGGAGGTCTGGGGTGAGCGCATGTCGTGCGAGATGAAGCGCAGCGCCACGTCGCGCTGGCGTTCGGCTTCGCGGATGGGGGTGATGTCGACCAGGCTGGCGATCCAGCTGGTGGCCTGGCCATCGGTGTTGAAGCCGGGCACGAAGCGCACCAGCAAGTCGCGGCCAGCGGCGTCGCGCGCCTCCGCGCCCCAGGGCTGCGGCGCCTCGCTCAACCGCCGCGCGTCGAACACCGGCTGCTGCGTGCCCGCGCGGTGCACACCCTGCAGCAACTCACCCAGCGGGTAGCCGCGCAGGCGCGCCACCTTGTGTCTGATGAAGTACTGGTAGGCGGCCTGGTTGGCCATCAGCACCTGGCCGGAAGCGTCCGCGATCAGCGTGGCATCCGGCAGGCTGTTGAGCGTCTCGCTCACGAAGCGGTGCAGGTTGCGCAACTGCTGGGACGCGTCCTGCAGGGCATCGATGTGGCGGTCCAGCAGATCGCCCGAGCGCATGGCGGGCAACATGGTGGGCAGATCGCGGCGGGTCTCCATGCGCTGGAACTCCTCCAGCAGATAGCCCATGGCCGCGCGCAGCCGGCGCCACACCCACAACGGGTACGCCAGCAGCACGCCCAGCAGCGCGGCCGTGGGGGCGAATTGCAGGCCGAACAGCGAAGGTGCCAGGGCCGCCACGGCCAGGATGGCGGCCAGCAACGCCCCGCTGGCCAGCAGCGAGGCCGTGGGCGCCAGCAACAGCACGGCCAGCAGGGCCAGCGCAACGGGCACCACGCTGAACAGCGCGTTCTGCCAGGGGGTGGCCCGCTCCAGCCGGCGGTCCATCAGCAGCGCGTTCATCACGTTGGCGGCGATCTCCACGCCCGGCATCAGCTCGGACTGGCCGGAACGCGGCGTGGCGTACGCATCGCCCATGCCCGCAGCGGTGGCGCCCACCAGCACATACTTGCCGGCGAGGTGTCCGGGTGGCACCTTGCCCTTGAGCACGTCCACATAGGACACGCGCGCAAAGCTTCCGGGCGGGCCGGCGAACGGAATCTGCATCCAGTGATCGCGCTGCCAGACATTGCGTGCGCCCTGCGCCGGCGCACGTGCGCCAGGAAGTTCCGAGGGCAGCTCGAAGCCACCCACGCGCAGCAGCGACACCGCGAACTGGTCCCACCATTGGTCACCGTCACCCTCCCGCAGGAAGGTGCTGCGCACGATGCCGTCGTTGTCGATTTCCAGGTGCACGTGTCCGATGGCGGCGGCCGCCGAGGCCAGCTCGGGTGCCGGTTCGGTGCGCGTCAACTGGCCGGTGCCATGCCGGTCCAGCAGCATCAGCGGCAACACCACCTTGCCGCTGCGCTCCATCGCCGCGCCCAGCAACGCATCGTCCACCACGGGTTCATGACCAGGTTCGACCATGAGCAGGTCCAGGCCCACGGCGCGCGGCCCGGCGGCCGTGATGTGATCGAGCACCGCCGCGTGGAAGGCACGGCGCCAGGGCCAGCGGCCGATCTCGGCCAGGCTCTTGTCGTCGATCGCCACGATGACGATGTCGGGCGAGACCGTGTGCTGGCTCAGCCGCGCCAGTTGGTCGCCCAGCGCCAGGTCAATGTGTTCAAGCGAGCGTGTGCAGCCCAGGGCGACGACGCACGCCAGCAGCGCCGCGGAGAGCAAGCCCCATTCCAGCCATCGCGTGCGCGGCCGCCTGGCGTGCGCCGCGGGTTCCTGCAGTTGCGAGGTGGTGGGGTCGAGCGGGCGCGCGTCCACGGAGGTCTCAGCGGGTGCCGGGTCGCACCGGCCTGCCTTCGGAACTGATCAGCGGCTGGGCATCCAGCGTGGTGACACGGCCATGCACCTCCAGCCGCTGCGGTTCGCTCCATGTTCCGGCCAGTCCCTCGGTGTCGATTTGCCGCACGCGGATGTGGTAGGTGCCCGTCGGGGGCATGGGGCGCGTGTACGAGGGTTCGCTGAGCAGTTGTTCGTCCAGCAGCCGGGTAAAGGTGTCGTCGTGCGCGAGCTGGATGTGGTGGCGCCATGGGCCGCCCGGGCTCGCGCTCCAGTTCACGCTCAGCGTGCCGGAGCCCTCGCCCTGAAGGGAGGGGGAGGGCGGTGCAGGGGGCAGGGCGACCACGTCGAAAGCCACTGGCCGGCTGTACGGACCCTGGTCGCGCCGGCCCTGCGCGTCATGTGCGACGGCCGCAACCCGCCAGACATAGGCGCCGGGGAGCAGGTTGCGCACGGTGTGCTCACACCGGGCGAGATCGGGCGTCTGCGCGATCAGATCGGTGAAGCGGGCATCGCGCGCGACCTGGAACCGATAGCCGACGACGCCAGAACTTTCAGTGCAGAGCAGATCGACATCGGGTGCGATCACGCGGCTGCCCGGGCGTGGTTCGCGCAACAGCGGCGCCATCGGATGCGCGTTGATCACCAGGCGGCGCACGGCTTCCGCGCCGGGGATACCTTGCCCATCGAGGGCACGCACCGCAAGCACGTATTCGCCGTCGTCGAGCGCCGGAAAGCGGGCCACCGGCTGCGCGAACGTGGCATTTCGGACCACGCGCTCGGCCGTGTCATCGCTGGCAATGCGCACCTGCCAGGCGAAGGCACCCGCATCGCGGGACAGCGGCAGATCGATCAGCGAGGCGTCTTCCACCACTTCCGGCACGCCAGAGAGATCGGGCGGCGCGAGCAATGGAGCCACCTCGATCGCCGTGCCGACACGCGCGCCCTGTCCCGCCTGCAACAGGGCGCCGGCCGAACCCGGTGGCGCTGCCAGTGCATTCACCTGGACAGAGCCTTCGCGAACGTCGCCGATGAAGTCCCCGTCTGCAGCCACAGCCACACCGAACGTCGTGCCGCGCACACCGCCCACCGCCCGTGGGGTGCGCACCTCGAAGCGGCTGCGGCTGGAGGGCAAAGGCTTGACGTTGGCGTCCACGCGGCCCCGCTCGAGTTGCAGGCCCGACTGCACCTGTCCCGATGCGGGCGCGTGCCGCAGTTCGCGCAGACGCAGTTGCGTGCCAGCGGCCACCCGCACCACCGAGCCATCGGCCAACCGCAGCGTCACGAAACCGTTGTCGCCGACCTCGAGCCGTGCGCCCTCGCTCACGCGTTCGCCTGCGGCGAGGGGGGCCGGGTCCGTCTGGCTGGGGTGTGTCACGGTGGCGGGGCCGGCGACATGCAGCACCTCTGCCGTGGCGGGCTCGGGCCGTGCGAGTGCGGCGGGTACCACCAGCCGGCTGCCTGGCATCAACCGGCGCGGGTCTGCCACCTGGTTGTGGCGCTGCAGCGCGGGCCACTGCCTCGGGTCATCGAGATAGCGCTGCGCGAGGTCATACAGGTTGTCGCCGGGTTGCACAACATGCACCTGGTCCTGCTGCGCTCGTGCGGGCTGAACGGCGAAGAGCAGGGCAAGTGCCGTCAACAGCAGGCGATGCGGAGATGGAATGGAGGCGGGCCGCATGTTCAGGGCGCCATCATGGCCTGTGTCTGTCCGAGGTCCTCGAGACGGTAGCCATGGTTGTAGACGGACACCAGCTTGTAGCCCGATTCGGCACGCAACTGCAGCTTGCTCCGCACGTGCGACACATAGACGTCCAGCGAACGCGATGAGATGTCGGCGCCGATGCCCCAGACCGCTTCGATCAAGTGAGCCCGCGAGAGCAGGCGGCCCATGTTGCGGAACAGGAGAAAGGCCAGATCGAACTCCTTGCTGGTCAGCGCGCCGGCGTCGGCGCCATCGACGCGGACCACACGCTCCTGCACCATGAAGCGGTAGCGGCCCCAGACCTGCTCCTTTGGCGCCGGCGCATGCCCGCCCCGGCGCAACAGCGCCATCAGGCGCGCGCGCAATTCGCCCACGCGGGCGGATTTCACCATGTAGTCATCGGCACCGCGGTTCAGGCCCTCGATGATGTCGCGCTCGTCGCTGCGGTTGGTCATCATGAGGATGGGCACCGGCGCCATGGCGGTGTCACGGATGGCGCGGATCACCTCCAGGCCTGGGATGTCGGGCAGCTCCCAGTCGACAATGAAGAGATCGAAGGTTTCCCTGGGCAGCACGCGCATCAACGCGTTGGCATTCTCGAACAGGTGGCAGTCATGGCCCATGGACGCGACAACCACCTTGACCAGATCCAGTTGCGCAGGATCGTCATCAACGGCGGCAATGCGCATGTGGCTTGAGCAGAAAAGGCAAGGGGTGGGCGGAGGTTGGTTTGCGCGAATATATCGATGGAACAGTGGTGGCGCAGCTGTTTTGACAATCTATTAAGAAATCCAGGTGGCGCGTCCGGGGCCGATGGCACGCATGCATTTCGCGCCTGTGACTTTCATCTCGTTCCATTTGCGCCTACAATGGTAAAAAAGCACGATCGTTCTTTTATTTGGTCGAGGCGCCCGCTAGGGCCGCATCCGCGACACGGCAGACCACCGGCATACAATCCCAAGGTTGACGTACACGTCAATTCGTGACGACATTTTTCGCATCATCAGGAGCAAGCCAATCATGAAGGTCATCGTCCCCGTCAAGCGCGTGGTGGATTACAACGTCAAGGTACGCGTGAAGAGCGACGGAAGCGGGGTGGACATCGCCAACGTCAAGATGAGCATGAACCCGTTCGACGAGATCGCGGTGGAAGAGGCGGTGCGTCTCAAGGAGAAGGGGGTGGTCACGGAAGTGATCGCCGTCTCTTGTGGCGTGGCGCAATGCCAGGAGACGCTGCGCACGGCCATGGCCATCGGCGCAGACCGCGCCATCCTGGTGGAGACCGCCACCGAACTGCAGCCGCTGGCCGTGGCCAAGCTGCTCAAGGCGCTGGTGGACAAGGAACAGCCGCAACTGGTGATCCTGGGCAAGCAGGCGATCGACGACGACTGCAACCAGACGGGTCAGATGCTGGCCGCACTGGCCGGCCTGCCGCAAGCCACCTTCGCCAGCAAGGTCGAAGTGGCCGATGGGAAGGCCAGCGTGACGCGTGAAGTGGACGGTGGTCTGGAGACCCTGTCGATCGCGCTGCCGGCGGTGATCACGACCGACCTGCGCCTCAATGAGCCGCGCTACGTGACGCTGCCCAACATCATGAAGGCCAAGAAGAAGCCGCTGGAGACGCTCAAGCCCGAAGACCTCGGTGTGGACGTGGCCCCGCGCATCAAGACCCTGAAGGTCAGCGAGCCCCCGAAGCGTGGTGCCGGCGTGAAGGTGCCGGACGTCGCCACCCTGGTGAGCAAGCTCAAGACCGAAGCCAAAGTGATCTGAGGACAGAACAAATGACCGCACTCGTTATTGCAGAACACGACAACGCCTCCATCAAGGGCGCGACCCTCAACACCGTGACGGCAGCCGCTGAATGTGGCGGTGACGTGCACGTGCTCGTGGCCGGGCACAACGCCGGTGAAGCCGCCAAGGCCGCGGCCGCCATCGCAGGCGTGGCCAAGGTGATCCATGCGGACGCCGCCGGCTTCGAACACGGCCTGGCCGAGAACGTGGCCGCCCAGGTGCTCGCGCTCGCCCCCGCCTACAGCCACATCCTGTTCCCGGCCACGGCCTCGGGCAAGAACGTGGCGCCGCGCGTGGCCGCCACGCTGGACGTGGGCCAGCTCTCCGACATCACCAAGGTGGTGAGCGCCGACACCTTCGAGCGCCCGATCTACGCAGGCAACGCCATTGCCACGGTGCAGGCGACCGACGAGAAGAAGGTGATCACCGTGCGCACGACCGGTTTTGACGCGGCGGCAGCCACGGGCGGCAGCGCGGCGGTGGAAACCGCCACGGCGGCGCTGGGTGATGGCAAGAGCTCCTTCTTGGGCAGCGAGATCGCCAAGAGCGACCGGCCCGAGCTGACGGCGGCCAAGATCATCGTCTCCGGTGGCCGTGCGCTGGGCAGCAGCGAGAAGTTCAACGAGGTGATGACGCCGCTGGCGGACAAGCTCGGTGCGGCCATCGGTGCCAGCCGCGCAGCGGTGGACGCGGGCTACGCCCCGAACGACCTGCAGGTGGGACAGACGGGCAAGATCGTCGCGCCGCAGCTGTACATCGCAGCGGGCATCTCCGGTGCCATCCAGCATCTGGCTGGCATGAAGGACTCCAAGGTGATCGTGGCGATCAACAAGGACCCCGAAGCCCCGATCTTCTCCGTGGCCGACTACGGCCTGGAGGCCGACCTCTTCGAGGCCGTGCCCGAACTCGTCAAGGCGCTCTGAGCCCTCTGAACCACACAAGGGCATCGTTCGCGATGCCCTTGTCGCATCTGCATCCTGAATCCGTGGAGACAAGACCATGAGCTATACCGCCCCCCTCAAGGACATGCTGTTCGATATCGAGCATCTGGCGCGCATCGATCAGGTGGCGCAGATGCCCGGCTTCGAGGACGCCGGGCTGGAAACCGCGCAGGCCGTGCTGGAGGAGTGCGCCAAGCTCAACGAGGGCGTCATCGCGCCGCTGAACTTCGAGGGGGACAAGAACCCTTCTTCCTTCAAGGATGGCGTGGTCACCACCACACCTGGCTTCAAGGACGCGTTCAAACAGTATGCCGAGGGCGGCTGGCAGGGGTTGCAGCACCCGGTGGACTTTGGTGGCCAGGGCCTGCCCAAGACCATCGGTGCGGCCTGCGGGGAAATGCTCAACAGCGCCAACATGAGCTTCGCGCTCTGCCCGCTGCTGACCGACGGTGCCATCGAGGCCTTGTTGACGGCCGGGAGCGACGAGCTCAAGGCTACCTACCTCGAGAAGCTGGTGAGCGGCCAATGGACCGGCACCATGAACCTCACCGAACCACAGGCGGGTTCTGACCTCGCTGCGGTGCGCAGCCGGGCCGAACCGCAGCCCGATGGCAGCTACAAGGTGTTCGGCACCAAGATCTTCATCACCTACGGTGAGCACGACATGGCCGAGAACATCGTGCACCTCGTGCTGGCCCGCGTGTCTGGCGCGCCCGAGGGGGTGAAGGGCATCAGCCTGTTCGTGGTGCCGAAGTTCATGGTGAACCAGGACGGCTCGCTGGGTGCGCGCAACGACGTGCATTGCGTGAGCATCGAACACAAGATGGGCATCAAGGCCAGCCCGACGGCGGTGCTGCAGTATGGCGACCATGGTGGTGCCGTGGGCTACCTGGTGGGCCAGGAAAACCGGGGCCTCGAGTACATGTTCATCATGATGAACGCTGCCCGCTACGCCGTGGGTGTGCAGGGCATCGCCATCGCCGAACGTGCCTACCAGAAGGCCGTGGGGTATGCGAAGGACCGCGTGCAGAGTCGCCCGGTCGACGGTTCGATGAACACGGCTGCGCCGATCATCCACCACCCCGACGTCAAGCGCATGCTCATGACCATGCGTGCCTTCACCGAAGGGTGCCGCGCCATGGCCAGTGTGGCGGCCGCGGCCTACGATGCGTCGCACCACCACGCAGACGCCGAGGTGCGCAAGCAGAATGCGGCCTTCTATGAGTTCCTGGTGCCGCTGGTCAAGGGCTACAGCACCGAGATGAGCCTGGAAGTGACCAGCCTGGGTGTGCAGGTGCATGGAGGCATGGGCTTCATCGAGGAGACCGGCGCGGCACAGCACTACCGCGATGCCAAGATTCTCACCATCTACGAGGGTACGACCGCGATCCAGGCGAACGATCTCGTGGGCCGCAAGACCGCGCGTGATGGCGGCACCGGTGCCAAGGCCATCGCCGCGCAGATCGAGAAGACCGAGGCCGAGCTGGCGAAGCGTGGCGGTGCGAATGCCGCGGCAGTGCATCAACGGCTGAAGGCCGCGCGCGAGGCTTTCGTCGATGTGGTCGAGTTCATCGCCGCCAACACAAAAACCAATCCCAATGCCGCTTTCGCGGGCAGCGTGCCCTACCTCATGCTCGCGGGCAACCTGGTGGCCGGCTGGCAGATGGCGCGCGCGCTGCTGGTGGCCGAAGACCAGCTCGCCCAGGGCGTGGACACGGCCTTCATGCAGGCCAAGATCACCACCGCGCGTTTCTACGCCGACCACATCCTGAGCCGCGCCCCTGGCGTTCGCGACAGCATCGTGGATGGTGCCGAGGCGGCAACCGCGCTGGCCATCGACGCTTTCTGAAGGCGACGAACGCCGGCCCTGTCGCCGCATCGACAGGGCCTTGCGCCGAGCCGGGTCCAGAATCCCGACGAACCTTTCACGGAGACACCATGACCGCACCCCCACGCAGCCTGCCCCCCGTTCTCAAGAACCTCAAGTTCCCGGTGATCGGCTCGCCGCTGTTCATCATCAGCAACCCCAAGCTCGTGATCGCGCAATGCAAGGCGGGTGTGGTGGGCTCGATGCCCGCGCTCAACGCGCGTCCGGCGTCGCAACTGGACGAATGGCTGGCCGAGATCACCGAAGCGCTCGCCGCGCACGACAAGGCCCATCCCGACAACAAGGCTGCGCCGTTCGCGATCAACCAGATCGTGCACAAAAGCAACGACCGCCTGGAGCACGACATGCAGTTGTGCGCCAAGTACAAGGTGCCGATCGTCATCACCAGCCTGGGCGCGCGTGAGGACGTGAACCAGGGCGTGCACAGCTGGGGAGGCATCGTGATGCACGACGTGATCAACAACGTATTCGCGCACAAGGCGATCGAGAAGGGCGCAGACGGCCTGATTCCGGTCGCGGCGGGTGCCGGCGGCCATGCCAGTGTGAAGAGTCCCTTCGCTATGGTTCAGGAAATTCGTGAATGGTTTGGCGGCCCTGTGGCGCTTTCAGGTTCGATCGCCTCGGGGGGGGCCATCCTGGCCGCGCAGGCCATGGGTGCTGACCTGGCGTACATCGGCTCGGCCTTCATCGCCACGGAGGAAGCGCGCGCGGTGGATGGCTACAAGGAGATGATCACCACCTCGGATTCCGACGACATCGTCTACAGCAACTTCTACACCGGCATCCACGGCAACTACCTCAAGGGCAGCATCAAGAACGCCGGCATGGACCCGGACAACCTGCCGCAGAGCGACCCGAGCAAGATGAACTTCGGCACGGGTGAAGGCGCCAATGCCGCCAAGGCGTGGCGCGATATCTGGGGTTGTGGTCAGGGCATTGGCGCCATCCGTGAAGTGGTGCCCGCGGCCGACCTGGTGGCGCGCTTCAAGCGCGAGTATGCCGAGGCGAAAGCGCGCATCTGTGCGGGCTGAATGCCGCCCACCTGAGCAGCAAAGCCGGCCACGCGCCGGCTTTTTCCTGCCCGGACCGATCGTTGGCTGGCGACCGTGTACGCTCGGCGGCTGGCTGGCCGAGTCGCTGTTGCGCTGTCAGGGCGGCGTGGTGGTGCGCATGCCACTGCGCAGCCAGGCGCCAATGCTGTCAAACACCTTGCCGATCTCGCCGCCGAGGTTGGTCTTGTATTCCACTCCGGTGGTGTCCGAGATGGCCGACACCCAGCCACCATCGCGCCATTCCGAGTACAGCCAGTCCTCGCCGTCTCGCACCAGACCGTCGGGTGGTGACGGTGGTTGTGCAACCGGCACACCTTTGAGCGCGGAGCCCATGTAGTCGATCCAGATCGGCAGCGCAATGCGCCCGCCGGATTCGCCGCCACCCATGCCGCGGGGCTTGTCATAGCCCACCCAGACCGCCGCCACCAGCGAGGGCTGGTAGCCGGCAAACCAGGCGTCCACCGCGTCATTGGTGGTGCCGGTCTTGCCGTAGACGTCGGGTCGCTTAAGCAGCGTCTGCGCGCGGGCAGCGGTGCCTGATCGGGCGACATCGTTCAGCATGCTGCCCACGACGAACGCATTGCGTGCCGGAATGGCGCGCGTTTCTTCGGTGAGCGGCGCTGGTGGCGGCGCTTCGAACAGCACCTTGCCCTGCGCATCGGTGATCTTCTCGATCACGACCGGATCCACATGCCAGCCACCATTGGCCACGGTGGCGTAGGCCTGCGCCATCTGCAACGGCGTCACGCTGCCGGTGCCCAAGGCCAGCGAGAGGTCGTTGGGCTGTCGTGCCACGTCGAGGCCAAAGCGCCCGGTCCAGTCGCGCGCGGCCTGCGTGCCGGTGTGCTGCAGCACGCGCACGCTGGCCAGATTGCTCGAACGTTTGATGGCTTCGCGCACCGAGATCGGACCCAGGTGCTCGCCGTTGGCGTTGTTCGGACTCCATCCGTTGGCGGCGGTGAAGGGCAGATCGTCTACCAGGGTGGCGGGCATCACGCGTGCCTCGAGCGCGGCCGAGTACAGGAGCGGCTTCATGGCCGAACCCGGCTGTCGCCAGCCCTGTGTGACGTGGTTGAAGGGCTGGTTGGTGAAATCGAAGCCGCCCACCAGCGCGCGCACGCGACCGGTCTGCGGGTCGAGCGCCACCAGCGCGGCCTCGACCTCGGGCCATTGCGAGATCGCCCAGATGGTTTCCCCCGGTTTGCCCTTGACCTTGGGCTTGGTGGTGCCGGTAGCCATCACCCGCACCACGGCGCCGCGCGTGATCTTGAGCGGGGCCTTGGCTTTCTCCTCCAGTGCCCGCTGTGCCCAGCGCAGTCCTTCGCCCTGAACAGTGATGCGTTCGCCTGTGGCCAGTTGCACCTCCAGTGCCTTCGGGCTGGCCGCGAGCACGATGCCCACGCGCAGGGTTTCGTCGTCGCGGTGGTCTTTCAAGGCTTCAGCGGCTGCGCGTTCCAGCTCGGGGCCATTGCCTGCGGGCAGGGACTCGATGTCTTCCGGTCCACGCCACGCGCCACGCCGTTCAAAGGCCAGCACGCCTTTCTGCACGGCGGCATGCGCCGCGCGCTGGTCGGCCGCGCGCAGCGAAGTCGTCACGCGCAGGCCGCTGGAATAAGCTTCGGTGCCGAAGCGCTCCACCACCGCGCGCCGCGCCATTTCCGCGACGTGGGCAGCGTGCACGTTGCGCAGGCCGGGTGTGCGGATGACGACTTTCTCGGCGCGCGCTGCGGCGAGCTGCTTGTCGTCGATCATGTCCGTGGCGCGCATGCGTTCGAGCACCACGCGCTGGCGCTGCGTGGCGCGCTCGAGATTCGCCACCGGGTTCGCGTAATAGGGGTTCTGCGGCAGGCCGGCGAGCATCGCGGTCTCGGCCAGAGAAAGCTTGTCCAGCGGCTTGCCGAAATAGATCTGCGAGGCGGCGGAGAAGCCGTAGGCGCGCTGGCCCAGGAAGATCTCGTTGAGGTAGATCTCCAGGATGCGGTCCTTGGAGATTTCGTCCTCCAGCTTGAGCGCCAGCCAGATTTCCTTCGCCTTGCGTTCTGCCGAGAACTCGCGCGTGAGCAGCATGGTGCGCACGAGCTGCTGCGTGATGGTGGATGCGCCTTGCTTGCGGCCGCCGGTGAGGGCGGCGAACACCGCACGGGCCATGCCCTTCGGGTCCACGCCCGAGTGCTCGCGGAAGCGGGCGTCCTCCACGGCCAGAACGGCCTGCTGCAATTGCAGGGGAATGCGCGAGAGAGGCAGGTAGTCGCGGCGTTCGGTGCCGAACTGGGCGATTTCCTCGCCATCGGCGGTGAGAACCTGCAAAGGCAGCTTGGGCTGGTAGTGGACGATGCGATCGAGCGACGGCAGGTCGAAGGTCGACGCCGGGACCGGCAGTGCCACGGCCAGGGCGGCGGTGACCGCCAGGGCCAAAGCCGCCCGGCGTAGGGTGATCTGGAACATGGGGCTGAATTATCCCGCGCCGGTGTGAAGCGGGCGTGTGCTCAAAGGTCGTGCTCGTAACCAGCTGTGACGGCATTCCGGGCCCGAAAGTGCCCGGAAAATGCCTTGGTTAAGATGGCCCGCTCCCATTTCGACCTCGCCCGAACCATGCGCAAGCGCATTCTGCTGCTGGAAGACGAACAGGCCATTGCCGACACCCTGCTGTACGCCCTGCAGAGCGAGGGCTTCGAGGTGCTGCATGTGCGCCTGGCCCGCGAGGCGTTGGCTGCCTTCGAGCAGACGCCGCCGGATCTGGCCATCCTGGATGTGGGCGTGCCGGACGGCAACGGTTTCGACGTGTGCCGCACCATTCGTCGGACAAGCGAGTTGCCCATCGTGTTCCTGACCGCCCGGCATGAAGAGATCGACCGTGTGCTGGGCCTGGAGCTGGGGGCCGATGACTACGTCGTCAAACCCTTTTCGCCCCGTGAGGTGTGCGCGCGGGTGCGTGCCATCCTGCGCCGCAGTGCGGCAGGTGCTGTGGCTGTGGCCCCGTCCGGTCCGCCAGAGCCGGTGGCCGCCAGCGGGCTTACGCTGGACGAGGCGACGCAGCGCATCGCGCTCGCGGGCGAGTTCCTTGCGCTCACGCGCTACGAGTTCCTGTTGCTGGCCACCTTGCTGCGGCGGCCGCAGCGCATCTTTTCGCGCACCGAGCTCATGGAACTGGTGTGGGGCGGCGCACCGCACACCTCCGACCGCACGGTCGATGCCCACATCAAGCTGCTGCGCGCGAAGCTGCGCGAGCGCGGGCTGGTGGTCGACGTGATCCAGACCCATCGCCACATGGGTTATTCGCTGCGGCTGCCGGGCTGAGGACGGCATGCGCATCGGCCTGCGGTTGCTCGTCGGTTTCTTCCTCGTGCTGGGGCTGGCCCTGTTCGTCGTGCTGCGCGTGCTGCTGGACGAAGTCAAGCCCGGCACGCGGCTGGCGATGGAGGACAGTCTGATCGACGCGGCCTACACGCTGGCCCAGCTGGCCACGCCCGACATGAAGGCTGGCACCATCGCCGATGGTTTCTTTGCGCGATCCCTGCAGGGTCTTCAGGACGCGCGACCGGGCGCCGACATCGGCGGCTTCCGCAAGGACAGCATCGACTATCGCATCACCATCACCGACGTGCAGGGCATCGTGCGCTTCGACACGAAGACCGAGGCCATCGGGCAGAACCATTCGCGCTGGAACGATGTGGTTCGCACCCTGCGCGGCGAGTACGGCGCGCGCTCCAGCCCGGCCAGCCCGTACGACCCCGACAACACCGTCATGCACGTGGCTGCGCCCATCCGCGATGGGGACCGCATCATTGGCGTGCTCACCGTCTCGCGGCCCAACCAGCGCCTGCAGCCCTACATTGATCGCAGTGAGCACCGCATCCTGCGCTGGTCGTGGGTGCTGCTGGGGCTGTCGCTGTTCATCGGCCTGCTGTTCAGCTGGTGGATCGCGAGCTCGCTCTCGCGCCTGCGTGGTTATGCGAACGCGGTGTCGCGTGGCGAACGCGCGCCGCTGCCGGTGCTCGGCCGCGTGAGCGGCCACACCGAGTTCAACGACCTGGCCGGCGCACTGGAGCGCATGCGACTCAAGCTGGAAGACAAGGCCTATGTGGAGAGCTACGTGCACACGCTCACGCACGAGCTCAAGAGCCCGCTGGCCGCGATCCGTGGCGCGGCCGAGCTGCTGCAGGAGGACGTGCCCGCGCAGGACCGCCAGCGTTTCTCCGGCAACATCCAGCGCCAGGCCGAACGCCTTCATCTGTTGGTGGACAAGCTGCTGCAGCTCGCACACGTGGAGCAGATGCAGGGCCTGGGTACGCGTGAAACGGTGGACATGAGCATGCTGACGCGCGAACTGCTGCAGCGGCTCGAGCCGCGCTGGCGCCGCAAGGCGCTGCGCGTGCGCGACGAACTGGGGCAGGGCCAGGCGGTGCAGGGCGATCCCTTCCTGATCGGCCAGGCCTTGCAGAACCTGCTGGACAACGCGATCGATTTCTCCCCCCACGGCGGTGAACTGTGGCTGCGCCTGCAACGCGACGGCGATGGCGTGGAGTGGTCGGTGCGCGACCAGGGACCTGGCATTCCCGACTACGCGCGCGACCGCATCTTCGAGCGCTTTTATTCGCTGCCGCGCGCGGACGGGCAGGACAAGGGCTCCGGGCTCGGCCTGTGCCTGGTGCGCGAAGTGAGCGACCTGCATGGCGGAACGGTGCGGGTGGAGAACGTGACGGAGCCCGGCGGCTGCCTGGCGCGCTGGCGGCTGCCGGCCTGAATTTCACGCCCGCTTCACAAAACGCCGCTGCGTTGCACGGCCGCTTCGCGGGAGGTGGCCAGACTGGCCGGGTTCTCACAACGGAGCCTGCCTTGAACAAATACCCCCTGCTGAGCAAAGTGCTGGTGATCGGTCTGCTGATGCTGCTGCTCTCGGTTCCCCTGGTGATGGTGCGCGACGTGATCCAGGAGCGCAGTTCGAACCGCGAGGTCGCGGCCCACGAAGTGGCGCGCGCCCACGCCGGCGAACAACTCATCAGCGGCCCGGTGCTGTACGTGCCCTACACCGAAACCTTCACGCGGACGGTGGCCGTGGGCGATGCGGGCCACACGCGCGAGGAGCGCGTCACCCAGTCCCATGCGGTGATCCGCTTCCCCGCATCGATGGAAACACGCAGCCGCCTGTCGACCGAGACGCGCTGGCGCGGCGTCTTTCCGATCACGGTCTTCACGAGCACGAACGAAAGCACCGGGCGCTTCGTGTGGACCGATGTGGAGCCGAAGGAGAAGGGCGGCCAGATCAGCCTGGGCCAGGCGCGCCTGATCGTTGGGGTGAGTGACCTGCGCGGCCTGCTCAATGCGCCTCGGCTCAAGGTCGACGGCCGTGCAACACCGGTGGTGCCAGCCGCTGCCACGCCGCGCCTGCCATTGCCCCTGGCCGCTTCGCTCGACACGGTTGCATTGCGGCCGGGCGCGGTGGTGTCCTTCGAGCTGGCGCTCGACCTGGCCGGTACGGGTCGTATAGGCTGGGTGCCGTTGGCCGACGAGAACCGCGTGCAACTGCAGTCCGATTGGCCACACCCCAGTTTCGACGGCGACTTTCTGCCCCGAACGCGCACAGTGACCGCCGCCGGCTTCGAGGCCGCCTGGAGCGTGCCTTCTCTCTCGACCCAGGCGCAGCAGCAGTTCTTGCAGAACGGTGAGCAGCGCCGAACGCCGGAGAGTTTTTCCGTGTCGCTGGGCAACCCGGTGGATGTCTATCGCATGACCGAGCGCGCCACGAAGTACGCCATGATGTTCATCGTGCTCACCTTCGCCGCTTTCTTCGTGCTGGAGATGGTTCGCCGCTGGCGCATCCACCCCATGCAGTACCTGATGATCGGTGCCGCGCTGGTGCTCTTCTTCCTGCTGCTGCTCTCCCTCTCCGAGCACCTGGACTTTGTCTGGGCGTACCTTGCGGCGAGCATGGCCTGCATCGGCCTGCTGGCGCACTACCTGCGGCACGTGCTCGGTGGCTGGAAGCCGGGCGGCCTCATGAGCGCCTTGCTCGTCGCGCTGTACGGTGTGCTGTACGGGATCCTGATCTCGGAGAACAACGCGCTGATGATGGGCTCGCTGCTGCTCTTCGGAGTGCTCGCCGCCATCATGGTCGCCACCCGCAAGGTCGACTGGTACAGCGTGATGGGTGCATCACCGGCCCGACGCACCGATGCGCAGGGCTGACGCGGATCAAACGCCTTCGACCGCCACGAGCGTGCCCGTGGAGGCGCGCTGGCGGATCGCCGCCAGACGCTGGTATTCGGGCGAGTGGTAGAAGGCTTTGAGTCGTGCCATGTCGGGAAACTCCAGGATGACCTGGCGGTGGGCTTGGCCGGGACCTTCCAGAACGCTCACCGCACCGCCGCGCACCAGATAACGTCCCCCATGCGCTGCAATGAGCGCGGGCACTTCCTGGCGGTAGGTTTCGTAGAGGGCGGGGTCGGTGATCTGGATATTGCCGTGGATGTAGGCGGGCATGTTGTCTCCTGGTGTTGGCCGGAGCTTACCGCCCGCCGAGGGGTTCAGCTGCTGCCGCGGATCATGGGCTCGAAGCCCAGGTCCATCGAGTGCTGTGGCGGCACGCTGCCGCGCATCAGGGTCAGCAGCATCTGCGCGCTGGCTTCGCCGATGGCGCGGCGCGGCGTGCGCACGGTGGTCAGTGTCGGCACCATCTGGTCGCTGCCGGACAGGTCGTTGAAGCCGGCGACGGCGATGCGGGTGGGCACATCGATCTTCAGCCGCAGCGCGCACAGCAACCCGCCCTGGGCCAGGTCGTCGTTGCAGAAGAAGACCGCATCGACTTCGGGCCGTGTGCGCAGCAGGTCTTCCAGCAACTCGCCGCCCAGTTGCATGGACGAGGGTTGCGGGCTCAGCAACTCGAGCTTCGCGTCGTACAGGCCGTGCTGGCGCAGGCAGCGCCGGTACCCCTCAGCGCGTTGCATGGTGCGCGGGTCGAGTTGTGCGGCCACGAAGGCGATGCGGCGACGGCCCCGCTGCACGAGGTGTTCGGTGATGGCGTGGCCGGCTTCGATCTGCGAGAAGCCCACGCAATAGACACCGGGGGCCTGTGTCAGCTCCATCAGATGCACGCAAGGCACGCCGCTGCCGGCGAGGAGCTGGCGCGCTGCCTCGGTGCGGTCGAAGCCGGTGAGCAACAGGCCCGCCGGGCGGTGCGCCAGGTAGCTGCGCAGGAGCTGCTCCTCCTCGCGGGGCTCGTAGTGCGTCACACCGATCAGCGTCTGGTAGCCGTGGGGCAGCAGCGTGCGGTGCACGGCTTCGAGAACGTCAACGAACAGCGCGTTGGACAACAACGGCACCAGCACGGGCACCTGCGTGCTGCGTTGCGAGGCGAGGGCGCGGGCAGCGGGGTCGGGCACGTAGCCCAACTGGTCCGCCGCGGTCTTGACGCGCTCCACCAGCTCGGCCGCCACGCTGCGTTCGCCACGCAGCGCGCGAGAGGCGGTGATGGGGCTGACCTCGGCGGCGCGCGCCACGTCGTTGAGGGTGATGCGCCCGCTGTGGCGGCGCTTGCGTTCGGTGGGTTCCAAGGGTTTTCCCGATGTCAGATGCCATGATCGTGGCGTTAGGATAGCGCTGTCCAATCTCTTGAGCATCCCAATTTACCCTGAATCCCTCCACATGTGGCCGAAAGTCCTACCTCCGGAAGCGGGCACCCCGCAGCCATGTGGCCTCTCGTTTTTTTTGCCCTCGCGGGATAGCGCTACCAGATGAATGACCGGTTCAAAAACACCTCTGTCGTCGTGATGGGCGTGGCGGGTTGTGGCAAGTCCAGCCTCGGCCAGCTGTGCGCCCGCACGCTGGCGGTGCCGCTGCTGGAAGGCGACGACTTCCATTCCCCCAGCAACGTGGACAAGATGCGCGCGGGCATCGCCCTCAGCGACGATGACCGCGCCGCGTGGCTCGACGCACTCGCCCGGCAGCTGCAGGCGCACCCGGATGGCGTGGTGCTGACCTGCTCGGCGCTCAAGCTGCGTTACCGCGATCGCTTGCGCGCCGCCGCGCCTGGTTTGCGCTTCGTGTTTCTTGAACTCACGCAGGAAGAGGCCCGCGAGCGCGTGGCCGCACGGCCGGCCCACCTGTTTCCGGTGAGCCTGGTGGCCAGCCAGTTCGCCACCCTGGAAGACCCGCGTCTCGAAGCCGGTGTGCTCTCGCTCGACGCCACCCGGCCGCTGGAGGAGCTGGGGGCAGCGGTCGTGCGCTGGGTGCAAGGTTCGGCCGCTTCACCGGCCATGGAGGTTCGTCCATGAAGACATTCCTGACGCGCGGGGCCGAAGCCCTGCTGGCCCTGTGCCTGGCGGCCATGGTGCTGTGTGTGTTCGGCAACGTGGTGCTGCGGTACGGGTTCGACAGTGGCATCAATGCCACCGAGGAGCTCTCGCGCCTGCTGTTCGTGTGGATGGTGTTCCTGGGTGCCACGGCGGCCTACCCGGTGGGCCAGCACATGGCGTTCACCAGCCTGGTCGGCACGCTGCGCGATCGTCCGCGCGCCTTTGCTGCCGCCACCCTCGTGATCCGTTTGCTGGTGCTCATGGCCTGCGTGCTGCTGGGCTGGGGCGCCTGGCAGCAGGTGGTGGTGGGTCTGGACAGCCATTCGGTGGTGCTCGGCTATCCGGTGGCGCTGCTGCCGCTGCCGGCCCTGTTGTGCTCGGTGGCTATCGGTCTCATGGCGCTGGTCGAGATCGCGCAGCGCACGCCGCTGGACCTCGGCCATGCGGTGGACATGGAGTGACGCGCCATGACGACTGAAGCCCTGGCCTTCGTGGTCTTCATTGCAGGCATGCTGGTGCTCATGGGCATCGGCATGAACATGGCATTCGCGCTGCTGCTGACCGGTGCCGCCATGGCCTGGGTCATGGATTTCTGGGACACCCAGTTGCTGGCCCAGAACATGGTGGCCGGCGTCGACAGCTTCCCGCTGCTGGCCGTGCCGTTCTTCATCCTCGCGGGTGAGCTGATGAATTCGGGTGGCATCAGCAAACGCATCATCGACATGGCGCAGGCCTGGGTCGGTCACGTGCGTGGCGGGCTGGGGTACGTGGCCATCGGCGCCGCGGTGCTGCTGTCGGCCATGTCGGGGTCCGCACTGGCGGATGCGGCGGCCATGTCCGCCATCCTGCTGCCGATGATGCGCAAGCACGGTTACCCGGTGGCCTCGTCGGCCGGGCTGATCGCGGCCGGCAGTGTCATCGGTCCGATCATTCCGCCGTCCATGGCGTTCGTGATCTACGGCGTGACCACCAACACCTCGATCTCGGCGCTGTTCATCTCGGGCATCGTGCCCGGCCTGGTGATGGGCGTGGCCCTCGTGGTGGCCTGGCGCGTGGTGTTGCGCAGGATGACACTGACCAGCGCCCCCCCGGTGCCGATGGCCGAACGCCTGCGCCTCACCGGCCGTGCCGTGTGGGCGTTGATCATGCCGGTGATCATCATCGGTGGCATGAAGAGCGGCATCTTCACGCCGACCGAAGCGGCCGTGGTGGCCGCGTTCTATGCGCTGGTGATCGCGCTGTTCGTGCACCGCGAGATGCGCCTGCCCGATCTGTATGACGCCCTGGTGCGCGCCGCGAGCACCACGGCGGTGGTGATGTTCCTCTGCGCCGGCGCGGCCGTGGCCAGCTACATGATCACGCTGGCCGACCTCCCGTCCACGCTCACCGGCTGGCTTGGCCCGCTGGTCGACCACCCGCGTGTGCTCATGGTGGTGATGATGCTGGTGCTGGTGGCGATCGGCACCGCGCTCGACCTCACGCCCACCATCCTCATCTTTGCGCCTGTGATGCTGCCCATCGCCGTCAAGGCCGGCATCGACCCGGTGTACTTCGGTCTCATGTTCGTGCTCAACGGCGCGATCGGTCTGGTCACGCCGCCCGTGGGCACTGTGCTCAACGTGGTGGCCGGTGTGGGGCGTCTCCCCATGCACCAGGTCATCAAAGGCGTGAACCCGTTCCTGATCACTTATCTGATCGTTCTTGGCCTGTTCATCGTGTTCCCGCAGATCGTCACCGCGCCCGTGGCCTGGATGCGCTGACGTTTCCACTCACCCACTCCAAGGAGACTGACATGACCCTGTTCCGCCGCACCCTCATCGCCGCCACCGCCGCGGCCGCGCTCGCCACGCCGTTCACCGCCAGCTGGGCGCAGGACATCAAGCCGCGCATCATCCGCTTCGGCTACGGGCTCAACGAGATTTCCAACCAGGGCCGTGCCACCAAACTCTTTGCCGAAGAAGTGGAGAAGGCATCGGGCGGCAAGATGAAGGTGCGCGCCATCGGTGCAGCCGCGCTCGGTTCTGACCTGCAGATGCAGCAGGCGCTGATCGGCGGCGCGCAGGAAATGATGGTGGGGTCGACCGCCACGCTGGTCGGCATCACCAAGGAAATGGCGATCTGGGATACCCCCTTCCTGTTCGACAACGCGAAGGAGGCAGACGTCGTGCTCGATGGCCCGGTCGGCCAGAGGGTAATGGACAAGCTGCAGGAGAAGGGCCTCGTGGGCCTGGTGTACTGGGAGAACGGATTCCGCAACCTCACCAACAACAAGCGTGCCGTGACGAAGCTGGAAGACATGGACGGCATCAAGCTGCGCGTCATGCAGAACAACGTGTTCATCGACAGCTTCAAGACCCTGGGCGCCAACGCCGTGCCGCTGCCGTTCTCCGAGCTGTTCACCGCGCTCGAGACCAAGACCGTGGACGGCCAGGAGAACCCGTACAACACCATCCTCTCCAGCAAGTTCTACGAGGTGCAGAAGTACCTGACCGTGACCAACCACGTGTACAGCCCATGGATCGTGCTGGTGAGCAAGAAATACTGGGACGGCCTGAGCAAGGCCGAACAGAAGGTGCTGCTCGATGCCGCGAAGAAGAGCCGCGACTTCGAACGCCAGGACACGCGAGCGGAAGCCGACAAGGCGCTGGCCGACCTCAAGGCCAAGGGCATGCAGATCAACCAGCTGTCACCAGCCGAGACCAACCGCATGCGCGAGAAGCTCGCCACGGTGAACGCCGGCATCGCCACCAATGTGGGTGAGGATCTCTGGAAAGAAACTCAGGCGGCCGTGGTCAGGGCGCGCGCCGGGAAATGATGCCTGCCGGCTGCCTCCAGCCGCGCTGGCAGCCACCGGGTGGCTTGACCCGGTGGCGCAGGCAGCTTGCTCCAGGTATTGGAGTCAGGACATGCTCAGTTTTCTTCGCTGCCGCAATGGGGCCGAGGCTTCGGACGTCGTGAGGCCGTCAAGTGCCTTGGGGCTGAGGCGGCACTGCGACTGTGCGTTCATGGGCGTCGAGGCCAACGCAGGCTCAACGGACCGACTCGAAGAGTTCGGCGACCCATTGCACGAAGACGCGCACGCGCACCGACAACTGCCGGCTTTGCGGGTACAGCACCGAGATCGGCAGCTCGGGAACGGGCAGGTCGGGCAGTACTTCGAGCAACTGGCCTGAGGCCAGTTCCTCGGCCACCCGGTAGCGCGGTACCTGCACCAGACCCAGGCCGGCGAGCGCGGCACCGGCGTACACATCTGCACCTGTCACCGACACGGGGCCCGCCAGCGAAACGGTGCGCAGTTCATCGCCGACCATGAATTCCAGCGGCAATGGCTGGCCCGTGGCGCTCGACACGTAGTTCACCGCGCGGTGGCCCGCCAGCGCGGGCAGGCTGTCGGGGACGCCGAAACGCTCCAGGTACGCGGGGCTGGCGCAGGTCAGCTGCTGCAATCGGGCCACCCGGCGTGCCACCAGGGTCGAGTCGCGCAACTGGCCTGCACGCAGAACGCAGTCCACCCCCTCACGCACCAGGTCGACCAGCCGGTCGTCCTCCCCGATCTGCAGCTCCAGCTGCGGGTGTCGCGCGAGGAAATCGGGCAGGGCGGGCACCACGAACCGGCGGGCCAGCGTACCTTGCAGATTCACCCGCAAGAGCCCCTTGGGGGCCGCATGCCGGAACAGGCCATCGGCCTCTTCCAGATCGGCCAGCAGGCGTTCGCAGCGTTGGCGGTAGGCCTCGCCATCGGGGGTGGTTCGAACGGTGCGCGTCGTGCGCTCCAGCAGGCGCACGCCCAGCCGCGATTCCAGACGCCGGATCAGGTTGCTCACCGTGGCGCGGGGGAGTTGCAGATCGTCCGCCGCCTGCGTGAAGCTGCCCCGCTCGGCGATGCGCACGAATACCTGCATTTCCTGGAAACGGTCCATGGCCACGATTGTTGTTGAAAATCGAATTATGTTTGCAATATGGCGTAGATGACCTGATTATATTGATCAATCATCATGGCGCTGTCTTTTGATTCACAGGAGCCCATCATGAATACCCCCCTTCTTTCCCCCGTGGCCATCGTCACGGGTGCCTCCCGCGGCATTGGTGCCGAGCTGGCGCGCCGTCTTGTTGCCGAGGGCTATGCCGTTGCGGTCAACTACGCCTCCAGTGCGGCGGAGGCCGAGGCCTTGGTGGCCGAATTGCACGGCCTTGGCGGCCGTGCCATGGCCGTGCGGGCAGACGTGTCGAGCGCCGAGCAGGTGCGCGCCCTGTTCGACGCGACGGAGCAGCAGCTCGGCCCTGTGGACGTGCTGGTGAACAACGCGGGCGTGCTCAAGACCGTGCCGCTGGCGCAGACCAGCGACGCGCTCTTCGAGCAGACTTTCGGTATCAATGTGCGTGGCACGTTCAACACCATGCGTGAGGCGGCCACGCGCCTGAGGGATGGTGGGCGCATCGTCAACTTCTCGAGCACCACGGTGGCACTGAATCTGCCGGGTTACAGCGTGTACATCGCGTCGAAGGCCGCGGTCGAATCGCTCACGCAGGTGTTCGCCAAGGAACTGCGTGGCCGTCGCATCACCGTCAATGCGGTGGCGCCCGGACCGGTGGCCACGTCACTCTTCTTCGACGGCAAGACCGAAGAGCAGATCAGGACGTACGCCAACATGCCGCCCTTGCAGCGATTGGGCGAACCGGCGGATATCGCGGCAGTGGTGGGTTTTCTGGTGAGCCCGGCGGGAGGCTGGGTCAATGGCCAGGTGCTGCGCGCCAATGGCGGGCTGGCCTGAGAGGAAACCGCGTCAGCGCCGTTGACCGCGCTGGAAGGACTGCAGCTGCGCCTTGGAGACGTTGCCTTCGAAAAGCGGGGTGAGGTCCGATACGGCGGCCAGCGCGCTGGATTCGTCGCGCTGCAGGCACAGTGCCTGCGCGAGGTCGGCACGCAGGAACCACAGGGCTTCGATGCTCGATGCGTAGCGGATGCGGTGTTCCAGCTGGGGGTTGATTTCAGCACCCCGCACGCCCAGCAGCCGCAGCATCGACTTCTGGATCAGCACCATGGCCTGAGGGTCGGGGGCCTGAGGCGCCGAGTCCGCGTTCGGCGTCAGGATCGACGTCAGAGTGCTGAGAAAAGTCTTGACTCTTAGCATGCGAGTGGGAGCTTTCGGTGGAGGCCGAATCTGCTGAAAAGGGGCGCTGACCCTTCCGGGACAGATGGGTTTATACCCGATACCGCGATTTTCGTCGGATTTTGCGTGACAACGCGTCGTTTGGGGCCTGCTTTCCCTCCGAAGAGATCACGAAGTGTCGAGGCGGCTTGACGAAGGTTGCCGCGCGGCGTTGAATTCCGGGGCCGGCACGGCATGTCCACGGAGGGGCGTCATGGGGGCGGTTTGTTATCTGTGCGAATTGAACTATGGCGTCATTCCCGGACAGACCGCGGGTGATGCCGCAGGCGCCTGCAAGCTCTGTGGCGTGTTGGCGTGTCGGGGGCATGGCGTGCGCAATGCGAGCAAGCCTGCCTACATCTGCGGTTGCTGCCTGCCCAATCTGCTTGCAAGCGCGGCGTTGCGGCAGGCCGGCGGCGCGGCGCCGCTCCCGCCGCGTGACACGCCGGCCCCCCAGGATGGCGCATCGGGATATGGTGCCTGGGCCGTTGGCCTGAATGAGGTGGCCGATGTGCTGGGTGATCCGGAGGCGACGCGCTGGGCATGGATGCGCGAAGACGTGAATTACCTGGCGCGGCCCTTCGATGCGAACGGAGTGCCTGAGGGCATGCGCGCCTTCGCGAAACCCCAGGCCGGCGAGGCCCGGCGGCTGCTGGCGACCGCCATCACCCTGGCGGTGGCGCTCAGGCTGCCTGAAGACGAACTGCTGCCGATATTGCGCGTGGCGCTGGAGATGAACCGTGCCTGACGCCACGCCGATCATTGCGCGTGCGGCCGCCTCGACCGCCGAGGTGAGCCTTCCTCAGCATGGCCGTGGATCCGAGTGCATCGGCACCAAGTATCTGCGCATCCACCGGCGTCACGATCCGGGCCAGAAGGGTGTGTTCGTGGTCAGCAGTGCCGTGAGGGAAGGGGCCACCGACGAGATTCATGTGCTTGCGGGTCAACTCGGGCTGGGCCACAACGAGGGCAGCGAGGTGCTGGTGTCGCCAGCCACCGTTTGGGCATACCGGCGCACGCAGCTGGCAACTCCCAATGGAGCGCTGGTGTTGGCCGTGCTGTGTGTGGCCTTGCTGGCCGCATGGATCGACGGCACGCTCGCCCTGGGCAAGTTGCCTGGTTGGGCATGGATGCATTTCGAGACCAGCACGCTGGACGCCATGGCCGCCGTGTCGATGACGTGCAAGCTGGTGTCGCCGATCCTGGCTTTTCTGCTGGCCCTGTGGTTCAAGAAGTGAGGGGACTCAGCCCGCCGCCTGTCGCTCCATGGCCTTGGCCATGGTCTTGCCCAGCTCCACGCCCCATTGGTCGTAGGCGTTGATGCGCCAGATGGCGGCCTGGGTGAACACTTTGTGTTCGTAAAGCGCGATCAACGCGCCCAGCCTGGCGGGGTCGAGCCGGTCGAGCCACAGGATGTGGCTGGGGATGTTGCCTTCGAAGCTGCGGTGCCCGGCCATGGCCTTCGCCTCGGCCTCGCCCATGCCGTCCTGCTGCAGCAGCGCCTGGGTGTCGGCCAGCGAGCGGCCGCGCGCCATGGCTTCGGCCTGGGCGCGCAGGTTGAGGTTGACCACACCGTGGTGTGTCGCAGCCAGTGGCAATGGGGTGTCTTCGTTCTGCACACCGATGAAGTCCACCGGCACGGTGTGCCGCCCCTGGTGAATGAGCTGGAAGTAGGCGTGCTGCCCGTCGATGCCCAGCCCGCCCCAGACGATGGGGCCCGTGTCCACGGAGGCCGCCGAGCCATCGGTGTGCGTGCGCTTGCCGTTGGACTCCATGTCCATCTGCTGCACGAAGGGCGTGAAGCGCACCAGGCGCGAGGCGTAGGGCACGATGAGGTGCGTGGGCAGACCGAGAAAGTTGCGGTTCCAGATGCCGTTGAGGGCCAGCTGCACCGGCAGGTTCTGCGCCAGTGGCGCGGAGCAGAAATGCTCGTCCATCGCGCGCGCACCGGCGAGGAACAGCCGGAAATGCTCGCTGCCGATGGCAATGGCCAGCGGCAGGCCGAGCGCGGACCACACCGAGTAGCGTCCGCCCACCCAGTCCCAGAACAGGAAGGTGCGCTCTGCGGCATAACCGAGCTTTGCGGCTTGCGCCGGGCTGGCGGTGATGGCCACCAGGTGGCGGGCCACGGCGTCCGCGGGCACGCCGTGGTCGGTCAGCCAGCGCTGGGCGCTCGCGGCGTTGGTCAGCGTTTCCTGTGTGGTGAAGGTCTTGCTCGACACGATGAACAGCGTGCGCCGGGCATCGAGCCCGCGCAGCACGCTCCACAGGGCCCAGGCATCGGGGTTGGATACGTAATGCACGCGCAGGCCCGGATGGGCGAGGTGGGCCAGCGCATCGGCCGCCATGCGCGGGCCGAGGTCGGAGCCGCCGATGCCTATGTTCACGATGTCGGTGATGGCATCGCCGGCGTGCCCGAGCACGGTGCCGGCACGCAGGGCTTCCGCGAAGTCGCAGATGCGGGCCAGTTCGCGTTGCACGTCCTTCTGCACCTCCGCGCCCCACGGCCCGGTGTGCAGCGGATCGCCGCGCAGCGCCACGTGCAGCACGGGGCGGTCCTCGGTGGCATTGATGCGTTCACCGCGGAACATGGCGTCGCGCTGCGCCGCCACGCCGGACTGGTCGGCCAGCGCCACCAATGCCTGCTGGATGGCGGGCGACACGCGCTGGCGGCTCGCGTCGAGCGTGATGCCAGCGACCTTGAGGCTCATGCGCTCGGCGCGGCCGTGGTCGGCCGGCAGCACATCGCGCAGGTGGGGCTGGGCTGCGCCGGCCAGGGATTGGAGCTGTGCCCAGGCGGGCAGGGTGGTGGGCGGGGTCATGTATCGGGCGTGTGGGTCAGACAGCGGTGGCCAGGGTGGTGGCTTCTCGTGCAAGGCGGGCGATGCGTTTCCAGTCGCCCTGGCGCAGCGCGTCGGAAGGCGTGAGCCAGGAACCACCTGCCATGGCGACGTTGGGCAACGAAAGGATATCGCGAAGGTTCTCCGGACTCACCCCGCCGGTGGGGCAGAAACGCACGTCTGGCAGCGGAGCGCCCAGGGCCTTGAGCATGTTGATGCCACCGGCCTGCGCCGCCGGGAACAGCTTCATCAGCCGGAAACCGATGTCGCGCGCGCGCATCACCTCACTGGGCGTCATCACGCCCGGGATGAAGGGCAGCTTGGAGGCTTCCACCGCCTCCACCAGCGCGTCGGAGCAGCCAGGGGAGAGCGCGAACTTCGCGCCTGCATTGATCACCTGCGGCACCTCGGCAGCGCGGGTGACGGTGCCTGCGCCCAGGTGCATCTTGGGCACGGCACGCGCCACGGCTTCGATGGCGCGCAGCGCCACCCCGGAGCGAAGGGTGATCTCCATCACGTCGATGCCGCCTTCGAGCAGCGCATGCGCCAGCGGCACGGCCTGAGCCTCCTCGCTGAGAACGATGACGGGAACAACACGCGAGGTGAAGGTCGGGCGGGTGAAGCAGGTGGTCGTCATGGTCGCGGTGTCAGGCTGAAGGGCTTTCAACGGTGGCGTTGGGGTGTTCCGCCGGGACGGTGCCGAACAAGGGCGAAGCCCCCCATTCTGCCGGGCCGGCATGCTGGCGGAACAGGCCGAACAGCTCGCGGCCCGTGCCATGTTCGTTGGCGCTGAGGTCCGGGTGTTGCACCTTGCGCCGGGCCAGACTGCGCTCGTTCACCTCGAGCTCAAGCACGCCGCGCTCGCAGTCCAGCGTGATCCAGTCGCCATCGCGCACGCGTGCGATCGGACCATCCGCCAGCGCTTCGGGACTGAGGTGGATCGCCGCAGGCACCTTGCCCGAGGCACCGGACATGCGGCCGTCGGTGACGAGCGCCACCTTGAAACCCTTGTCCTGCAGCACGGCCAGCGGCGGTGTGAGCTTGTGCAGTTCGGGCATGCCGTTGGCGCGCGGCCCCTGGTACCGCACCACGGCGACCAGGTCGCGTTCCAGCTTGCCCTCGTTGAACAGGGTGAGCAGGTCCTGCTGATCGCTCACGACCACGGCTTGCGCGCGCACCACACGGTGCTCGGGCTTCACGGCCGACACCTTGACCACACTGCGCCCGAGGTTGCCTTGCAGCAACCGCAGGCCGCCATCGGCGCTGAAGGGTTCGGACACCGGCCGCAGCACCGAAAGGTCGCCGCTGCGCTCGGGCACGGGTCGCCAGGCCAACTGGCCGTTGTCGAGCCAGGGTTCGCGCGTGTAGGCCTCGAGGCCTGGGCCCATCACGGTCTGCACATCGGCGTGCAGCAGGCCTGCATCGAGCAACTGGCGCATGAGAAAGCCCATGCCCCCGGCGGCATGGAAGTGGTTCACGTCGGCGCTGCCGTTGGGGTACACGCGGGCCAGCAGGGGGATGACGTGCGAGAGCTCGGCGAAATCGTCCCAGTCGATCAGCACGCCGGCGGCACGCGCCATGGCCACCAGGTGCAGCGTGTGGTTGGTGGAACCGCCGGTGGCCAGCAGGCCGACGATGCCGTTGACCAGGGCTTTTTCGGTCACGATGTCTGACAGGCTGAGCGCGGGCTCGCCCGTGCGCCCGGTGTTGGCCACGGCGCGCTTGACCGCTCCCAGGGTGAGGGCATCGCGCAATGGCGTCCCTGGATTGACGAAAGACGCGCCCGGCAGGTGCAGGCCCATGATCTCCATCAGCATCTGGTTGCTGTTGGCCGTGCCGTAGAAGGTGCAGGTGCCGGGGCTGTGGTACGCCTGGGCTTCCGATTCGAGCAGCGCGTCGCGCCCCACCAGGCCCTGCGCGTACTGCTGCCGCACCTTGGCCTTGGCGTCGTTCGACAGGCCCGAGGTCATCGGACCGGCGGGCACGAACACGGTGCTCAGGTGGCCGAACTGCAGCGCACCCATGAAGAGGCCCGGCACGATCTTGTCGCACACGCCGAGCATGAGCGCGGCGTCGAACACGTTGTGCGACAGCGCCACGGCGGTGGAGAGCGCAATCACGTCGCGCGAGAACAGCGAGAGCTCCATGCCCGCCGCGCCTTGCGTGACGCCGTCGCACATGGCTGGCACGCCACCCGCCACCTGTGCCGTGGCGCCGAGTGCGTGCGCGTGGTCGCGGATCTTCTGTGGATAGGTCTCGTACGGCTGGTGTGCCGAGAGCATGTCGTTGTAGGCCGTGACAATGCCGAGATGCGGCGAGCGCTCCGCGTGGATCTTGAGCTTGTCCGCCTTCGGCAGCGCGGCCGTGGTGTGGGCCATGTTGGCGCAGCCCATGCCGGTGCGCTGTGTGCCCTTCTTGCGCTGCGCGGCCATGGAGGCGAGGTAGGTGGCACGGGTGGCTGCGCTGCGCTCGGTGATGCGCTGCGTGACCAGGGCCAGCGTGGGGTGGAGTGGGGCGTGGTTTGTCATCGTGGGTATCTCGTGTTCAGGCCAGCCAGACGCTCAAGGGCGTCAGATGCTGGTGCAGCACCAGTGAGACCGGCAGGCTTTCATCGACACCGAGCCGGGCCTGCTGGTACACGGCGAGCTTGTTGGCACCGGTGATCGACAGCGCCAGTTCGCGCGTGGCCAGCAGGGCGGGCAGAGTGAGGGTGAGGCGCGCGTGCGCGGTGGCGGGTGGACGCTGCCAGGTCACCGGACCGCTACCGTGCAGCGCACGCGCCAGACCTGGTGTGCGTGGAAATATCGATGCCGTATGGCCGTCTTCACCCATGCCCAGCACCGCGAGATCCATGGGCCAGGGGAGTGCGGCCAGGCGGTGGTTCGCGCTCTCGGCCAGCGCATCCAGCGCGCTGTCACTGAGCGTGGGAGGCAGGTGGTCGAAGAAGGGGACGAAGCGCGCCGAGGCGACGGGGCCCTGCAGCAGATGCTTGCGCACCAGGGCCGTGTTGCTGTCGGGGTGGTCGTGCGGCACGCAACGCTCGTCCACCAGCAGCACACTCACGCGCGCCCATTCCACTGGTTGCCGCTGCAACTGCTCGAACATCGCGACGGGGGATTTGCCACCCGAGACCGCGAGCACGCCGTGGCCGCGCACGGTGATCGCCTCGCGCAGGCGCCGCGCGACGTGGCGCGCCAGCTGCTGCGCCAGCTCGTGCGCGTTGCCGGCAGGGTGGACCTGCAGGCTGAGCGTCGGTGTCAGGTCGTCTTGCTTGTCCATGCGCTCATGCCTCCTCCACCCAGGCGGAACCCTCGCGGGCCATCAGCGCGGACGAGGCCGCGGGCCCCCAGCTGCCCGCGGTGTACGGGCGGGGCTTCTCGCTGAGGTTGCTCCAGCCCTCGAGGATGGGTTCGACCCAGGTCCAGGCGGCTTCCAGTTCGTCGCGCCGCATGAAGTGCGTGAGGCGACCCTTGATGACGTCCATCAGCAGGCGCTCGTAGGCCTCGGCGCGGCGTGCGCTGAAAGCGGACTCGAGGTCGAGGTCCAGGCTCACAGGGCGCAGGCGCATGCCGCTGCCAGGCTCCTTGGCCATCATCTGCAGTTGCACGTGTTCCTCGGGCTGCAGGCGGATCATCAGCCGGTTGACCGGCTGGCGCGGCGCGTCCGGGAAGATGGTGTAGGGCAGGTCGGCGAACTCGATGACGATTTCCGATCGGCGCTCGGCCATGCGTTTGCCGGTGCGCAGGAAGATGGGGATGTTGGCCCAGCGCCAGTTGTTGATGTGCGCGCGCAGCGCCACGAAAGTCTCGGTGGTGCTGTCGGCCGGCACATTGGCTTCCTGAAGATAGCCCACGGCCCTGTCGCCGTTCGAGGCACCGGCGGTGTACTGCCCGCGCACCGTGTCGCGCGCCACGTCGATTTCGGTCATGGGGCGCAGCGATCGCAGCACCTTGAGCTTCTCGTCGCGAACGGCATCGGGGTCGAGCGAGACGGGGGGCTCCATGGCCACGATGCACAGCAATTGCAGCAGGTGGTTCTGCACCATGTCGCGCAGCGCACCGGTGCCGTCGTAGAAACCGGCGCGGCTGCCGACACCGACCGATTCGGCCACCGTGATCTGCACGCTCTTGATGTAGGGACTGCGCCAGAGCGGCTCGAAAATGATGTTGCCAAAGCGCAGCACCATCAGGTTCTGCACCGTCTCCTTGCCCAGGTAGTGGTCGATGCGGAAGGTCTGCGTCTCGCTGAAGTAGCGGCCCACCTCGTCGTTGATCGCTCGCGCGGAGGCGAGGTCGTGGCCCAGGGGTTTTTCCAGCACCACGCGCGCACGCTCGTCGATCAGGCCCGCGCCGTGCAGGTGAGCGCAGATACCGGTGAACAGCGTGGGTGCGGTGGCGAGGTAATAGACGCGGTCCGAGCCCGGCTGCAGGGCGCTGGCCAGGTGCTTGAAGTCGTCGGCCTGCGTTGCGTCGAGGCACACATAGCCCAGGCGCGCCACGAAGCCTTGCCATGCCTTTTCGTCGAGCGACTCCGGTGCGATGAAGCCGCGCACCTTGTCGTGCACGAAGGTGGTGAAGGTCTCGCGGTCCCAGGGCTGGCGTCCCAGGGCGTGGATGCGCGTGGCGGGCGGCAGGTTGCTGTGCAGGTGCGCCATGTACAGCGCGGGCAGCAGCTTGCGAACGGAGAGATCGCCCGCACCGCCGAAGATCACGAGATCGAGCGGAGCGGTAGCCGCAGGCGTGGGAGTCGATTGAGCCATTGTCTAATTTAGTTACTTGTGATTTTGGATTTTATTGTAATCAAGTTACATGCCCGATTCTTTTTTACCCGGCCATGGCACGACCTTACCGCGATGCACCGCGCCTTGCACGCGGAAAACGTGTCAGGGCGCGCAGATTCGACCGCGGTGCATCAGGCCGAGTGCAAGCCGGTGGCGGTGAGGTGAAGCACGCGCTGTGCCCGAGCGGCGGCGGCCCTCGAGTGCGTGACGAGCACCAGTGCCGCGCCGCTGTCCGACGCCTGCTGCTGCAGCACGTCCATCACTTGCTTGGCGGTCGCCGGGTCCAGGTTGCCCGTGGGCTCGTCGGCCAGCAGAAGGCCGGGGCGGTGCACCAGTGCACGCGCGATCGCCACGCGCTGCAGTTGCCCACCCGAGAGCTCGGCCGGTAGCCGTGCCCCGAGCCCGTCGAGCCCGACGGCTTGCAGCATCTGTTCCACGCGTGCCGTGTCCGGCTGGCCCAGCAGCAGCAAGGGCAAGCCGATGTTCTGTGCCACGTCGAGATGGGGCAGTACGTGAAAGGCCTGGAACACAAAACCCAGGTGCTGGCGCCGCCAGTGCGCGCGCTGTGCCTCGTCGAGCGTGCCGAGGTCGACGCCCTGGTGAAGGATGCGGCCCTCGCTCCAGTCGTCCAGCGCAGCGAGGCAATTGAGCAGGCTCGACTTGCCCACGCCCGATTCGCCGACGATGGCCACGAACTCGCCCGAGGCCACGGTCAGATCGACACCGCTGAACACGGGCGTGTGGCCGTAGCGTTTGCCCAACCCTTGCACGTCCAGCGCTGTGCCGTTCACGAGGCCGGCTCCAGCAGATCGTCGACCTTGCGCAGCACCTGCGCCAGCGCGTCGGGCGCGTCGCACGCGATCACCTGGCGCCGCGGCATGGAGCGCAACCATGTGATCTGGCGTTTGCCCAGCTGGCGCGTGGCAAAGATGCCCAGGTCGCGCAGCTCGGCCAGCTGCTCGCGCGTGAGCGCATCGCCGTGTGCGTCCAGCATGTCCCAGGCCTGGCGGTAACCCACGCAGCGCATGGAGGGCAGCTCGGTGGACAGGTCGCCGCGCGCGCGCAGGGCGCGCACCTCATCGAGGAAACCGTGGGCGAGCATGGCATCGAAACGCTGGGCGATGCGCGCATGCAGCCAGGCACGGTCTTGAGGTTCGAGTGAGATGAGGTGCTCGGGCTCGAGCGGGCTGTCCGGGTTGCGGATGCGGCCGGTCTGGAAGCTGGAGATCGGGCGGCCGGAGACCTCGTACACCTCCAGCGCACGCTGGATGCGCTGCGAATCGTTCGGCGGCAACCGTGCTGCCGTGGCCGGGTCCACGCGCGCGAGTTCGGCGTGCAGCGCGGGCCAGCCCTGTTCGCGCGCGCGGGCTTCGATGCGCTCGCGCACGCTGGTGTCGGCCTGCGGCATGTCGTCCAGGCCCACGAGCAAGGCCTTGAAGTACAGCATGGTGCCGCCCACCAGCAGCGCGGTGCGGCCGCGGCCGGCGATCTTGTCGACCAGGCGCAGTGTGTCGCGCACGAAATCGGCGGCGCTGTAGCTCTGTAGCGGATCGAGGATGTCGATCAGATGGTGCGGCACCTGCGCCCGCTCTTCGGCGCTGGGTTTGGCGCTGCCGATGTCCATGCCACGGTAGATCAGCGCAGAGTCCACGCTGATGATCTCTACCGGCCAGCGCTGCGCGATGGCCAGTGAGGCCGCGCTCTTGCCACTGGCGGTGGGGCCCGCCAGGGCGATGCAGCGGGGAGGTTGGGCCATGCCGTTCACGGTGTGGAGACGGGCATGCGCTGCGGCGCGGCGCGCATTTCGCCGTGGCGCTGCACCAGCGTCCAGGCCACGGTGGCGATGAGCACACTCCAGAACCACAGACCGTTGGTCAGCGGCAGCACCGAGCCGCTGCCGTCGGCAATGCCGGCCAGGCTGCGGCCTAGCCATCCGCCCATGAGGAATGCCGCGAGCATCGACAGGAATCCACTGAGGGCGGAGGCCGCGCCCGCCGCCTGCGGGAACGGCCCGACCGCGCCGCTCTGCCCACAAGGCTGGTGCACGCCGTGCGCCAGCATGAAAAGCCAGAACGGGACCAGGATGGCCCATGCGTTCTGCACCCCGAGCAAGGCCAGCAGGCCCATGCTCGTGCCGGCGGTGAGTGTCATCGCCCCGGCCAGCGCGACCGTGCGGCGCAGGCCCAGTCGAGGCAGCAGATGGCGGCACAGGAAGGTGCCGAGGATGTAGACCAGCGACATGCTGAACATCACCACGCCGTACGCGGTGGTGGACAGGCCCAGCACGCGGATGAAGACGAACGACGACGCGGCGAGGAAGGTGAAGAGGCCACCATAGGACGTGGCTGACAACAGGGCGAAGGCCCAGAAAGTGGGATGGCGCGCGATCAGCACCCAGTTGCCGACCAGCGTGCGCGGCGCCAGCGCGTGCGGATTTTTCTGCACCAGGGTCTCTTCAAAGCGCCAGGCCACGACCAGCAGCGCGATGGCACCGAACACCGCCAGCGAAAGCAGCGAGACGCGCCAGCCGAAGAGGTCCGAGAGGAGGCTGCCCACGGGTGCGGCGGCACAGGCGATCACGCCCAGCCCGGTCAGCCCCTTGGACATGACGCGGGCACCTTCGCTGGGCGCGTACAGGTCGCGCACGATGGCGCGCGCGCACATCACACCCGCACCCATCGCCGTGCCCTGGATCGCGCGCCAGACGATGAGCTGTTCCATCGATGGGGCGAACGTGCTGGCGATCGACGCCGCGACGAAGGCTGCCATGCCCGCCAGCAGCACCGGCCTGCGCCCGAAGCGGTCTGACAGGGGCCCCCACACCAGTTGCGACACACCGAAGCACAGCAACAGGGCGGTGAGCGTTAGCTGGGCCTGGTGCATCGGCGCACCGAAGCCCGCAGTGAGCGCGGGCAGGGCAGGCAGGTAGAGGTCTGTCGCGATCGGTTGCAGGCCCAGCAGCAACGACAGCACCAGCACGATCAGGCCGGGCGACATGGCGGGAGAAGGGAGCGGGGCGGGCATCCGGTCGAGGGTAGCAGAGTCCCCCGTGGGTCGCATTCCCGGGCTATTGCTGGACGACCCTCAGCGCGTTCTCGTTCCCGTCGTACATGCCAAACAGGCTGGCCAGCGCCGTGCGGTACTGCGCCTGTCCCACCGAGTTGGTGTTGTGGTGCGAGCCCCCCTCGACCAGCACGAAAGCCTTGCGACCCTTCGCCGCCTCGTACAGCTTGCGTCCGAGCTCGGGCTGGATCAGCCGATCGTCGCCACCATGCACCACCAGCAGCGGCGAGCCGATGTCGGGTACGCGCTTGACCGCCTCGAAGCGCTGGGTGATCAGCAGCGAGATCGGCAGCCAGCCCCACTTGAAGGTGCTGACGACGTCCGGGATGGATGTGAAGGTCCCCTCCACCACCGTACCCGCCTCGTCGTCCACCTGGGCCGCCAGCTCGATGGCGATGGCACCGCCCAGCGAGTGGCCGAAGATGTAGCGTGGTCGCCCCGGGTATTTCCTGCCCAGCCAGTCCCAGGCCGCGCGGGCGTCCTCGTAGGCGGTCGTCTCGGAAGGCAGTTCGTTCGTGCTCTTGCCGAAGCCCCGGTAGTCGATGGCGAGCACCGAGAAGCCCAGGTCTTCCATGCGCCGCGCGCGGAAGGCCGAGCCGATGACATTGAAGCGCGCACCATGCAGGTACAGCAGGATCGGGGCGTCCTTGCGTTGCGCGAAATCGTCGTGCGCCGCCCACAACCCGTGCAGCTTCACCGGCTTGCCGGTCCGGGGTGAGTGGAAATCGATCCACACGTCTTCCATGCCTTGTGCCGCGGCCTCGCCACCGGCCCAGCTGCGGTCCGAGGGCTGAAAGATCCAGACGCGCTGCTTCTCGTCCAGCGTGGCGCACCCGGCCAACAGGGCCAGGGCGGCGAGCAGGGCAGCGATGAGGCGCTTCATGGCGGTAATGGATGCACCGGATCAGGGAAAGTTCAGGCCTGATACAGGCGCTTTCCCTCATGGTGCAGGTTCCATGCCACCGCGGGCGTCGGGTCAAACCCTCGCAGGCGTGCGCCAGATCACGCTCAGATGACGCCCTGCGCGAGCATCGCGTCCGCCACCTTCACGAAACCGGCGATATTGGCCCCGTCCACGTAACTCACGGTGCCGTCGGCGCGGCGGCCATGCTGCAGGCATGCCTCGTGGATGCCACACATGATGCCGTGCAGGCGCGAATCCACCTCGTCGCGCGGCCAGGACAGGCGCATCGCGTTCTGGCTCATCTCCAGCCCGGAGGTGGCCACGCCGCCAGCATTGCTGGCCTTGCCCGGCGCGTACAGCACGCCGGCGCTCTCGAAGCGCTGGACGGCTTCCATGGTGGTGGGCATGTTGGCGCCCTCGGCCACGCAGATCACGCCGTTGTTGATCAGCGTGGCGGCGTCGTTGGCGTCCAGCTCGTTCTGTGTGGCGCAGGGCAGTGCCACGTCCACCGGCACGCCCCAGGGTTTCACACCGGGCTCGAAGCGTGTCTTGGTGCGCTCGGCGTAGTCGCTCACGCGGCCGTACAGGTGGTTCTTCACCTCCATCAGCTCGGCCAGTTTGGCGGGGCTGAAGCCGTCTTCGTCGATCACTGTGCCGCTGGAGTCCGACACCGTGATCACCCTGGCGCCGAGTGCCATGGCTTTTTCCACCGCGTACTGCGCCACGTTGCCCGAGCCCGAGACGCTCACCCGCATGCCCTGGAAGCTCTTGCCCTGGCGCTTGAGCATTTCTTCGGCGAAGTAGACGGTGCCGTAACCGGTGGCTTCCGGGCGGATCAGCGATCCGCCGAACGACAGGCCCTTGCCGGTGAAGACGCAATCGGCGCGGTTGCTGAGCTTCTTCATCATGCCGGCCATGAAGCCCACCTCGCGGCCACCCACGCCGATATCGCCAGCCGGCACGTCGGTGTCACTACCGACGTGGCGGAACAGCTCGCTCACCAGGGCCTGGCAGAAGCGCATCACTTCGCCAGGGCTTTTGCCTTTGGGGTCGAAGTCGGAGCCGCCCTTGCCGCCGCCCATGGGCAGGGTGGTCAGCGCGTTCTTGAAGGTCTGCTCGAACGCCAGGAATTTCAGGATCGACAGGTTCACCGACGGATGAAAACGCATGCCGCCCTTGTACGGGCCAATGGCCGAGCTGTGCTGGATGCGGTAGCCGCGGTTGACCTGCACATCGCCATGGTCGTTGACCCAGGAGATTCGGAACATCACCACGCGCTCGGGTTCGACCAGGCGGTCGAGCAAGCCGTGTTCGGCGTACCGGGGGTGTGCGGCAATGAAAGGCCACAGGCTTTCCATCACCTCGGAGACGGCTTGGTGAAATTCGGGCTGACCGGGGTTTTGCTGGGCGACGTGTTCGAGGAATTGATGGGCCGAGGTGTATTTCATGTGTCTCATGCTTCAAAAAGGTGCATGAGATTATGCGTAACCTGCATTTCGCGTCGCAAAACGCCCCGTTTTGGCGTGTTTCAACACCGGTGAGCCGAAGCGCGCACTGTCCGCTTTGTTTTGGTGCGTTTGCGCGGCGTCAGCGGCCACGAAGGAACAGCGCGTCGAGCTCCTTTATGCCCATTTGCCGCCAGGTGGGCCGACCGTGGTTGCACTGGTCGGAACGCTCGGTCACTTCCATCTGCCGCAACAGCGCGTTCATCTCGTCCAGCGTGAGGCGCCGGTTGGCACGCACGGCGCCGTGGCAGGCCATGGTGGCCAGCAACTCGTTGCGCGCCCGCTGAACCACGGTGCTGGCGTCGTGTTGTGCCAGTTCGGCCAGTACGCTGCGCGCCAGCTCCACCGGATCGCCCTGCGCCAGCGTGGTCGGTACCGCACGCACGGCCAGCGTCCTGGGAGAGAGCGCGGTCACCTCCAGGCCGAGCGTGGCCAGCACCCCGGCACAGCTTTCGGCGGTCGCCACCTCGTCGGGGGTGGAGGCGAAGGTCGCCGGGATGAGCAGAGGTTGGCTGGCCACCTGCTGGTCGTCCAGCTGTTGCTTGAGCCGTTCGTACACGATGCGTTCGTGCGCGGCGTGCATGTCCACCACCACCAGACCGTGTGCGTTCTCGGCCAGGATGTACACGCCCTGCAACTGCGCGATGGCACGGCCCAGCGGCCAGTCCCCCTCGGGCAGGGGTTGCGATGGCGTGCCCTGCGGTGCGGATGCGGAGGGTTCGCCCGGAGTCGGTTGCGGTGTGGATGCCGTGGCGGGCACGGTGCTCCACAGCGCGCCCACGTCGCTCACGCGGTGGCCCACCTCGGGCTCGCGCGGGGCGAACGAGAACGGGGCCTGGCGGACGGGCGGCGTCCAGGCCGGCGTGGCAGGCATGGCCGGGGCCCGGGCTGCAGGGAATGCTGGCGCGGGCGTTTCGGCGGCGTTGCCGGAGCGGGGCTTTGCGAGCGCCGCTTCCACCGCATGGTGCACGCCCTGGTGCACTTCGCGGCTGTCGCGGAAACGCACCTCGATCTTGGTAGGGTGCACGTTCACGTCCACACGCGACGGGTCGAGCGAGACGAACAGCGCGTACACCGGCTGGCGGTGGCCATGGAGCACGTCTTCATAGGCGCTGCGCGCGGCATGGGTGATGACCTTGTCGCGCACGTAGCGGCCATTCACATAGGCGAACTGCCAGTCGGCGCGCGAGCGGGCGGCGTCCGGCACGCCGGCGAAGCCCCACACGCGCAGGCGTTGCGGCTGGCCTTCGGTGTCGGTTGGCGCGTCCACTGGCCAGTCGACCACCACCGCCTGCTCCACGAAATCCTCACCCAGCACATCGGCCAGGCGCTGGCGCAATGCTTCGATACCGTGACCTGCCACCGCGCGCCATTGCGCCACCAGCTTGCCGTCGTGCCAGATGGCGAAACCCACGTCGGGTCGGGCCAGCGCGTGGCGGCGCACGGCCTCGATGCAATGGGCGAGTTCGGTGGCGTCGGTCTTGAGGAACTTGCGGCGCGCGGGCGTGGCGAAGAAGAGTTCGCGCACCTCCACTGTGGTGCCCGGTGCGCGCGCGGTGGGCTGCAGTTCGCCGCTGCGGCCGTCGAGCAGCCACCCGTGCGGTTCATCCGGTGTGTCCACGCGCGTGAGCAGCGACACCTCGGCGATGGAGCAGATGGCGGCCAGCGCCTCGCCGCGAAAGCCCATGGTGCCGACCGATTCGAGGTCGGACAGGCTGGCGATCTTGCTGGTGGCATGGCGTTTGAGCGCATGAGGCAGTTCGTTGCACAGGATGCCGCAGCCGTTGTCTTCCACGCTGATCAGCCGCACGCCGCCGGCCTGGAGGCGCAGCGTGATCTGCGTCGCGCCAGCGTCCAGCGCGTTGTCCACCAGCTCGCGCACGACCGAGGCCGGGCGCTCCACCACCTCGCCGGCTGCGATCTGGCTGATCAGCTCGTCGGGCAGTTCAAGGATGGGGCGGCGAGGAGCGGTGGGAAGGGGCGGAAGGCTGGTCACGGGCAAATTGTAGGTGGCAGTGATAATGCCCCTGCCATGGAAATCGTTACCTTCCTCATCGACTTCATCCTGCATGTGGACCAGCATCTGCAGACATTCGTGCAGAACTACGGCGCCTGGGTCTACGCCTTGCTGTTCCTGATCATCTTCACCGAGACCGGTGTGGTGGTCATGCCCTTCCTGCCGGGGGATTCCCTGTTGTTCGTGGTGGGAGCGCTGTGCGGTGCGGGGCTCATGAGCCTGCCGCTGGTGATGGTGCTGCTGGTGATCGCCGCGATCCTGGGGGACCAGACGAACTACACCATCGGCCGCTATTTTGGTCCCAAGGTGTTCCAGTGGGAGAACTCGCGCCTGTTCAACCGCAACGCCTTCAACCAGGCGCATGCCTTCTACGAGAAGTACGGTGGCATCACCATCATCCTCGCGCGCTTCATGCCCTTCATCCGCACCTTCGCGCCCTTCGTGGCCGGTGTGGCCGAAATGACACGCACCAAGTTCACCGCTTTCAACGTGATCGGTGCGCTGATCTGGGTGGTGGGCCTGACCGGGGCCGGCTACCTGTTCGGCAACCTGCCGTGGGTGCAGGAAAACCTCAGCATGATCATCTGGGCACTGATCCTTGTGCCGGGCCTGATCGCCATCTACGGCGGCTGGAAGGCCAGCCGCGACGCCAAGCGCGGCAGCGCTGCCTGAGCGCCACCGCGCCTGGCTTCAATGCCTGGCGCCCAGCAGCAGCCGGTTGTCTTCCAGCTGACCAAGCACGCCACTGTTGAAGAGCAGGTAGGCCGGTTGCGATGCGCGGGTCCGTGCCACCCCCGCCACCGGCGTGTCGAAGTCCAGCACGTCGGATTGCCCGCCGCGCGTGAGCGCGCTGCCCAGCACGTTGGCGTCCGCGATCGCGCTGCCATCGCTGCTGTTCGTCGCGTAGCGGCCATCGCCCGTGCCCGGCAGCATGGTGGCCTGGCGCGCATAGAGCCGCATGCCCGAGCTGCTGGCATCGGGCTCGCGCAGCAGCACCAGAGGCACCGGATTGCCCGCGACCATGCCGGCCACCACCGAGCCGATGGCGGTGCCGCCCGATGTCGGTGTCGAGGGGCAGCCCGCACCTCCGCAGGTGGAGGTGAGCATGAGTTCGTAGGCGTTGCGTGCCGCGTTGTATTGCAGGTAGCCCTTGGTCGCGGGTGAGCAGTTGGCTTCGTAGAGCATGAAGCCCGGTGGCGTGGATGTGGCCTGGCAAGTCTGCCAGGTGCCGGCGTTGCGGATCTTGCCGGTGCCGGCCCAGGTGGTGAGTGCGCCGGCGGCGCTGTAGTCGGTACCGACGGCGTTGAAGTCCGCCGCGATGGTGTTGAAGCCCGCGCCCGCCGTGGTGTTCACGAAGGTATCGCGGAACGCCAGCAGGGGCAGATGGCCGCCGCCGCTGGCCGCGGCGACGCCGCCATGCACCAGCCCGCCCGCGCTCAGGGTGAAGACCGCGCCGTTTTCCGCGCTGGCGTAGCTGCACTGGCCCTGCGACAGCAGCGTGCCGGTGCGTTGCGTGCCGACGGGGCGTTGCAGGCTGGCGTCGATGGTGATCGTGTAGGCCAAGGTGGCCGGGTCCAGCTGCATCGTCAGCTCCTCGCCCCGGGTGTTGCCGCCCTTGTAGCTGGTGGGTGCACCGGGCAGGTGGCTGCAGGCCAGGGGGTCGCCCACTTCGGTGACGCAGCTGAAGTTCATGGCCGCGTCCAGGCTGCCGCTGCCCCGGTACCGGGGATAGGCCGGGTACTCGCACAGCGGACGTGTGCGGCCGTAGGTTCCGGCCACCGCGTCGAAAGCGGTCACCGTGGCAGGGGCCAGACCGCGCTCGACCCAGTTTTCCAGTGCGGCGAGCGAGTCCCAGTTCGGGATGAACACGCCCGTACCGTGCCCCATGCCGGGCACGGTGTAGAAGCGGATGCCCGCGTCCACAGCAGGCTGCCCCACCGTGGCGACCACACGCTGGTAGTAGTCGATGGTCGAGTTCGGGCTGATCACCTCGTCGGCCAGACCGTGCAGCATGATCAGGCGGCCGCCACGCGCGAGAAAGGCCGAGAGGTCGGGGTTGGTGGCGTCGGTCTGTGCCGAGGCGGCCTGCACGTGTGCCGTGTACATGCCGGGGTCGAGCGGATCAAAACCGAGTGAATCGAACGACGCCACGCGCGTGACGAAGTACTTGGCCCACTGGTCGCCAGTGACGTACATGTTGGCGTCGGCCGACGTGGCGGGGTTGCCGGGCGCCGGGCGTGTGCCGAGGTCGCGCGAGGTGTAGGGCCCGGCCACCAGGGTGCCCTCCAGCAGGTTGTAGCCGCCGGCCCGCGTCACGCCGTTGGCCAGTGTGTAGGTGGTGAACTCCAGCGGCGACTCGATGGCGCGCACCGTGTCGAGCTGCGCGTCGGACAGGCAGGTGTTGCCAGTGTCCAGAGCGCCCGGGCAGCGCAAGGTGTTGAGCACCTGCGTGTTGAGCAGGCGGCAGCTCTCCACGTTGCTCACGATGCCGTCGGCCGCGCCGTCGAGCGTGTCGCAGGCGGCCATGGCGGTGCGTTGCACGAGCAGGGTCTTCGCCACGTTGAGCCAGCCCGCACCGCCGTTGAGGTACAGCGCACGGCCCACGGCGATGTTGCTCAGGCGTGTGCCGCTGTAGTTGAGCGCCGGTTCGTTGGCGATCACGCCGATGTAGTCGGCCGGCCAGCGCTGGATGTGCGCGAGTGCGTCCCGGCCGCCTGTCGATGTGCCGAGGAAGTACGCCTGTTTCGGTGCACTGCCGTAGCGCGCCTGCACGAGCTTCATGGCCACGTCGTGTGTCTTCTTGAGTGCCAGGCCGCCGTAGTTGGCCAGGGCTTCGTCGTTGGTGGCGAAGGAGCCGTCGGTGATGCTGCTGCTCTGGTGGCCACTGTCGTCGCCGAAGGTGGCGTAGCCCAGCGCCAGTGGCGCGGGCTTGTCGGGTGGGCCGAAACGGATCTGTTCTGTGCCGTCGATCAGCCGCCCGTTGAAGCCGCCACCGCCGAAGTGGATCGCCTTTTCATTCCACGTGGTGGGCAGGTTCACGGCGAATGTGATGTCCGGCGCGCTGGGGTCGACCGGCCGGATCACGCCGCGCACCTGGCAGTGGTCACCCAGGGTGCCTCCGGTGAGGTACGTGGCCGCCGTGACCGAGGCGCCCGTGGTGGGCAGGCTGAGTTCCGCCGCCGCGAGCGTGAAGCCATTGAGGGCGGCGCAGGCTGCCACCGGGTCGACGGGCGGTGTCACCACCGGTGGTGTTTCGCCATCGTCGTCGTTGCCCGATGCGCTGTCGGACCCACCTCCGCCGCAGGCGGCGAGCAGCACACAGAGCGAGGCACAGGTGAACAGGGAAAGGAAGGGGCGACGGGCATGCCCCGCGCGGTGCGAATGTCTCATGTCGTTGTCTCCGTTGTTGTCCGCCGCGGCATGCGTGGCGCCGCTGGGTGGGCGGACGATAGGGAGACATCGGGTGAACGTCAAATATATGAAATATGTGATTTCAATATCTTCTGGGTATCAATATGGGCTCATCCAGGCTTCCGCCACCCTGTGCGGGGTCGGGTTTGGCTCAATTGATAAGTAGGCGTATCATTTTCCGAAACGCGGGGCCATTCCCGCACGCGAGGAGACATGAACGCACCGCAAACCCTGTCGCGCTGGCGCGAGCCCGGCACCAGCCGGGTGCCCTTCTGGGCCTACACCGATCCGTCCCTGTACCAGCGAGAGCTGGAGCGCCTGTTCTACGGCCCGCACTGGTGCTATGTCGGCCTGGCAATCGAGATTCCCAACACCGGTGACTACCGGCTGAGCTGGATCGGTGAACGCCAGGTGATCATGGTGCGCGACCGCATCGCACCGAAGGACCGTGCGACCGACCATGGCATTCGCGTGGTGGAAAACCGTTGCGCCCACCGGGGTGTGCGCTTCTGTCAGGCCCCCATGGATGGCCAGACAGGCAACGCCCGCAGCTTCGTCTGTCCCTACCACCAGTGGACCTACAAGCTCAACGGCGACCTGGCCGGCCTGCCGTTCAAGGACGGTGTCAAGGCCGACGGCCCTGAGGGCGACTGTGTCCATGGCGGCATGCCGGCCGATTTCGACATTGGCAAGAATGGCCTCACCAAGCTGCGCGTGGCGGTGTTGCACGGCATGGTGTTCGCCACGTTCAGCGAAGAGGCCGAGCCCTTCGATCAGTACATCGGGCCGCAGGTCATGCCCTGGCTGGACCGCATCTTCCAGGGGCGCCAGCTCCAGCTGCTGGGCTACAACCGCCAGCGCATTCCAGGCAACTGGAAGCTGATGATGGAGAACATCAAGGACCCGTACCACCCTGGCCTGCTGCACACCTGGTTCGTCACCTTTGGCCTGTGGCGTGCCGACCAGAAAAGCCGCATGGTGATGGACGAGAAGGGCCGCCACGCGGTGATGATCTCGCGCCGCAACGACGGTGGCGCGAACAAGGTGGTGACCGAAGGCGTCACCAGCTTCAAGGCGAACATGGCGCTCAACGACGCGCGCTTGCTCGACGTGGTGCCCGAGCCCTGGTGGACGGTGGACGATCCCTCCAACCCCGGAGCGACCATCACCCCCACGGTGACGATGATCACGCTGTTTCCCAGCCTCATCATCCAGCAGCAGGTGAACTCGCTGTCGACACGCCACATCGTGCCGCGCGGCGCCGGTGAGTTCGATTTCGTCTGGACGCATTTCGGCTTCGCCGACGACACCGAGGAAATGACGCAACGCCGCCTGCGCCAGGCCAACCTGTTCGGGCCGGCTGGCTTCGTGAGTGCCGACGACGGCGAGGTGATCGAGTTCAGCCAGGACGGCTTCAAACAATGGGGCGAAGAGGGTGCCACGCTGGTGGAACTGGGCGGGCGCGAAGACGACGTGGGTCAGCCGCCCACCGAGCACATGGTCACTGAAACCCTGATCCGTTCGATGTACGCCTACTGGAAGAAAGCGATGGGGATTCAGTGAGACACCCCCGCCGCGCTCTGCGCGACCCCCTCAAGGGGACGGTGCTGGCGGCCCGGCAAAGCCGGTTCCACGGCACCTCTTGAAATGACACGGTCTTCTCTGGATGAACCACCCATGACCCCCATAGTTGATATGGACCTGCAGAGCCTGCTGCTGCACCACGCCATCGACCGCTTCAACGCGGCCTACGCCGCTTCGCTCGACGAGCGCCGCTTCAACGAATGGCCCGAGTGTTTCGTGGAGGACGCGCGCTACAAGGTGCAGGCCCGCGAGAACTTCGACCGCAAGCTGCCGCTGGCGCTGATCGCCCTGGAGAGCCAGGGGATGATGCGCGACCGCATCTACGGCACGAGCCAGACCATCTACCACGGCCCGTACTACACGCGGCATGTGGTGAGCCCTGCGCGTGTCACCCATGCGGGCGCCGGCACGGCGGACGACCCGATCCGCGCCGAAGCCAACTACGCGGTGTTCCGCACCAAGCCCGGCAGTGTGAGCGAGGTCTATCAGGTGGGTCGCTACATCGATGCGTTCGTGCACACCGATGCCGGCCTGAAACTGCAGAGCCGGCTTTGCGTCTATGACAGCGAGATGGTGCTGAACTCGCTGATCTATCCGGTCTAGATCTGCCGGTTGCGCGCCAGCGGCGGGTTCTTCGAGAAGTAGGAGACGATGCCGCGCACCAGTGCGTCGGCCAGCTCGTCCTGGTACTTCGGGTCGTTCAGGCGCTTCTCTTCGTCCGGGTTGCTGATGAAGGCCGTTTCCACCAGCACGCTGGGAATGTCGGGCGCGCGCAGTACGGCGAAGTTGGCCTGTTCCACCTGAGGCTTGTGCAACCGCCCCACGCGCTTGACGTGGCCCAGCATGGCTGTGCCGAGCTTGAGGCTGTCGTTGATCTGGGCTGTGGTGCTCATGTCGAACAGCACGCGCCGCACGTTCGCGTCGGCCGTCTTGGTGTTGAGACCCCCCACCAGGTCGGCCGCGTTTTCCTTGTCGGCGATCCAGCGCGCCGCTGCGCTGCTGGCCCCACGCGTGCTCAGTGCGTACACGCTGGCACCTTGTGGCCGGGCGGTCATGAAGGCGTCGGCGTGGATGCTGATGAACAGGTCGGCCTGCACACTCTGGGCCTTCTGCACACGCACTTGCAGCGGCACGAAGAAGTCCTTGTCGCGCGTCATGTAGGCGCGCATGGGGTTGCCGTTGACACGCGTCTCGTTGATGCGGTCGCGCAGCTTCTGCGCGATCTGCAGCACCACACGCTTTTCCTGTGTCCCCCCGGGACCGATGGCGCCGGGATCTTCGCCGCCATGGCCTGGGTCGAGTGCGACGATGATCAGCCGCTCGGTCTTTCCCTTGCCGCCGGGGGGCTGCTTGGCGGGGCTGCCACGGGACGGCGCCTCGGCCACCGCGCTCGGAGCGTCCTCGGTCTGTACCTGGGGCGGCTGTGCCGGGTTCGGGCTGGCGTTGGGGCTGGTCGCAGGTCGGGTGGTGCGCTCGCGGCCCGCGATGAGTGCGCCCAAGGGGTCGTCCTCCGGCCGAGCCGGGCGGGTCACCTTGTCGGCCTCCAGGCCGAGCAGGCGCGCCGCACGTTCGCTCGCCGCGTCCATGTCCTTCATGTGCTGGGCGATCAGCTGGTCCACCGGTTCCGGCGGGTCGGCCGGGTACAGGTCGAATACCAGGCGGTGCTGGTAGGCCGCCACGGGGTCGAGGCTGAACACCTGGGGCTTGATCGGCTTCTTCAGGTCGATCACCAGGCGCACCACATTGGGCGCGTTCTGGGCGGCACGGATGCCCGCAATGTTGGGGTCGTCGGATTTGAGTTTGCCCACCAGCTCGCGCAGGCTGGGCAGCAGGTCGATGCCTTCGATGTCCACGGCCAGGCGCGGCGGGTCGGGCACGAAGAACTGTTTCGCTTTCAAGGCTGCATCGGACTCGATGGTCACCCGCGTGTAGTCCTCTGCTGGCCAGATGCGCACAGCGACCACGCTGGCGCCCCGTGCGATCTGCTGCGCGCCGAGCAGCAACACCAGCGAACCGGTGCGCAGAAGGGTGCGGCGGCTGAGATCGCTGCTCATCCCAGCGCCTCCAGCAGGCGTTGTCCGGTGTCGGTGAGCGCCGTGGCCCGCACGGTGCGCCGCGTGTCGTCGAGGTCGGTTGATGCGTGAGATGTCATGTCGTCGGGTTGGATGTCGATCTCCATGTCCACCACCGGCAGGAATTCGCCGGCGCGCTCGGGCCATTCCACGAGCTTGAGGCCCGGGCTGGCGAAAAGTTCGCGAAAGCCGGCGTCCTCCCACTCGCGCGGGTCGTTGAAGCGGTAGAAATCGAAGTGCCAGATCTGCAGCGGCTGTCCCTCTGGCATCGCAGGGGAATCGGCCGCACTGTGCGGCTCCACCACCGCGTAGGTGGGGCTTTTGATGCGCCCGCGCACGCCCAGCGCCCGCAACAGGTGGCGCACCAGCGTGGTCTTGCCAGCGCCGAGGTCGCCTTGAAGCGTCAGCGTGGCGTGCGTGATGGCGGGAGAGGCGGCGAGGCGGGCCGCGAAGGCCTGGGTGTCTTCTTCCGAGGCCCATCGGCCCTGCCAGCCGTGGCCGGGGGACGCGGTGCCCGCAGGCACCGGTGTGGTTCCTACAATCGGTCTTCCATGAAGTTCGCTTTTGATGCCGCTCAACTCGTCTCGCAGATACAGGCTTGGGGCCAGGAGCTTGCATTTTCCCAAATTGGCGTCGCCGGTGTGGATTTGTCGTCCGCTGAACCGGGTTTGCAGGCCTGGTTGTCGGCTGGATGGCACGGTGACATGGCCTACATGGCCGCCCATGGCATGAAACGGGCCCGCCCGGCCGAGCTGGTGCCGGGCACGCTGAGCGTGATCACGGCGCGCATGGACTACCTGCCGCGTGGCACGCCTCATGACTGGCAGGCCCATGAATTGCAGCGGCTCGAGCGGCCAGGCGAGGCGATCGTGTCGGTCTATGCGCGGGGCCGCGACTACCACAAGGTGTTGCGCAACCGGTTGCAGGCGCTGGCCGAACGCATCCAGGGCGCGCTGGGGCCGCTGGGCCACCGGGTGTTCACCGATTCCGCGCCCGTGCTCGAAGCCGAGCTCGCCCAGCGCAGCGGTCAGGGCTGGCGCGGCAAGCACACGCTGCTGCTGCACCGCGAGGGCGGCTCCATGTTTTTCCTGGGCGAGATCTACATCGATCTCGCCTTGCCACCCACGGAGCCCGTGTCCGAACACTGCGGTGCGTGCAGCGCCTGCATCGACATCTGCCCCTCGCAGGCCATCACCGCGCCCGGTCGGCTGGATGCAAGGCGTTGCATCAGTTACCTGACGATCGAACATGCCGGTCCGATTCCGGACGCGCTGCGGCCGCTGATGGGCAACCGCATCTACGGCTGCGACGATTGCCAGCTGATCTGCCCCTGGAACAAGTTCGCCCGCCGCAGCCCGCTGCCCGATTTCGATGCCCGCGAGGGCCTGGGCGGATCGACGCTTGGCGAGCTGTTCGCCTGGAGCGAAGAGGAGTTCCTGCGCCGCACCGAGGGCAGCCCGATCCGCCGCATCGGCCACGAACGCTGGCTGCGCAACATCGCGGTGGCGCTGGGCAACGCGCTGCGAGCCACGCAGGACGAAGCCTTGTTGCGTGTGCTGCAGACGCGCGCCGACCACCCCAGCGCGCTCGTGCGCGAGCACGTTGCCTGGGCGAGGGTGCAGGCCACGGCGCATTGATCGTCAGGCGTCCTCGGCCACGTTGTCCTGCAGGCGGTCGAGCAGGGCGAGGAGGGTGGCGCGCTCGCTGGCACCGAGGCCGGCGGTCATGGTTTTCTCGAAGCGCACGCGGTGCTGCTGCATCTTGCGCTGCAAGGCCTGGCCTTCGGCCGTCACGCTCACGCGCTGGCTGCGCCCGTCGTCCGGATCCGGCCGGCTCTGCAGCAGGCCGCGCTCGTGCAGGCCTTTCACGATGCGCGCGATCTGCGCCTTGTCGCGCGCCGCATGCTGCACCAGGTCGCTCTGCGTGGCGCCGTCGTGGTGCATGAAGTAGGACAGGCAGCGGATCTCCATCGGCCCCAGGCCTTCGCCCTCGAGTCGCACGGCGTCCTGCAAATGGCGCCGCAGGCCGTGCATGAGCGCATGCAGGCGGTCCAGCACCTCGGTGTTCGCTTGTCTTGTCATCGTGGGGTGTCCATGTTGTTGACAGTGTCATCCAATCAAGGCATGATAGTTGTCATTATCAACCAATACGAATCATGAACACAAGCACCAACTCCTCACTTGCCGTGGCGCGTGTGCGCCACGAGATCAAGGTGCGCCGCCTGCGGGTGCAGCGCATCGAGCGCGTCAGCCCCCATTTCCTCCGTGTGCGCTTCTCGAGCGACGCCCTGCACGATTTCGTCAGTGCCTCGTTCGATGACCATGCCAAGCTCATGCTGCCGGCGCAGGCCGGTGCTCCGCTTGTGCTGCCGCAGCCAGGCCCGGATGGCCTGGCGCTGCCACCCGGTGCGGAAAAACCCGCGATGCGCGACTACACGCCACGCCAGTTCGACCGGGCCGCCGGCACGCTGGACATCGAATTCATGTTGCACGGGGAGGGCATCGCCTCCAGCTGGGCCGAGTCCGCGAAGCCGGGCGACGAGGTGGGCCTGGGCGGTCCGCGTGGTTCGTTCGTGGTGCCCACGGGGTTTGACTGGCATCTGCTGGTGGGCGACGAGTCTGCCTTGCCCGCGATCGCCCGGCGCCTGGAAGAATTGCCTGAGACGGCGCAGGCCATCGCTGTCATCGAGACCGCCGATGCGCGGGACCGCCGTGAGCTGACCAGCCGCGCGAAGCTGCAGACGCACTGGGTGCAGAGCGGGTCACCCGATGCATTGGCACAAGTGGTGCGGGGCCTGGTGCTTCCCGCGGGCGAAGGCTTCGCCTGGGCTGGGGGCGAGGCGGTGAGTATCGCGGCGGTCCGCAAGGCGCTGATCGACGGGCATGGCCTCGACAAATCCCGCGTGCGCGCTTCGGCCTACTGGAAGCGTGGCAGCGTGGGCCACCACGAGACACTGGGTGACTGACGCTCAGGCCGCGTAGCGCTGGCGCAGTTCGCGCTTGAGCAGCTTGCCGCTGGGATTCTTGGGCAGGCTGTCGGTGAACACCACGCGCTTGGGCGCCTTGAACGTGGCCATGTGCTGGTTGCAGTGCGCCAGCACCTCGGCCTCGGTGAGCTGCAGGCCGGCCTTGACCACGATCACTGCCGTCACCGCCTCCACCCATTTCGGGTCGGGCAGGCCGATCACCGCCACCTCGCTCACCGCAGGCAGCCGGTAGACCATTTCCTCCACCTCACGGCTGGCCACGTTCTCGCCGCCGGTCTTGATCATGTCCTTCTTGCGGTCGACCACCGTGATGTAGCCCTCGTTGTCGATCACCGCGAGATCGCCGCTGTGGAACCATCCACCCTCGAAGGCCGCGGTGGTGCGGTCGGGGTCGTTGAAGTAGCCGAGCATGAGGTGGGGCGATCGGTGCACGATCTCGCCGACCTCCCCCACGGCCACGTCGCGCATGTCGTCGGTCACCACGCGCGTCTCCACGTTGATCACCGCCTTGCCGCAGGAGCCTGGCTTGCGCAGCTGGTCGTCCGGTCCGAGCATGGTCGCCAGCGGCGCGATCTCGGTCTGACCGTACAGATTCCACAGCCGCACGGCCGGCAGGCGCGAGGCCAGCTCCTTGAGCACCTCCACCGGCATGATGGACGCGCCGTAGTAGCCCTTGGCCAGGCTGCGCAGGCGTGTCTCGTCGAACGCGGGCGAACGCAGCAGGGCGATCCACACCGTCGGTGGCGCGAAGAAGCTGGTGATGCCGTACTTCTCGATCAGCGCGATCAGGTGGTCGGGCACGGGCTTCGAGGTGATCACGTTGCTGCTGCCGATGTAGATGGCCGGGCCGAAGAACACATCGAGTTGCGCGCAGTGGTACAGGGGCAGGGCGTGCAGCGCGTGGTCGCCTTCGGCGATCTCGGCGTTGATCACGCAGCTCACGTATTGCCACAGCACGGCGTCGTGTGTGAGCATCGCGCCCTTGGGGGTGGACTCGGTGCCGCTGGTGTAGACAATCTGCGCGAGGTCGTGACTGGTCAGGGTCACGTCGGGCAGGGGGTCCTGGCAGGCCGCGAGCTCGTCGAAGCGGTGCATGCCCGCCACCGGTTCGCTCGGTTCCTCCGAGGGCAGCCAGATTTTCTGTTCCACCCGGGTGTCCAGTGCCGCCGCAGCGTGCGCCAGCTCGGCCAGGCCACTGTCGGTCGCGAGCGTGCGCGCACCCGCGTGGCGCAGGATGTAGGCCACCTCGTCGGCCTTGAGCATGAAGTTGATCGGCACCATCACCGCGCCCCTTCGGGCGAGCGCGAAGCGCAGGGCGGCGAAGCCATGCGAGTTGCGCGCCAGCACGGCCACCTTGTCGCCCTGATCCACATCGATGCGCGCCAGGCCCCCTGCCAGGCGGCTCACGAGGGCATCGAACTCGGCGTAGGTCCATTGGGTGTCGCCACAGACGATGGCGGCCTTCGCAGGCAGCCGCAGCGCGGTGCGGCGCAGGGCGTCGGCAATGGTCTGGCGGCGCACCACGGGGTGGATGCTGGAAGCGGGCATGGTTGTCTCCTGGGGCGGAATCGTTTCGGCGGATTCTGACCGCCTCTTCGACTGCATGCTGTCACATTTGCCATGGCCTGTGCAGCTGGTGTGGAGGGTGCCACGGCTATCATGGCCGCATGAATCCGGTGAACGCCGCGCACGACACGATGGGCCGTTGGAGGCGCAGCCTGCGCGCGGCCTGGCGCACCTGGTGGCACACCCTGTTTGTCGGCGCACAGATCCTGGTGCTCGCCCTCTCACCCGCCAGTTACCGCGAAGGTGCACACCGCGAGGCGGTGCTCACCAGCCTGTACCGTGCCACGGCGCCCCTGCTCGCCTGGTTCCTGGTGCTCTCCGCCCTGGTCAGCCTGGTGCTGATCCGCATCGTGGTGGCGACGGCCTACAGCTATGGCCTGTCGCAGTACGCGCTGGAAGTGCTGGTGCGCACGCTGGTGCTGGAGCTCATCCCGCTCTACGTGGCCATGTTCGTGGCCGTGCGCTACGCCATGCCGGGCGCGCAGGAGGTGCGCCGGCAGCTCGCGCTGCAGCAGCGCGAGGGCCGGCTTCCTGAGCGGCAATCGCTGCTGGTGGACCAATTGCTGCCGCGCGCGCTCGGCAGCATGTTTTCGGTGATGCTGCTGGCTGGCCTGAGCTCGGTGGTGGCGCTGGTGCTGACCTACCTCACCGTGTACGGCTTCTCGCCCTGGGGCCTGCCGGGCTACACGCGCGCCGTGGGCGGCGTGTTCTCCCCGGCCGTCACGCTGATCTTCAGTCTCAAGACGCTGTTCTTCAGCCTCGCGGTGGCGGTGGTGCCATTGGCCGCCGCCGCCCTGGCCGATGCCGATGGCCGCTACAGCCGCCGCAGCGACATGAGTGAATTCGCCCGCCTGTTCTCGGTCGTGCTGATGATCGAGGTGGTGTCGCTGGTCGGCAACTACTACTGACTCGAATGAACCCCACACCCCCGCCACCTCCATCCCCCGAGGCCCCGCGTGTCAAGAACCTCGAGTTCAAGGCCGGCCTGCTGCTCATGCTCATGGCCGTGCTGCTGGTCGGCTCGGCGGCCTACATCCTGTATGCGCGCGGCGTGCTCGAGCCCACGCAGCGGCTGGTGCTGATCTCGGACGACTCCGAAGGTGTTGTTGTCGGCATGGACATGACCTTTGCGGGATTCGCCATCGGCCGTGTGGCACGCATCGAGCTGGGCGACGATGGCAACGCACGCATCCTGATCGATGTGCCGCGCACCGACGCGAAATGGCTGCGCACCTCCAGCATCTTCACCATGGAACGCGGGCTGGTGGGCGGTACGCGCATCCGCGCCTACAGCGGGGTGCTCGAAGACCCGCCGTTGCCCGATGGGGCCGAACGCACGGTGCTGCGCGGTGACACCGCGGCCGAGATCCCGAAGCTGGCCGCGAGCATGCGCCAGGTGCTCGACAACCTGGCCGCACTCACCGCGAGCGATGGGGCGGTGGCCGGCACCCTGGGTGGCGTGCAGGTGGCCACCGAGCGCCTCAAGGGCCCGCACGGTGGTCTGGGCGTGCTGATGGGCAACGACGACGATGCGAAGAAGCTGCTGGTCACCATCGACCGCACCAACGCCTTGCTGCTGCGCGTCGACTCCCTCACGAAGCGCCTGGACAGCCTCGCCGTCAACGCCGACCGCCAGGTCTTCGGCCAGGGCGGGGCGCCTGGCGACACCGGCCTGGTGGGCGATGCGCGGGTGACCGTGCGCGAACTCAATGGCCTGCTGGCCGAGGCGCGCACCAGCCTGCAGAAGGTCGATGCCGTGCTGGTGGAGGTGCAGGGCATCGCCGGCAACACGCGCGAGGCCACAAGCGACCTCGGTTATCTGCGCGGCGAGGTCGAGTCCAGCCTGCGCAAGGTGGACACCATGATCAACGACATCAACCGCAAGTGGCCGTTTGCCCGCGACAACGAGATCAAACTGCCATGAGGACACTCCCCCCCGCGCCGGTCCCTTCGGTCCCGTCACCCCCTCAAGGGGGCGATGCCTGCGGCCCGGCAAAGCCGGTTCCGCGGCATCTCTGGATGGGGGTCGCCTCTTTGGTTGCTGGTTTGGTGCTGGCCGCCTGTTCCAGCAAGCCCCCTGCACCCGAATGGCAGATGAACGCCAAGGGCAGCGCCGAACGGGCGACCGAGGCCTGGCTGCAAGGCAATTCGGTCATCGAGTCGGCCGAGTTCGCCCGGGTGCGCCGCGAACTCACCAGCACGGGCAGGGCAGACTTGCTGGCGCGCGCGGAACTGCTGCGCTGCGCCACGCGCGTGGCTGCACTGGTGTTCGAGCCCTGCACGGGTTTTGACGCGCTCGCGCAGGATGCGGCGCCCGCCGAACAGGCGTACGCACGTTATCTCGCGGGCACCGCGCAACCATCGGATGCCGCCCTGTTGCCGCAAGCGCAGCGCGCACTGCTGGGCGCTGGCGCGCCCGAGACAGCACTGGCCGCGGTGGAGGACCCGCTGTCGCGGCTGGTGGCGGCGGGTGTCCTGCTGCGCAATGGCCGCGCCACGCCCGCTGTGCTGAACCAGGCGGTGGACACGGCGTCGGCGCAGGGTTGGCGACGGCCCCTGGCGGCCTGGCTCACCCTGCAGCAGCAACGCGCCCAGGCCGCGGGCGCGCAGGAGGAGGCCGCGCGCCTGCAACGGCGCATCGATCTCGTGCTGGGCACCGCGAGCCGCTGAGCGGCGGCTGGCAGGCCTGTTCACACCGGAAAGGAGCCACGCCATGAAGCTACTCACCTACACGACCACCATCCGCGCACCGCGTGAGGTGGTGTGGAATACCATGCTCGAGCGACCGACCTACGAGCAATGGACGCAGCCGTTCGACCCCGGTGGATCGACCTATGAGGGCTCATGGGACGAGGGCTGCACCATCCGCTTCCTGTCGTCGACGGGCGAGGGCATGCTGTCGGTCATCGCGCGCAACCAGCCGCACGAGTTCGTCTCCATCAAGCACATCGGCATGGTGACAGCCGATGGCCAGGACGACACCGAGAGCGAGACCGTGAAAGCCTGGGCGCCCGCGTTCGAGAACTATCGGCTCGAAGCGGTGGGCGGGGGCACCCGCCTCACCATCACCCTGGAAGCGGCAGACGCCTGGGCCGAGATGATGGACGCCATGTGGCCCCAGGCGTTGGTGCGGTTGCGCGGGCTTTGCGAGGCCCAAGCGGGCGGCTGAACGCCGCCGCTATCTCAGTTCACCTTGCCGATCTTCTGCACCACGGCCGCCATGGCCCTGGCGTCGTCGCGCACGAACTTGTCGAATTCGGCTGCATCCTGGAACTGGAACGAGGTACCTGCCGTGGTCATCACCTGCACGGTCTTCGGATCCTGAGCGGCCACACGCGCCGCTTCGCGCAGCTTGTTCACCACCGCGGGCGGCGTACCGGCCGGCACGAAGATGCCGGACCACTGCGAGTAGCTGATCGGTACACCCAGCTCCCGGAAGCTCGGCACATCGGGCAACAGTGCGAGACGGCCCTCGCCCCAGTGCGCCAGCGCGCGCAGCTTGCCGGCCTTGATCTGCCCCACTGCGCTGGCCGGGCCGGTGGCCACCGCATCGACCTGGCCGCTGAGCATGCCCAGGATGGCCGGGCCCGCGCCGGTGTAAGGCACGTGCAGCATGTAGCTGCCGGTGCTGGCCTTGAGCTGTTCCATGGGCACGTGCATGGTGCCGTAGTTGCCGGACGAACCGAAGGTGATCTGACCCGGGTTGGCCTTGGCGTGGGCGATGAACTCCGCGTAGGTCTTCCAGGGGCTGTCGGCGCGCACCACCAGCACCGTGGGGTCGGCCGTCATGCGCGCGATGGGGATGAGCTGCGAAAGCTCGAACATCGGCGCGCGGCCGAGGATCTTGTCCGCTTCCGGCAGCACCACGATGGACGACAGCGCCATCAGCACGTTGTAGCCATCCGGTGCGGCCTTGGCCACCTGCGCCATGCCGATGCCACCGCCCGCGCCCGCGCGGTTCACCACCACCACGGGCTGGTTGAGATGGCGCGCCATGGCTTCGGCCACGGGGCGACCGACGACGTCGGCCACGCCACCGGGCGGGAATGGCACGACCATGGTCACGGCCTTGCTGGGGTAGGCGTCCTGCGCCTGGGCGATGCCCAGTGTGGCGGCCAGCGCCAGTGCCAGGCTGCAGAGCTTGAGTGCGGCGGTGTTCATCCTTGTCTCCTGTCGTTGTTCGTCAAAAAGGCGTCTGTGGTCAGACGAAGCGGTTCTGCAGCGTGCCGATGCCGTCGATCTCGATGCGCACCACGTCACCGGTCTTGAGGAACGTGGGCGGTGTGAGGCCCAGGCCCACACCCGCCGGTGTGCCGGTGGCAATGACGTCGCCGGGGTAGAGCGTGATGCCGCGCGAGATGGTTTCGATGAGTGTCGGGATGTCGAAGATGAGGTCTTCGGTGCGGCCATCCTGACGCGGCTCGTCGTTGACCCAGCAACGCACGCGCGTGTGCTGGCCGTCGAGTTCGTCGGCGGTCACGATCCACGGCCCCATGGGGCAGAACGTATCGAAACTCTTGCCCATGTCCCACTGCTGGTGGCGCATCTGCACGTCGCGCGCGGTCACGTCGTTGACGATCGTGTAGCCAAAGACATGCTTCATTGCGTCGGCCTTTGTGATGTTCTTGCCGCCGGTGCCGATGATCACGGCCAGTTCCGCCTCGTAGTCGATCTGCGGCGAAATGTCGTCACCCGGCAGCAGCACATCGGCCTGGTCGGCGATCACGCACTCGGGCACCTTGGTGAACACGATGGGCCACGCCGCCGGGTTGCTGTTGTTGTTCTTGAATACCGACCCTTGCAGCTCCTTGGCGTGCTCGTGGTAGTTGCGGCCCACGCACCACAGGTTGCGGCGCGGCACGGGGAGAGGGGCTTCGAGCTTCACGTCGGCCAGCTTCAACGCACCACCGGTGGGGGCGGGCAGCGACTTGCCCGCCGCAACCCCTTCGATCAGGGGTAGCACGCCGCGTTGGGCGTCGGCGGTGTTCAGAGAAAACGGGGTGACGGTCTGTCCGTCGGCCGAAACGAGGCCGACTTGCCGTTGGCCCTGATGAACGAAAGTGGCGAGGCGCACGCAGACTCCTTGTCAGAAAAATACCAAAAAATACCAAAAAATACCAGAGAGGCCATCGTAGTCGATAAGAAGAATATCGGGGTTCGGGTAATCACGGAGAGAGGGGACTCCGTGCAAATTGGTCTGTTTTGGTACATTGCCCCTCATGAGCATGTCCACGCCCCTGCGAGACGCCCTTCTCGATCAACTGCGGTCCGGCCACTGGCGTGCCGGTGACCGGCTGCCGCCCGAGCGCGAGTTGTCAGCGCATTTCCGTGTGAGCCGCACCACGGTGCGCAAGGCCTTGTCCGACCTCCGGCAGCAAGGCCTGATCGAGCAGACTGTGGGCAGCGGGACCTACGTGGCCGAGGGTGTCAGCGCACGCTTGGGGCAGCGCGTGCAGCAGGATTCGTCCCGGCACACGAGCCCGGCGGAGTTGATGGAGGCGCGCCTGGCGATGGAGCCGGCGATCATCGAGATGGCGATCCGCAATGCCAACCAGGCGGACTTGCAGCGCATGGAGACCTGCTGCGTGAATGCGGAAAGCGCAGAGACGCTGGAAGCGTTCGAGCATTGGGATGCGGAGTTGCACCAGGCGATCGCGGACGCGGCGCACAACAGTTTCGTGGGCAATGTCTTCAACTTGATGAAGACGGTGCGGGCGCAAAGCGACTGGGGCCAGCTCAAGAAAAAGAGCGTGACGCCGGAGCGACGCCTGGCCTACCAGTCGGAGCACCGCGCGATCGTGGAGGCGCTGCGGGACCGGGATGGGGTGCGGGCGCGTGAATTGACGCTGGCGCACCTGTTGCATGTGCGGCAGAACCTGCTGGGGTACTAGGCCGTCGTGGATTTCGCTCTGCTGCTGCGCGGGATGGGGCACCTGGACGCTCTGCTCCGCGGATGTCCCCCGGCGGCCTCTGACTCCAGGACCTGCGGGCCAGAAACGCCCTAAGGAATGCTCCCCAGCACACCCAAAGCAAACGGCAGACTCACCATCCCCAGCAGGGTCGACAGCGTTACCAAGCCTGCCACATATGGCCCGTTGTAGCCCATGCGCGCGGCCAGCACGTAGCAGCTTGATGCGGTTGGCACGGCGGAGAAGGTCAGCAGAACAGTGGTCTGCACGGCGTCCAGCTGGAACAACCGCGCCAGACCGAACGCCAGGACCGGCGCGCCCGCGTGCTTGATCGCCAGCACCGCCACCGCCAGCGCCTTCGCCGTGGCCATCGAGCCGAACTGCATGCCAGCCCCCGCCGCCATCAGGCCCAGCGCCAGCGAAGCCTGCCCGATGCGGTTCACCGTCGGCTCGAGCCAGTACGGCATCGAGAAACCCAGCAGATTCGCCACCAGACCCGATGCCGTGGCCACGATCAGCGGATTGCGCACCAGCTCCCGCGCAAAACCCCGGTTCGCATGGCGCGCCATCGGCCAGACCGCGCCGATGTTGAAGATCGGCACGCACACGCCGATCAGCACCGCCACCATCAACAACCCCTGTGGACCCGCCACCCGGTCCGCCAGCGCGAGCAGGATGAACGAATTGAAGCGGAACGCCACCTGTGCGCTGGCGGCGTGAAGGCGCACGTCGATCCGCTTGCCCAGCCAGGGCCAGTGGGGCAGTGAATACGACAATGCGATCAGCCCCACGGCCAGCGAGATGGCCGCCCCCACCAGGCTGGACGCCGCCGACAGGTCCAGCGGACTCTTGACGATGCTGTGAAACAGCAGGACCGGGAACAGGAAGTAGTAGACCAGGCTCTCGACCTGTTCCCACACCGTGCGGTTCAGCTTCGTGAAGCGGCAGACCAGATAGCCGCAAAGGATCAGGGAGAAGTCCGGGAAGAGCAGTTGGGCGAAGTTCACCGCGTGAGCATAGCGGTTGCCCGAGCGCTTTCCGGGTTATTACTTATGTAGTCTCCCCATGTTCACCTCCGCCATCCCCGTCTAAAGTGGACGGCTGGTCAGGGGCGACCGCGGTTAGCATGCACGTCTCCCTGTGAAGTTTTCAGTATCAACGTCAAGGAGTACACGTCATGGTTTCTCGTCGTCAGATGGTTGCGATTGGTCTGGCCACCGCCTCGGTAGCCATGGGGGGCGGCGCGTGGGCGCAGGCCTATCCCAACAAGATCATCAAGCTGCAGGTGCCGTTCGCACCTGGCGGCACCACCGACATCATCGCGCGCGTCATGTCCGACTCGCTGGGCAAGGCCCTGGGCCAGAGCATGGTGGTCGAGAACAAGGCTGGTGGCGGTGGCGTGGTGGGCGCCACCGAGCTGGCGCGCACGCCGGCCGACGGCTACGTGCTCGGCATGGCCACGGTCTCCACCACCGCGGCCAACCCGGCCATCAACGACAAGATCCCGTACAACACGCTGACGGACTTCACGCCCATCATCAACATCGCCGCCACGCCCAACGTGATCGCGGTGCACCCGAGCTTTCCCGCCAAGGACTACAAGAGCTTCGTGGCCGAGCTCAAGAAGAACCCCGGCAAGTACAGCTATTCCAGCTCCGGCACCGGCGGCATCGGCCACCTGCAGACCGAGCTCTTCAAGAGCCTGACCAACACCTTCATCACCCACATCCCGTACCGTGGCGCGGGTCCTGCGCTCAACGACACCGTGGGTGGCCAAGTGCCCATCATCTTCGACAACCTGCCGTCCGCGCTGCCGCACATCAAGTCCGGCCGACTCATCGCCATCGTGGTGGCCGCACCGCAGCGTCTGGCCGTGCTGCCCGACGTGCCCACCTTCAAGGAAGTGGGCCTGGAGCCGGTGAACCGCATGGCCTACTACGGCCTGATCGGCCCCAAGGGCCTGCCGCAGGACGTGGTGGACAAGGTCTACAACGCGACCAAGCAGGCCTTGACCGACCCTGCTGTGAAGAAGCGCATCGAGGACACCGGCTCGCTCATCGTGGGCAACACACCCGCCGAGTTCACTGCGCAGATCAAGGCCGAGTTCGAGGTCTACAAGGAAGTGGTCGCCAAGCAGAAGCTCAAGCTGGAGTGATGGACCAGGCCCTGGCGTCGGCCAGTGAGGGCATCGCCGGGGCCTTCGTCGACAGTCTCTGGCTCGAGGAAGGTCTCTCGCGCAACACGCTTGACGCGTACCGGCGCGATCTCGTGCTGCTTGGCCAGTGGCTGGCCGGGCGCGGGAAGACCCTGCCCGATGCCAGCGAGGCCGATCTCAACGCCTATTTCAGCGAACGCCACGCGGAAACCCGCGCCACGACCGCCAACCGGCGGCTCACGGTGTTCAAGCGCTACTTTCGCTGGGCGCTGCGCGAACGCGCCATTGCCACCGACCCCACGCTGCGCCTGGTGCCCGCGCGCCAGCCGTTGCGTGTGCCCAAGACCATGTCCGAAGCGCAGGTGGAGGCGCTGCTGAATGCGCCTGACGTGGGCACGCCGCTGGGCCTGCGTGACCGTTGCATGCTCGAACTCATCTATGCCAGTGGCCTGCGTGTAAGCGAACTCGTGTCGCTCAAGACGTGGCACGTCGGCATGAACGAGCATGTGCTGCGCATCACTGGCAAGGGCAACAAGGAGCGTCTGGTGCCCTTTGGCCAGCTTGCAGGCCAGTGGCTGCAGCGCTACCTGGGCACGGCGCGTGGCGATATCCTCAATGGGCTGCAGAGCGAAGACCTGTTCGTCACCTCGCGCGGCGCGCGCGCCGGTGAAGCCATGACGCGGGTGATGTTCTGGCAACTGGTGAAGAAATATGCTGCCCAGGCCGGCATCACCGTGCCCCTGTCGCCGCACACCTTGCGCCACGCCTTCGCAACGCACCTGCTCAACCACGGCGCCGACCTGCGCGCCGTGCAGATGCTGCTGGGGCATGCCGACATTTCCACGACCACGATCTACACCCACGTGGCCCGCGAGCGCCTCAAGGCCATCGTCGCGCAGCACCACCCGCGCGGTTGAGCGGGCCTTACTTGAGCACCAGGCCGACCACCAGGCCCTTGTCGGTGACCGTGATGGCGCCGGGTTGCATGTTCATGGCATCCACTGAGGCGAGATCCTTCGCGGTGAATTTGTGCAGCACGACTTCCCGCAGCGTCTGGTCGGCCATCAGGGGTGCATAGGCGTTGAGCATGTCCACCACGCGCGGCTGCAGGGTGGGAAAATCCAGCCGGGCCAGCCGCAGCTGGTGCGCCCGCAGGGTGCGATCGCTTGCCTCGTAGCGCAGACCGAAATCCACGTCGAAGTTGCCCTGATGCGCCCGGTTGAGCGCGGGGCCGGCCGCCAGCACCGCCATGGTCACACCCATGCGGTTCTGTTGCGGCAACAGTTTCAGCCGGGGTGTGCGCAACTCCAGATCCAGCAGTCCCTGCACGGGGTAGCGGCGCGGAAAGCGTTCGCCAACAGCCTGTTGCATCTGCTCCAGGGACACCGGGTAACCCGCTGGCCCGGACGGACGGTCCTCGGTGTCGATGTCGGCCGCCCAACCCTGGACAGCGCCGAGCAGGGCGAGGGGAGGGGTCAGAAGAAGGGTTCTGCGTTGCATGGCAATGGCTTGGAGGCCAGGGAGCGTTGCAGGTTCGCGCGAAGTCGTCTCTATTTGTAGAACGCTTCCACGGTGCCCTTGAGCTGGATCAGCAGCGGGTTGCCCTTGCGGTCCAGTGTCTTGCCCGAAGGCACTTTCACCCAGCCTTCGCTGATGCAGTACTCGGTGACGTCGAAGCGCTCCTTGCCGTTGAGGCGGATGCCGATATCGTGCTCGAACACGGCAGCCACATGGTGCGGGCTGCGCGGATCGATGGACAGGCGGTCGGGGAGCGGTGGGTGGGAGGAGGATGCGGTGTCGTTCATGGCGTCGATTGTCGGTCAGTTCGCGGCGACCGCCGGTTTCTGAATGCGTTCGAAGCGGTAGAACAGGTTGGGCTCCGAGAGCACGTAGAGGGCGCTGTCAGGCCCGACCGCCAACCCTTCGGGCTGCGGCACCTTGCGTTGCAGGCCATTGAAACCCCGCCACAGCGGCAGCATGCCGATGGGTTGGCCATCGGGTGCGTACTCCACCACCAGCGCGGATTCATCGCTGAGCAACAGCAGGTGCCCCGTGGGTTCGTGCAGCGTGAGCGAAGAGAGGTCGCTCATGAACAGCGAGGCAGCGCTGGACGATTTCCATTCGCTGATGTCGATGTTGAAGCCCCGGGATTCGCTGAAGACATCCAGCCCCTTGATGACCAGCACGCGCAGGGGCAGCTTTTCCTTCACCACGAACAGACGGTTCTGCTCGCTGTCCCACGAAACCCCTTCGAAGCTGCTGTTGTGCACGCTGTCGATGCGGATGCCCAGGCTGGATCGGGCTGCGATCGACACATGCCGCGTGTCAGGCCCGATCCGTACCCAGTACATGCTGTCGCTGTGCTCGTCGGAGATGACGTAGGTGTCGCCCTGTACATAGGTGATGCCCTCGGGGTCCCTGGCCCCTTCGAGCTCGATGACGCGCAGCAACCGCCCGTCCGTGGTCAGTTCGGCAATCTGTGGCGGGCGGTTGATCACCGTGAACAGGGTGCCGGTTTCGTTGTTGAAGGTGAGGCCGGAGGTGTTGCGCGTCAGGCCTTCGATCGGCCGGGCCTCCACCGCCACCTGATAGCCCGGCAACCAGAGGGAGGAGCCTTCCCACTGCGCGGCGTTGACGGTGGTGCTCAGCCAGTAGTAGCCCAGGGCCAGCACCTTGAAATACCAGATGAAGAGAAAGCCGATGCCCAGCAGGGCGGTCCAGAGGCAGGGTTTGCAGATTCTTGCGCGGGCCATCGCACGGAGTTTAGTGTTCGCCCCCGCTAGGATGGTCCTTCCAACCTTGGAATGAACAGGAGCGCTATCCATGGAAACGCAAGAACTGCACCGGGGCCGGCTGATCGACCACATCCAGCTGGTGGTGAAGGATTTTCCCGCCAGCAAGACCTTCTACGAGGCGGTGTTCAAGGCATTGAAGATCCCCCTGGGTGGTGCCAGTGACGACTACATCTGGGCAGACGAACTCTTCATTTCAACGGCGGACAGCGAGGCTGCAAACGGCGAGCTCACCGGTCGCCACCACCTGGCTTTCCAGGCGCAGGACCGTGCCATGGTCGACGCGTTCCACCAGGAGGCGCTGGCCGCCGGCGGTCGTGACAACGGCGCGCCGGGCGAGCGCAAGTACCACCCGGGCTACTACGGTGCGTTCGTCCTCGACCCCGATGGCAACAACATCGAGGCTGTGTACCACGGCGAGGCCCGCCGCAGTGCGCCTTCGGTGAAGGTCACGTTCTAGGGCCTCAGTCCTCGAGCACGCGCACCTTCACGCTCTTGCCCTTGATGCGCCCGGCGTTGAGTCGGCTGGCGACTTGCTGGGCGATGCCCCTTTCCACCGCGACATAGGTGGACCATTCGTTGACATTGATCTTGCCGACCTGTTCGCGCGTGTAGCCCAGGTCTGCCGTGAGGGCGCCCAGCACATCGCCGGGGCGGATTTTCTCCTTGCGGCCACCCTGGATGTGCAACGTCGCCATGGGGGGCACCAGGGGCTCGCCGCTCGCGGGCTCGAGTCCGGCCAGCGGGTACCACGTCGACTCGCGACCCTGCAGGTGTTCGATCTTCCCCACGCTGCCCATCTCGTCCAGGCTGGCGAGGTTGAGCGCCAGACCGCTTTCGCCGGCTCGGCCGGTGCGGCCGATGCGGTGCACATGCACCTCGGGGTCGGGCGTCACGTCCACGTTGATCACGGCCGCCAGGCTGGCGATGTCCAGCCCGCGCGCGGCGACGTCCGTGGCCACGAGCACGGAACAGCTCCGGTTGGCGAAACGCACCAGCACCTGGTCGCGCTCGCGCTGCTCCAGCTCACCGAACAGCGCGAGCGCACTGATGCCTTGCGCCTGCAGCACAGCCACGAGGTCACGGCACTGGGCCTTGGTGTTGCAGAAGGCGATGGTGCTTGCGGGCCGGAAATGGGCGAGCAACCGGCCCACCGTGTCCAGGCGCTGCGTGTCGGTCACCTCGTACCAGCGCTGCTCTATGCGGGCCGCCGAGTGTTGCGTCTCGACCTTCACCGAGACAGGTTCGCGCATGAATTGCGCGCTGAGTTTCGCGATGCCTTCCGGGTAGGTCGCCGAGAAGAGCAGGGTCTGCCGTGCCGGGGGGCACTGCCGGGCCACTTTGGCGATGTCGTCGAAGAAGCCCATGTCGAGCATGCGGTCGGCTTCGTCCAGTACCAGCGTGTTGAGCGCCTCCAGTTGCAGGCTGCCGCGTTCCAGGTGGTCCATGACGCGGCCGGGCGTGCCGACCACGATGTGGGCGCCGTGCTCCAGCGTGGCCAGCTGGCCGCGCAGGGGCACACCGCCGCACAGTGTGACCACCTTGATGTTGTCTTCCGCGCGCGCCAGACGGCGGATCTCGGTGGTCACCTGGTCGGCGAGCTCACGCGTGGGGCAGAGCACCAGCGATTGCACCGCGAAGCGGCGCGGGTTCAGGTTGGCGAGCAACGCCAGGGCGAAGGCTGCGGTCTTGCCGCTGCCGGTCTGGGCTTGTGCGATCAGATCCTTGCCCAGCAGCGCGGGCGGCAGGGCGGCGGCCTGGATGGGCGTCATCGCCGTGTAGCCGAGCTGCTCCAGGTTGGAGAGCATGGCGGGGGAAAGCGGCAGGGCGCTGAACGCGGTCGGGGAGGCGGAAGTCATGCCCGATTATGGTCGGGCAAACACCTTGCGTGCCCGCTCCACCGCCTGGCGAGAGATGCAGCCGCTTGCGTGGTCGTTGATGAGGCCCATCGCCTGCATGAACGCGAACACGGTCGTCGGGCCGACGAATTTCCAGCCGCGCTGCTTGAGTGTTCGGGACAGAGCGATCGAGGTCGGTGAGGTGGACGCGGTCTGTGGCAGGCCGTGTTCCGCTGCATCGGGTTCATGGCGCCAGAAGAACGTGGCGAGTGAGCCTTCTGCTGCCTCCATTTCCACCGCACATCGCGCGTTGTGAATGACGGCTTCGATCTTGCCGCGGTGGCGCACGATGCCGGCATCGGCCAGCAGACGCTGCACGTCGCGCTCGGTGTAGCGGGCGATGCGATGAAAGTCGAATTGGTGGAATGCGGCCCGGAAATTCTCCCGTTTGGCGAGGATGGTGCGCCAGCTCAGGCCGGACTGGAACGCCTCCAGGCTGATCTTTTCGAACAGGCGGCGATCGTCCTTCACCGGGAATCCCCATTCCTGGTCGTGGTACGCGAGGAATTCAGGTGCGCTCGCGCACCACCGGCAGCGCATCTGTCCATCCGGACCTGGCAACAGGGACGTGGTGCTCATGCAGCCGCCTTCGGGATCAGGAACTCCAGGCGGGGGGCGGCGCGGTTGGGCGACACGGCCACGATGTCGGCGCTGACCACGCCTTCGATCACGAAGGGATCCTGGTTCACGCGCGCAAGCAGGGCGTCGGCATCCTGGCCGTTGGCCAGCAACAGTCCGCCTTGCCCGCCCTCCAGACTGCCGGACAGCAGAAAGGCACCTTCCTCAAAACCACGTTGCAACCAGGCCTTGTGGCCTTCCATGTAGCGGGGCGCCTCGGCCTTGCGATGCGAAAACCTGAGAAGAACGAGATGCATGGTTCAAGCCTTTCGGGGAGGGCGATGATGGTTGGAGTCGGGGGTGCACTGAGCCAGCCACTGGCGCATCTGTTCGACCTCGTGGCGGATGAACGCCTCGTCGCCAAAGGCCTGTGCCAATGTGGCCACACCCTGGGTACGGGCCAGCAGATGCAGTGCCTTGATGTCGGCATCGCGTGGGCACCCCATCGCCTTGAACTGTTCGCGCAGCCAATCGCGGAACAGGGTCATGATCTGGTTGGCGCTTTCACGAGCACCGTGATCGAGCTTCGCCAGCTCCGTGCAGAGCGTGCCCACCGGGCACCCGTGACGCATGATCTCGGCGCGGTTGCGAATCAGAATGTCGATGAATGCGACGATGCGAGCCTGTGGCGTGGCACTGTCCTGCTCCCATTGCGCCAGCATCTGCCGGGTTCTGGTGAGGCGGCTATCAATCACGGCCTGCAGGATGTCGTCCTTGGTCTTGAAGTGGTGATAGAAGTTGCCGCGCGATATCTTCACGGTGTCCGCGATGTTCGAGAAAGAGGTGTGCTCGAACCCTTGTTCATAGAACAACTGGTCTGCCGCGTCGATGATCTGCTCGCGTGTCCTGGTCATGACAATTCCATACTAGGACAAGCGTCCTAGGTCGCAAGATTAGGATGACCGTCCTGGATTGTCAAGCCGATGGCTGGGCCAGTTCGGCGAGTTCCGATGGGCTGAACCCGGCCGCCAGGCGGGCCGCGTCGTTGAACGGCGGCTTGAGGCGCGGCGCCGCATGCTCGCGCGCCAGCCGCCGGTAGTGCGACAGGGGTTCGATGCCTTGCTGTGCGCACAGCCAGCCGTACCAGCGGTTGCCCACCGCCACATGCCCGATCTCGTCGCGCAGGATCACATCGAGAATCTCCACCGCCCGCAAGGCCGCCGGCGTGCCCACCTTGCGCAGGCGCGCCTGCATCGGGGGGGTGGCGTCCAGCCCACGCGCCTCCAGCGTGCGCGGCACCAGTGCCATGCGGGCGGTCACGTCGCCCTGGGTTCTCACGCACATCTCCCACAGGCTGCCATGGGCGGCAAAATCACCGTAGTCGTGGCCCAGGCTCTGCAGGTGGGTGCGCAGCAGGTCAAAGTGGATGGCTTCTTCGTGCGCCACGCGCAGCCAGTCGGCGTAGAACCCGACCGGCATGCCGGGGAAACGCCAGACGGCATCGAGTGCCAGGTTGATCGCGTTGAATTCGATGTGGGTGACCGCGTGCAGCAACATCGCCAGGCCTGGTGGCGTGAAGGGCGAGCGCTGGGGCACGTCCACCGGTGGGACGAGGACAGGTTGCTTGGGTCTCCCGGGCAGGCTGGCCGAGGGTGCGGGCGTCAGGTGCTCGGCGGTGTTCAGCCGGGTGCGGCCCTCTTGCCAGGCCTCGAAGAGTGCATGGGTGGCCGCCACCTTGACGCCGGGATCGGCCACGCAGAGCGCCCACAGCGCCTGTGCACGCAGAGAGATCAGGGGCATTGGTGACAGTGGCTCGGAGGCATGCATCCCTACAATTCTAGGTTTCAGAACCGACGGAGACTCCCCTTATGGCGATTTACGAACTCGACGGCGTGGCCCCGCGCATGGCCGACTCGGCATGGGTGGCCGACAACGCGCAGGTCATGGGCAACGTGGTGCTGGGCGACAACAGCAGCGTGTGGTTCGGGGCAGTGATCCGGGGCGACACCGAGACCATCACGGTCGGCCCGGGCAGCAACGTGCAGGACGGCAGCGTGATGCACGCCGACATCGGCTATCCCCTGACCCTGGGCACGAACGTGACCGTGGGCCACATGGTGACGCTGCACGGTTGCACCATCGGTGACGAATCGCTCATCGGTATCGGTGCCACCGTGCTCAACGGCGCCAGGATCGGCAAGAACTGCCTCGTGGGTGCGGGTTCGCTGGTGACGGAAGGCAAGACGTTCCCGGACGGCAGCATGATCATGGGCAGCCCGGCCCGGGTGGTGAAGGCGCTCACGCCCGAGCAGATCGAAGGCCTGCGCCGCAGCGCGCAGCACTACATCGAGAATGCCGGGCGCTACCGCAAAGGCTTGAAAAAGATCGGTTGATCCCGATCTGCCATCCTTCGTTTTTTTGAATGTCCTGAAAGCCCTGCGTGTCCGAACTCCACAAATTCGTCTTTGAAGGCCTGCCGGTGCGCGGCATGCTCGTGCGCCTGACCGACGCCTGGCAGGAGATCCTGCGGCGCCATCGCGATGCCGGAGGGTATCCGGCTGCGGTCACGGAGCTGCTGGGCGAGATGACGGCGGCGGCCACGCTGATGCAGGCAAACATCAAGTTCAATGGCGCGCTGGTCATGCAGATCATGGGCGACGGCCCCGTGAAGCTGGCCGTGGCCGAGGTGCAGCCTGACCTGAGCCTGCGCTCCACCGCTTCGGTGGTGGGCGAGGTGGCCGAGGATGCGCCGCTGTCGCACATGGTCAACGTCAACAACCAGGGGCGTTGTGCCATCACGCTCGACCCCAAGGACCGCCTGCCTGGTCAGCAGCCCTACCAGGGCGTGGTGCCGCTGTTTGGTGACCGGCGTGAGAAGCTGGAGAAACTGAGCGAAGTCATCGAGCACTACATGCTGCAGAGCGAGCAGCTCGACACGCGGCTCGTGCTTGCGGCCGACGACAAGATCGCGGCCGGCCTGCTGATCCAGCGGCTGCCGCTGCAGGGCGAGGGCAACCTCGCAGGCCAGTCGACCGCGCGCGACGAAGACCAGATCGGTGTGAACGAGGACTACAACCGCATCGCGATCCTCGCTTCCAGCCTCAAGCGCGAAGAACTGCTGACCCTGGACGCGGACACCATCCTGCGCCGGCTGTTCTGGGAGGAGAACCTGCGCCGTTTCGACCCCCTGACGGGTGAGAGCGGCCCGCGTTTCGCCTGTACCTGCTCGCGCGAGCGCGTGAGCAGCATGCTGCGCGGCCTCGGGCGCGACGAGGTCGAGTCCATCCTGGCCGAACAGGGCCAGGTGGAGGTGGGCTGCGAGTTCTGCGGCGCCCAGTACCGCTTCGATCCGGTGGACGCGGCCCAGGTCTTCCTGCAACCTTCCCAGCAGGCGCCGGCCAGCGACCAGAAGCACTGAGGCCACGCCTCAGGTGCGCGCGAGCAAGCCGGTGAACAGGCGGTGTTCGCAGTCCGGGTCGCTGCAGTTCTCGCACGACCATGGGCGCAGGCCGGTGGCCAGGGCCGGGTCTTGCGCTACCAGGGGCCTGCCCAGCGCAGCGCCCAGGGCGCGCAAGGCCTGTTGCAGGCGTGCCGGGCCTTGCCCATACACCGTCTGGAATGCCATGCCCGCACCCTGAAGCTCACGCCGCAACCAGCCGTCGGTCGCGTCGCGCACCGACGGGCTGTCCCGAAAGAGGCCGTCTGGCACCCAGGGCAGATCCAGCCCCATCAGGAGCGTGAGATGGCAGTGGCACTGAGCGGCCAGGGCTGGCGCGAGCAGCGAGCGGTCCTGGAAGTAGAGCGCGCTGTAGGCGGCCACCATCAGCGCGGTCGTGTCAGCCAGCACCACATCGACGCCGGGCCTGCACTGCGCGGCTGCGATGCGCTGCGATTGCGCCTCCGCCACGGCAGCCTGTTCATGGGCATGCGGAGCCCGGCCGGCGGCCTCGCTCCATTCGCGCAGATGTTCCGTCACACGGACGACCTGCAGACCGTGCGCACTGGAGAGGTGCTGCTGGAGTTCCATGGCCAGCGTCGTCTTGCCGCTGGATTCGCCACCGAGCAGCGCGACGGTGAAGGCGGGGTATCGCGGGGTCATGGCGCCGGCTGCGACGCGGAGGTCAGTTCCTGCCCTTTGCGATCTGCACGAAGATTTCGTTGGGCTTGACCATGCCCAGTTCCTGGCGGGCGAGTTCCTCGACCATGTCCAGACCGTCCTGCAGATCGCGCACTTCGCTCATGAGCTGGTCGTTGCGCAACTGCGCGTCGCGGTTGGCCTGGTCCTGTGTGGCCAGCTGCTGCTTCATGCTGGACACCTGTGGCACGCTGCCTCTTCCGAACCACAGCTGCGCATGCACGATGAAGAGCAGCGCAACCAGCAGGACGGGGATGAGGCGGCGGGCCATGACGCCGGAGCTTACCTGAGGTTGTAAAAAGCGTCGCGGCCTGGGTACACGGCCACGTCGCCCAGGTCTTCCTCGATGCGCAGCAACTGGTTGTACTTGGCCATGCGGTCAGAGCGCGAGAGCGAGCCGGTCTTGATCTGGCCAGCGTTCGTGCCCACGGCAATGTCGGAGATGGTGCTGTCCTCGGTTTCGCCCGAACGGTGGCTGATCACGGCGGTGTAGCCGGCGCGCTTGGCCATCTCGATAGCGGCAAAGGTTTCGGTCAGCGTGCCGATCTGGTTGATCTTGATCAGGATCGAATTGGCAATGCCTTTCTCGATGCCTTCTTTCAGGATTTTCGTGTTGGTGACGTACAGGTCGTCACCCACCAGCTGGACCTTCTTGCCCAGGCGCTCGGTCAGCACCTTCCAGCCGTCCCAGTCGCCTTCGGCCATGCCGTCTTCGATGGACACGATGGGGTACTTGTCGCACCACGTGGCCAGCATGTCGGTCCACTGTTCGGCGCTCAGGCTGATACCGCCTTCGCCTTCGAGCACGTACTTGCCATCCTTGTAGAACTCGCTGGCCGCGCAGTCCAGGCCGAGGGCAATCTGGTCGCCGGCGGTGTAGCCTGCCTTGTCGATGGCCTGCAGGATCAGTTGCAGAGCCGCTTCGTGGTTTTCAACCGAAGGGGCAAAGCCGCCTTCGTCGCCCACAGCGGTGCTGATGTGCTTGTCGTGCAGGATGGCCTTGAGTGCGTGGAAGACTTCGGCTCCCCAGCGCAGGGCTTCACGGAAGCTGGGTGCGCCCACGGGAATGATCATCAGTTCCTGCAGATCGAGCGAGTTGTTGGCATGCGCGCCGCCATTGATGATGTTCATCATGGGCACGGGCATCTGCACCGCGCTCATGCCACCGAAGTAGCGGTACAGCGGCAGGCCGGCCTCTTCGGCGGCGGCACGGGCCACGGCCATGGAGACGGCGAGCATCGCGTTGGCGCCCAGGCGGCCCTTGTTGTCCGTGCCGTCGAGGTCGATCAGGGTCTTGTCGAGGAAGGCCTGCTCGGAGGCGTCGAGGCCCAGAACGGCTTCGCTGATCTCGGTGTTGATGTTCTCCACCGCCTTGAGCACGCCCTTGCCGAGGTAGCGGCTTTTGTCGCCATCGCGCAACTCGATGGCTTCGCGCGAACCGGTGGACGCGCCCGACGGCACGGCCGCGCGGCCCATCACGCCGCTCTCCAGCAGCACGTCGCACTCGACGGTGGGGTTGCCGCGGCTGTCCAGAACTTCACGGCCAACGATGTCAACGATTGCACTCATGGATTCAATACCTTTGGGTGAGAAACAGAAATGGGAAATCAGGCGTTGAAACGGTTCTCGAGAAAACCGTTCTTCTTGGTCACGGTGTCGAGCGCGAGCAGGGTTTCGAGCAGCGCCTTCATGTGCTTGAGGGGCACGGCATTGGGTCCGTCGCTCAGGGCTTTGGCCGGGTCCGGGTGGGTTTCCATGAACAGGCCGGCCACACCCACGGCCACCGCCGCGCGGGCGAGCACCGGCACCATCTCGCGCTGGCCGCCGCTGCTGGTGCCCTGTCCGCCTGGCAACTGCACGCTGTGGGTGGCGTCGAACACCACGGGCGCGCCGGTCTCGCGCATGATGGCCAGACCGCGCATGTCGGAGACGAGGTTGTTGTAGCCGAAGCTGGCACCGCGCTCGCAGGCCATGAAGCTGTCCTCGTTCAGGCCGGCTTCCTTCGCCGCCGCACGCGCCTTGTCGATCACGTTCTTCATGTCGTGCGGCGCGAGGAATTGCCCCTTCTTGATGTTCACCGGCTTGCCGCTCTGGGCCGCGGCGCGGATGAAGTCGGTCTGTCGGCAGAGGAAGGCGGGCGTCTGCAGCACGTCGCAGACCTTCGCCGCATCGGCAATGTCGTCCTCGCTGTGCACATCGGTGAGCACGGGCACGCCCAGTTCGCGCTTCACCTTTGCGAGGATTTCCAGGCCCTTGTCGCGGCCCGGGCCGCGGTAGCTCGTGCCACTGCTGCGGTTGGCCTTGTCAAAACTGCTCTTGAAGATGAAGGGCACGCCCAGGCTGCCGGTGATCTCCTTCAGCTGACCGGCCACGTCCATCTGCAACTGCTCGGACTCGATCACGCAGGGGCCGGCGATCAGGAAGAAGGGGTGGTCGAGCCCGATGTCGAAATCGCAAAGTTTCATGGGTGGATTTCCTTGGACGGTCAGGCAGCGACGGGCTTGCGGTTATCTGAAGTGGCCGCCTGGTGCGCCAGCGCGGCCCTCACATAGGCGTTGAAGAGCGGGTGGCCGTCCCACGGGGTGGACTTGAACTCGGGATGGAACTGCACGCCGACGTACCAGGGGTGCACCTTCTGCGGCAGCTCGACGATCTCGGTGAGTTGCTCGCGCTGGGTGAGGGCCGAGATCACCAGGCCGGCCTGGCGCAACTGGTCCAGATAGTTCACGTTCGCTTCGTAACGGTGGCGGTGGCGCTCGGTGACCACGGGGCCGTAGATCTGGTGGGCCAGCGTGCCATCGGCCACGTCGGAGCTCTGCGAGCCCAGGCGCATGGTGCCACCCAGGTCGGAGCTGGCGCTGCGCTGCTGGATGCTGCCATCGGCGTCCTTCCACTCGGTGATCAGGGCGATCACGGGGTGGGGCGTGTCGGGTTCGAACTCGGTGCTGTTGGCGTCCTTCAGGCCGGCGACGTGGCGCGCGTACTCGATGGTGGCCACCTGCATGCCCAGACAGATGCCCAGGTAGGGCACCTTCTGTTCGCGCGCAAAGCGGGCCGCGCAGATCTTGCCTTCGATGCCGCGCTTGCCGAAGCCGCCAGGCACCAGGATGGCATCGAACGCCCCCAGCGTCTTGCCGACGTTGCCGGGGTTGATGGTTTCGGAATCGATGTACTCGATCTGCACCCTGGCGTGGCTCTTCATGCCCGCGTGGCGCAGCGCTTCGTTGAGCGACTTGTAGCTGTCCGACAGGTCCACGTACTTGCCGACCATCGCGATCTTCACGGTGTTCTGTGGGTGCTCGACCTCGTACACGAGGTCGTCCCAGCGCTTGAGCTGCGCCGGCGGGGTGTTGATGCGCAGCTTGTCGCAGATCAGGCCATCAAGGCCCTGCTCGTGCAGCATGCGTGGCACCTTGTAGATGGTGTCGACATCCCACATCGAGATCACACCCCATTCGGGCACGTTGCTGAACAGGCTGATCTTGGCGCGTTCCTCGTCGGGAATGCGGCGGTCGGCCCGGCAGAGCAGCACATCGGCCTGGATTCCAATGGCGCGCAGCTCCTTGGCGGTGTGCTGCGTGGGCTTGGTCTTGAGTTCGCCAGCGGTGGCGATCCAGGGCAGATAGGACAGGTGCACGAAGGCCGAGCTGTTCGGACCCAGACGCAGGCTCATCTGGCGCACGGCTTCAAGGAACGGCAGGGACTCGATGTCGCCCACGGTGCCGCCGATCTCGACGATGGCCACGTCCACCGCGTCGGCCGTGCCGATGCCCGCGCCGCGCTGGATGAACTCCTGGATCTCGTTGGTGACGTGCGGGATCACCTGCACCGTCTTGCCGAGGTAGTCGCCACGGCGTTCCTTCTCCAGCACCGACTGGTAGATCTTGCCGGTGGTGAAGTTGTTGGTCTTCTTCATGCGCGTTTCGATGAAACGCTCATAGTGGCCCAGGTCCAGGTCGGTTTCGGCGCCGTCGTCGGTGACGAACACCTCGCCGTGCTGGAAGGGGGACATGGTGCCCGGATCCACGTTGATGTACGGGTCGAGCTTGATGAGGGTGACTTTGAGGCCGCGGGACTCGAGGAGAGCGGCCAGTGATGCGGAGGCAATGCCCTTGCCCAGGGAGGACACCACACCGCCGGTGACGAACACAAATTTGGTCATGTCTCGGGCGAGCCGGTTGCTCGCAGGAGGTGGAAATGGCGATTATAAAGGCCGACCCTTTCCCCGCAGGTGCTACCCCTGCCGGTACTCACTGCTACATTGCGCCCATGAACGATCTCACGGGTAAACACATCGTCCTGGGCCTCTCCGGAGGCATCGCCTGCTACAAGGCCGCCGAACTCTGCCGCGCGCTCGTCAAGGACGGGGCGACCGTGCAGGTGGTCATGACCGAGGCGGCCGAGCAGTTCGCCACCGCCGTGACGCTGCAGGCGCTCTCCGGCCGGCCGGTGTTCACCTCGCAGTGGGACTCGCGCACGTCGGGCGGGGTGGACAACAACATGGCCCACATCAACCTGAGCCGCGAGGCCGATGCAATCGTGGTGGCGCCCGCCAGCGCCGACTTCATGGCCAAGCTGGTGCATGGCCGGGCCGACGACCTGCTCAGCCTGATGTGCCTCGCCCGGCCGATCGACCGGGTGCCGCTCATCCTGGCGCCCGCCATGAACCGCGAGATGTGGGCCCACCCGGCCACGATGCGCAATGTGCAGCAGCTGCGCGCCGATGGCGCCACCGTGCTCGATGTGGGGGCGGGCGAACAGGCCTGTGGCGAGACGGGCGACGGCCGCATGCTGGAGCCCGAGGAGCTGCTCTACGACATCGGGCGCTTCTTCCAGCCCAAGCCCCTGGCGGGCCAGCACGTGCTGGTGAGCGCCGGTCCCACTTTCGAGGCCATCGACCCGGTGCGCGGCCTGACCAACCTGTCCAGCGGCAAGATGGGCTTTGCCATCGCGCGGGCGGCGCACGAAGCCGGCGCGCAGGTCACGCTGGTGGCGGGCCCCGTCGGGTTGCCCACGCCGCGCGGCGTGGGGCGGGTGAACGTGAAATCGGCGCTGAACATGCAGAAGAGCCTGGATCTGCTGCTGCCCAGCGCCACGGTCTTCGTGTCCGCCGCAGCGGTGGCCGACTGGCGCCCGGCGCAATCGGCGGAACACAAGATCAAGAAGGACGGCTCCGGCGCGGTACCCACGCTGTCCTTCGTCGAGAACCCGGACATCCTGGCCAGCATCGCTGCCTCGCCGCGTGCGAAAAGCGGTGCGCTCTACTGCGTGGGTTTCGCGGCCGAAAGCCACGACCTGGAGGAGCATGCGCAAGCCAAGCGCAAGCGCAAGGGCGTGCCGCTGCTGGTGGGCAACATCGGCCCGGCCACTTTTGGCCAGGACGACAACGCGCTGTTGCTGGTCGACGAGCAAGGCATGAAGGAACTGCCCCGGGCGCCGAAACTGGTGCTGGCGCGCCAGCTGGTGGGCGAGATCGCGCGGCGACTGACGTCTTGAATGTTTCGCCCATGAGACGAACGGATCCGACGAGCGGCAGCACTGTCGGTGTCCTGCTCAGCCGCTACTCGGTGGGAGGCAAGCACCTGGTGGACCCCGCGCCCGCGCAGGACGAATTGCTGCAGATGACCGCTGCCGCGCTACGTGCCCCTGACCACGCGGGTTTGATCCCTTTCCGTTTTGCCGCCGTGAGAGGCTCCGCGCTCGAAAGACTCGCAGATCTGTTCGAACAGGCTGCTGCGAACGCCGGCAAGAGCGCTGCCGATGCGGCTCTTGATCGTCACCGCGCGCTGGGCATCCCCCTGCTGGTCGCCGTGATTGCGCGCATCGACACCGGCCACCCGGTGGCCACCGTGCATGAGCAATGGATGACCGTCGGTGGCGCCCTCACCAACTTCCTCAATGCCGCCCACGCCATGGGCTACGGGGGCAAGATGCTCTCCGGCGCCAAGGTGCGCTCGGTGCCGGTGATGCAGGCCTTCTGCGGCCCCGGCGAACAGCTGGTGGGCTGGATGGTGCTGGGCACGCCGCGCAAGACAGGAACCCCCAAGTTTGACAAGCCCGACGCGGCCGACGTGATGAGCGACTGGCCGCCTGCCTAGGTCAATCCCACCAGGGCAAGAGTCGCTTCATGGCCGCCACCTCACCGCAGTGATCGGTGGCGTAGCCGGGCAGGCTGTTGAGGTGGTCATGCCAGGTGCGGCTGCGCAGGCGTTGCAGCAATTGCTGCACGGCGGGCTGTTCGAGTGCGCTCTTGAGACAGACCAGCAAATAGCGCTCTTGCGTCAGGGGAACAAACCCCAGACCCTGCGCGCGCGCCGCGTACTCGGTACCGAGGCCGACGTCCGCAGTGCCGCTCGCCACCGCATGCGCCACCGCGGCGTGTGAACTCTCGACGTGGGTGTAGCCCACGATGTCCTGGGGGAGCAGCCCGGCCTGGGCCAGCAACTCATCAAGCAGCAGGCGCGTACCGGTGCCGATGGCCCGGTTCACGAACCGCGCCTGCAGGCGTGCCACGTCACCCACTTCGCGCAGGCGCAGCGGGTTGTCCGGTGCCACCATCAGGCCTTGCGAGCGGCGGGCAAAGCCGATGATCTTGTGCAGGCCAGGTTTGAGCAGTGGCCGGTACGCGCGTGCGCTCAGACTGCCGGCTGCCGCGAAGGGCTGGGTGTGGAATCCAGCCAGTTCGCACCGGCCTTCGTTGAGCGCCCGAATGGCGTCGACGCTGCCGCAGAAGCGGATGTCCATGTGCAGGGGTGGCGCGGGATGGCGGTTCTCGGTGGCCTTGTCGGCGTACCGCTGCAGCTCGGTGAGGGCGTGATCGTGGCTGGCGTAAAGCGTGAGGACGCCACCCGGGCTTCCGTGCCGGCCTTCGTCGAACACCATCGAGAAGGCCCGCTCCAGTTCGGCCCGAAGGCTCTCCATCTGCGGTCCCAGGCGCGCCTGCGCAAGGCGCTCGGCCATCAGGAGGCGTTCACCGAAGGGGGTCAGGCGAGCGGCCTGGCCGCGTTCCCAGAAGATGAGCTGCTGGCCCAGTCCGGCCTCCCAGTCTTTCAACTGGCCCCATACGTGGCGGTACGACAGGCCCAGTTCCCGCGCCGCACCCGAGATGGAACCGCTGCTGCGCACCGCGTGCAGCACATCCATCATGGGATTGCGCAACAGGGCGGGATGGGGCGAGCGCTCTGACGAGGGGGGCGTCAGCGTGTAAGAGAGCTCGATCTTTCGCATGGACGCCGAGTGTGCACCAAACGTCGATGTCGCCCGGCCTGGCCAGCCTATGCAGGCCATTTCATACCGCGTCATTACGTACTCTCAATTTCAGAGCGGTCCCATAAGCTCGGACGAACATATGAACACGTTTTCCGACAGCGTCGCCACCGCGCTGCGATTGATTCTTTCCGGCGACCCGGGGCTGTGGACGGTGGTGATGCGCTCGCTCGCGGTCAGTGCCACCGCCTGCCTGATCGCCTGCGGTTTGGGACTGGTCATGGGCGCCTGGCTCGCCGCCGCCCGCTTCACCGGCCGTGGCGCGGTGCTCACCGTGCTCAACACCTTCCTGGCGATCCCCTCGGTCGTGGTCGGTCTCGTCATCTACCTGCTGCTGTCGCGCTCCGGCCCGCTGGGCTTTCTGGGCTGGCTGTTCAGCTTCAAGGCCATGGTGCTGGCGCAGGCCGTGCTGGTGCTGCCGCTGGTGACCGCGCTCACGCGTCAGGTGGTGGAAGACGCCGACCGCAGCCACGGCGAGCAGTTGTCCTCGCTGGGCGCAGGTTCCGTGCTGCGCAGCCTGCTGCTGGCCTGGGACGAGCGCTACGCGTTGCTCACCGTGCTGATCACGGCTTTCGGGCGCGCGGTTTCCGAGGTGGGCGCGGTGATGGTGGTGGGCGGCAACATTGAAGGTTTCACCCGTGTGATGACGACTGCCATCGCGCTGGAAACCAGCAAGGGCGACCTGCCCCTGGCGCTCGGCCTGGGTGTGGTGCTGCTGGCCGTGGTGCTGGTGCTCAACGCCATGGTGTCGCTGCTCAGCCGCTGGCGCGAGCGCGCGGACGGCGCGGGTGGCACGGCCGTGGTGCCCGTGGCGACCTGACATGAGTGGCATGCCTTCCACCGCCCGCCACGCCGTGGCCGCCACACCCTGCTTCGACCTGCGCGGTGTGCAGGTCCACCTGGGCCCCGCGTCGCGCCTGCAGGCTCTCACCGACATCTTCCTGCGCATCGGGGAAGGCGAGCGCGTGGCGCTGGTGGGTGCCAACGGCAGTGGCAAGAGCACGCTGCTGCGCACGCTGCACGGCCTGCAGCGCCCCAGCACCGGCGAGCTGCACACGCCGGCCCACCAGCGCGTGGCCATGCTGTTCCAGCGACCGCACATGCTGCGCATGAGCGCGCGGCGCAACATCCAGCTCGGCCTGTGGCTGCGCGGCGTGCCCGCGCGGCAGACCCGGGCGCTGGCCCTGCAGGCGCTGGAGCGCGTGGAGATGGGCCATCTGGCCGAGCGCAACGCCCGCGCCCTGTCGGGTGGCCAGCAGCAGCGCCTGGCGCTCGCGCGTGCCTGGGCGCTGCGCCCGGCCGTCTGGTTGCTCGACGAATCCACGGCGAGCCTGGACCCGCACGCCAAGCGCGAGGTGGAAGCGCTCATCGCCGAGTTCACCGCCGCCGGCCAGCGCGATGTGGACGGCCAGCCCACCGGGCGGCCGACCACGCTGGTTTTCAGCAGCCACAACCTGGGCCAGGTCAAGCGCCTGGCCAGCCGCGTCGTGTATCTCGAGCAAGGCCGCCTGCTGGCGGATCTGCCGGTGAAGGATTTTTTCAACCACGATCTCCTGCGGTCCCTCTGCCCGCAGGCCCATTTGTTTGTCCAAGGAGAAAGCCTGTGAAAAGCACCTTCCGCCAACTCACCCTCGCCGCTGTGCTCGGCACCGCCGGCCTGCTCGCCAGTGCGGGCGCCTTCGCGCAGAGCATCGTGGTGGCGTCCACCACGTCGACCGAACAGTCGGGCCTGTTCTCCTTCCTGCTGCCCGAGTTCAAGAAGGCCAGCGGCATCGACGTGAAGGTGGTGGCGCTGGGCACCGGCCAGGCCATCGACATGGCGCGCCGGGGCGATGCGGACGTGCTGTTCGTGCACGACAAGGTGGCCGAAGAGAAGTTCGTCGCCGACGGTTTCTCCGCCAAGCGCCAGGAGGTCATGTACAACGACTTCGTGCTCATCGGCCCCAAGGCCGATGCAGCGAAGACCAAGGGCGACGACATCGTGGCGGCACTGAAGAAGATCGCCACGGCCAACGCCGAATTCATCTCGCGTGGCGACAAGAGCGGCACGCACGCGGCCGAGCTGCGCTTCTGGAAGATGACCGACACCGACGCCAACAAGGGCACGGGCTACAAGGAATGCGGTTGCGGCATGGGCCCGGCGCTCAACATCGCGGCCAGCAGCGGCGGCTATGTGCTGTCGGACCGCGGCACCTGGCTCAACTTCAAGAACCGCGCCGATCTCGCGGTGCTGGTGGAGGGCGACAAGCGCCTGTTCAACCAGTACGGCGTGATGCTGGTGAGCGCCGCCAGGCACCCGCAGGTCAAGACCGCTGAAGGCCAGAAGTTCATCGACTGGGTCACCGGCCCGGCCGGCCAGGCGGCCATTGCCAGCTACAGGATTGGTGGCGAGCAGCTGTTCTTCCCGAATGCGGCGAAATAGTGCCTACCCCCGTTGCTCGCTCACTGCGTGTAGCCGCATCCCCCCTTCAGGGGGCAACACCTGCGGCCCGCCGGAGCCGTTTCCGCGGTGCCTCTGGAAAGGGGCTGCTGCTGGGGGCACTGACGGGTTGCCTGCTGTTGCTTTCGGCTTGCGCCACACCCCAGAATGCACCCATGAATGAACCGGTTCAGGTCTATGCCGCCGGCAGCCTGCGCGAGGTGCTCACCGAAATCGCGCGCGACCACGAAACGCGCACCGGGCAGAAGATCGCGCTGACGTTCGGTGCCTCGGGCCTGCTGCGCGAGCGCATCGAGAAAGGCGAGGGCGCGATGGTGTTCGCTTCCGCAGACACCCAGCACCCCCAGCGCCTGGCCGCCGCGGGTGACTGGGCACCGCACACCGTGTTCGTGCGCAACAGCCTGTGCGCGCTGACACAGGCGAACGTGAACGCCACGCCGCAGAACCTGCTGGACACCATGCTCAACCCGGCGGTGAAGCTGGGCACGTCCACGCCCAAGGCCGACCCCTCGGGCGACTACGCGTGGGAACTGTTCCGCAAGGCCGAGGGCGTGCGTGCCGGCGCCTACGCGGCGCTCGACGCCAAGGCGCTCAAGCTCACTGGCGGCCCCGATTCGCCCAAGCCGCCGGCTGGCCGGGGCACCTACGCCTGGGTGATGGAACAGGGCCAGGCCGATGTTTTCCTGACGTACTGCACCAACGCCGTGGCCTCGCAGAAGGAAGTGCCGCGCCTGAAGCTGGTGCAGGTGCCCACCGAACTGCAGGTGGGCGCGGCGTATGGCCTCACGGTGCGACAAGGCGCGCCCGCGGAGGCCCATGCGTTTGCCAAGGCCTTGCTCGCCCCGCCTGCGCAGGCCACGTTCGCGCGCTACGGCTTTGGAACACCCTGAGCACGCTCTGCTGCGCCGGCGCGATCTGCTGATCGCCGCCGGTGCTGCCGCCTGCCTGCCCTCGTGGGCACAACAGACGCGCAGCGTCACCGACGGCACCAACAGGCGCGTGAGCGTGCCAGCGCGGGTGCAGCGCATCTTTCCGGCCGGTCCGCCGGCGGCCATCTGGCTCTACACGCTCGCGCCCGACGCGCTCATCGGCTGGCCGCGTGCCAACCGCGGCCCCGAACTCGAATTCCTGCTGCCCGGCATCGGCAACCGGCCTGAAGTGGGGCGGCTCACCGGCCGCGGCAACACCACCAACCTCGAACAGCTGCTGGCCAGCAAGCCGGACCTGATCGTCGACGCCGGCTCCACGCGCCAGACCTTCGTCGAACTGGCCGACCGGGTGCAGGCGCAGACCGGCATTCCCTACGCGCTGCTCGATGGAAGGCTGGATGCCACGGCGCAGGGCTACACGCTGCTGGGCGAACTCACCGGCCGCACCGAACGGGCCGCACAGCTCGCGCGCTACACCGCCGACACGCTGCGCACCGTGCGCGAACGCGTCGCGCGCGCCACCTCGCCACCGCGCGTGTACTACGCGCGAGGCCCCGAGGGGCTGGAGACCGGGCTGGGCGGCTCCATCAACGTCGAGATGTTCGAGGCCATGGGCATCCGCCACGTGGCCGCCGGCCTGCAGGGCGGGCTGGCCACGCTGTCGATCGAACAGGTGCTCGCCTGGGACCCGGAAGTCATCGTCACCATCGACCAGACCTTCGCGCAGACCGTGCACAACAACCCGCTGTGGCGAAGCGTGAGCGCGGTGAAGAGCGGGCGCGTGCACCTCTCGCCCAAGCTGCCCTTCGGCTGGATCGACTTTCCGCCCAGCGTGAACCGCCTGCCGGGCCTGTGGTGGCTGGGTAGCAAGGTGTTTCCCGCGCTGTTCCCCGAAGACCTGGGCACGCTCACGCGCGATTTCTACAAGCTCTTCTACCAGGTCGACCTCACGCCTGCGCAGGTGCAGCGCGTGCTGGCGGGCCGGGACTGAACATGCGGGGCGGCGGCCTGTGGGCGGTGCTGGTGCTCGTCATGGGGGTGCTGCTGGCGCTCACGCAGGGCCGCATCGACATTCCCCTGTCCGACCTTGCACAGCTGGTGTGGTCGGTGCTGCAGGGCGCGCCCGCGCCAAACGAGCAGGTGCAGACCATCGTGTTCCAGGTGCGTGGCCCGCGTGTGCTGGCCGCCATCGCGGTGGGTGCGGCACTCGCGGTGGCCGGCGCGGCGTTCCAGGGGCTGTTCCGCAATCCCCTGGTATCGCCGGACATCCTCGGCGCCTCGGCCGGCGCGGCCCTGGGCGCGGTGCTCGGCATCTTCTTCTCGTTTGGTGTCTTCGGCATCCAGATGGCGGCGTTCGCCGGTGGGCTGATGGCGGTGGCGCTGGTCTACGGCGTGGGCTCCACCGTGCGCCATGGCGACCCGGTGCTGGTGCTGCTGCTGGCGGGCATCGTCATCGGCTCGCTGCTGGGCGCGGGCATCGGCATGGTGAAGGTGCTGGCCGATCCCTACAACCAGTTGCCCGCCATGACCTTCTGGCTGCTCGGCAGCCTGGCCGCGGCGCACGCGAACGACGTGCCGTCGCTGATCGTGCCGGTGGCGTTCGGCACCGTGGTGCTGTTGCTGCTGCGCTGGCGCATGGACGTGATGTCGCTGCCCGAGGAAGAGGCGCGCTCGCTCGGCGCGCGCACCACCGGCCTGCGGCTGCTGATCGTCGCGGCGGCCACGCTGGTGACGGCCGCGAGCGTGGCGGCGGCGGGCATCGTGGGCTGGATCGGGCTCGTGGTGCCGCACCTGGCGCGATTTCTCGTCGGCCCCTCGTTCGTGCGCTTGCTGCCCACCTCCGCCGTGCTGGGTGGCGGGTTGCTCCTGCTCATCGACACGCTGGCGCGCACGGCCGCCCCGGTGGAAATTCCCCTGGGCATCCTCACCGCGCTGATCGGCTCGCCGTTCTTCATCGTGCTGCTGCGGCGCGCCTCGAAGGGATGGACATGAGCGCCGCGTCGGCCCCAAAGGGCGAAGGTGTTCCTGGGACCGCCCTGCTCGAGGCCACCGATCTGGGCGTGGGCTATCCGGGCCGCTTGGTGGGCTCGGGCCTCTCGCTCTCGCTCACGGGTGGCGAGGTGCTCGCGCTGCTCGGCCCCAACGGCTGTGGCAAGACCACGCTGCTCAAGACCCTGCTGGGCCTGCTGCCCGCACTGGGCGGGGCGGTACAACTGCAAGGCCGCACGCTCGCTGCATGGCCGCTGGCCGAGCGCGCGCGCGTGCTGGCCTACGTGCCTCAGGGCCAGACCAGCACCTTCGGGTTCACGGCGCTGGAGATGGTGCTGATGGGGCGCACCGCCCACCTCGGCCTCCTCGCGCGGCCCGGCGCGAAAGACCGCGCCGTGGCGCACGAGGCACTGGCGCGGCTGGGCATTGCGCACCTCGCGGTGCGTTCGGTGCACGAGATCAGCGGTGGCGAACGCCAGCTGGTGCTGATCGCCCGCGCGCTCGCGCAGCAGCCGCACGCGGTGCTGCTCGACGAGCCCACCGCCAGCCTCGACTTCGGCAACCAGGGCTTGGTGATGCATGCCATCCGTGCGCTCGCGGCCCAGGGCCTCGCGGTGCTGTTCACCACGCACGACCCCAACCAGGCCCTGCGCTGTGCCGATCGCGCCATGCTCATGCGCGAAGGCCGCGTGATGGCCGAGGGCGCTGCCGGGCAGGTGATCGAGGCCGGCGCGCTGCGGGCGCTGTACGGCGCCGGTGTGTTGACGGTGCACGATGCGGCCGGTGGCCTGCCCGCGTTCCTGCCCGAGCCGGCGCCGGGGGCATCGCCGGCCGCGAATTCTTGATGATCTGTTAACGCGCTTGCCCTGTCATCGCACAGCGGCCATACTCGCCGAGCGCATGGTTTGTCCATGTTCCGCCTGCCATCAACGACAAGGAGTACCTTCATGGGATTTTTCAGCAACATTCTCGAAAAGCTCGGCATGTCGAAAGCCGCCGCGGCACCAGTGATCACGCCGCCGTCCGCACCCGCTGACGCCCCGGCACCGGCCGCTGCTCCAGCGCCCGCCGCCGCACCGGCGGTGGCCTCCATCACCATGGTCGACGTGATGGCCCTCATGGAGCAGAAAGCCAAGGCCAATCCGCAGAAGCTCAACTGGAAGACCTCCATTGTCGACCTGCTCAAGCTGCTGGAACTCGACAGCAGCCTGGAGGCGCGCAAGCAACTGGCCAAGGAGCTGTATTGCCCCGATGAGCTGATGAAGGACTCGGCCCAGATGAACATGTGGCTGCACAAGAACGTGCTGGCGCACATCGCGGCCAACGGCGGCAACGTGCCGAAGGAACTGTTCAGCTGATCGGCCGCTTTCGGCCTGGCACAACGCCCCGCTTGCGGGGCGTTGCCGTTTCTGCGGGGCTCAACCCGCGAGGTTGCGGAAGAGGTAGCGCGCCAGCGCGATCCAGAAATCCGGCCCCGAGTGCTGTTGCCAGATCACCGAAATGTCGGTGAAACCCTTGTGGAAGAGCATGGCCATGATGCCCACGAGGCCGGCGATGCCGATCACCTGCATGACGGTCTTCGAGCGTTCGCTGGCGTCTTTGCTCATCGGGCGATGATGGCACACCGCCTGTGCCGGTTTGGCACAGCCGCAGGGCGGCGTTGCGCGGCCCTGGAGCAATGTTCCGCCGGCGGGTGTTCTGTCGTGCAGCGATTTGCTGGCCATTTCCGGTGGCATGAAACTTGAGGTGAGGTGGGAACCTGCGCATGCAGGCCACTGCCATCCATGTCCACCCAGAGGAAGACAACATGCTCTACGCCGCACCCGGCGCCGCCGGCGCCAAGATCACCTACAAGCCCCAGTACGACAACTTCATTGGAGGCCGCTGGGTCCAGCCGGTGAAGGGCCAGTACTTCGACGTCATCACGCCGGTCAATGGCAAGGTGTACACGAAGGCCGCGCGTTCCACTGCCGAAGACATCGAGCTCGCGCTCGACGCGGCACACGCCGCCGCTGACAAGTGGGGCAAGACGGACGCCGCCACGCGCGCCAACGTGCTGCTGAAGATCGCCGACCGCATCGAGCAGAACCTGGAACTGCTGGCCTACGCCGAAACCGTGGACAACGGCAAGGCGATCCGCGAAACGCTGAATGCGGACATCCCGCTCACCATGGACCACTTCCGCTACTTCGCGGGCTGCCTGCGCGCGCAGGAAGGCGGCATCAGCGAGATCGATGAGAACACGATGGCGTACCACATCCACGAGCCGCTGGGCGTGGTGGGCCAGATCATCCCGTGGAACTTCCCCATCCTCATGGCGGCCTGGAAGCTCGCGCCCGCGCTGGGCGCGGGCAACGCGGTGGTGCTCAAGCCCGCCGAATCCACGCCCATCTCCATCCTGATTCTGGCCGAGCTCATCGCCGACCTGCTGCCCGCGGGTGTGCTCAACATCGTCAACGGCTATGGCCGCGAGGCTGGCATGCCGCTGGCCACCAGCAAGCGCATCGCCAAGATCGCCTTCACCGGCTCCACCACCACCGGCCGCGTGATCGCGCAGGCCGCCGCCAACAACCTGATTCCGGCCACGCTGGAACTCGGTGGCAAGTCGCCCAACATCTTCTTCGCCGACGTGATGGACAAGGACGACGCGTTCCTGGACAAGGCGATCGAAGGCCTGGTGCTATTCGCCTTCAACCAGGGTGAGGTGTGCACCTGCCCCAGCCGCGCGCTGATCCAGGAAAGCATCTACGACAGGTTCATGGAGCGCGTGCTCCAGCGCGTGGCCGCGATCAAGCACGCCAACCCGCTGGACACCGACAGCATGATGGGCGCACAGGCCAGCAAGGAACAGCTCACCAAGATCCTGTCGTACCTCGACCTGGGCAGGCAGGAAGGCGCGGAAGTGCTGGCCGGCGGTGGCCAGGCCGACCTGGGTGGTGACCTGTCGGGCGGCTACTACGTGCAGCCCACGCTGTTCAAGGGCCACAACAAGATGCGCATCTTCCAGGAAGAGATCTTCGGCCCTGTGCTGGCCGTGACCACCTTCAAGGACGAGGCCGAAGCGCTGGCCATTGCCAACGACACGCTGTACGGCCTGGGTGCCGGCGTGTGGAGTCGCAACGGCAACGTGGCCTACCGCATGGGCCGTGCCATCAAGGCCGGTCGCGTGTGGACCAACTGCTACCACGCGTACCCCGCGCACGCGGCCTTCGGCGGCTACAAGGAATCGGGCATCGGTCGCGAGACCCACAAGATGATGCTGGACCACTATCAGCAGACGAAGAACCTGCTGGTGAGCTATTCCGAAAACAAGCTGGGGTTCTTCTGATCCACCCCCGCGCCGCACCCGCGGCGCGTCACCCCCTCAAGGGGGCAACGCGTGCGGGCCGGTGAAGCCGGACCCGCCGCGTTCTTGTCGGGACATTTCGCTCCGGTAAGACCCAAGGAGATCTCTCATGGTTGAAAGAGTCATTGCCACGCCTGCGGCCGTGGAGCTGATCGAGCACCTCAAGCGCCTGCACGGCCCCGGCCTGATGTTCCACCAGAGCGGCGGCTGCTGCGACAACAGCGCGGCCAATTGCTACCTGCTCGGCGAGATCACCACCGGGGCGGGCGACGTCTACCTGGGTGACATCGGCGGCTGCCCGTTCTACATCGGCAAGGCGCAGTACCAGTACTGGCGCCACACACAACTCATCATCGACGTGATCGAAGGGCATGGCGGCACCTTCTCGCTGGAAGGCCCCGAGGGCAAGGCGTTCCACACGCGTTCGCGGGTGTTCACGGTGAAGGAAATGGCCGAGCTGGAAGCGCAGGAAACGCCGTGAAGCTGTACCGGGTGTTCCATTTCTGAACACTCTGGCCCGCCTGGGGCATGGCATGTTTCTTGTTGCATGCCCAGGTGAGACACAGAAGAAGACGGCGAGGGCACGTCCCCGCCGCCATACCGGAGACACACATGCCCCAGCGATTCACCGCCCCGATGCGGCCCTTGCGCGCCGCCCCCTGCCTGGCCGCCTTCCTGGCCCTCTCTGACGGGGCCCACGCGCAGATCCTGCAGGAGGTCGTCATCTCGGCCAGCGGCCAGGAGCAGCAAAGCTTCGACGCGCCCGCCGCGATCCAGGCCGTGGGGCAGGACGTGATCGAGTCCGCCGGACCGCGCGTGAACCTGTCGGAATCGCTCAACCGCGTGCCCGGCATCACAGTGCTGAACCGCCAGAACTACGCGCAAGACCTGCAGCTGTCCATCCGGGGTTCCGGCTCGCGCGCGCCGTTCGGCATACGGGGCGCCAGGCTCATCGTTGACGGCATTCCCGCCACCATGCCCGACGGGCAGGGCCAGGCCTCCACCATCAGCCTGGCGTCCGCCCGGCGCATCGAGGTGTTGCGCGGCCCGCTCGCGCAGCTGTACGGCAACTCGTCCGCCGGTGTGGTGCAGGTGTTCACGGCCGATGGACCCGCGCGCCCCGAGTTGCGCTTCAGCGTCGACGCGGGCGCCCAGGGCCTGAGGCGTTACGGGGTGCAGGCCGCCGGTCAGCAAGGCGGCGTGAACTACGTGGTGGACTACAGCGACTTCCGCACCGATGGCTGGCGCGCCAACAGCGCCGCCGAGCGCCGCCACCTCAACGCCAGGCTGCGCACCAGCGTCGGCGAAGACACACGCCTGACCGTGGTGGCCAACGTGTTCGACCAGCCCGTGTCGGGCGACCCTTTGGGCCTCACGCGCGCACAGATGCAGGCCAACCCGCGCCAGGCCGATGTGCGCTCCACCGACTACAAGGCCGGCAAGGATGTGTCGCAACGGCAGCTGGGCGTGGTGCTGGACCACCGGATCGATGGCGAGAGCGACTTCACCGCACGCGTGTACGCCGGGCAGCGCGACCTCGACAACCGCCTCTCGATTCCCCTGGCTGCGCAACTGCCCGCCACCTCCGCCGGCGGTGTGGTGCGGCTGGACCGTGACTACAGTGGCGCCGGCCTGCGCTACAGCCGCCGCGACGCGGTGGGGCTGGGGCAGGTGCGCTACAGCGTGGGGCTGGATGTGGAGCGCATGGGCGAACACCGGCAGGGCTTCATCAACAACTTCGGCGTGCAGGGCGCGCTCAAGCGCGATGAGGACGACACCGTGCAAAGCACCGGCCTGTACACGCAGGCCGACTGGCTCATCAACGAAGACTGGAGCGCCGTGGCCGGTCTGCGCGCCAGCCGCGTGGTCTTCCGCGTGAACGACTTCTTCATCCGCCCCGGCAACCCCGATGACAGCGGACGCGCCAGCTTCAGTGCCACCAACCCGGTGATCGGCCTCACGCGGCACTTCGGTGCAGACAGCAACCTGTACTTCAACATCGGGCGCGGTTTCGAAACGCCCACCTTTGCCGAGCTGGGTTACCGCGCGGGTGCCAGTGGCCCCAACCTCGCCCTGCGCGATGCGCGCAGCACCCTGGCCGAACTCGGCTTCAAGACCCGGCTCTCCGAGCGGCAGCGGCTGGACGTGGCGCTTTTCCACGTCGATACCCGCGACGAGATCGTCGTGGCTTCCAGCAGTGGTGGGCGCACCTTCTACACCAATGCGGGCAAGACGCGCCGCTCGGGCATCGAGCTGGCGCACAGCGCGCAGTGGACGCCGCAGTGGCGCACCCACCTGGCGCTCACCACGCTGAACGCGCGGTTTGTCGAGGCTTTCTCCAGCAGTGGCAGCACGGTGCCGCGCGGCAACCGCATTCCCGGCACGCCGCAGCGCACGCTGTTCGGCGAAGTCGTCTGGCAGCCGCAGATCTGGCCGGGCTTCACCGCCGCGCTGGAAATGGTGCACACCGGCCGCATGGCGGTGGACGACCTCAATTCCGACCGCACCGATGCGGCCACCGTGTTCCATGCGCGTCTGGGCTGGGAACAACGGGTGGGCGCCTGGCGATTCAAGCAATACGTGCGCATCGACAACATCGCCGACAAGGCCTACGTGGGTTCGGTCATTGCGAACGAGAGCAACCGCCGCTTTTTCGAACCGGCCCCTGGCCGGCAATGGGGGCTGGGCGCAAGCGCCAGCTATGCGTTCTGATGAACGCCCTGAACCACGTCTGGCGTTCGGCCTTCTGGCAGGTGGGCGAACGCCTGCGGCGCCGGCAGCTGCTCGGTGCCGGTGTGCTGATGGGCGCCCTGCCGTGGCACATGGCCTGGGGTGCTGGCGATCCCACCGAGGGCGACCCGCTGGGTTCCACGCAGTGGCCCGACATCCAACGCGCCTTCGTCGGAGCCGGCCCCGTGAGGTTCAGCGGGCAGGTCTCCGTGAAAGGCCCCGCGTTCGCGGACGACGCACTCAACGTGCCCGTGATGGTGGATGCCCGTGCGCTGGCCAGCGCGGGTGCGGCGGTGGCCCGCATCCGCGTGGTGGTCGACCGCAACCCGATCCGCCACGTGCTCGATTACGAGCCCTTGCTGTCGCTGCCCGTGCTGGCCTTTCGCCTGCGGCTGGAACAGGCCTCGCCCGTGCGCGCGCTGGTGCAGACGCAGGACGGGCGCTGGCACGCGGGCGGCACCTGGGTGCAGGCCGCAGGCGGAGGCTGCACCGTGCCCGGCGCCACGCGCGCCGACGGCAGCTGGAGCCAGACGCTCAACCAGGTGCAGGCGCGCTTCTTCAGCAGCGTGCTCGAAGGCAGCCGGCGGTTGCGCGTGCGCATCATGCACCCCATGGACACCGGGCTGGTGGCCGGCATCCCGGCCTTCCACCTGGAGCAACTCGAACTGCTCGATGCCACCGACCGCCCATGCTGGCGCCTCGTGCTGCACGAGCCCGTGTCCGAGAACCCGCTCATTACCTTCGAGCTGCCCCGGCAGCTCACCGGGCACTTCAGGCTCGTCGGTCGCGACAACAACGGCAACCGCATCGACGCGGCGGTGCCCGCATGAAGCCTTTGCTCTGCGTGCTCACCGCGACCCTCATCACCATGGCATCGCCACCGCTGCACCCCCAGCCCACGCAGGCCGCACCGCGCGCCGATGCGCAGCGGCTCGACTACCGACTGCAGGCGCGGCCTGTCGCACCCCGCACCTGGGTGATCGAAGGCGCCGTGGCCGACTTCGGCCGCGAGAACGGCTGCAACATCATCAACACCGCCTTCATCGCCACGGGTGCGGGCGTGGTCGTCATCAACACCGGCCCATCGCGCCGCTATGGCGAACAGCAGCGCCACCTGATCGAGCGCACCACCCGTGAACCCGTGGTTCAGGTGTTCAACCTCAACCTGCACCCCGACTACTTCCTGGGCAACCAGGCCTGGGCCGATCGCATCACCACCGCCTTGCCCGGCAGCATCGACGGCATGAAAGCCTCGGGCGACACCTACGCCGAGAACCTGTACCGCCTGTGCGGCGACTGGATGCAGGGCACCGAAGCCACACCCGCGCGCGCCGCCGCGCAGGCCGGCGTGCACACGCTGGGACAGCACCGGCTGGAACTCGTGCGTCTCGAGGGCCATACGCGCGACGACCTCGTGCTGATTGACCACAGCACCGGTGTGCTGTTCGCAGGCGGCCTCGTGTTCGCCGACCGCGTGCCCACCACGCCGAACGCCGATTTCGACCATTGGATCGCCAGCCTGGACCGGCTCGAGAGCCTGCTCGGGGTGGGGCACTTCCGCTGGGTGGTGCCCAGCCATGGGCCTGTGCATGAGGGCGGGCGGGGCATTGCACAGACGCGCGACTGGATCCGCTGGCTGACCGGGCACATGCGGGGCCACGCCGAGGTCGGCCTCGATCTGACCGAGGTGCTGAACATGCCCGTGCCCGCCCGTTTCGCGAACTGGGCCGCGCAACCCGCCGAACTGCACCGCACGCTGGCGCAGTGGTATCCGGTGTACGAACGCCGTGCACTGGGCGGACGTTGAACCGGCGGTGGTGTGTCGCAGCGTGTGGCGCCCTGGGCCTCGCGGTGTGTCATTCCTGAACAGATGTGGCCCCGAAAACGCGGGCACGGAGTTTGCGCCGAGCCCTTGCGCCGTTCCCCATTCCAACTTCATCGAGACAAACCGGACTGCCCCATGAGCCGATTCATCTTCTCCGCCTCCCTCGTCATCGCCCTGTCGGGCGCCACCACCCTGGCCCGCGCCGCCGACGTGAGCGCCGTCGCCGAACTGGCCAGGTCCAGTGGCTGCTACTCCTGCCATGCCAATGGCGAGAAAGTGGTGGGCCCTGCCTTCGCCGCCGTCGCGCAGAAGTACGCCGGCCAGAAAGACGCCACAGCCGACCTGGCCCAGTCGATCCAGAACGGATCGACGGGCAAGTGGGGCCGCATTCCCATGCCCGGGCACGCCAGCCTCCCGCCAGCGGATGTGAAGCGGCTGGCGGAGTGGGTGTTGACGGTCAAGCCCTGAAGCGCAGGACCCGTCCGGCAGGGCTGGGCGTCGCTACAGCAACCAGTGCCCTTGCTCGGGAGGGTCCTCGGGCCTGGGCGGCTCGTCGATCGACTCCTCTTCCTCGGCCAGCCGCCTGACGGTCAGCTCGCTCTCGCTCATCACTTCTTCGAACAACAGGCGGACGCGCAGCCTCGCGAGCTTTAGTGCTTCCAGTTGAGCCACGACGTTGTCGCGGTCGGATGGTGTGAGGTCGGCGGCCATCGCCCGGAAGGTCCGTTCGATGTCCGCCAGTTCCGCCTCTGCCGCTTTCCAGGCGTGGAATTTCGATGATGGGGTATCCATGCACTTACGATGCATGGGATGCGTGGCCGGGCCGGTAGGACAACGCGCCGTGTTCCTGACGGAGAGGACGAAGCCAGGCCGGTGTCGCCTCGAGAGGGTGCACCGTGTCCGCTAGTACCATTCGGGCTGCGCCAACGAATGAGCACTCATGTCGGTCACGGTCCTGCTCTTCCGGTTCACTGTCATGTTGTCATCGCCCGTGACGGTGGATGGCCGCTCCGAACCGCGCACCGTGGGCGCCACACCGCAAGCATGAGCACGACCCTGCGTTACGCTGCAACCCGTGTCCAGCGGCCACCGGTGCCGCGCGATCCGCATTCCACCCACCCGTCCGGGCCCCCGCCCAAGGAGCAGATTTCCGATGGAGCCGACACCTCACCTGCCGCATGCCCCGCTGCCCGCGTACTACCGCGACGAGGACGATCATGCGCAATACGTGCGCCGCATCTTCGACGAGACCGCCGTCGACTACGACCGGATCGAGCGCGCCATGGCGTTCGGCTCCGGCGGCTGGTACCGGCGGCAGGCCCTGGTCCGCGCGGGTCTTGCGGTCGGCGACAAGATCGTCGACGTGGGCATCGGTACGGGTCTGCTGGCGCGCCAGGCTTGCACGGTGATCGGTGAGCAGGGCCGGCTGATCGGTGTTGACCCGAGCCCCGGCATGCTGTCGCAGGTGGACCTGCCGGACGTTGAACTGCGGGCGGGCCGGGCAGAGTCGCTGCCGTGCGAAACGGGGGAGGCCGATTTCCTGAGCTTTGGTTATGCGTTTCGCCACGTCTCGGACGTGGACGCCGCGCTGCAGGAGTTCCACCGCGTTCTGCGGCCGGGCGGCCGCCTGCTGATCCTGGAGATCAGCCAGCCTTCAAGCCGCGTCTCGCGCGCCCTCGTGAAGTTCTACATGCGCCGCGTGGTGCCGGCGCTGGCGCGCGTCGTGGCCCGCGAGCGCAACAGCGCGGAGCTGTGGCGCTACTACTGGGACACCATCGAGGCCTGCATTCCGCCCGAGCGCATTCTGCAGGCGATGGAGCGCGCGGGCTTCCAGCAGGTCAAGCGCCACACCGAACTGGGCATCTTCTCGGAGTACACGGCCGTCCGGCCCTGACCGCGCACAGCCCGGAGCCAGGCGGCCCGGGCCTCATTCGGCCTTCATGATCGTCTCGCCGCGCAGGGGGCCCATGTCGCGGATGTTGACGCGGTGCCGCTTCCAGCCGGCGTAGGTGCGGCGCCAGTTCGTGATCGACACGACGTAGTACACCAGCTTGAACATCACCAGCGACATCCGGTAGGCCGGGCCGTGGTGGATGTCGGCCGCCAGCAGCGACATGAGGCCCTGCTTGACCTTGAAGCGGTTGTTCGGGTGCATGAACATGTCCCGGATGGTCGGGTTGGTCACGCGGTAGATGAACCAGGAGTAGTCGCGCGGACCGACACGCAGGCGTTTTTCCAGCGCAGCACGGGCGGCGGGCAGACGCTGCGGCTGGTCCAGCGCGGTAGCGACGAACGCCGCGCCGTCGAAGGCGCTCTGCATCGCCAGAAAGACGCCCGAGGAGAACATGGGGTCGATGAAGGTGAAGGCGTCGCCCACCATCAGGTAGCGGTCACCGGTGGCATGCGTGCTCGCGTACGAGAAGTTGCCGGTGGCGTGCACCTGGTCGTCCACCAGCGTGGCGTCCTTGAGGCGGTCGTGCAGTTCCGGGCACAGGGCGATGGTGTCGAAGAAGTAGTCCTTGAGCGGCTTGTCGCGCGCCTTCAGGTAGTAGGCCCAGCACACCGCGCCCACGCTCGTGGTGCCGTCGGCGAGTGGAATGAACCAGAACCAGCCGTGTTCAAACCAGCAGATGCTGATGTTGCCCTCGCGCTTGCCTTCCAGGCGCCGGGCGCCACGGAAGTGGCCGAACAGGGCGGTGCTGTTGTGGTCCTTGTTCTTTTCCTTGCACTTGAACTTGTTGGCCAGCAGGGTGTCGCGGCCGGTGGCGTCGACCACGAAGCGCGCGCGCCAGTGGCGCGACTCGCCGCTGTCCAGCACCGCCTCGACGCGGGCGCCTTCGTCGTCGAAGGCGACATCGCGCACCTTTGCGCCTTCCAGCGCCTGCGCGCCCACGCGGGCGGCATGGCGGAACAGCAGTTCGTCCATCTCGGAACGGCGCACCTGCCACGCCGATGCTTTCGAAGGATCCCAGCCTTCGGCGAAATCGACGTAGCTGCAGTAGTCGAGATCGGGTGGCACGAACTCGATGCCATATTTCGGCATGCCGATCTTCTCGATCTGATCGCGCACGCCAAGCTTGTCGAACAGGGCCACGTTGCCGGGCAGCAGCGATTCGCCGATGTGGAAGCGGGGATGATGTTCTTTCTCCAGCAGCACCACCTTGCGGCCTTCGCGGGCGAGCAGGGTCGCAATGGTCGAACCGGCGGGGCCACCACCCACCACAAGAACATCACACGTCTCATCGGACTGCATCGGGGCACCTCCTGTTTTCTGCAAGCGGGAAAGGCCCGAAAAATACCACGTTGGGGCACATGTTCCCGCGACGCCAGGGCTACGCCCGCCGCGCTGCAAGCACAGTGGCTGTCTTGCGGACGGGGCTGGACAGCACCAGTGACGTGGTGACGCCGCCATGTGCGGCGAGCGCGTCGACCACGCGTTCCAGATCCTTCGGTTCGGCGATGGCACAGCGCACGATGAAGCAGTCCTCGCCGGTCACGCGGTCCGCTTCCAGCACCTCGGGCATCTCTTCGAAGAGTTTCACGTATTTCGCGATACCGGCGTGCGTGGTCTGGATGCGGATGATGGCCTGCAGGCCGATGCCAACGGCACGCAGGTTGACCCGTGCGCCGTAGCCATCGATCACGCCGGCGTCCTCCAGCTTGCGCACGCGCTCGCTCATCGCGGGTTGCGAGAGGCCGATGCGCTTGCCGATCGCGGCCAGGCTTTGCCGCGCGTCGCGCTGCAGGGCTTCGAGAATCAGGAGGTCTTTCTTGTCCAGCTTCATGGCGGTGTGTTGCGTGACAGGGTGGGCGATGATCCATCGGTTTGCAGGCCCGGATTCCGATGGTTCTCACTTGGCGTTGCGCCTGCCATTCTCTAGCATGGTGCCAGCCGGTTCGCGCGGTGCAACGGCTCTTGCCCAAGGACAGGAACATGGAACTCATCGGCATGCTCGATTCGCCCTATGTGCGGCGGGTGGCGGTCACTTTTCAATTGCTGGGGTTGCCCTATGTGCACCGGCCGATCTCGGTCTTTCGCACGTTCGAGCAATTCCGCGCCATCAACCCCGTGGTGAAGGCGCCCACGCTGGTGTGCGACGACGGACAGACACTCATGGATTCCACCTTGATCATCGATCACGTGGAGACGGTGGCCGGGCGCAGCCTGATGCCCGCGGGGGGCGCGGAACGGCAGCGCGCGCTGCGCATCATCGGCCTGGGGCTGGCCGCCTGCGAGAAGGCGGTGCAGATCGTTTATGAACACAACCTCCGCCCGGCCGAGAAGCTGCACGAGCCCTGGATGCTCCGTGTGAAGGCCCAGCTGAGCGCTGCCCTGGCGGGGCTGGAAGCCGAGCTTGCGGCGCGTGCCCTGCCGGTGGACCAGGCGTCCATCAACCAGGCGGGCATCACGGCGGCCGTCGCCTGGCGATTCGTGCAGGAAATGGTGCCGGGCGATATCGATCCGCAGGCCTGTGCGGCCACGGTGCGACATTCGCAGCAGGCGGAAAGGCTCGAGGCCTTCCTCGCAGCGCCTTTCGACTGAAGCCTCACTGCATCGGCGCGTTTTCGACGAAGGTCCGCAGCGACCACACCACCGAAGGCTCCAGCACACCCTCCCACGGCGGCATGTGCACGATGCCGAACTTCTGTTTGCCGTAGCGCACCGATTTCACGAAGAAGTGATCCGCGTCGGACTGGCAGCGTTGGCGCAGCGCTTCGTCCTGCACGCGCTGGCAGCTGCGGCCCATGCGGCGCAGGTCGGGCGCGGGGGAGCGTGCGCCGTTGGCGTCCGCTCCATGACAGGCCGCACAGGCCTGGTTGAAGGCTTCGCGGCCCACCTGGATGGCGGCGGCATTGCCGCGCAGCGGGTTGATGTCGGCCCAGCCGCCAGCGATGGCAGGCAGCGGGCCGGTATCCACCTTCGGGGCAACGGGTGCGTCGGCCCATGCACCGGTGGCCAGCATGGCCAGGCCGAGAAAGAGGGCATGCAAGGTTTTCATGGGGTTCACCTCCAGGCCTCCGGGCAGTTCTTGCAACCTTCCATGAGCGAGTCCGGGAAGATGGCGTAGCGCAGCACGTTGGCCTCGAAGAAGGCATCTTTCAGGTTGGTGGAGACGAACTTGGCCTCCTGCAGGTTGCTGGCCACGAAACGCGTGCCGACGAACCAGGCGTTGTTCAGGCGCGCGATCTCCAGGCTGGCACCGTTGAACTCGGCGTGCGAGAAGTCGGAGCGCATCAGGCGTGCGGCTTCCAGGTCGGTGCCGATGAAGCGGGCGCGCTGGAAGTTGGTGTTGGCAGCGGTGGCCTTGTTGAGCCGCGCACCGGTGAGGTTGGCGCCTTCGAGATCGGCGGCGGCCAGGTTCGCGCCGCGCAGGTCGGCGCGGCTGAGGTCGGCGCCACGCAGGTCGGCGCCTGCGAGGTTCTTGCCCACCAGATTGGCGTGGCGCAGATCCGCACCGGGGCAACGCGTGTAGGGCCAGATCGGGCAGCCGTTGATCACTTGCGGCCCGTTGTCGTCGGCGGCCGGCTGGGCCAGGGCGGCGGGCCCGGCCAGCAGGGCCGCGAGCAGCGACGCGATCGGCATGGCGGTCTTCGTGGGGAACATGGGGAACTCCGAAGAAAAAGACCCGGCCAGACCCCGGGGAAGGAGCGCTGGCCAGGTCAGGGGTGGAGGGCTTCAGCGGCTGGCCACTTGCCTGGGCAGCTTGAAGACCCACATCGAACCACCTTGAGACACCTGCTTGGTCAGCTCGGCCATGTCACCGCCCCACAGCGGCACGGCACCGCCGTAGCCGGACTGGATGCCGATGTATTGCTCGCCATCCATTTCCCAGGTCACGGGCACCGAGACCACGCCCGAGCCGGTCTGGAACTTCCACAGCTCCTTGCCGTTCTTCGAGTCGAAGGCTTTGATGTAGCCGTCGGACGTGCCAGTGAACAACAGGCCGCCGGCGGTGGTGAGCGTGCCGGCCCACAGCGGGAACTGCTCCTTGTGTTCCCACTCGATCTTGCCGGTGACCGGGTTGATCGCGCGCAGGATGCCGACGTGGTCGTCGTACAGCTTCTTGATGCGGAAACCCTGACCCAAGTACGCGGCACCGGCCTTGTACGACACGTTCTCCGACCAGTAGTCCATCGCCCAGTGGTTGCCCGGGATGTAGAACAGGCCGGTGTCGGGGCTGTAGCTCATTGGCATCCAGTTGGTGCCACCCAGGAATGGCGGCGAGACGAAGATGCTGTCGCCCTTGTCCTGGCCGGCCTTCGGCTTGGGTGGGTACTGCTTCTCATCGACCTTGGGCATGCCGGTCTTCAGGTCGAAGCCGCTGGCCCAGGTGATGCCATCCACGAACGGCCAGGCACCGATGATGGAGTCCTGCTTCCAGGGGTGCGCGGCACCGGGCTTCGCGAGTTTCTCGCGATCGGTCACGAAGAAGTAGCCATTGCGGTCGGCGTGCGCGGCGGCCTTCACCACCTTGCCGCTCTTGGGGTCCTTGTAGTCGAACAGCAGCACCGAGTTGTTGCCCGAGAAGTCCCAGGCGTCGTTCGGCGTGTGCGAGAGGAAGCCTTTGAGGTCACCGGTGGTCGGGTCCACGTAGGCCTGTCCCGAGGTGTAGAGGCTGGGCCAGTTCAGCGGCTTGTCGCCTTCGGCGGTGCGCTTCCAGGTGTTCCACGGTGCTGGGTTGCCGGTACCGATCAAGATGGTGTTGGTCTCGACGTCGAACGAAGCCGTCTGCCACGGCGCGCCGCCGCCCTGGCTCCAGGCCTCGACCTTGCCGGTGGGCGAGTTCGGGTCGTTCGGCCAGGTGGGGGCCTTGGGGTCTCCGGTGGGCGTGCTGGGCTTGCCGTTGAGGCGGCCCATATGGCCTTCGACCATGGGGCGCGCCCAGACTTCGGCTCCGGTGTCGATGTCGCGTGCGTAGAGGTAGCCGACCACACCGAACTCGTCGCCCGACGAGCCGTGCACCAGCAGCACCTTGCCACTCTTCTGGTCCTTCACCACGAACGGGGCGCCGGTCATGGTGTAGCCGACCTTGTGGTCGCCGAACTTCTCGCGCCATACCACCTTGCCGGTGGCGCGGTCCAGCGCCACGATGGACGCGTCCAGCGTGCCGAAGAACACCTTGTCGCCGTAGATGGCGGGGCCGCGGTTGACCACGTCGCAGCAGGGGCGGATGTCCTCCGGCAGGCGGTGTTCGTACGTCCAGAGGCGCTTGCCGGTGCGTGCGTCGATCGCGAAGAAGCGCGAGTAGGAGCCGGTGGCGTAGATCACGCCGTCGTGCACCAGCACCTGGCCTTCCTGGCCACGCTGTTTCTCACCACCGAACGAGTAGCTCCACACCGGTACCAGGCCACCCACGTTGCGCGTGTTGATGGTCCTGGCGGGGCTGTAGCGCTGGGCGGTGAGGCCCAGGCCGTAGCTCAGCACGTCGGCGGTGGTCTTGTGGTCGTTGGCGATGTCGTCCCAGGTGACGGGCTTGGCCGCGTGCGTGGCGCCGGCCAGCAGCGCGGCGGCCGCCAGCGTGAGCCGGGTCAGCATCCGTGTGCGCGGGGCAGAAAGTCTTGTCATGTTGGCTCCTCATGTCGGGGTGGTGGTCTTGTCGATGAGGCGGGTGCCGCATCGCCGGGGCAGTATCAGACGCCACCCTGCATTCGCCACGGGAGTCTGGCCACGCGTTTCCGGGAAGTCTTCCCGACCGCACCGGGTGTTCCACCCGGGCTGGCATGTGCCTTGCGACATCGGAGGAAAAACCACCTGGAGACACCATGGATCTGCGGATTCGGCTGCTGCTGGTGCTGCTGTCGGGCGGCGTGGCGCTGGCGGCGTTCTGCCTGGGGACGGAGCAGCGTTCAGATGGGCAACACCTGTCCCATTTCGCAACACGTGACACCTGGCCTCTCGTGGGCTCGGCACTGGTGTTCGCCGGTGCGGTGTGGTGGTGGATCGAGCGCGCCTGGCGGCGTGAGTGCCTGCGTCTGCTGGAGGCCGAACGCGCCGCCCTGGCGCGCGAACTGCACGACGAGTTCGGCCAGAACCTGGCGGTGATGGTGACGGCCGCGGGTTTTCTGGAGCGGTATGCACCCACCACCTCGCCCCCCGTGGTGGCCGACTGCGCACGCGACATGCGCACCGCCGCCGCGCAGATGGCGCAGCAGTTGCGCGGCCACCTGCAACGGCTGCACCCGCAGGACCTGCAGGGCGCCTCGCTGGGCGCTGCGCTGGCGGCGCTGGCCGATGGGCACTGGCTGCGCGCGGCGGGCATTCAGGTGCAGGCGCGCTGGCCGAAGGCCATGCCCGCGCTGTCACCGCAGGCCGCGAAGGCGCTGTACCGCACGGTGCAGGAGGCGCTGACGAACGTCGTGCGGCACGCAGGCGCCAGCCGTGTGGTGCTGGCCTGCGAATGCGCGTGCGGGGGTGTGAGGTTGCGCATCGAGGACGATGGACGCGGCGATGCGCAGGCGGCATCGCGGTCGCGCCGTTGCGGCCTGCAGGGCATGCGCGAACGTGCCGCGATGGCTGCCGGGCACTTCGCCGTCTCGAGATCGGAACTGGGCGGCCTGCGGCTCACGCTGTGGCTGCCGGCCGCTCAAAGCGTCGAGGACATTGAACAACCACAAGGAGACAAGAGCCATGGTGAACGTGCTGCTGCTGGATGACCACTCGGTGGTGAGAACGGGCTATCGGCGCCTGATCGACGCGGAGCCCGACCTGCAGGTCGTCGCGGAGGCGTCGACGGCCGCGGAGGCCTATGCCCGCCTGCTGGAGGAGCGCATCGACCTAGCGGTGGTCGACATCAGCCTGCGCGGCACCAGCGGCATCGATGCGATACGCCGCATCCTGGCGCGCGACGCGCAGGTGCGCGTGCTGGTGCTCTCCATGCACGACAACCCGAGCATCGTCACGCAGGCCATGCGCGCCGGTGCGCTGGGTTACCTCACCAAGAGCAGCGAACCCGGCGAGCTGCTCGATGGCATCCGCGCCGTGGCGCGCGGGCGGCGCGTGCTTTCCCGCGACGTGGCGCAGGTGCTGGCCGAGGCCAGCCTGGATGGCGAGCAGGTGTTCGGCCGGCTCACGCCGCGTGAGTTCGAGGTGCTGCGCATGCTGGTGTCTGGCGAAGAGACGCGGCAGATCGCCACGCACATGCACCTGAGTCCCAAGACCATCCACAACCACCTGTCGATGGTGCGCCAGAAACTGGAGACCGACAGCGACATCCAGCTGCTGCGTCTGGCGGTGCGCCACGGTATCGTCGATCTTCAAGCGTGTTGATGGGGAACGCCACCTGCGCCGCTTTGCGGCTTCCCCCCCTCTCTGGCGCGCCTTCGGCGCTGGGAGGGGGGACGGCATCCCGGGCCGGCGGAGCCGGACCCTGGATGCCTCTGGCTGAGGTTGCTTCGTTCGGCGCCGTGCTCTACCGCATGCGCCGGATCAGGTTGTCCTTCAGGATGAACTGGTGATGCACGAAGGCGATCAGGTGCAGGGCGACCAGGAACAGCAGGCTGTACACGGCCCACAGGTGCACAACGCTCAGCACTTCTTTCGCGCCTTCCCAGGGCTCGGCCAGCCGGGGCAGGCGTGCGCCGAAGAAGCGGATCGGGTAGGGCGAGAACACCGAACCCAGGAAGCCGGAGAGCGGCGCGACCAGCATGAGCACGTACATCAACCGGTGGCTCCCGCAGGCCAGCAGTTGCTTGCCGCGCGGCATGTCCAGCGGCACGACGCGAGGCCGCACCACGGCCCAGCACACGCGCAAGAGGATCAGCATGCCCAGCAGCATGCCCATCGACTTGTGCACGTTGAACCACCAGGCGCGCGCGCCGGTGTTGTCCTTGGGCAGCTCGATCATCCACAGACCCAGGCCCAGTTGAGCGATGAGCAGGGCGGCCATCAGCCAGTGCAGCAGCACCGAAAAGCGGTCGTGTTGTTCGCGGTCCATCGTGTTGTCTCCTGTCTTGGTCGTTTCGTGGCGCGGCAGAAAGGCAAGATCGGTGCCACGGTCTGCGCGGGCCTTGCCATGGGCTGTGCCTTGCCGCACACGGTGTGTGACGATGAGGTTCCCTGGCAGGCGGTGGCGCCATCGGTGTGGGTGTGGATGCCCGACCATGAGGGCGAGATCGGTGCGGTCATTGGTGGCCACGTGGTGCCCACGACCGTGGTCGTGGACGCAGGGGAAGCCTTGCTGATCGACCCCGGCCCCAACCACTTGCATGGCGAGCGCGTGAAGCGGTCGCTGCAGTGCCGTTTCGGCGCACGCGTGGTGGGGGTGGTCAACACCCACGCGCACGCCGAGAACGTGCTGGGCAACTCGGCTTTCGCGCACGGGCAGGCACAAGGCCGGCTGCGCATCGGGGCGAGCGATGCCACGCGCGAGAGCATGCGCGCGCGCTGCCCGGCCTGCCTGGCCAGCCTCACATCGCGCGTGGGTGACGCCGCGATGCGGGACACGGCCATCGTGCTGCCCGACCAGACACTGGTGCCGGGTCAGCGCCTGCGCGTGGGCATGCGAAGCCTGCGGGTGTTGCGGGTGGAGCAGGGCCATACCGAAGGCGATCTGCTGCTGTGGGACGAGGCGAACCGCGTGCTGTGGGCCGGTGGTCTGGTGTATGGCGAGCGCGTGCCCGAGCTGGCGCAAGGACATGTGGACGCCTGGATCGCGGCGCTGCGCCGCCTGCAGGCCATGCCGTTGTATGCCGTGATTGGCGCCACCTGGTCGGCCGCTTCGCCAGACGGCTCACCGCCACCTGCACCGGGTCTGACCCTCGGCTACCTGGAGGCCCTGCGTGCAGGCGTGCTGCAGGCCATGGACGCGGGCCGCTTGCCGCAGGAGGCCGATGTGGTGCCGTTGCCGGCCTATGCGCACTGGGCGGGTTATACCGAGCGCCACGGCTTCAACGTGCTCAGGGCGTGGCGCGAACTGGAAGCCGTCTGGATGGAGACGTCCTCAGTCGAGCAGACCGGGCGGTAGCGCGTGCTTCTTGCGGTAGATGGTGTTGCGCGACACGCCCAGCGCCTTTGCTGCTGCCGACACGTTGCCGTTGTGCGCGCGCAGGGCCTGCGCCATGGCCGACAGGGCCACGTCTTCCAGGCGCTGGCTTTCCTGGATTTCCACCGGTGGTTCCGCCGTGTCGGGCGGTGCGCTGCGCGATGGCGGCGCGAGGTGAGGTGCTGGCGTGGGGGTCGCTGCCGCTGGTGGCGGTGACGTGCCGAGCTCCTCGATGAAGTCGTCGGGCAGGTGCAGGCGGTCGATCTCACCATCGCAGCCCACCATCACCACCGCCGTGCGCAGCAGGTTGTGCAGCTGGCGCAGGTTGCCCGGCCAGTTGTACTGCTTGAACATGGCCATCACGTCGGGGGAGATGCCCACGTTCTGTCCGTTGTCGCACAGCGACTTGAGGATCTTGCGCACGACGAAATCGAAGTCGGTGCGCTCGCGCAGCGCGGGCAGCCGGACCACCAGACCGTTGAGCCGGTAATACAGGTCTTCGCGGAACGCGCCCTCGGCGATCATGGCCTTGGGGTTCTTGTGTGTGGCGCTGATGATGGCCACGTCCACCGGAATTTCCTTGCCGGCTCCCAGCGGGCTCACCTTGCGTTCCTGGAGCACGCGCAGCAGGCGCGCCTGCAGGTGCTTGGGCATGTCGCCGATCTCGTCGAGGAACAGCGTGCCGCCATCGGCCTGCAGGATCTTGCCGGTGGCGCCGCGCTTGCGCGCGCCAGTGAAGGCGCCTTCCTCGTAGCCGAACAGTTCGGCCTCGATCAGCGTGTCGGGAATGGACGCGCAGTTCACCGAGACGAAGGGCCCGTTGCTGCGCTGCGAATCGCCGTGGATCGCCTGCGCGAGCAGGTCCTTGCCGGTGCCGGTCTCGCCCAGGATCATGACCGGGATGTCGCGACCGGAGACCATGCGCAGCTTGGTGATGACGGAGGACACCTGCGGGTCGCCCGTGTCGAGGTACTGCAGGGACGAGAACTGCGGCTTTCGCGCGGGCACCCTGGCCACGGCGGGAGTGGCACCTGCCGCACCCGGTGCCGCATCGGCGGCTTCGCGCGAGGGGGCCGACATGGACCACGAGGACGAGAGCGCCTGCACCTTGGCCTGGCACCACACCGTGACGCCGTTGTGCATGCACAGCTGCCGGGTGGTGGGCACGGCGCTGCGGAAGAGGTCGATCAATGCCGACACCGGCAGGCCGAACAGCGATGAGAACGTGTGCGCCTTGAGTGCGCTGAACGGCAGGCCGAGCTGGAACTGCGCGCTGCGGTTCGCCGACATGAAGCGGCCCTCTGGCGAAAACACCGCGATGCCTTCGACGAGCGTGCCGAGGAATTCCGAGCGTGTGTGGAAATGCAGCCGGATCGCCTTGGGAAAGATGTCCGCGAACATGTGGTTCTCGATCATCTGTGCCGACATGCGCACCAGCGCCAGCGTGTGCTGGTGGAAGCTGCGGTGGTCACCCGTGACGTCCAGCGCACCGATCACCTGGCCATAGGGGTCGTAGATGGGCGAGCACGAGCAGGTGAGGAAGCGGTTGGCCTCCAGGTAGTGCTGCTCGCCGTGCACGGTGAGGGCCTCGGCTTCGGTCAGGGCTGTGCCGATGGCATTCGTGCCCTTGCTCTGTTCGGACCAGTCCGCACCCGTGGTCAGCGCCACGCGTTGTGCTTTCTCCAGGAAGTCGTTGTCGCCCAGCGTGTGCAGCACGAAGCCCGACGAGGACGTGAGCAGCACCATGCTGTGGGTGTTGACGATCTGGTTGTAGAGCGTCTCCATCACCGGCGCGGCGTGCTGGTAGAGGAAGCGGCTTTCCTCCAGCGCGTCGCTGAGTGTGCCGCGGGCGGGGCTGGAGAAATCGGGCTCGTCCGCGCTGCGCAGACCGTGTGCGCGCGAGCGTTCGTGCGACTGGGTGATCAGCCGGGCATCGGCATCGCTGCCCGGTGCATGGCCCGCCGGGCGGCCTGCACTGTGGGGATGCATCCCTCCGTTCATGTGGTCTCCTGCCTCTGTGGATCCCGTGCTCCAGGGGTCGAGGTCCCACGGAACCATCGGGTCGGATGGGTCGCCCTGGTAAGGGTCGTTCTTGTCGTGATCGCTGCTCATGCCGATTTTCCTTGCTGCTGTGTCATGGATCAACACAGGCTTTCCCTCGGATGTCCCACGGTGGGACGCTGTCTCGCGATGGGATTAGCAAATTGCTCGCCACCCCGGCTCTTCCATGGTGGATGGCGATTGCGGCGGATGAAAGCGTCCAGTTTGGAGCAAGGGTTGCTGCAATCTGCAACAACCGTGTGGCGCGGCTGCACGGTGTGCGGGCGGCCGCGTCGTGGCCTGCATATTGCAGAGATGGGTGCGAGTCAGGGTTGTCAACGCCCGGCCTTCACGCTTTCACATCCACGGAGACATGCACATGCAATTCCCTACGAACCCCCTTGCGTCGCGCCTGGGCAAGGCCATGCTGGCACTGGCCGTTGGCGCTGGTGTCGCGGCCGCCGTCTATGCACACGGTGACATGGTGCCGCAGGCGGTGGACACCAGAACGCTGCCGCAGCTGGGCGAGAAATGGTTGCCCGAGAACCCTTACACGCCGGAAAGCAACGCGCACAAGGAGGCGCTGCGCATCGGCAGTTCCGCCTACAACCAGAACTGCGCACGCTGCCATGGGCTGGAGGCCATCTCGGGTGGCATATCGCCCGACCTGCGCCTGTTCGACAAGGATTGTTCGGGCATGGCCGACGCCGGCAAGAAGCAGGCTTGCTACAAGGAGATGGAAGAGTATTTCGTGGCCACCGTGCGGCGCGGCCGCGTGCGGGATGGCCGCGTCTACATGCCGCCATTCGAGGGCACGCTGTCGCAGGAGGCGGTGTGGGCGATCAAGTCGTACATCGATACGCGCCGCGTGCAGTGACGCGCAACGAATGAGGTGGGGCGCAACGGATGAAGTGACGCCCTCCAGTGGCACCGAGGGTCCGGCTCCGCCGGCCCAAGGTGCCGTCCCCTTCCCAGCGCCGAAGGCGCGCCAGAGAGGGGGAAGCCGCGAAGCGGCGCAGGGGGTGCTCGCTACCTCTTGCCGAGCTTGCGGTAGACCGTGGCGCGGCTGATGCCCAAGGCGCGCGCCGCTTCCTTCACATTGCCACGCGCGTCGTCCACCGCCTTGCGGATCATGGCGGTCTCCACGTCCTTGAGTGGCAGGCCATGACCCACTACGCCATGCACCGCACCACGTTCGCCGCCCACATTGAGTTGCGCACGCACGCTCAGGCGCAGGCCAGACCACAGCGGCACCTCCAGCGGGCCGCGCTGCTGGCGGGCGGCGTCGAACAATGTTTCCACCGGCACGGCGAACAGTTCACTGCAATGGCCAGGTGTCATGCCGGCGACGACGCCGAGCATGTCGGCCGCAGGGCGGTTGAGCGCGGTGATCTGACCATCCGTGTCCACGCACACCAGGCCGTCGCTCGCGTCGCCTGGCATGTGGCCGGGCCAGCCCAGGCACAGCAGCAGGCGGTGCGGCTGGCCGAGTGTGAGCGCGTTCTCGATGCTGCGCGCCGATTGCGTCACGAGGTGCTTGAGCGCGGGTTGCTCGAGCACGTTAACGCCGGTGAGGTCGAGCATGCCCACGCACTGCCCGTCGGGACCCCAGATGGGCGCCCCCGCACAGCTGTAGACGCTGGTGTCGTCGAAGAAATGTTCGCCCCGGTGCAGCCACACGGGTTGCAGGTCCGCCAGCGTGGTGCCGATGGCGGTGGTGCCCACAGCGCGCTCGGACAGGTCGACCCCGACGCGGGCGATGTTCGCAGCCTGCGGGTCGCTGCGGTCCACCGGGCCATTGACGTCGATCACCAGGCCCCGCGCGTCGGTGAGGATGGCGAAGTAACGCGTGTGCGCCATCGCGCGCGAGAGCGACTGGATCACCGGCGCTGCTGCGCGCAGCAGTGGCTGGTTGGCCTCGATGGCGTGGCGCGCCGCTCCGCTGGTGACGGTGTCGAAGGTGATGTGCTGGCGCGGTTCGAGCCCGATGTCCAGACAGCGCCGCCACGAACGCTCGACCCAGGGCGCGAGCAGCGGTGGGCTGATGGGGGTGCGCGATTCGAGTACCGCCTTGCGCGCCTGTTCGATCAGGGCCAGGCGCTGTTGTTGTGGAACTGACGGCTGGGGCTGTGGTGTCACGATCGGCACGGTATTGGCTGGGCAGACGCCGGGCTGGAGGATCGGTGGGGTGCCTGTCATTAGAGCAGTGTTTGGCGGCTCGCGCACCCCCGCCGTGGCCGGGTTAACCCGGCCAGCGCCAGCTCCAGCGGGTTTCGCGCACCAGCGCTTCGAGGTCTGCCGGGGTGTCGAGATCGCGCGTGTAGTGCGGGTTTTCCGTGACCCACAGGCGCACGGACCCGGGGTGCGCGGCGCGCCATTGGCGCAGGCTGGGTTGCAGCGGCGCGATCAGTGCCTCGCGCACCAGGGCATCGAAGATCACCGGGTGCCCGGGCTGGCCATGCACCATGGGCACCTGCACGCGGATGCCGGGCTCGCGGCCTTTGAACGCGTTCAGCGCGGCCTGCACGTCCGTGCCATCGATCAGGGGCTGGTCGGCCAGCAGCACCACCACCTGCCCGACGTCGTGCGCCAGCGCCCGCAGGCCCGCACGCAGCGACGACGCGGTGTCGTCTTCGGGGCGGGGATTGATCACGCACAGCGGTGCGATCTTGTCGGGCAGTTGCGCCACATGGGTCTGGATGTCGATCGCGTGGTGGCCCAGTACCAGCACCAGGTCGTGCCGTGACGGCCCCCGCAAGGGCTCCAGGTGGGTAAGCAGCCGCTCCAGCAGCGTGCGGCCTTCCAGCTCCAGCAGGCACTTGGCGACCCCGCCCATGCGCCGGCCGGCACCTGCGGCGAGGATGACGAATCCCGTCTTCATTGCGACGCCCCCTGTGTCGGGCGGCTCACGATGGCTCGCGGACGAAGCAAACCGCTGCCGAAGGCTCGGCGGCGGACAGGGTGTTCTTCGCCGTCGCCACCTCCATGTCGCGAGGCAGCGGCACGCCGTTCTTCACGGCCAGCACCTCGGCCATCACACTCACCGCGATCTCGGCCGGCGTCTTGCTGCCGATGTAGATGCCGATCGGTCCGCGCAGCCGGGCCAGGCTCTCGGGCGTCTGGTCGAAGTGCTCAATCATGCGGGCATGGCGTGCTTCGTTGTTGCGGCGGGAGCCGATCGCGCCGACGTAGAACGCATCGGTTTCCAGGGCCTCCAGCAGGGCCAGGTCGTCCAGCTTGGGGTCGTGGGTGAGGGCGATCACGCAGGTGCGGCGGTCCACACGGAAGCCACGCACCACATCGTCGGGCATGTCGGTGGCGATGTCCACGCCGGGCACGTTCCAGCTACCGCGGTATTCCTCGCGCGGGTCGCACACGGTGACGGCAAAGCCGTTGAACACGGCCATGGTGGCGAGGTACTCGGTGAGCTGGCCTGCGCCGATCAGCAGCATGCGGTATTCGGGGCCGAAGGTGTTGCTCAGCCATTGCCCGTCGTCGGACAGGGCGGCGGGCGTGGCGGCGGGGCGCAGTTCGACGCGCCCGGTGTCAATCTCCGTGCGCCGTTCCACCAGGTGGCCGGAAGCGAGCGTCTGCACCAGCTCGGCGAGCGAACCGGCATCGGGGTTGAATTCGAGCACCAGTTCCAGCGTGCCGCCGCAGGGCAGGCCGAAGCGGTGGGCTTCGTCGGCGCTCACGCCGTACTTCACGCGTTCGGGTGGGCCGGTGGGAATCTCGTGCGTGATGCCCGGCGGCACGCTGGTGCCCTGCACGGCGCCGTGGGCGCGGCTGTAGCGGTAGATCAGGTCGTCCTCGATGCAGCCGCCCGAGACCGAGCCGACCACCGCGCCGGTTTCGCACAGTGCCATCACCGAACCCACCGGGCGCGGCGACGAGCCCCAGGTGCGCACCACCGTGGCCAGCAGCGCACGCCGGCCTTCCGCGCGCCAGCCCTGTAGCGCGCGCAGCACGGTGACATCGAGGTTTTCCACTTTCAGCCTTTCGTCGTCAGGTAAATCACCACCGCCACCACCACGGCAACGGCGGCCCAGCCCCAGCCGGGCATGCCCCGGCCCGGTTTGGGCAGTGGCGTGGGGTCGGTGCTGGCCGGGGTGGGCGCGGCACTCGGGTAGCGTTGTTGTAGCGCCTCGTCGAAGCGGCGGAAGAAATCCTCGGCCAGCGACCTGGCGGCGCCGTCGATCAGGCGCTGCCCCAGTTGGGCGATTTTCCCACCCACCGTGGAGTTCACGGAGTAACTCAGCTCGCAGCCGCTGGCGGCCGGAGTGAGCTTCACGGCGGCTTCGCCCTTGCCGAAGCCGGCCACGCCGCCCTGTGCGTCAAAGCCGATCTTGTAGGCGTGGGGGGGGGCGATGTCGGAGAGTGTCACGCGGCCACTGAAACGCGCGGCCACGGGGCCGATCTTGAGCGCCGTGGTGACCGCGTAAGTGTTCGGCTCGGTGAGTTCGAATTTTTCACAACCTGGAATGCAGGCCTTGAGGATGTCAGGGTCGTTCAGGGCTTCCCAGGCCTGTTGTTGTGTCACGGCCAGCGGCCGGCTTCCTTGCATGTCCACGTGGGTTCTCCTGTCGGGTGGGAATGGTGAGGGATTTCGCTGTTTTCAGTTGCGCCGCATCAGCGATGCCATGGCGCGCGCGAGGTCTTCGAGCCGGCTGAGGTTGTGCACCGCCAGCATGCCGTGGGCGTGGCGGTGCAGCACGCTGGCGCCATTCGCCAGCGGTGCATAACCGTCGTAGCGCAGCAGGGGGTTGAGCCAGAGCAGCCGGCGGCTGTGGCGGCCAAGCCAGGTGAGTTCCTGATCCAGCAGTTCGGGCGAGCCGGTGTCCAGCCCGTCGGTGATGAGCAGCACCACGGTGCGGCGGCCCACCAGGCAGCGCCGGTGCCCGGTGCGCAACTGCGCGAGCGATTCACCCAGGCGTGTGCCACCCGCGAAGTCGTCGATGGCCTCGTTGGCGAGCGCCAGCATCTGGTCGGTGTCGCGCAGGCGGAACGCCGCGCGCAGGTCGGTCAGGCCGGTGCCGAAGGCGAACGCGGCGCGCGGCGTGCCCTGCGTGGCCTGGTGCAGGAAAGCCAGCAGCAGCCGCGCATAGCGCTCCATGGAGCCGGAGACGTCCACCAGGATCAGCAGAGGCAGAGGCTGCGGCCGGCGTGTCATCAGCGGCATTTGCAGCAGCTCGCCGTCGTGCCGGCGCGCCTGATGCAGCGCGCGCGCCCAGTTGGGGCGGTGGCCGCGCGTGCCGGCGCGTTCGCGGCGCGAGCGCACCGTGGGCAGGGGCAGGGGAATCTCGCGCGCCAGTTGCTCCACCAGGCGGAACTCGCTGGCCGACAGACCCGCGAAATCGGCGTGGCGCAGGCGCTGCTGGTCGCTGGCGGACATGGCCGCGTCGAACTTCAGTTCGGTCTCGCCCTGGTTGGGCGTGCGCGCCTTCAGGCCCGCCACGCTCAGTGCCTCCTGAACGCGGGCCTTGCGCCGCACCGGGTGTGCCTTGGCGGCCTTGGGCAGCATCTGCGCGAGCAACTGCTGCGCCAGTTCGGGGTTGCGGAAGAAGGCGTCGAACATTTCGTCGAACACGCCCAGGTCCTGCTGCCGGCTGACCATCACGGCGCCCAGTGCGGCGCGCAGGTCCTCGCGCTGTTCCACGCCAACCTCCTGCGCGGCGGTCACGGCCAGCGCCACGCGGCTGCTGTCCACCGGCACCCCGGCGCGGCGCAGCGCGCGGCCGAAGGCGGTGATGTGGTCCGGCAATTTTCCGGAGCGGGCGTCGCCGAGGATCATGCGGGCAACCGTCAGGTCGGTTCGGGCTCGAGCAGCTTGTCCAGCATCGGCAGCAGTGCCGCCACGTCCTCGCGCTGCTTGAACAGGATGCCGGCCGTGTCCTGGATCACCTCGGGGTCGAGCGTGAGCGTGTCCAGGGCCACCAGGGCCTTGGCCCATTCCACACTCTCGGCAATGCCGGGGCTGCGCTGGAAGGCGTTGGCGAAGGGCTGGTTGCGCAGGCGCGAGACGAAGCGCGTCACCTGCTCGGTGAGCGCGGTACTGGCCTGCGGCACCTGGCTGCGCACGATGGCCAGTTCGCGTTCGCGCTCGGGGTAATCCAGCCACTGGTAGAGGCAGCGGCGCTTCACGGCGTCGTTCAGATCGCGCGTGCGGTTGCTGGTGAGGATGGTCAACGGCGCGGCCACGGCCTGGATGGTGCCGAGTTCGGGAATGCTGACCTGGTATTCGCCCAGGTACTCCAGCAGGAAGGCCTCGAAAGGTTCGTCGGCCCGGTCCACTTCGTCGATCAGCAGCACAGCGCCGGGTTCGGGCGTCTGCAGGGCCTGCAGCAAGGGCCGGCGGATGAGATAGCGCGCCTGGTACACCTCGCGTTCGATTTCGTCGGGGGTGGACGTGGCCTGCGCTGCGCGCATGTGCAGCAGTTGCGCCGTGTGGTTCCACTCGTAGAGCGCCTCGCGCTGCTCCATGCCGTCGTAGCACTGCAGGCGCAGCAGCGGGCGGCCGAGCACTTTCGCCAGCGCCTTGGCCAGTTCGGTCTTGCCCACACCGGGCTCACCTTCGAGCAGCAGCGGGCGTTGCAGGCGCATCGCGAGGAAGACGGCGGTGGCCAGCCGCCGGGGAGCGTGGTAGCCCACGCCCTGCAGGGCGTGGGTGAGACCGTCGATGCTGCCGGTGTCTTCAGGCACCCGGTTCATCCATTGGCCTGCCGCACCGCGGCCTGGGTCTGCACCGTGATGAGGTGCGCCCGGTATTCCGCGCTGGCGTGCAGGTCGCCGCTGATGTCGCTGGCGTCGATCTTCACGTCCTTCACCGCTTCGGGGGTAAAGCTCTTCGCCAGAGCCGCTTCCAGGCCCTCGTGCCGGAACACGCCGTTGCCCGCGCCAGTGACCGCAACGCGCGGGCCGGACGGCGTGAGCGCGACAAACACGCCCACCAGCGCAAAGCGCGAGGCCGGCTGGCGGAACTTGGCGTAGGCCGCTTTGGACGGGATCGGAAAGCGGATCGCGGTGATCAGCTCGCCCGGTTCCAGCGCCGTGGTGTACAGGCCCTGGAAGAAGTCGTCGGCGGCGATCTGGCGCCGGTCCGTCACGACGGTGGCTCCCAGGCCGAGCACCGCGCTGGGGTAGCAGGCGGCGGGGTCGTTGTTGGCCACGGAGCCGCCCATGGTGCCGCGGGCACGCACCTGGCGGTCGCCAATGCCGCCGGCCAGCGCGGCCAGCCCGGGAATCTGCTTGCGCACCTCGGCGTTGTCGGCCACGTCCTGGTGGCAGGTCATGGCGCCGATGACGAGGGTCTGCCCCTCCACTTTCACGCCGCGCAGGTCGGCCACACCGCCCAGGTCCACCAGCTGCTCGGGCCGCAGCAGACGCTGCTTCATCGAGGCCAGCAGGGTCTGGCCACCGGCCAGGGGCTGTGCGCCTGCGCCGCTGAAGCGTTTGGCGTCGGCCAGGCTCTTGGGTTGTTCCAGAGTGAATGCGTACATGGTGTGTCTCCTCCCGTTCAGGCTTTGGCGGCTTGGATCGCGGTCCAGACGCGGCTGGGGCTGGCAGGCATGTCCAGGTCCTTCACGCCCAGTGGCGCCAGCGCGTCCAGCACGGCGTTGATGACGGCGGGTGGCGAGCCGATCGCGCCGGCCTCGCCGCAGCCCTTGGTGCCCAGCGGGTTGGTGGTGCAGGGCGTGGTCACGTGGCCGAGGCGGAAGTCGGGCACATCGTCGGCGCGCGGCATGGCGTAGTCCATGAACGACCCGGTGACGAGCTGGCCGGTCTCGCGGTCGTACACACAGTTCTCCAGCAGCGCCTGGCCGATGCCCTGGGTGAGGCCACCATGCACCTGGCCTTCCACGATCATCGGGTTGATGATGGTGCCGAAGTCGTCCACGGCGGTGAAGCGGTCGATGCGCACCACGCCTGTGTTCGGGTCCACCTCCACCTCGCAGATGTGCGTGCCGGCCGGGTAGGTGAAGTTGGTGGGGTCGTAGAACGCGGTTTCGTTCAGGCCCGGCTCCAGCTTGTCCAGCGGGTAGTTGTGCGGCACGTAGGCGGTGAGCGCGACCTGACCGAAGGTGACCTTCTTGTCGGTGCCCTTCACGGTGAATTCGCCGTTCGCGAACTCCACGTCGGCGTCGCCGGTCTCCATCAGGTGGGCCGCGATCTTCTTGGCCTTGGCCTCGATCTTGTCGAGCGCGCGCATGATCGCCGCGCCGCCCACCGAGATGGAGCGCGAGCCGTAGGTGCCCATGCCGAAGGGCACGCGGCCGGTGTCGCCGTGAACGATGTCCACCTGCGATGGGTCCAGACCGAGGCGCGAGGCCACCACCTGCGCGAAGGTGGTTTCGTGGCCCTGCCCGTGACTGTGCGAGCCGGTGAACACCGTGACGCTGCCGGTGGGGTGCACGCGGACCTCGCCGCACTCGAACAGCCCAGCCCGCGCGCCGAGCGCACCCGCCACGTTCGACGGCGCCAGGCCGCAGGCCTCGATGTAGCTGCTGTAGCCCACGCCGCGCAACAGGCCCTTGGCTTTCGACGCCGCCTTGCGCTGCTCGAAGCTGGACATCTCGGCCAGTTCGTTTGCCTTCTGCATGCACGCGGGGAAATCACCGGTGTCGTACTGCAGGGCCACGGGGGTCTGGTACGGGAACTCGGTGATGAAGTTGCGGCGACGGATCTCGTCCTGCGACAGGCCGGTTTCCCAGGCCGCGCGGGTCACGATGCGCTCGAGCAGGTAGGTCGCCTCGGGACGGCCCGCGCCCCGGTAAGCGTCCACCGGCGAGGTGTTGGTGAACCACGCGTCCACCTCCACGTAGATCTGCGGCGTCTTGTACTGGCCCGCAAGCAGCGTGGCGTAGAGGATGGTCGGCACTGCGGTGGAGAAGGTGGACAGGTACGCGCCGAGGTTGGCGTCCGTGTGCACACGGAAGGCGAGGAACCTGCCGTCCTTGTCGAGGGCGAGCTCGGCGTGCGTCACGTGGTCACGGCCGTGCGCGTCGCTCAGGAACGCCTCGGAGCGGTCGCAGGTCCACTTGATCGCGCAGTTCAGCTTCTTCGACGCCCAGGTCAGGCACACGTCTTCGGCGTACAGGAAGATCTTGGCACCGAAGCCACCACCCACGTCGGGCGCGATCACGCGCACCTTGTGTTCCGGCAGGCCGAGCACGAAGGCCGTCATCAGCAGCCGCTCCACGTGCGGGTTCTGGTTGGCCACGTAGAGGGTGTAGTCGTCGCCTGCGCGGTTGTAGCTGGCGATGGCGGCGCGCGGTTCCATGGGGTTGGGCGCCAGACGGTTGTTGATCAGGTCGATCTTGGTCACGTGGGCCGCACCGCTGAAGGCCGCGTCCACCTGGCCCTTGTCGCCGATGGCCCATTTGTAGCAGTGGTTGTCGGCGGCGGCTTCGTGCAGCGAGGGCGCCCCCTGTTTCATGGCGTCGCGCACGTCCACCACAGCAGGCAGCGGGTCGTAGTCCACGTCCACCAGCTCGGCGGCGTTCTTCGCGTTCTCCAGTGTGTCGGCCACCACCATGGCCACGTGGTCGCCCACATAGCGCACCTTGCCAAAGGCGAGGATGGGGTGTGGCGGCTCCTTCATGGGCTGGCCGGCGGTGTCGGTGATGAGCCAGCCACAGGGCAGGCCAGCCACCTTGTCGGCCGCGACGTCGTTGCCATCGAGCACGCCGATCACACCGGGCGCCTTCAACGCCGCGCTCTTGTCCACCTTGCGGATGTTGGCGTGCGCATGCGGCGATCGCACGAACACCGCGTGGTGCATGTTGGGCAGGATGATGTCGTCGGTGTACTGACCGGCACCGGTGAGGAAGCGGTAGTCCTCCTTGCGCTTGAGCGATTCGCCGATGTGCGGAAGTTGGGAGAAGTCGGATGCACCCATGGTCGTGCTCCTCAGGCCTTCATGGCCGCAGCGCCTTGCTGCACGGCCTTGACGATGTTCTGGTAACCGGTGCAGCGGCACAGGTTACCTTCGAGGAGTTCACGGATTTCGCCGGCACTCGCGCCCGGGTTCGACTTGCACAGGCTCACGGAACTCATCACCATGCCCGGTGTGCAGAAGCCGCATTGCAGTCCGTGGCAGTCCTTGAAGGCCGCCTGCATCGGGTGCATGGTGCCGTCGGCGCTGGCCAATCCTTCGATGGTCGTGACGTCGCAACCCGCCGCCTGGGCCAGCAGCATGTTGCAGGACTTGACCGCGCGCCCGTTGAGCATCACGGTGCAGGCGCCGCACTGGGCGGTGTCGCAGCCCACATGGGTGCCGGTGAGGCGGAGGTTTTCGCGGATCGCCTGGACGAGCAGCGTGTGGGGCGGTGCATCGATGGTCACCGGTTTGCCGTTGACCGTGAGTTGAACCTGCATGGGTTGTCTCCTTGTTGTGGTGGGGCACAACAAGTGTGAGCACCGGCCCGGGCGCGGATTTGCGGGTTAACCCTGAAAACTCCCGGCTGGCACCAATCATTCTCAATTTGAGACGGGGGCCACGAATCGGCGCCTACTTGAGACGGGGGCGCTCCAGCTTCGGCTGCACCGCGCGCAGGCGGCCGGCGCGAAGCTCCCGCACCGCATGGGCCACCGCCAGCGCCGCGTTGCGCGCCTCGGCCTGCACGCCGGTGTCCTTGTCGAGCGTGTCGTGGCTGTTGTGGTACGGCTCGTAGTAGCCGATGAACCGGTCCAGCCGGGCCTGGGGACCGGCATCGATCAGACCCATCCAGTCCAGCCAGTCGCACAGGGCGCGGCGCGTTCCCTCGATGCCCGCCACGTCGCCGTGCACCACCACGCCGTAAGCCCGACCGGCCAGGTGCCGCGGGTAGTCCCATCCGGCCTTTTCGAGGGCCTTGGCCTTTTCGGGCTTCTTGCCCCCGGTGGAAGTCGGGTCCGGGTTGCCGCCGTCGGCACACACCAGCCGGTCGATCATCAGCTTGAGCGGGCTGGGGCTCTGGTACCAGTAGACCGGCGTGACGATGAGCACCGCGTGCGCGGCGGTCCAGCGCTCGTAGATCTCGGCCATCCAGTCGTGCGTCTGGTTCAGGCTGTGGTTGGGGTAACAGCTGCAGGGCCAGTGGCACAGCGGCATGGCTGTGGACACGCAGCCCTTGCAAGGGTGGATGTGCAGGGCGTAGCTGGAGGTCAGCAGGCTCAGGTCCAGCAGGTCGACCTCCATTGACTCCGTCTTCAACGCCTGCTCGGCGATTTGCGCGAGCCTGAAGCTTTTGGACATTTCACCTGGACAGGTGCCGTCATTGCGCGCGGCACTGCACACCAGCAACACACGAGAGGCCGTTGATTTCTTGTGCCAGCGGGTCTGTGCCTCGTCGATACGCCTCTTCGTCTCCACCCATTCGCTCGACAACTCGTATCCGGGGTCTGCATAGCCCGGTCCAGCCTTCTGGGTGATCGGCGCCTTGCGGCCCTCCTGATAGGCGTCCCAGGCGATTGCCGCCAACCGCTCGATGCTTTCGTCTTCCGCGCGGAAGGCCGGGTCCGTGAAGAAGGCGCGGAAGCGATCGTTGAATTGCGCGCGCTTGAGCGGTGCCGGCGCCTGGCCTGTGCGGACTTTTGTCATGGGTCGCTGCCGTGTGGGGTTGACCGACCAATATGAAAGCAGTCAGGGAGAACGTCTGTTCGCCACCGCACGATGGTGTCAATCCGGCAGGCGGTGGAAGCGCATGGTCCAGTTCACTTCCCAGCTGAGGCCGCCGTCCGCCGAAAAGGCCTGTTCCCAGCCGGGTGATGCGGTCTGCATGTCCGTCCAGCGGAAGCGCACGCGGATGGGCCTGCTGTCGAATACGTCGTCGGCGAAGAAAGTGCCCACGCCATGGTCGAACCGGCCGACGACGGGCACATCCAGCCGGTGCGGTTGCCGGCCATCGAGCCACCATATGGACCATTGGCCCGTCCGCGCGTCGTGCGCCCGCAGCGTGGCGGCGCGGTAGCTGCCACCAGGCAGGTGCAGCAGGTTGTCGTCCACGTTGCCCTCACCACCCAGCAGAGGCTGCGCAGAGCAGGTGCCGTCGAAACGGTCCCAGTCCGTGCAGCCGCACAGGCGCTGGCGCAGGCGGCGGTGGTCCACGCGCCAGTGGCCGTGGAGGAAGTCGAAATCATGGGCGCTGTTGGTCATGGAGTTCCTTTCAGGCGTGCAAGGCCGAGCGGGCGGTGGGGACCAGGCGGAGGCCGTTGGCGGGGCAGGCGAGCCACGGCGCCAGCAGGGGCTGCGCCTGGCGCGCCCAGGCGCCGCTGCGCAGGAAGGCGTTGAACGCGGTCATGTGGTCGAACATCGCCAGGCCCACCAGCACAGGCCCGTCCTCGCGCACCGGCAGGCGTGGAAAGTTGTTGGGGCTGTGCTCCGTCACATACCAGCCCGTGCGCTGCGCACCGTGCTGTCGCAGCAAGGGTGAGAACATGTCGCGGCAGAGCGCCAGAAGTTCGTCGCTGGCCGGTGCGCGCAGTGGGAAGACGCTGACATCCAGCAGGCCGGCAGGCTGGGCGGTGCTGCCGGGCGTGGCGCGGGCGGGGGTGTCGCTGTCGATGCCGGCGCCGAGCCAGGCAGGGCGGAGCAGGAGCACATCGTCCGAGTCCACCATGGTGGCGTTGGCGGCATCGCGGTGTGTCTGCCACACCGGGCCACCGTAGAACGCGTCCAGTCCAGCCGCCCGGGCCGCCATGTCGGCGAAACCGCGCAGCCAGACAAAGCGGTTGGCGTCGTCGAGGTCACGGAACTGACCGATCACGCGCATGCCGGCGGTCTCCTGGGTTTCCACAAATTCGCGGTCGAAGAGTTCGATGAGGGTGTCGCGCTGGCCAGGGTGCAGCGTGTAGCGGCGCAGCTCGACGATGGACGATTCGGGCATGTGGGGACTCCTTGAAATGAGGAGTGCCGATCATGCAGTTCATAACATGACAAGGTGTGTCATGTTTAAATCGGCAACCATGCAAGCCGGTCGACTGCTGTCCATCCTGATGCTGTTGTAGGCGCGCGGTCGAATGACAGCGCCCGAGCTTGCGCGGGCGATGGAGGTGTCGACGCGCACGGTGCTGCGTGACATCGACCAGCTTTCCGCCGCCGGCGTTCCCCTGTGGGGCGAGCGTGGGCGCCTGGGCGGTTTCCGGTTGCGCGAAGGGTGGAGCACCCAACTCACCGGCATGACCGAGCCCGAGGCCAGCGCATTGCTGCTGGCCGGGCTGCCCGGGCCCGCGACAGAACTCGGTCTGGGCGCGGCCGCGGCATCCGCCCGGCTGAAGCTGGTGGCCAGCCTGCCCGGTGAATGGCGCGAACAGGCCGACCGCGTGGGACAGCGGCTGCACATCGACCCGGTGGACTGGTACCGCACGCAGGACTCGCCGCGTTTTCTGCGCGAGGTGGCCGATGCCGTCTGGCGCGCGCGCCGCATCGAGGTGCGCTACGAGAGCTGGCGCGGCGAGACTCGTCGTGTGCTGGAACCGCTGGGCCTGGTGCTCAAGGCGGGTGCGTGGTACCTCGTCGCGCGTGCAACCGACCGTCTTCCCAGACCCGAATCGGTGCGCACCTATCGGCTGGCCAGCCTGCTGGAACTGCAGGTGGGCGCCGCCTTCCGCCGTCCGAAACACGTCGATCTCGGCGCCATCTGGCAAGCCTCCGCCGCGCGCTTCGAGGCGGAACTGCGCTCGGTGGAGGTGCGCGCCCGCGTCACGCCGCGCTGTCTGAAATGGCTCGCGAATGCGCGCATTTCCTTTGCCTCCCATGTCGACGACGAAGTGACGTTGCGCGTGGAATCCGTGGCGCAGGGCGCGCGGCAGCTGCTGGGCTTCGGCGGTGAGATCGAGGTGCTGTCACCTCCTGCGCTTCGCGAGCGCATGGCGCAGCAGGCGGCGGCGGTGCTGGCGCGCCACCTCTGAAAAAACGCACTTTCGAGGGCGGCGCAGTCAACCTCATCGCGCCTCGATCATTCGTGCCGAATCCCGCTCTTTTCGATCATCCTTTTTGTGGGGTGGTGCCTGCGTCTGATGGAAGCACTGCAATCGAATAGCCTCCGCGGTTTCCAAAGTGAGCCTGCTCTGGGAGGTGCGCGCGCAGCGTGCATGAAGGGGCTCAATCAACAAGAACCGAGCGGAGCGAGGGGATCGCGGTGGGCAACAGGACAGGCGTTGTGATGGGTTTGGGGGATGGGCGTGATGGAGGTCGGAATACCGGAACGCCTGGTCTGAGGGGCTACCGGCGGGTGCGCGCCTGCAGGCCGGGCGCAATATCCTGCTCAAGACCACCAGCGGGGACATGACCCTGCGGGGCACGCAGATCGAGGCCGCGGGTGACGTGAGCCTGGCCTCGGGCGGCGTGGTGAACTTCGAGGCGGCGCGCACGCACGAGCAGGCGCGGGAGTCGGGCACCTACGTGTCCATGAACATCTCGCCCGAGCTCGACCTCAAGAGCGGGGGCCTGACGGGCACGGCGGACTTCTCCGCGCGCAACAAGGAGCGTGTGATCACGGCGGACACGGCCCATGTGGGCAGCGTCAAGGCTGGGGGGAACCTGAGCGTGAGCTCACGCGGTAACCAGACCTACGAGGGCACGCAGATGGCCGCCGGGGGCACGCTCGGGCTGCAGTCCGAAGAGGGCAGCATCGTGCTGGCCGAAGCCCGCTCCACGTTCGATGGACGCTGGTGGTGCCCAGGGTGGTGACTTCGCGCACCAGCAGACCCAGAGCCAGAACCCGTTCAGCAACCGCTTCGACAGCAAGATCGACAACCACTTCGACAACCACTTCGACAACCAGATCGACAACCAGATCGACATCGCTGCTGCCGAAGGCGATCCCATGGCGCTTGGGAAGCAAGGCGAGATGAGTGCTGAGCGGCGAGCAGAAATCGACAACAAGGCTGCCAATTTCGTAAAGGCAGGCAAACCAGAGAAACAAGAAGTTTCGGAGAAATTTGAAACGGCTCTGAAGGGCATGGTCGAGCACGAAGTCAACCGCCCGTCGAAAGCCGCAGCCAAGGAGTTGATCACCCATGCAGGCGTGTCGGAAAGCCTTCAGAAGAAATCCGCCAATTCCAACATATTGAATGCGGGCTTAACCACTCTGGCCAAACAGGCGGTGACGCTCCCGACACGGATGATCCCGTCGATTGTTTCTCAGGTTCCCAGTGAAATCCTGACGAAGGAAGCCGCTAGCTGGGTTGGTGGGGCAATGAGAGGTATGGCTCATACCGGCGTCAGCATTGGCCTCGAGACTCTTCAGATCAATCTGGGAGAGAAGCTCGTAGACCCAAAACCGACATTCTCTGATGCCAAGCTTCAAACCATGAAGAAGCAGGTTGAAAGTGGAGGGCGTTTGTTCATGAAATCCATGATGAAGGGTGTGGACATCGCAGTAATAGAAAAAATTGCTGAAAATTCCGAATTGAATGCCGACGCCTATAGTGATGCTAAAAAACAGGCCAGGAGAGAGCAGGGCCGGTTTTCTGAGAAGCAATTGGCAGTCGCTGAAACGGTGTTGACCGAAACGTTGGATACGGGTGCCAAAGTTGCATTGCTTGCAACAGGAGTTCCGGGTCCTGCCCATCAGCTTGTTTCACTGGTGACATATCCTTCTGCGGCAATGCTGAGTCGACACTTCAAAAATGATCGCAGTATCAGGATGCTTGCAACCCAGACATTGGCAAACTATGAAAATCTGGTGGAGCAGAAGCTTGATTCAACGCAGATGCAAGAAGAGATTCAAAATCTGGGGGGTAATATCCAAGATCACTTCTTGACCGAGGGTGTTGCAAATTATCAGCGTGTGCGTGATTTGAAAGTGCTGCCGAAGCTGGAGGCCATGGAGTCTAAACTGGCCCAGACCTCGGCTAACGAATTTCGCAAAGGAATTCTGAGCGAATCGGAGGATAAGCGGGAGCTGCAAGACACACAAAGAGCTATCGCACTTAGAGAAAATTTGAATGTGCTGGACTGGAATATCCTTGGTCAATACTCACGAGAAGTGAGTGAAAAAAGGGCGCTGGACAAGTTGGTTGCCGAGGTGCAGTCCACGAAAACTCGCAGCGATGCTGCGAAGTTGGTCAAAGATACGGAGGTTCGTAGTGCATTGATTTATGCCATTGTGGCCATCCCTACCGCCACGGGAGCAGAACGGGACTCGTTGACTAAGCATGTTGACACGGTGCGACTCCATCTGAAGGAACTTGGCCTTGATTTGAATGAGACTATTGGAGTTGGTGAAGATACGAAGGCTCATGCATTGAAAGGCCTGGATGGAAGTTCATTGCTTGGTGTGGGAGATATCAAGGTTGATCAATTTACTAATAAGGAAATTAACTCTCTTTTGGAGCAACGTGCATGGATTAGGCGTGATCTGAATAATTTGTTAGAGGCAAGCGCCAATCGAGGTGAAAAGGTGGAGCTTTCTTCGGAATCGAAGGGGGCCCTTCTGAAAGAAGCGTTGGATGCAAGGAATGACCGTCAATTGGCGTCGGAAGCTCTGATTTCTTACCGCAAGGAGGTGGATGATTACATTCACTTCCGTAGTCCTCCATCGGATGGGGTGATTTCGAAGATGATTGATCGATATAAGGGTGTGAGTTTCTCTCCCTCATGGAAACAAACTGCATACTCCTCTATCAACAAGACGCCACTGCTTTTGGGGATGTTGTATGGCTATACGCCTGCAGGTGACTACATTACTGAATTGCTGGAGGGCGCTACATCGGATCAGAAGAACGCTCTAGGTGGGGCAGTTGCGACGGCGTTTTTGGCCGGTACCATTGCCAATCTTGATCTCGGCCTGACGCTCCAACCGACCAATAGCAATTCAAATTGGAAGCCGGGCCTTGCGCAGTACTACATCCTCCCGGAACTCTCGTTCTTCGAGAGGTTGGGAAAGAGGATGAACACGCCTCTCATACAGTTTTCCAGTGCTCCTCCACCATCCAAAAACTCGGCATTGAGCCTGAGGCCAGACGCTTCGGCCAGTCCGTAATCTGGGCTTTGGTCTATGGAATGTGTGCAAAATTTGCCCGTGTGCCTCGCGCTGCTGGGTGCTCCACGCACTGTCGCTTCACAACCCAATGGATTCGCTGAATCTTTGGTCAGTGGGCATGGGCTGAAAGCTACCGGCAATCAACCGTGCACCGTCAAACACAGGAGGCATGTCATTGAACCGCATGCGCGGGTCGCCGGTCACTTTGGCCATGCCCGCGTCTCTGGTGGCCTTGTCGGGCCACTCCACCCAGGACATCACGACGGTGTCGTCCGGCCCGGCGCCCGCCGCCTTGAGGAAGTTGCTGTAGGCGCCGGCATCGAGGCGGACGTCATCGCCGTGGTAGGTGGAGGCGTCTGGTCCCGATTCGTCGAGCCAGCACTTGGTCACCCGGGTGGCGCCGTGTTCGCGGACCACCTGGGCAGAGATGGTGGCCATGTGCTCGTCGCCGGCCTTGTTGGCGCGGGGGCACGGGGGCGAGATAGCAGTCGATGTGGGCCATGCTCTCCCCATTTCGTGGTGCGCTGGCTAGGTGGGTGTGAACCAGATCGTTGCTGTCCGCATGCCCACCCAGGTGAGCGCGAGTGAACCGAGCAGGTGCAGCGCCGAGGTACCGACCGCGAGTGCGAAACGGCCATGCTGCAGCATCGAGATGACCTCGGCCGAGAAGGTGGAGAAGGTGGTGAGCGCGCCCAGGAACCCGGTGATGACGGCAAGTCGCCATGCGGGGTCGATCTGTGTCTGGCTCTGGAAGAACACCACCGCCATGCCCACGATGTAGGCGCCGATCCAGTTGGCGGCCAGTGTGCCCCAGGGGAGCACGGCGGCACTCTGGTTGAGCCAGAGGCTCAGGCGCCAGCGGGCCAGGGCGCCGAGCACCGCTCCGATGGAAATGGCGATGACGCTGTGCATGGCGGCGGGGTGCGACTGGAGATGGGCTTCAGAACGGCGGGCCGTCGTCGTCGGCACCTGCCATGGCGGGTTCGCGTTTCGCTGGAGCCACGGGTTCGTTGTCCGAGGCGGCGCCGAATGCCATCTCTCCGCCCAGGGCTTCAATAAGTTCCGGGATGAGCTTCTGCAGTTCGCCGGTGGACAGAGCGACGTCGGCATCGAAACCGTTTTCGTCCGCTTCGGGCCGGCCGTCGAACACGCCTTCCAGGAAGTTGATCTTCTTGACCTGCAGGGATTCGGTGAGCACGAAGCCGATGCGGCCTTCCCAGCTCATGGCCAGGCGCGTGGGCAGCTTGCCTTCGGTGATGTGTTTGCGCACCTCGTCGGTGGCCAGGTTGTGGCGCGTGAACTTCACGACCGACTTTTCCTCGTCGCCCGACTTCAGCTCGCACTCGCGCTCTACTGCGAATCCACCGGGCCATTCGTCGGGCGTGGTGGCCGAGAGCCATTGCGTCATGGCGGTCTGCGGCGTCACGGCGGTCTGCAGCAGGGTGATGGCGAGACCGTCGAACGCGCGCACGAGGGCGGTGACCACTTCGTCGATCTTGCCCTGGCTGCTGGCGTCGGTGACGAGCCAGCCGTTCTTCGGGTCGATCCACACCCACACGTTCATCTGCCGCGCAAAAGCCTGGGGCAACAGGGCGAGCAGGGCGTCTTCGCGCAGGGCCTTGGTTTCCTTCTTGCCCGGCTTGCGACCGGTGGTGGCTTCGATGTGGTCGGCTTCTTCCTGGGCCTTTTTCTTCACCACAGAGCCGGGTACGCCCTTGGTCTCGATCTGCAGCCTGAGGATGCGCTGACCGGCGACCGCTTCCACCAGCGGGCCGTGGGCCTCGCCGCGCGGCTCGACCCAGCCGACGGCCTTGTCCTGCGTGGCGCCGCAGGGCACGAAACGGGCCGCGTCCAGCGCGGCCTCCATGTCTTCCAGCGTCGCGTCCCACCCGGGCGCGATGCGGTAGATCGTCACATTCTTGAACACGGAAAAGTCCTCTGAAAAAACAACCGCCGCACGGTGGCGGCGGAATGTGTCAGTGTAGAGGATGGCTGCCGGCCATTTCGCTCGCCTGTTACATCTGAGCGGGCAGCCAGGACACGATCTGCGGGAACCACCAGAGGAGCAGGACCGCCAGGACCATGATGAAAAAGTAAGGCATGCAGACCTTGGCGATCCAGGTGATCTCGCGTTGCGTCATACCTTGCAAGACGAACAGATTGAAGCCCACCGGCGGTGTGATCTGGGCCATCTCCACCACGATCACGAGGAAGATGCCGAACCAGATAAGGTCAATGCCCGCAGCGGTGATGGTGGGAAGGATGACGCCCATGGTCAGCACGATCATGGAAATGCCATCGAGGAAGCAGCCCAGTACGATGTAGAACAGCGCGAGCGCCAGCAACAGCGCACCCGGCGACAAGTTCAGGCCGGCCACGAACTCGGCGAGATGGCGTGGCAGACCGATGTAACCCATGGCCAGCGTGAGAAAGGCCGCGCCCGCAAGGATCAGCGCGATCATGCAGTAGAGACGCGTTGCGCCGAGCAGCGAGTCCCGGAAGGTGGCCCAGCTCAAGGAGCCCTGCGCCGCCGACAGGACGAGCGAACCCACCACGCCCACCGCAGCGGCCTCGGTGGCGGTCGCGATGCCGGTATAGATGGTGCCGATCACGCCGCCGATGAGCAGCACCACCGGAATGAGATGGCGAGACTCGCTGAGCTTCTCCTTCAGGCTCATGCGGATGTCACCGCGTGGCACCTTGTCGGGGTTGAGCAGGGCCCAGATCATCAGGTGTCCGCTGAACAGACTGGCGAGCAGGAGGCCGGGCAGCACGCCGGCAACGAACAGTTTGGCAATCGAAACCTCGGCAGCCACACCGTAGACGATCATGATGATCGACGGTGGTATGAGCAGGCCCAGCGTGCTGGCGCCACCCAATGAACCCACGATCTTTTCGGGTGGGTAACCGCGTTTCGTGAGCTCGGGAATGCTCATCTTGCCGATGGTGGCGCAGGTGGCGGCCGACGAGCCGGAGACGGCAGCGAAGATGGTGCTGCCCAGAATGTTGGTGTGGAGCAGACGACCTGGCAGCGCATTGACCCATGGCGCCAGACCGCGGAACATGCTTTCGGAGAGCTTGGTGCGAAAGAGGATCTCGCCCATCCACACGAACAGGGGCAGTGCAGTCAGTGTCCAGCTGCTCGCGGCCCCCCAGATGGTGATGGCCATGGCATCACCCGCTGGTCGGGACGAGAGCAGTTCCATGCCGATCCATGCGACGCCGGCCAGGGTGAGGCCGATCCAGACGCCGCTGCCCAGAAAAGCGAACAGCGAAATGATCAGAAAGGTGGTGATGACGACATCACTCATGGCGTGTCTCCCCACTGTCGTGTGAGCGTTTGCGCCGGAACTCCAGCACCCATTCGTCGATGAAGGCGATCAGCAGCACGGTGGTTCCCAGGCCCATCAGAACCTGTGGAATCCACAGCGGTGTGGCATCGCTGGAGGTGGAGATGTCGTGAAACGTGTGGGATTGCCACGTCAGCCGCCATGCGTAGAACGCGAGCAACCCGGCGAGCAACACAGCCACGCTGAGCGACCACAGTTCCAGGCCTCTGCGCGCGCCGCCACCGAGCTTGCCGATGATGAGCGTGACCCGGATGTGTTCGCCCCGTTTGAGGGTGTGAGCCAGGGCCAGGAAACCAGCCCCGGCCATGGCGTATCCGGCATAGGCGTCGGTGCCTGGCACATGGAAGTGCATCAGGCGTCCGAGCATGGACAGCAGCACCATGACCAGCACGCCGATCATGAAAAGTGCCGCCAGCCATGCCGAGCCGGTGTAGAGCGCGTCGAGCGACTTCCGCATTTACTTGCGGTATGCGTCGAGCATGGCCTGACCCTCGGGGCCCGCCTTCTCCAGCCATTCCTTGACCATCGTCTCACCGACCTTCTGCATGTCGGCCTTGAGCGTGGCCGATGGAGGCTCCACCGCCATGCCATTGGTCTTGAGGATGGCGAGCGTATCGGTATTGACCTTCTGCGATGCAGCCCAGCCGCGTGTCTCCGCCTCTGCGCCTGCCTTGAGCACGGCATCTTGCGTGGCTTTGTCCAGTGCGTCGAAGGCGCGCTTGTTCATGATGATGGCATTCTTGGGCAGCCATGCCTGCACGTCGTAGTAAAACTTCAGATGCTCGTAAAGCTTGCTGTCCACGCCGGTGGCACCCGAGGTCATGTTGGATTCGACGACACCAGTGGCCAGCGCCTGCGAAAGCTCGGCGGCCTGCACGGTCACGGGCTGGGCACCCACGAGTTCTGCGATGCGGGCGGTGGCAGGGCTGTACGCGCGCCATTTGCTGCCCTTGAGGTCAGCGGCACTGGTGACAGGCTTCTTGCTGTAGATGCCCTGCGGCGGCCATGCCACGGTATAGAGCAGCATCATGCCCTGCTCGGCCAGCTTCTTTTCCAGAATGGGCTTCTGCGCCTTGTAGAGCTTCATGGAGTCGGCATAGCTGGTGGCGAGGAATGGCAGACCATCGGCACCGAACATCTGCCACTCATTCTGGTAAGCCGCGAGCAGGATCTCGCCGATCTGCGCCTGGCCACCCTGCACCGCGCGCTTGATCTCCGGCGCCTTGAACAACGATGCACCCGCGTGCACGGTGATCTTGAGCTTGCCGCCGGTGGCCCTGTCCACATCGTTGGCGAACGCCGTCAGGTTGACCGTGTGGAAGTTGGTGGCCGGGTAGGCGGCGGGCAGGTCCCATTTGGTCTGGGCCAGGGCGGGAAGGCTGACGGCCATGGCGGCAGCGGCCACGGAGAGGCTGAACAGGCGACGTTTCATGTTGAAGGCTCCAGGTGGGTATGGACACAGGTCGTGCTGCGATTTGCGGCACGGTGGACTCTAGCGATGAGCGGACGAAGTGTGATCGGTATTTTCCCTTGATGTCAATAAATTGTTGGCAAATTGTCGGCATAACGCCTAAACTCCGCCGCACCGAAACGACGCAGACTTCTTGCCATGGCCCGTTCCAAAGCAAATGCCAAGCCAGCCACGCAGGCGCCGCCCATCGTGTCTTCAGCTCACCTGGTGTCGCCGCACAGCGCGGAGATGAGCGAGTTCGAATTCGGCCTCATCGTGGCGGGCAATGCTTTCCACCGCTGGGTGGTGCATTGCATGAGCGCCGCCGGGCTGAAGGACCTCACCGCGCTCGATGTGCTGGTGCTGCACCACGTGTCGCACCGCGCGCGTGACAAGCGCCTGGCCGACATCGCTTTCATCATGAACGTGGAAGACACGCACCTGGTGAATTACTCGCTCAAGAAGCTGCAGAGCCTGGGCATGGTCGAGTCGAGCAAGAACGGCAAGGAGGTGACCTATGCGCCCACCGAGACCGGCAAGGGTTACGTCACGCGCTATCGCGAGATCCGCGAAACCTGTCTGATCGATGCGCTCAAGGCGGATGACGCGTTGAACCACGACATCGGCCAGCTCGCGCGATTGTTGCGCGTGCTCTCCGGCATCTACGACCAGGCCGCGCGCTCCGCCGCATCACTCTGAGCTTGAACATGAACACCACCACGCAGGCGTCCCGCTGGCAATTCTGGATCGACCGGGGCGGCACCTTCACCGACATCGTGGCCCGGCGACCCGATGGCTCTCTGGTCACGCACAAGCTGCTCTCCGAGAACCCGGAGCAATACCGCGACGCGGCGGTCGCCGGCATCCGGCATCTGCTGGGCTTGCAAGCCGGTGAGCCGGTGACGCCCGAGCAGGTGGAGTGCGTGAAGATGGGCACCACGGTGGCCACGAACGCGCTGCTGGAGCGCAAGGGCGAACCCACGCTGCTCGTCACCACGCACGGCTTTCGCGATGCGCTGCGCATCGCCTACCAGAACCGACCGCGTCTGTTCGATTGCCACATCGTGCTGCCCGAACTGCTGTACGCCGAAGTGATCGAGGCACAGGAGCGCGTCGGCGCCCACGGCGATGTGCTGCACCCGCTGGACGAAGTGCAGTTGCGCACCAGCCTGCAGGTTGCCCACTCGCGCGGCCTGCGCAGCGTGGCCGTGGTGTTCATGCACGGTTATCGCTTCACCGCGCACGAAGAGGCTGCTGCCCGCATCGCGCGCGAAGTCGGGTTCACGCAGGTGAGCACTTCGCATGGCACCAGCCCGCTCATGAAGTTCGTGAGCCGCGGTGACACCACCGTGGTGGACGCGTATCTCTCGCCCATCCTCCGCCGCTACGTGGAGCAGGTCGCGAGCGAGATGCCGGGCGTGAAGCTGTTCTTCATGCAGTCCTCCGGTGGGTTGACCGATGCCCACGCCTTCCAGGGCAAGGACGCGATCCTCTCCGGCCCGGCGGGCGGTATCGTCGGCATGGCCCGCACGGCCGGCCTGGCGGGGCATGGCAAGGTGATCGGCTTCGACATGGGCGGCACGTCGACCGATGTGTCGCATTACGCCGGCGAGTTCGAACGCGAGTTCGAGACCCAGGTGGCTGGCGTGCGCATGCGCGCACCGATGATGAGCATCCACACGGTGGCCGCCGGTGGCGGCTCCATCCTTTCGTTCGACGGTTCCCGTTTTCGCGTGGGCCCCGAGAGCGCAGGTGCCAACCCGGGCCCGGCGAGCTATCGGCGCGGTGGTCCGCTGGCGGTGACCGACGCGAACGTGATGACAGGCAAGATCCAGCCGCGCCACTTTCCGAAGGTGTTCGGCCCCAAGGCCGACGAGGCGCTGAGCCTGGAAGCGGTGCAGAAGAAATTCGGCGAACTCGCGGCGCAGACCGGTCGCTTGCCCGAGGAGGTGGCAGAGGGCTTCATCAACATCGCGGTGCAGCAGATGGCGAACGCGATCAAGAAGATCTCCGTGGCCCGTGGCTATGACGTGACGCGCTACACCCTGCAGTGCTTTGGCGGTGCGGGCGGGCAGCATGCCTGCCTTGTGGCCGACGCACTGGGCATGACGCGCGTGTTCGTGCACCCGCTGGCGGGCGTGCTCAGCGCGTACGGCATGGGTCTGGCCGACCAGAACGTGATCCGCGAGCAGGCCATCGAGCGGCCGCTGGTGGCAGAGACCTTGCCCGAAGTGGCCGGTGCGCTCGATGCCCTGGCCGATGCGGCGCGTGCGGAGTTGCAGCGTCAGCAGGTGAACGCGGGCGAGACCACGATGCACCGCCGCGTGCACGTGCGCTACGAGGGGTCTGATTCGGCCCTGGTCGTGCCCTTCGGTCGCCTTGCCGAGATCGAGGCGCGCTTCGAGACAGCCTACCGGCAGCGCTTCGCCTTTCTCATGCAGGGCAAGCGCCTCGTGGTGGAGGCGGTGTCGGTCGAGGCCGTGGTGGCCGGGGACGCGCCGCAAGAACCGCGGCTTGACACGCACGAGCCGCGTGAAGTGCCGCGCCGCGAAACGGTGCGCGTGTATTCCGGTGGCCAGTGGCTCGATGCCGCGCTCGTTGTGCGTGAAGACCTGCGGCCTGGCGATGCGATTCCGGGGCCTGCGATCATTGCCGAGAAGAACGCGACCACGGTCGTCGAACCCGGCTGGGAGGCCGTGCTCACGGCGCTCGACCATCTGGTTCTGGACCGTCGCGTGCCGCGAACTGTTACGTATGCCGTGGGTACGACGGTGGACCCGGTGCTGCTGGAGGTCTTCAACAACCTGTTCATGAACATCGCCGAACAGATGGGGCTGCAGCTGCAGAACACGGCGTACTCGGTCAACATCAAGGAGCGCCTGGATTTTTCATGTGCGCTGTTTGATGCCGAAGGCAATCTCATCGCCAACGCGCCGCACATGCCCGTGCATCTGGGCTCCATGGGCGAGAGCATCAAGACGGTGATCCGCGAGAACGGCGGCCGCATGCAGCCCGGCGACGTGTACGCGCTCAACGACCCATACCACGGCGGCACGCACCTGCCGGACGTGACCGTGATCACGCCCGTCTATCTGGGTAGCCAGCCCACGTTCTATGTGGGCTCGCGTGGCCACCATGCAGACATCGGTGGCACCACGCCCGGCTCCATGCCGCCGTTCTCCACGCGGATCGAGGAAGAGGGGGTGCAGATCAACAACGTGAAGCTGGTAGACCGTGGCGTGTTGCGCGAAGCCGAGATGGTGGCGCTGCTGCAGAGTGGCAAGTTTCCATCGCGCAACCCGCAGCAGAACATGGCCGATCTGAAGGCGCAGATCGCCGCCAACGAGAAGGGCGTGCAGGAACTGCGCAAGATGGTCGAGCAGTTCGGCCTGGATGTGGTGCAGGCTTATATGCGCCATGTGCAGGACAACGCGGAAGAGTCGGTGCGGCGCGTCATCACGCGCCTGAAGGATGGCCAGTACATGCTGCCGCTGGATAACGGTGCACAGATCCAGGTGAGTGTTCGTGTGAATGCGGTTGAACGCAGCGCCGAGATCGATTTCACCGGCACCTCGCCGCAGCAGCTCAACAACTTCAACGCGCCTACCGCGGTGTGCATGGCAGCGGTGCTGTATGTGTTCCGGTCATTGGTCGACGACGACATCCCGCTCAACGCCGGTTGCCTCAAGCCCCTGAAGGTGATCATTCCGCCGGGCTCCATGCTCAACCCCAATCCGCCGGCATCGGTGGTGGCGGGCAATGTGGAAACCTCGAGCTGCATCACCAACGCGCTGTATGGTGCGCTGGGCGTGATGGCGGCCAGCCAGTGCACGATGAACAACTTCACTTTCGGCAACGCCGCGCACCAGTACTACGAAACCATCTCCGGAGGCAGTGGCGCGGGCGATGGGTTCGATGGCACGAGCGTGGTGCAGACCCACATGACGAACTCACGCCTGACCGATCCCGAGGTGCTGGAGTTCCGCTTTCCGGTGCGGCTGGAGAGCTACGAGATCCGTATCGACTCCGGTGGCGCTGGACGATGGCGCGGTGGCAACGGCGGTGTGCGCCGCGTGCGCTTCCTGGAGCCCATGACCGCCAGCATTATCTCCAATGGCCGTGTGCACCCGGCATTTGGCATGGCGGGTGGCGCACCGGGCGCGCTCGGCGTCAACCGCGTCGTGCGCACCGACGGGCGCACCGAAGACCTGGCGCATATCGGCCAGGCCGAGATGGAAGTGGGCGATGTCTTTGAGATCCACACGCCGGGCGGCGGTGGTTACGGCAAGGCCTGACTACAACTCTTCCACGCGCCGTGCGGGGTAGCTGTCCCAGGTCTGGCAACCTGGGCACTGCCAGAAATGCTGGCGCGCCTCGAAGCCGCAAGCGGCGCAGCGGTAGCGCCGCAGCGGTGCGCTGGCGTGCTCCAGCGCCTGCTGCACGCGTGCGTGCGCGACCGGGCCGGACAGCGCCTCGCCCGCCATCCACTGTGTGGTGATCACCAGGGACGGCTCGCGTTCCAGGTGGCTGAGGTAGCGGTCGCGCACGGCCTCGGTGCCACTGCTCAGGCTGGCAAGGGCTTCCGTCACATCGATCGAGGGCGAGCGTTCGTCGCTCGCCTGCAGCAGCTTCAGGGCCTCGGCTTCGCGCCCGGTCTGTCGGGCGAGTTCCACCAGGGCGCGCGCGGCCAGGGGCAGGTTCTGTGGTGCGTTCTGGTTCAACCGCACGAGTGCGTCGAATGCCCCTGATGCATCCGATGCCTGGCTCCTGAGGATCGAGAGCGACATCCAGCCTCGCGCAAGTTGCGGCGCACGCTGTACCGCCTCTTCCAGCAGTCGCAGGGCCTTGGCGCTGTCGCCGCTGCGCTGCGCAAGTTCGGCCTCTTCGCACAGGTAGTGCGCCAGGCGGGTGGCGAAGCTGCCCTGTTCGGCGTCTTCGAGGCGCTGCGCGATGAGCTTGGCTTGCGGCCAGTCTCGTGAACGCTCATACAGTCCCAGCAACGCGAGCAAGGCCTCGCCCTCGAAAGCCGAACCCTGAAGCTTGTGCAGCGCGGACTCTGCGCGATCCAGCAGACCCGCCTTGAGGAAATCGAGCGCCAGCGCATGCTGGGCGCGGTCACGGTCCTTGCGGCTGATGTCGGCGCGCGAGAGAAGGTGCTCGTGCACGCGCACGGCACGGTCGTAGTCACCCCGGCGGCGGAAGAGGTTGCCCAGGGCGAAATGCAGTTCGGCGGTGTCAGGGTCGCCCTGTACCGCTTCGATGAAAGCGTCGATGGCCTGATCCTGCTGCTCGTTGAGCAGGTGGTTCAGTCCACGGAAGTAGGCCTTGGGCGCTTGCCGGCCTTCCATGCGCCATTGGCGCAGGTCGAACCGGGAGGCCCCCCAGCCCAGGGCGAATGCAAGGGGAAGGCCCCAGAACAGCCAGGTGAAATCAAAGTCCATGCCGGCGATCGATCGTTTCAGGCGGCAGCAGGGTGGTGTCGCCCTCGAAGGCCGTGCTGTGCAGTACCGAGCTGGTGGCGCCCGCACGGCGCGAGCGCCTTGCGCGCAGCCACAGCGGCAGCATCACGAGCACGCCGAGGAAAACGCCGATCACCAGCGCGACCAGGATCACCAGCACCAGAGGCGCCTGCCAGCTGGCACCAAAGAACAGGTGGAGCGTCACGCTGTCCTGGTTGTTCAGCGCGAAGGCGAACAGCACAAAAAAAAGGGCTGCATTGAGCAGCCACATCAGGTATTTCACGTCGTCCCCTTTGTGGTCGGACGATTGTAGCGAGCGGGCCTGTTCAGGTGCTCTTCTGGGTTTCGCGGCCCAGAATCTCGGCGGTCTTCTTGTCGACCTCTTCGCGCAGGGCTTTGCCCGGCTTGAAGTGAGGCACACGCTTTTCGGGAATCATCACGCTCTCACCGGAGCGCGGGTTGCGCCCGATGCGCGGTGACCGGCGGTTGACGGAGAAACTGCCAAAACCCCGGATCTCGATGCGGTGCCCCTTTACCAAGGCGTCGCCCATGGCGTCCAGGATCGCCTTCACGGCGAACTCGGCATCGCGGTGGGTGAGTTGGCCAAAACGGTTGGCCAGGGCTTCAACGAGGTCGCTGCGGGTCATGTGGTTTGAATAGAGGGCCGTTGAGGAACAGCGCCGGACAGAATGCCGCCCTTGCGGGCGGACTGTTCAATCCGGCGCCGATCCGGTTCCGCTTCAGTTCTGGTTGTTGTCCAGCTTGGCGCGCAGCAGAGCACCGAGGCTGGTGGTACCGGCGTTTTCGCGGGAAGACTGCTGGCTCAGGTTGGCCATGGCTTCCTGCTGGTCGGCGGCATCCTTGGCCTTGATGGACAGCTGGATGTTGCGCGTCTTGCGATCGACGTTCACCACCACGGCGGTGACTTCGTCGCCTTCCTTCAGCACGTTGCGTGCGTCTTCCACGCGGTCACGGCTGATTTCGCTGGCACGCAGGTAACCCAGCACGTCTTCACCCAGGTCGATCTCGGCGCCCTTGGCGTCCACGGTCTTGACCTTGCCGGTCACGATCGAACCCTTGTCGTTCACCGACACGAAAGTGGTGAACGGGTCGCCGTCGAGCTGCTTGATGCCCAGGGAGATGCGTTCGCGCTCCACGTCGATGGCCAGAACGATGGCTTCGACTTCCTGGCCCTTCTTGTAGTTGCGCACGGCGGACTCGCCGGGCTCGTTCCAGGACAGGTCGGACAGGTGCACCAGGCCATCGATGCCGGCGGCCAGACCCACGAACACGCCGAAGTCGGTGATCGACTTGATCGGGCCCTTGACGCGGTCACCGCGCTTGGTCTGCTCAGCAAATTCGTGCCAGGGGTTGGCGCGGCACTGCTTCATGCCCAGCGAGATGCGGCGCTTGTCTTCATCGATGTCGAGCACCATGACTTCGACTTCGTCACCCAGCGACACCAGCTTGGACGGGGCCACGTTCTTGTTGGTCCAGTCCATTTCGGAGACGTGCACCAGGCCTTCGATGCCGGGCTCGAGTTCCACGAACGCGCCGTAGTCGGCGATGTTGGTGATCTTGCCGAACATGCGGGTGCCTTGCGGGTAGCGGCGCGAAACGCCCATCCACGGGTCGTCGCCCATCTGCTTGAGACCCAGCGAGACGCGGTGCTTCTCGGTGTCGAACTTGAGGATCTTGGCGGTGATCTCCTGGCCGGCCGTGACCACTTCGCTCGGGTGACGCACGCGGCGCCATGCCATGTCGGTGATGTGCAGCAGGCCGTCGATGCCACCCAGGTCGACGAACGCACCGTATTCGGTGATGTTCTTGACCACGCCGTGAACGATGGCGCCTTCCTTCAGGGTGTCCATCAGCTTGGCGCGCTCTTCGCCCATGGAGGCTTCCACCACGGCGCGGCGGCTCAGTACCACGTTGTTGCGCTTGCGGTCGAGCTTGATGACCTTGAATTCCAGGGTCTTGTTTTCGTACGGGGTCAGGTCCTTGGTCGGACGGCTGTCGACCAGCGAGCCCGGCAGGAAGGCGCTGATGCCGTTGACCATGACCTTGAGGCCGCCCTTGACCTTGCTGGAAGTGGTGCCGGTGACGAATTCGCCGGATTCGAGGGCCTTTTCCAGGGACATCCAGGAAGCCAGGCGCTTGGCCTTGTCGCGCGACAGCAGGGTGTCGCCGAAGCCGTTTTCCACGGAGTCGATGGCGACGGAGACGAAGTCACCGACTTGCACCTCGAGTTCGCCCTGGTCGTTCTTGAATTCGGCCAGGGGCACGTAGGCCTCCGACTTCAGGCCGGCATTGACCACCACGTGGTTGTGCTCGATGCGGACCACCTCGGCGGTGATGACTTCGCCCGAGCGCATTTCGGCGCGTTTCAGGGACTCTTCAAAAAGGGCGGCAAAAGATTCAGACATTGAATTTCCTCAGCCACTCAGCGTCGACGCGTTCTTCCGGCAGAGCCGGGTGGGCGCAGGGATCGACGGATGGGCGGCGTTGACATTGCGGTGCGTGACACCGCGGGGTTAAGTGAAAAGAACCCTCGGGCCTGCGGGCAGGGAACGCCCGGCTGTGCCGTCGGGGCCAACAAGAGCGTGCTCAGCTGCCTGAGAACGCTGTCCTGCCCTGCCACCAGTCAAGAACCTGCTGCACCGATTGCTCGATGTCCATGCCGGAATTGTCCAGTTGCAAGGCATCCTCGGCGGCCTTGAGAGGTGCGTGCGTGCGGGATATGTCCCTCAGGTCGCGCGCCTTCAAATCCGCCAAAAGACCGTCGATATTAGCAGCAATTCCCTTTGAAATCAACTGCTTATGGCGCCGTACGGCGCGTTGTTCGGCGCTGGCGGTGAGGAACACCTTCATCCGCGCGTCAGGGAAGATCACGGTGCCCATGTCGCGCCCGTCGGCCACCAGGCCTGGCAGCTGGCGAAAGGCATGCTGAAGGCCCAGCAGAGCCTGCCGCACCTCGGCCACAGAAGAGACTCGGGAGGCGGCCATCCCGGCGCTTTCGGTCCGCAGGTCGTCGGTGACGTCGCGCCCCTCGAACAGGGTTTTCTGGCCTTCGAAGCGCACGCGGAGTCCGGCGGCCAGTTCGCCCAGGCGACGGGCATGCGCAGGGTCTTTCAAGTCGGGTTCCGCCGTGGACAGGCCCGCCTGCTCGGCCGCGAGACCCACCAGACGGTACAGCACCCCGGAGTCCAGCAGGTGGTAGCCCAGCTGCTCCGCGACCTCAGCCGACAGTGTGCCCTTGCCCGAGGCGGTGGGGCCGTCGACGCAGATCACTGGGATGTTCTCGATGGGTGTGGCGCACACCTGGAACAACGTCTCGAAGTAGTCCGGGAAGGTCTTGGCGACGCACTTCGGGTCTTCGATGCGCACGGGGAGGTGCGCCGGATTGAAGGCGGCCAGCGAGAAGCACATCGCGACGCGGTGGTCGTCGTAGGTGTGGATGGAGGCGGCGCGCCAGTCCTGGGGGCGGGCCGGCGGCGTGATGCGGATGTAGTCCGCACCTTCTTCCACGCTGGCGCCGAGCTTGCGGGCTTCCGTGGCCATGGCCGCGATGCGGTCGGTTTCCTTGACGCGCCAGCTGGCGATGTTGCTCAGTGTCGTCGTTCCGTCGGCGTAGAGCGCCATCACCGCGAGCGTCATCGCCGCATCGGGGATGTGGTTGCAATCCAGATCGATCGCCTTGAGCGGCCAGGTGCCGCGCCGGATGTGCAGGCGGTTCGCCTCACCCGCAATGTTCGCACCCATGAGGCGCGCGGCTTCGACGAAACGGATGTCGCCCTGGATCGACGACAGACCCACGCCTTCGATGGTGATGCCATCGGTGCCTGGGGTGGCGGGCGCAAGCGCGCCCAGCGCGATGAAGTAGCTCGCGGAAGAGGCGTCGCCTTCGACCGCAATGCGCCCCGGTGACGCGTAGCGGCTGCCCGCGGAAATGGTGAACCGCTCCCAGCCGTCGCGTCGCACGTTGACGCCAAAGCGCTCAAGCAGGTTGAGCGTGATCTCGATGTAGGGGCGTGAGATGAGTTCGCCAACGACCTCGATGGCGACGTCGCTCTCCTGTGCCACGAGCGGCAGGGCGAGCAGCAGCGCCGTCAGGAACTGGCTGGAGACATCTCCGCGCACGCGGATGGGTTGCTCCAGTTGCAGCGCATGGGGTTGCCCGTCTCCGAGTCGCAGGGGTGGATAGCCCTCGTTGGCCAGGCAGGTGACGGGGCAGCCGAGCTGGCGCAGGGCGTCGACGAGATCGCCGATGGGCCGCTCGTGCATGCGCGGAATACCACTGAGCTCGAATTCACCCCCATGTCGGGTGGCCAGCAGGGCGAGCGAGGCGGTGAGGGGCCGCATGGCCGTGCCCGCGTTGCCAAGGAACAGCTTCGCGCGTTGCACGGGTAGCGCTCCGCCCACGCCGTGGATGCGCAGTGCGCCATCGGCTTGCGGCTCGATGCGGCAGCCGAGTTCGGCAAGGGCTTTCAGCATCACACGGGTGTCGTCGGAGTCGAGCAGATCGGTGATGTCCGTGTGCCCCACGCTGAGTGCGGCGAGCAGCAGCACGCGGTTGGAAATGCTCTTGGAGCCGGGTAGCCGGATCGTGCCACCGGCACTGGCCAGCGGCGGGATATCGAGGTGGGGGATGGCAAACATGCGCGAAAGAGGTTGAGCGTCGCCCGCCGCGGCGCTCAGCTGCGGGGCTTGACGGCGGTCATGCGCCAACGCGAGCGCGCGCTGCTGGCCTGTTCGATCAGGGCTTCCAGCGCATCCGGATTGCCGGCGTTGATGGCCGTTTCCAGTGCATGAAGCGCGCGCTGGAAGTGGCGCGACTGCGCCAGCAGTTCCTCGCGGTTGGACATGAGGATGTCGCGCCATACCGCAGGATCGCTGGCGGCGATGCGCGTGAAGTCGCGAAAACCCGGGCCTGCCAGTGAGAGAAAATCCTGTGCCTCACTCTGGCCATGGATGGCGTTCATCAAGGCGAAGGCCACCATGTGAGGGAGGTGGCTCACGGCGGCATACGCCGCATCGTGCGCTTCTGGCGACATCTGTTTGACATGGCAGCCCAGGGCGGTCCAGAGCTGGGCAGCCTTGTCGAGCTGTGTGGTCAGCGTGCGTTCGATCGGGGTGAGGATGACCTGGCGGCCCTGGTACAAGTCCGCGTCGGCATGTTCGACGCCGGCGACCTCCTTGCCCGCGATGGGGTGGGCCGGAACGAACACGCCGACCTGATCCTTCAACACGCGGCGTGCCGCATCGATCACCTCGCGCTTGGTGGAGCCGACATCCATGATCAGCACATTGCTGCGCACGAGATGGCGGATCGCCTTGAAAGTGGCTTCGGTGGCAGAGACCGGCACGGCCAGCAGCACGAGGTCGGCGCCGGATACAGCCAGCAGGGCCGAGGGGGCTTCGACGTCGATCACACCAAGCTGCCGCGCGCGTTCGGTGGTGGAGGGCGACTTGCTGTAGCCCACGACGCGCTTGACCAGGCCCGCGCGCTTGAGCGCCAGCGCGAACGAGCCACCCATCATTCCGCAGCCGATCAATCCCAGTTGTTCAAACATCATTCGTTCACCGGATACGCGCCCAGCACCTTGTAGAAGGCACACAGACCCTGGAGTTCCTGCAGTGCGGCGGCCACATGCGGTTGAGACGGATGACCGGCGAGATCGATGTAGAAGTAGTACTCCCACTGGCCCGACTTGGCCGGGCGCGATTCGAAGCGTGTCATCGACACGCCGTTGTTCTTGAGCGGCACGAGCAGGTCGTGCACGGCACCAGGCCGGTTCGGTACGGACACCACCAGGCTGGTGCAGTCGCGGCCAGAAGCCGGGGGCATGGCCAGGGTCTGCGGCAATGTGATCACGGCAAAGCGCGTGCGGTTGTAGGCCTCGTCCTGGATGGCGTGCGCCACGATATGCAGTCCGAACTGGGCGGCCGCCCGTTCGCTCGCCAGACCGGCCCAGGCCGGATTCTCTGCCGCCAACCGAGCGCCTTCTGCGTTGCTCGACACCGCACGTCGTTCCGCGTTCGGCAGGTGCTGAGTGAGCCAGTTCTGGCATTGGGCCAGCGCCTGCGGATGCGCCATGACCACTTCGACGCCTTCGAGGTGATTGACCTGGCGCAGCAGGTTGTGCCGGATCAGCAGGCTCACTTCACCCACCACATGCACGGGCGAACGCAGGAAAAGGTCCAGCGAGCGGGCCACTACGCCCTCGGTGGAGTTCTCCATGCCGACGACACCGAACTGGGCTGTGCCGGCCGCGGTGGCGTGGAAGACTTCGTCGAAGTTGGCGCAGTAGATCAGGTTGGCAGCACCGCCGAAGAACTCGATGGCGGCCTGTTCGCAGAACGTCCCCTGGGGGCCGAGCACGGCAACACGCTGGGGCGCTTCCAATGCCAGGCACGCGGACATGATCTCGCGCCAGATCGAGGCGACATGCTGATTCAGCAAAGGGCCCTGATTGGCACCCTGGATCTTCTCGATGACTTGCGCAACCCGATCCGGCCGGAAGAACGGGGAGCCTTCAGCGCGCTTGATGTCGCCCACTTTCTCAGCGACGCGGGCGCGTTCGTTGAGCAGGCTCAGCAGTTGCTGGTCCAGTGCGTCGATCTGGACGCGCAACGCGCCCAGGGCTTCGGACTGTGAGGGAAGGGTCATCGGTTCAGGCCTGTGTTTTTTCAAACTCACGCATGTAGGCCACCAGAGCCTGCACGCCTTCAATGGGCATGGCGTTGTAGATGCTTGCGCGCATGCCGCCCACGGACTTGTGCCCCTTGAGTTGCAGAAGGCCTGCTGCCTTCGCTCCGGCCAGGAACGCTTCGTTGCGGGACTCGTCGCGCAGGAAGAAAGGCACATTCATGCGCGAGCGGCAGTCTTTCGCAACTTGGTTGCTGTAGAAGGCCGACTCGTCGATACAGCCGTACAACAGATCGGCCTTGGCGACGTTGCGCGCTTCCATCGCCGCCACGCCACGCAGCGCTCCTTCGGTCTGGCGCTTGAGCCATTGGAAGGTGAGCCCGGCCATGTAGATGGCATATGTAGGCGGCGTGTTGTACATCGAGTGGTTGTCGGCCACGGTCTTGTAGTCGAACGCAGAGGGGCAGATCTGCAGCGCGTGACCGAGCAGGTCTTCGCGCACCACCACAAGGGTGAGACCCGCCGGCCCGAGGTTCTTCTGCGCACCGCCAAAGGCCAGGCCCACGCGCGACCAGTCCACGGTGCGCGATGCCACATGGGACGAGAAGTCGATGACCAGCGGTGCGTCGGCGCCAAGGGCCTTCAGGTCCGGCAGCTCATGAACTTCCACGCCGTTGATGGTTTCGTTGCTGCACAGATGCACGTAACGCGCATCCCGGCTGAGTTGCCAGGTGGCTGGTGCCGGCAGATGGGTGTGATGATCGGCCTCATTGCTCGCGGCCACGCGGGCCGTGCAATAGCGGCGGGCCTCCTTGAGCGACTTCTTGCTCCAGCTGCCGGTGACGACGAAGTCAACGGTTTCCCCACGAGACAGGTTGAGAGGCACGATGGCGTTTTCACCCAGGCCGCCACCCTGCATGAACAGGATGCGAAAATTTTCCGGCACCGCGAGCAACTCACGCAGGTCTGCTTCGGTGGACTTGAGGATTGCACCGAACTCTTGTCCGCGGTGGCTCATCTCCATGACGCTCATGCCGCTGCCGTGCCAATCAAGCATTTCCGATGCGGCCTGCTGCAGCACTTCCGCTGGCATGGCTGCCGGGCCGGCGGAGAAGTTGTAGGGGCGCGCCATCACGGCTCGGTGCCCGTGTCGTCTGCTTCGCCTGCGTCGCCGAGTTCCGGCACGTTGGCGTCGTTCTCCACAATGCGCTGCAGGCCCGAGAGTTCAGCGCCTTCATCCAGTGCGATGAGCGTCACGCCCTGCGTGGCGCGACCCATCTCGCGAATCTCCGACACGCGGGTGCGCACCAGCACGCCCTTGTCGGTGATGAGCATGATCTCGTCATCCTTGTGCACCAGCGTGGCGGCAACCACCTTGCCATTGCGTTCACTTTGCTGGATCGCAATCATGCCCTTGGTGCCGCGTCCATGGCGCGTGTACTCGGCAATGGGCGTTCGCTTGCCGTAGCCGTTGATGGTGGCGGTGAGAACGCTCTGTTCTTCGTCCTCGGCCACCAGCATCGCGATCACGCTTTGTGTGTCTTCGATCATCATGCCGCGCACGCCGCGCGCATTGCGGCCCATGGGCCGGACGTCGTTCTCGTCGAAACGCACGGCTTTGCCGCCGTCGCTGAAGAGCATCACGTCATGCTGGCCATCCGTGAGCGCGGCGCCGATGAGGAAGTCACCTTCGTCGAGATCCACCGCGATGATGCCGGCCTTGCGTGGGTTGCTGAACTCGTCCAGCGCTGTCTTCTTGACCGTGCCCATGGACGTGGCCATGAAGACATAGCGGTCGGATGGGAAGCTGCGCATTTCGCCCGTCAAAGGCAGCACGACGTTGATCTTTTCGCCTTCCTGCAGCGGGAACATGTTGACGATGGGGCGGCCACGCGAACCGCGCGAACCCGCGGGCACTTCCCAGACCTTGAGCCAGTACAGGCGCCCCCGGTTAGAGAAGCACAGGATGTAGTCGTGCGTGTTGGCGATGAAGAGCTGGTCGATCCAGTCGTCTTCCTTTGTGGCCGTCGCCTGCTTGCCGCGCCCGCCGCGCTTCTGCGAGCGGTACTCCGACAGCGGCTGGCTCTTGATGTAGCCGTTGTGGCTGAGCGTGACGACCATGTCGGTCGGCGTGATCAGGTCCTCGGTCGCGAGGTCCTGTGCGTTGTGTTCGATCAGGCTGCGGCGCGCGCCCAGCTTGGTCTGGCCGAACTCCTGCTTCACCACGATCAGCTCTTCGCCGATGATCGTGGAGACGCGTTCGGGCTTGGCCAGGATGTCGAGCAGGTCGTCGATCTCGCCCATGACCTCCTTGTATTCGGCCACGATCTTGTCCTGCTCGAGGCCAGTCAGGCGCTGCAGGCGCATCTGGAGGATTTCCTGGGCCTGGGTCTCCGAGAGGCGGTACAGGCCGTCGCCACCCATGCCGAACTCTCTCTCCAGGCCATCGGGCCGGTAGTCGTCGGCATTGATCACGCCGCCATCGGCGCGGGTGCGGGTGAGCATTTCGCGCACCAACTGGCTGTCCCAGGGGCGCGCCATCAGTTCGGCCTTGGCTACCGGCGGGGTGGGCGACTCCCGAATGATGCGGATGAAGTCGTCGATGTTGGCCAGGGCGACAGCCAGGCCTTCCAGCACATGGCCACGCTCGCGGGCCTTGCGCAGGTTGAATACCGTGCGCCGGGTCACGACCTCGCGGCGGTGCTCCAGGAACACCTGGATCAGGTCTTTCAGGTTGCACAGGCGCGGTTGGCCGTCGACCAGCGCCACCATATTGATACCGAAGGTGTCCTGCAGCTGCGTCTGCTTGTACAGGTTGTTGAGCACCACTTCAGGCACTTCGCCCCGCTTGAGTTCGATCACCAGGCGCATGCCGGATTTGTCCGACTCATCCTGGATGTGGCTGATGCCTTCGATCTTCTTCTCATGCACCAGTTCGGCGATGCGTTCCTGCAGCGTCTTCTTGTTGACCTGGTAAGGCAGCTCATCCACGATGATGGCCTGGCGCTGGCCGCGGTCGATGTCTTCGAAGTGGCACTTGGCGCGCATCACCACACGGCCACGCCCGGTCCGATAGCCATCCTTCACGCCCTGGATGCCGTAGATGATGCCGGCGGTGGGGAAGTCGGGGGCCGGGATGATCTCCATCAACTCATCGATGGTGGCCTCAGGACTCTTCAGAAGGTGAAGGCAGGCGTCCACCACCTCGTTGAGGTTGTGGGGTGGAATGTTCGTGGCCATGCCGACCGCGATGCCGGCAGAACCGTTGACCAGCAGGTTGGGCAACTTGCTGGGGAGAACGGTAGGTTCCTTTTCACTGCCGTCATAGTTCGGCTGGAAATCGATGGTTTCCTTGTCGATGTCTGCCAGCATCTCGTGGGCGATCTTCGACAGGCGGATTTCGGTGTAGCGCATGGCCGCCGCGTTGTCGCCGTCGACCGATCCGAAGTTGCCCTGGCCGTCCACCAGCATGTGGCGCAGCGAGAAGTCCTGCGCCATGCGGACGATGGTGTCGTACACGGCACTGTCGCCGTGCGGGTGGTATTTACCGATGACGTCGCCCACGATGCGGGCCGATTTCTTGTACGGGCGGTTCCAGTCATTGTTCAGCTCGTGCATGGCGAACAGCACCCGGCGATGCACAGGTTTGAGACCGTCCCGGGCATCGGGCAGGGCGCGGCCCACGATCACGCTCATGGCGTAGTCGAGGTAGCTGCGCCTCATTTCCTCTTCAAGACTGATGGGCAGGGTCTCTTTGGCGAACTGTGTCATGAGCGAGGTGATGTGATGCGTGAATGAGCCTTAAGGCAACCCAAGATTTTAAGCGGCGTGTTCTCCTACACCACTTTGGTTAATTTGTTGTACATCCACAACGAATGGCCGGGTGGGTTGTACCGGGTGACACCACCGCATTGGCCGGCCCGTCTGGCATTGCGCGCTTGTGGCACAATAAATTCCAGCGTTTTTAGTGGTGGTCACTTGAAGCGTCGTTCTTGTTACGCAGTCTGTCTGCGGCCTATATAGAGGAAAACCATGAAAAAACTTAACAAAGTGGCAATGCTGTTGGCAACCGCCGCCATGGCAACCGCCGCCGGCGCCCAAACCATCGACAACTGGCGCAATGGCACCAGCGAACTGGTCTGGAAAAACGGCACGAATGAACTCTGCTGGCGCGATGCCAACTGGACCCCGGCCACCGCTGCTCAAGGCTGCGACGGCGCGATCGTTCCGGTGGCCGCCCCGGCTCCGGCCCCCGCACCTGCTCCCGCTCCCGCCGCTGCACCTGCTCCCGCACCGGCACCCGCTCCCGCACCGGCTCCCGTCGCTTCCAAAGTGACCTACGCCGCTGACGCCTTCTTCGACTTCGACAAGGCTGTTCTCAAGCCCGAAGGCAAGGCCAAGCTGGACGATCTGGCTGGCAAGGTGTCCGGCATCGCTCTGGAAGTCGTCATCGCTGTGGGCCACACCGACTCCACCGGTGCTGCCAGCTACAACCAGGCGCTGTCCAACCGCCGTGCTGAAGCCGTGAAGGCCTATCTGGTGAGCAAGGGCATCGAAAGCAACCGTATCTACACCGAAGGCAAGGGCCTGACCCAGCCGGTGGCCGACAACGCCACCCGCGAAGGCCGCGCCAAGAACCGTCGCGTGGAAGTCGAAGTGGTCGGCACCCGCAAGAACTGATTGATTCGGTTCTGATCAGGAAAACCGCGCTTCGGCGCGGTTTTTTATTGGGCTGGCGATAATCAACGCATGAATCCGAACGTCAATGCCGATCCGGCCGAACTGGCCAAGTTTTCCGATCTCGCGCATCGCTGGTGGGACCCGGACAGCGAATTTCGTCCCTTGCATCAGATCAATCCGCTGCGTCTGGGTTGGATTGACGGTCTGGCCGGATTGGCCGGCAAGAATGTACTGGACATTGGGTGTGGCGGGGGAATCCTGGCCGACTCCATGGCGCGCAAGGGCGCCCGGGTGACGGGCATCGATCTGTCGGTGAAGGCTCTGAAGGTGGCCCAGTTGCACGCGCTGGAGGCGGGGACCAGCGATGTCAGCTACCAGGAAATCAGCGCGGAAGCGATGGCGCTGGAGCATCCCGGTGAGTTCGATGTGGTCACCTGCATGGAGATGCTTGAGCACGTGCCCGACCCCGGTTCCATCGTTCGTTCATGCTCGACGCTCGTCAAGCCTGGTGGCTGGGTGTTCTTCTCCACCTTGAACCGCAACGCCAAGGCATTTCTGTTTGCGGTACTGGGAGCTGAGTATGTGCTCCAGTTGCTGCCCAGGGGAACACACGAATACGCCAAATTCATCCGCCCCAGCGAGCTGGCCGGACACTGCAGGGTTGCGGGACTGGATCTGCTGCAGACGCGAGGCATGGAATACAACCCTTTGACGGGACGCTACTGGTTGAGCGACGATACGAGCGTGAACTACCTGTTTGCCACGCGCAAACCATGAGCGTACGCGTGTTCCACGGCGTGCGGGCCGTGTTGTTCGATCTGGACGGAACCCTGATCGACAGCGCCTCGGATCTCGGGTCCGCCGCAGACGGCATGCGGGTGCGACGTGGCCTGCCTTCGTTGCCCCTGGATTTGTACCGACCGCACGCTGGGTCTGGCGCGCGCGGGATGCTGCGTGTCGCGTTCGACATCACGCCCGATCATGTGGACTATCCTGCGTTGAAAGAGGAATTCTTTCGCGCCTACGAGGCATGCATGACCGAACGGACGTTGCCCTTCGATGGCGTGCCGGATCTGCTGTCTCGTCTGGTTTCGCTGGGCTTGCAGTGGGGTGTCGTGACGAACAAGGCCGAGCGGTTCAGTGTTCCACTGGCGAGATCCATGGCACTCTTCCATGCGGCGTCTGTCCTGATCAGTGGAGACACCACGCCCCATTCCAAGCCGCATCCCGAGCCCCTGCTGGAAGCTGCGCGCAGGCTCAGCCTGCTGCCAGGCCAGTGCATCTATGTGGGTGATGATGAGCGCGACATTCTTGCCGGCAAGGCCGCAGGCATGCAGACAGTGGCTGCAAGGTATGGCTATCTGGGTGCCGGGGCCGACGTCTCGAGCTGGCAGGCGGATGCGGAAGTTTCTGCGCCTCTGGAACTCTTGAAACTTCTATAACTGCCTTAAAATTCACTCTCCTGGGGCTGCACTGGTTTCGACGTGGGTTCGGACGCGCAGCAGGGCATGTCGAGGTTCTGTCACCTCGTTAATCCGCAGAAAAAACCTAACTGCAAACGACGAACGTTTCGCACTCGCCGCTTAAACACCGGTGAGCCTCGCAACAGCAGGCCGATGGGCTGGGCAAGGGGGTCGCAAGACCTCCCGGCTGCGAGGTAATTCACATCGGCTGGCGCTGCGTCGGGCACCTTGACGCGGCGTGAGATCCAAGGGTGCTGGCTTCCCCTGTAGCGTGCCACTGCGCGACCTGGGCGGCGAGACTCAAAACAGACGGCTACACATGTAGAACTGCTCGAAGAAGGCTTGCGGACGGGGGTTCAAATCCCCCCAGCTCCACCAATACCCAAAATCCCAACCCTTATCGGTTGGGATTTTTTTTGCCCGCAACGCCAGTGTTGGCGCGGTTTCACGCCTTGGCCTCTTGAGCACGCCCATCCCGAGTTTGCGGTTTTTGGCGTGCATTCCGCCGTTTTTCTCTCTCTGTTCTCTGCTGCCCTCTTGAGCGTGCAAGTGCCGAAATCCGCTGGTTTCGCGGGTTTGAGGGTCAGCAGTTGCGTTTTTCGTCTGCATGGCGCAGGCGACCGAGAACGGAGAAAGGCGGGGGCGTCACGCACCCGTCGCCGGTTGCAGCGCGATGACCGCCATACCGGCCAAGGCGATGCTGGCTCCCGCAACGTCCCAGCGGGTCAGGGCCACGCCATCAACGAAGTGCAGCCAGACCAGCGCTACGGCGATGTACATCCCTCCGTAGGCCGCGTAGGTTCGCCCCGCCGCAGTCGGGTGCAGCGTCAACAGCCACGCAAACAGCCCGAGCGACAAGGCGGCCGGTATCAGCAGCCACGCGGGCTTGTCCTGCTTGAGGACGAGCCAGGGCAAGTAGCAGCCGACGATTTCAGCGACCGCCGTGACGGCAAACAGGATGGCGACTTTCAACAGTTCCATCGTCATGCCTCCTGCAGAGCCTGGATCATCGGACAGCGCACTTCGCCGTGGGCGGCACAGCAGCGCTGCACCAGATCCTGCAGCACGACTTCGATGCGGCGCAGGTCGGCCAAGCGGTCGCGCACATCGGCCAGTTTGCGCTCGGCCTGCGCGCGGGCCTCGGTGCAGTGCGATCCATCCTCAAGCCTTAGCAAGTCCCCGACCTCGTCCAGGCTGAATCCCAGGCGCTGGGCCGATTTGATGAAGCGCACGCGCGCCAGATCCGGCTCACCGTAGCGACGGATGCCACCCAGGGGCCGGTCGGGCTCCTGCATCAAGCCTTTGCGTTGATAGAAGCGGATCGTCTCGACATTGACCCCGGCGGCATCGGCCAGGACGCCGATGGTCAGGGTTTCGGGTGGTTCATTCATGGCGCTTGACTCCGTACTTAAGTACGGAAGTAAGCTTACCCTATGAAAACAGATTCTCCAACCGATGGCCGCAGCGGTGGGCGTGGTGCGCTACTGACCGGCGGCCTAGCCGCCATCCTGGCCTCCACCTGCTGCCTCGGCCCCTTGGTGCTGATCACGCTCGGCGTTTCCGGGGCGTGGATCAGCAACCTGACGCTGCTCGAACCCTACCAGCCCCTGTTCATCGGCGCGGCGATGGCGGCGCTTTTCTTCGCCTACCGCCGCATCTGGCGACCAGCTGCCGCCTGCGCTCCCGGGCAGGTCTGTGCGCTGCCGCCCGTCAACCGCAGCTACAAGCTGCTGTTCTGGATCGTGGTGGTGCTGGTGATTGTCGCGCTCGGCTTCCCGCTGATCGCGCCCTGGTTCTACTGAAAGGAGATTGCCATGAAGAAGCTCGTTGCATTGGCCGCATTCACCGCCTTCGCCGCGCCCCTGTGGGCGGCGACCCAAACCGTCACCTTGTCCGTGCCCGGTATGAACTGCGCCACCTGCCCGATCACGGTCAAGAAGGCGCTGACCAAGGTATCGGGCGTCAGCAAGACCGACGTGAATCTGGACAACCGCGAAGCCAAGGTGACATTCGATGATGCGAAGACCAACGTCGAGGCCCTCATGCGCGCCACCAAGGACGCTGGTTACCCCTCGACCGTGGTGGGGAGCACCAAGTGACTGCGGTGATGCTGGAATCGACGCTGACCTGCCCCGAGTGCGGCCACACCAAGACCGAGACGATGCCAACGGACGCCTGCCAGTGGTTCTACGAGTGCGAACAGTGCCACGCGGTGCTCAAGCCCAAAGCTGGAGACTGCTGCGTGTATTGCTCCTATGGCACGGTGCCGTGCCCACCGATTCAGGAGCGCGGCAGAGGTAGTTGCTGCGGAGGGTGATCACGCAATCCGCAGGCGCTCGTGCTGCTCGTCCCAGCGCTGGGGAATGGCACGACGGCTGACGCTTTCCAGCGTCACGCCCGAAGATGTGCCGGTCGCGCAGGCTTCAACGATGGCCGGTGCCAACTGTGCCAATCGGGCAATCCGGCTGGCACGACCGAGATCGAGTCCTTCGGCCTCGGCGATCTCGGTGATCGACGTGAACCGTCCTTCGTCCAGCAAGCGCTGCCAGTGGTGCGCGAGGCCGAGCGCCCGTATCAAGGGAGTGTCTTGCGCCAATTCCCGTACCTGCTGCTCGCGGCGAGCCTCGTCCAGAAATTCCTGTGGCGCATCCAATGGCGTGATGACCTGCTTCTTCAGACCCCGGCGCACCAGCGTCCAAGGCAGGAAGGTTTCCATCTGCACGCCGCCAGCGGGCAACGGCGTCTGGTACGTCACCGGGTCGCCCTTTACCTGGCCACGGTGTTTTTTGCTCATACGTCCTCCTCGAAGCTGGCCATGAGCTGGCGCTGTGCGTGCCAATCGACCATCAGGCGGTTTCGTTGGAACCACATCAATGTCAGCCGCCGTGGCTGTTTGCCCACCAGGAACTGTTCGATGATGTCGGGTGCCAGCAGGGTCAGGCGCAGCAGTTCGTTGACCACCGAGTGGTGCAGTTTTTCGGCACGGGCGATGGCGGCACCGCTTTGCATTGCCCCGGTGTCCAACAGGTGTTGCCAGTAAAAGGCGCGGGCCAGTCCGTCGATCAGCGTGACGTCGTGGACACTGCGCTCGTCGGTGACCACGCGCTGGACACCCCGACGACGAAACGTCAGGGGCACGAAGGTTTCCATCGAATCGTCCATCAGGCTTCCACCTCGAGCAGCTCGGCACCGATGCTGTCAGGGGCGAACTCCTCGATCAGCGCATTCCAACCGATCTCGCGCCACTTCACTTTGATCCCTTGAACCTCACCCGCGTGGATGAGGTCGATGCGTTCGATCATCAGATTGGCGATGCGATGGCGCTCGACCGGGAATAACTGATCCCACACGTTGTTGAGCCGCCCCATCGCCATTACCGTGGCGGCCTCGTCGATCTGGGCACCGTTGCGTTGGATATGCCGCACCACCGATGCGACCGACTCCGGGCTGGTCAGCACCGTGCGGATCTGGGCCACCACTGCGCCCTCGATCTCCGGCGCTGGCAGGCGCTCGTAATTCTTGCCCGGTGCGCCGAAGCGGTTTTCCGATTTGGACACGTAGTAGTGATACTTGCGCCCGTTCTTGCGCGAGTAGGTCGGGTACATCCGTTCGCCCGACGGCGCGTACAGTAGGCCGCGCAGCAAGGCATCGGTACGCGAGCGGATTTTGGTTTCCACCGCGCGCCCATGTGAATCCTTGGCCAGCACCTCGTGGACTCGGCCCCACAGGCCAGGATCAATGATGGCAGCATGGACGCCGGGGAACCATTTACCCTTGTGGGAGATTTCGCCGAGGAAGATGCGGTTGCGCAGGATTTTGTGCAGATATTTCTTATCGATCTGAGCACCCTTGCGAATCTGGCCATCCTGCGTTGTCCACGCCTTGGTGGTGATGCCTTCGGCGGTCAGGTTGGCGGCGATCTTTGTCGGTGAACCTATGGTGAGCATTTCCTCGAAAATACGCCGCACCACCGCTGCCTCGGTTTCATTGATGACCAGCAGGCGGTTCTCGACGTCGTATCCCAAGGTGGGCACTCCGCCCATCCACATGCCTTTGCGCTTGGCCGCCGCAATCTTGTCGCGGATGCGCTCGCCGGTGACCTCGCGTTCGAACTGGGCGAAAGACAGCAGCACGTTCAGCATCAGCCGCCCCATTGAGGTAGTGGTGTTGAACTGCTGTGTGACCGACACAAAGGACACGCCGTGGCGTTCGAACACCTCGACCATCTTGGAGAAGTCGGCCAAGCTGCGCGTCAGGCGGTCGATTTTGTAGACCACCACGATGTCGATCTGGCCGCGCTCGATGTCCGCCATCAGGCGTTTCAGCCCGGGCCGATCCGTGTTGCCGCCGGAGAAACCGGGGTCGTCGTAGTCGTCGGCCACCGGAATCCAACCCTCAGCGCGCTGGCTGGCGACGTAAGCGTGGCCAGCCTCCTTCTGCGCATCGATGGAGTTGAATTCCTGATCGAGGCGCTCATCCGACGACACCCGGCAGTAGACCGCGCAGCGTTTGCGCGCTTTGGGAGAGGCAATCTGGCTGGCGTCGCTCATTGCGCACCTCCCTTGCCGCTCAGGCCGAAGAACAGCGGCCCCGACCAGTGCGTGCCGGTGATCTGCCGGGCCACGGCCGTCAGGCTCTTGAAGGTGCTGCCCTCGTACTCGAACAGGCCATCGGCGGTGACCACCACCTTGTGCTCACGCTCACCCCATTCGCGCAGCAGGACAGTGCCGGGCGCGAAGTTGATGTCGCGTGGCCGCGCCCGCAGTTTGATCTTGGAATGCTTGGCACCGATGGCTTCCAGCCGCTGGCGGGTGTTGTTCGACAGACCGCCGAATGCCTCCTCCTGCATCTTGTAGGCGATGCGCGACTCGATGAAGGCACGGTTGGGGTTGATGGGGCGGCTGCTGAAATACCGATCCCACACCGGCCACAGCTCGGCGATGGGCAGGCTGGACAGCTCCGCGATCCGAGCAGCGACGGATGCTTGTTTCTCGTTCATCACAACTTCTCCTGTTGATAGGGGGTTGTATGAACGCGCTGGTCGGGCAGGAAGCCAAGGTCAACTTCTCTCTGTTTTGGCTCGTTTCCAACAAGTGTGCGAACGATGACGGCCGCAAGGATGGCGGTAATTTCACCAGCACGGGCGCTGGCGCTCATCTCCGAGGGAGATGCAAGTTTGATGTTGTTCATGACAGCTCCGAGGAATTGCAACTGTCAGGAATAGTGAGCCTGATCTTCCAAAGCGGATGGCAATTCCGGGCAATCGAACCGGTTTCGCGTTAACTAAACAGTTGACGAAATTAAGGTGGAGCAGTACGATCACTCCATTAACCAATCACGCAATTAGGAAACACCAATGCCTTTCGGAGCCTTCATTCGCAAACAGCGCGAAGAGAAGAACATCCAGATGAACGAGTTCGCGCGTCAGCTCGAGATTTCGCCTGCCTACTGGTCACGCATCGAGCGCGATATGGAAAAACCGCCCAAGGATGAACTGATACGCAAGGCGGCTGAGATTCTGGGTATCGATCCGGACGACGCATTCGTTGAGGCCAGCCGTCTGCCGCCCGACATGCGCGAGGATGTGGGTAACGTTGTGCGGATGTACCGCCGGGAAGCAACGGAGAAGAAGTGAATGCCGGTTTTGACCCTCGACTACCGGCATTGCGACCGCAAGCGCCCCAAATTCATCAAGCACGTTGAAATCGAAGGCCTCGCCGCGCAGGCTCGCCAACAACTGGTGGCGAGCGGTGTTGATGCCATTGCCTTCGACATGCTGCGCCAGATCGACCGCCTGAAGATCAACGGCATCGACTTCTCACTCGAAGTCAGTACCGAGAGCGAGGTGCATGACGAGCAAGGCAACCACGTCTTCGGTATTTGCGAGTACGACCCCGGTGTCCCGGACACCGCAATGGTGTGCGTCTCACCCATTGGCGAAAAACTCAGCGAACTGCTGGCTCTCAGCACCCTGGCCCACGAACTGGGCCATGCGGTATTCGATGCGCCGGGCTGGATCATGGATGGCAGCAAAGGGCCAGGGCTGTTCGATGCCTTTGAACCATGTGGGCAGCGCGCCTACCGCACCACGACGCCCGACAGCGAACATTTGGCGAAGTCACCGACTACCGGCAAGGCCGCCCTGGCCTCGGACGTTCATTTCGCAGAACTGCGCGCCAATGAATTCATGGGTTCGCTGCTGGTGCCACGCCAACTTTTGAGTGCCGCCGCAGCGGAGCTCGCCCCGGAATACAACGTCAGCCTCCACCGTGGCCCTTCACTTGATCCGGAGATCCCCGGCATCAGTCTGCATCTCACCGCCACCGACGTGGTCGATATGGAATTCCTGGAGAAAGCCCTCGCGATGCGCTTTGGCGTCAATCCACGTTTTGTGCAGGTGCGCCTGCAACGCTATGGCTTGATCCGACAGGAGGCCGTCTTGCGCTGATCATTCCTCCACCCCGCCACGCCGACCTTGCGTCGGCATTTTTTGAGCCTCGCAGTTAACTGCTCGCGCAATCGCGCACTTTGTTGAAGGAGCTTGCCTATGCCTACCGGTCACACCACCACCGCTCAGCAGGAGAAAGTGGTCAATCAGCAACTATCCTCGAAACGCGTGCGCGAGCAGCGGTCGGATGACGGCCCCGCCATCCTGCCCGGAATGGAACATTTCATCGATCTGCTGCGCAAGGTAAAGCATCCGGCGCTGGTGGTGCGCCTGCTCGAACGGGCCAGTGGCGATGCACTGCCGGAACTGCAGGCATTGGCTGATGCCGCCAAGGGCAAATTGCCGGTCGAATCCCGTCAGGCGTTCTTCCATTGCGTGGCTAAGCTGGATGCTGCCATCCGCCAGCGCCTCGAGGATGTCGTCGAGCGGGTGCTGCTGCTCGGCGATGACTACGGCGCGCAGGCAGTTCAGTCGGTGCTCGACGAGCGGCGCGAAGATGACGCTGCCGTGCTCGAAGCGCCCAGCGATCGTCACAGCCGCGCACTTCACCTGTGCATCCAGCAGGAATTCCCCGAAGCCGGTGTTCGCCGCGAAGCCCGGTTCGATCAGGCCGAGCATGAACAGGTGATGCACCGCCAGTGGAAAAGCGACCACTTCTCCAGCCACTACCTTGGCCCCAAAGGCGTGGAACCGCAGAAAGTCGACGACGTCCAGGAAACGCTGCGCACACGGATTGCCGAGCTGTTCCCACATGTGCCGAAAGAACAAATCCTGATCGAGCAATTTGTGCGGCACGGCCTGTCACATGCACAGCATGACGAGGACGCCGATGCAGACGGCGAATCTCTGACACAGCTGCATACCCTGTGCGCCACCTTCAATGGTTCCACCGCGCATTACCGGCAGGTGGAAGATGGCCAAGTGGTCGATCACGAGGAGCCTGCAGCCATGTCGGCGCGCTTTTCCTGGGAACCGGCCACCGGGGCGCTGACCGTGTTCTGCGAAAACCGAGAAGCGCGGCGCGAACTTGCCACCATCTTCCGTGATGTGGTGCTGGCGCATGAAGGCACGATTGATGACATGCCGATTCGCCAGTTCGATTTGTTCGGGTTCTCAACCTCTGCAATGCTCAAACGGCTGGAACATGATCGCATCGCCGATATCGAAAGCATCTCTATCCTGCAGATCAAGGTGGCCAAGCCCTTTGAGCAGCAGCTAGAACTGGGTGGAAAACCCGTTGCCCGGCAACTGGCGAGCAAGATGGAGATCTCCCGCGACCGGCGCGACGGCCGCAACATCTATCAGGTCGCCTATGAGGATTACAGCGCCGAGGATCTGAGCCAGTACGCGCTGGTGCAGGTGAAGCTGGTGATGCGCATGGCCAAGCAGCCTCACCGCAAGGCACACAACGTCGCCGTCCAGATCACCGCCCCCAACGGTCTGAATGACAAGAGCAAAACGGAGGACGACCGCAAACGCGTGCTGGAGCAACTGATCCGCATCGGCGTACTGAGCGAATTCTGAGAGAGAAGCCGACGATGTCACTCTATCTGCGCTTCTTCGCAGCCATCGACAAGCTGCCGAGCCTGAATACCCCAGTGCTGGCCACCGCGCTCGGACGTGAATGGTCTCAGTTCCTGCAACGGGGCTGGGTCACCGACGAGGGGCATCTCACGCATGTGATGGCCCCATTCCTCGACTCCGAATGCGAGGTCGAAATCGAGGCCGATCCGGATGCGGGTTGCTATCGCTATCGCAGTCCGCTGAATGGTCGCACTGTCGTGCAGCCGCTGAGCGAGATCGCGCTGTGCGGTATCCAGATCGAACCATGGCTGGCCGATCTGGCATTACTGATCGACATCGAGGATCGGCGGCGCGCCAGTCGTCCGTGTCGTACGCCGAATCATCTCTGGCATCTGGGCGACTTGCGCGTCGCCGGGACACATGATTTTGCTCCGGTGTTTGTCGGGCGGGCGTGGGCACATGCACCAGCCGACGATACATCTTCCGTTCTGGCCGACTCGGTGTGGCCACGCAGTGGCGTGGTTTTACAGGCATGCCGAACGCATTCCGTGTTGCCGCGTGACCATGTGATCCGGGCGCTCGACGAGTTCGTTCGCGTGGACGGCGGGCAGGACGTTTTCGACGCGAGCGCATTCGACAGGGTGCTGCACGGCTATGTGACACCCAGTGGTGCGCCGGAGCCAGTGGAGTTCTTCCAGGGCAATCGACTGAAGTTGCCGCACTTCCCCGAATCGCGCGAGCTTTCGGCGGAACGGGCCAAGATCGTCAAACAGATGTGGAGTGCCGACGGGAAGGCCGCACCTGAGGTGTCCTGGGTCGAGGTCAACAGGATCGCCAACACAGGCTATCAGTCCTTCGACGATGCCTTCGGTAGCAAGGCCGAGCGCGAGGACGTCATCGACCTGGTCAAGCGCGGCAAATACCGGATACGACGCAACCCATAAATCCGCCCATAAATCGAACCAGACACGGGCCATAAACCCGTGCGGAGACTTCGATGTGCCCATTTCATCTAGGAGGCACATCGAAATGCAAACTCAAGTTCCAGCAACCCAAACCGGCCGGGATTCATTCCGGCCCAACCCCGGCGGTGCCGTGTGCATCGCCCTCGACGAAAACGAGCTCGCCATCCGCTGGGGGCTCTCCGTCAAGACCCTGCGCCGCTGGCGTCAGGAACAGCTCGGCCCGATCTACTGCAAGCTCGGCCGCCGGGTCACCTACCTCCTGCACGAAATCGAAGCCTTCGAGCGACGCGTCTCGCGTTACTCCAGCTTCACTCGTGCGTACCAGTGAGGAGGATGGCCATGAACGATCTGACCATCTTCCCCGCCGACATCGCAGAAATGTCCGTCAGCCAACTGGCTGCACTGCCGCCCGAGCAGAAAGCAGAGATCGACAAGAACCTCGACGCGGCCATCGACTGGCTCAAGAAGGCCCGCACCAAGTTCGATGCGGCGCTGGATCAGTGCTACGGCGAGCAGGCCCGCACCGCGCTGCGCGAATCCGGCCGTGACTTCGGCACCGCACACATCAGCGATGGCCTGCTGCACCTGAAGTTCGAGCTGCCCAAGAAAGTCAGCTGGAACCAGCAGCAACTGGCCGAAATCGCCGAGCGCATTGTGACTTCGGGCGAGAAGGTCGAGGGCTACCTCGACATCAAGTTGTCCGTCTCCGAATCCCGCTTCACGAACTGGCCTCCGGCACTGCAACAGCAGTTCGCCGCCGCTCGCACCGTGGATTCCGGCAAGCCGTCTTTCACCCTTTCCCTCGATTCGGAGTAATGGCCATGAGTGCAATCATTCCCTTCCAGTTCGAAGCGCACGCAGTGCGCGTCCAGGTCGATAGTGCTGGCCTGCCGTGGTTCAACGCCAGCGACGTCTGCGATGCGTTGGAGATGGGCAATCCGTCTCAGGCGATCAAATCCCACGTCGATGGCGATGACCTCCAGAAATTGGAGGTCATCGACAACCTCGGACGCACGCAGCGCGCCAACCATGTCAACGAGTCGGGCCTCTACGCCCTGATCCTCGGCAGTACCAAGGATGCCGCCAAGCGTTTCAAGCGTTGGGTCACCAGCGAGGTCTTGCCTGCGATCCGCAAGACCGGCAGCTACGCTGCCCCCAGTGCGCTGGCAGCTTTGCCAACACCGACTCACGACCGCGTATCCGCGATTCTGCTGATCGGCGAGGCCGTGGCGAAGGTGCCGGGTGTGAAGCCTGGCATCGCGGCAGCAGCAACCCTGACCTGCATTCAGGAGAACACGGGCATCACTACCGAGGTACTGCGCCGCGCGCTGCCGTCGGCCAATGAGCCCATCTGCGCGCTCAATCCCACCCAACTCGGCAAGCTGCTGAACCGTTCGGCCAAGGCCACGAACCAGATGCTGGCAGCGGCTGGCCTGCAGTTCCGCAACGACCGCGATGAATGGGAACTGACCGAGGCCGGTGAAGCGTGGGCCGAGGCCATGCCGTACTCGCGCAATGGCCACAGCGGCTACCAGATCCTATGGAATCCCGCCGTCGCCGAGCAGTTGAAGGAGGTGGCGTGATGTCCCTCCCGATCATCTCTGCTCAACAGCGCCTTGCTGAACGCAAGGGTGTGAAGCTGCTCATGCTGGGCAAATCCGGCATCGGCAAGACCACCCGTCTCAAGGATCTCGATCCAGCCACCACGCTGTTCCTCGACATCGAGGCGGGCGATCTCGCCGTGGCCGACTGGCCGGGCGACACCATCCGTCCGGCATCGTGGCCAGAAAGCCGCGACTTCTTCGTGTTCCTTGCGGGCCCGGACAAGTCGCTGCCGCCGGAGAGTGCGTTCTCTCAGGCGCACTACGACCACGTCATCGAGAAATTCGGCGACCCGACGCAGCTCGACCGCTATCAGACCTTCTTTCTCGACTCGATCACGCAGCTGTCCCGGCAGTGCTTCGCGTGGTGCAAGACGCAGCCCGGTGCCACCAGCGACCGCTCCGGCAAGCCGGATCTGCGCGCCGCCTATGGCCTGCTCGGCCAGGAAATGATCGGCGCACTGACCCACTTGCAGCACGCCCGGGGCAAGAACGTGGTGTTCGTCGCCATCCTCGACGAACGGCTTGATGACTACAACCGCAAGGTGTTCGTGCCACAGATCGAAGGCAGCAAGACCAGTCTGGAGCTGCCCGGCATCGTCGATGAGGTCGTGACGCTGGCCGAGATCAAGGCCGACGACGGCAGTTCTTACCGAGCCTTCATCACGCACACCGTCAACCCCTACGGCTTCCCGGCCAAAGACCGCAGCGGTCGTCTCGACCTGCTGGAGCCGCCGCATCTCGGCGCGCTGATCGCCAAGTGCGCGGGTACATCCACCACGCCCGCCAGCGCCGCCGCACACATCGAATCTCAGGAGTAATCGCCATGACCACCAACAACTGGAATGACTTCAACGACGCCGAATCACAGCAGTCCGGCTTCGAGCTGATCCCCAAGGGCACCGCCGTCCCGGTGCGCATGACCATCAAGCCCGGTGGTTATGACGACCCGTCGCAAGGCTGGGGTGGCGGCTACGCTACAGAGTCCTTTGACACCGGCTCCATCTATCTCGCCGCCGAATTCGTGGTCACCGCTGGCGATCATGCCAAACGCAAGATGTGGAGCAACATCGGCCTGCACTCCCAGAAGGGTCCGACCTGGGGTCAAATGGGGCGCAGCTTTATCCGCGCCGCACTCAACAGCGCCCGCAACGTCTCCCCGCAAGACAACAGCCGGCAGGCCACCGCCGCGCGTCGCATCCAAGGCTTCCACGAACTGGATGGCTTGGAATTCCTCGCCCGCGTGGACATCGAGAAAGACGGTAAGGGTCAGGATCGCAACGTGGTCAAGATCGCGGTCGAACCCGATCACCCCGACTACGCCAAGTTGATGGGCGTGCCGCCCAAGATCACGGGCGGTGGTACTTCCGGCGCTCCGGCGCAGGCAGCGGCCCCCTCGTATCAGGCACCGGCTCCGCAACGCGCACCCGTGACGGGCAAACCGTCGTGGGCGCAGTGAGGGAGGCCGATGAAATGCTGGGTCTGCAAACGACAGGCCCGGGGATTCGGCCACACCGACAACCGTCACGGTGTCGGCAATCCCCGGCGCTATCCCATCGACTGGGTGTTTTGCTCGCAGCGTTGCCAGAACGCGTTTCACGCGCTGTACGGCAACTGGCTGCGAGTCAAGGAAGGCAGCACCGGCATCAAGGAGGTCGCCATGATCGATCCATCTGATGTCGAACTGGCCGCGATGAAGCAGTGCCTCAAGGCCTTCGGCGAGGCAGCGGGCGAGATCGGCTTTACAAAACCGCTGGGTGACTACTCCGAAGCCGAGGCGCTGCAGGTCATCGACGCCATCGTCACTTGCTACACCGAAGCAATGATCGAGCACCACGAGGAGAGCAAGTACCCGCCAGTGCGCGGCATGACGCCCATGCCCGATACCATGACCGCGAGTGCTGCCAACCCGTTCGCCGATCTGGAGGACGACCTGCCTTGGGATGAACCGAAGGGGAAGAAGCCATGATCGACTTCAACTCCTCATCGAGCATCTCGGGTCAGGTCACCAGCTTGGTGGACACGGGCATGCAGCAGGCCCGCGCCCGCCAGTCCGAACGCCAGTACCTCGGGGCCTCGCGCCTCGGCGTGGCCTGTGAGCGCGCGCTGCAGTTCGAGTACGCCAAGGCACCCGTCGACCACGGGCGTGATACCCCGGGTCGGATGCTGCGCATCTTCGAGCGCGGCCATGTCATGGAGGATTGCATGGTCGCGTGGCTGCGGGACGCGGGCTTCGACCTGCGCACCCGCAAGGCCGACGGCGAGCAGTTTGGTTTCTCGGTGGCTGATGGTCGCCTGCAGGGCCACATCGACGGCGTCATCGTCGATGGCCCGGAGGGCTTCGCCTATCCCGCACTCTGGGAGAACAAGTGTCTGGGCATGAAGTCCTGGCGCGAGCTGGAGAAAAACCGACTCGCCGTGGCCAAGCCCGTCTACGCCGCGCAAGTGGCGATCTACCAAGCCTATCTCGAACTGCACGAGCACCCGGCGATCTTCACGGCGCTCAACGCCGACACGATGGAGATCCACACCGAGGCCGTGCCCTTTGACGCAGCTCTCGCCCAGCGCATGTCGGATCGGGCGGTGAAGGTCATCACGGCGACCGAGGCGGGAGAACTCCTGCCGCGCGCCTTCAATGACCCGACCCATTTCGAATGCCGGATGTGCGCGTGGCAAGACCGCTGCTGGAGGACACCAGCATGACCGAAACCAACACTCTGGCGAATGCCATCGAACCGATGATCGACGCCAAGCAGGCCGCCGCCGCACTGCGCCTGCCGTACTACTGGTTCGCCGACCACGCCATGCGCAGCAAGTACCGGATTCCGCACTACTTGATGGGAGGTCTGGTGCGCTACCGCTTGTCTGAACTCTCAGCGTGGGCCACGCGCAGCACTGCCGTCCAAGGCCGTGATGCTCAGGATGTGGACGCACCTGTCGAGGGGGCCGAATGATCGACTTCAACGACACCTCTCAAACTGCGGAGCACGACCGGGAATTTCAGCGCGACGAGATCCGCGCCGAACTGATCGCACGTCTGGACTCGGTGCTGACCACGATGTTTCCGGCAGGCAAGAAGCGCCGGGGCAAGTTCCTCATTGGCGACATTCTCGGCAGCCCGGGTGACAGCCTCGAGGTCGTGCTCGAAGGCGAGAAAGCGGGTCTGTGGACGGATCGCGCCACGGGCGACGGCGGCGATATCTTCGCGCTGATTGCGGCCTATCTCGGGGCCAACATCCACACCGACTTTCCCCGTGTGCTCGACGAGGCTGCCGATCTGCTCGGTCGCGCTCGGTCGGTGCCGGTGCGCAAAGCCAAGATGGAAGTCCCGGTCGACGATCTCGGCCCGGCCACGGCCAAGTGGGACTATTTCGATGCCACGGGCAAGTTGATCGCGGTCGTCTATCGCTATGACCCTCCGGGCCGCAAGAAGGAATTCCGGCCGTGGGATGCCAAGCGGCGCAAGATGGCTCCACCCGATCCGCGCCCGCTGTACAACCAGCCGGGGCTGGTCGCTGCTGGCCACGTCGTGTTGGTCGAGGGCGAAAAGTGCGCGCAGGCCTTGATCGCCATCGGCGTGGAGGCGACCACGGCAATGCACGGTGCAAATGCCCCAGTCGACAAGACCGACTGGTCACCGCTGGCGGGAAAGTCGGTGCTGATCTGGCCCGACCGGGATGCGCCGGGCTGGGATTACGCCGACCGTGCATCGCAGGCGATCCTGAACGCAGGCGCGACCACGGTCGCCATCCTGGTGCCGCCCGACGACAAGCCGGATGGCTGGGACGCAGCCGATGCCATCCCCGAGAGCTTCGACGTGGGCGGCTTTCTCGCCGTCGGCGAACGGATGCCGGTGATGCGCTCGGTCGAAGAGACGCCGCCGCCAGATCTTCTGACTGGTGTCGACTGGACGACGGAAGACGGTCTGTCCTCGACCTTCACGCGCCGCTACGGTGAGGACTGGCGCTACTGCGCGTTGTGGGGCAAGTGGCTGGTCTGGACGGGCGTGCGCTGGAATCCCGATCAGGTGCTCTACGTGTCTCACCTCGCGCGCGGCATCTGCCGGATGGCATCGCTCAAAGCGGACAGCCCTCGGCTCAAGGGCAAGTTGGCCAGCTCGGCCACGATCTCCTCGGTCGAGAAGATCGCGCGCTCCGATCCGAAGCACGCATCCACCGCCGAGGAATGGGATGCCGATGTCTGGGCACTCAACACCCCGGGCGGCGTGGTCGACCTGCGCACGGGCCGGATGCGCCCACACCGGCGCAACGACCGGATGACCAAGGTGGCCACCGCCACGCCGCAGGGCGACAGCCCGACGTGGCGCACATTCCTGGCCGACGTCACTGGCGGTGATGCCGAGCTGATGGCCTACCTGCAACTGATGGTCGGCTACTGCCTGACGGGCGTGACCAGCGAGCACGCGCTGTTCTTTCTGTACGGCACTGGCGCGAACGGCAAGTCGGTGTTCGTCAACGTGCTGACCACCATCTTGGGCGACTACGCGGCCAACGCACCGATGGACACGTTCATGGAGGCGCGCACCGACCGGCACCCGACCGATCTCGCCGGGTTGCGTGGCGCACGCTTCGTGTCATCCATCGAAACCGAGCAGGGTCGGCGCTGGAACGAGTCCAAGGTCAAGGCCATCACCGGTGGCGACAAGGTGTCTGCGCGCTTCATGCGCCAGGACTTCTTCGAGTACGTGCCGCAGTTCAAGTTGGTGATCGCGGGCAACCACAAGCCCTCGATCCGTAACGTCGACGAGGCGATGAAGCGGCGACTGCACCTGATTCCGTTCACGGTGACTATCCCTCCCGAACGCCGCGACGGTGGGCTGACCGAGAAACTGCTCAAGGAACGGGACGGCATTCTGGCGTGGGCAGTCGAGGGCTGCAGTCTTTGGCAACGCCAGGGTCTGAAGCCGCCCGCCAGCGTGGTGTCGGCAACCGAGGAGTATTTCGAAGCAGAGGACGCGCTCGGGCAGTGGATCGAAGAGCGCTGTCTGCTGGCCAAGTCCCACCGCGAAGGCGTTTCCGAACTGTTTGCCGACTGGCGTGAATGGGCTGAGCGCGCAGGCGAGTACGTGGGCTCGGTCAAGCGTTTCTCCGAACTGATGGCGACCCGCAAGTTCGAGAAATGTCGGCTGACCGGGGGCGCACGCGGCATCGCGGGCATCGCCCTCAGGCCCAAGCCCTATCACCCACAAAGCGGCCATGGCTTCCCCTACCGAGATGACTGAGCAATCCGGGCGAGTGACGGATTTGACGGGTTTCCTGATTGACGCGCTACGCGTGCGCGCACGTAAAGGCTGTTATCCCAAGAACCCGTCGCATCCGTCACTCGCCCCCCGAACTGGAGCACGACGATGAACACAACGATCCTGGCCCTTGATCTGGGCACACACACCGGGTGGGCTCTGCAGCACCTGGACGGCACCATCACCAGTGGCACGGAGCACTTCAAACCGCAGAGATTCGAGGGTGGCGGAATGCGCTTCCTTCGTTTCAAGCGCTGGCTCAACGAACTGCTCTCGACCAGCAACCACATCAACGCTGTGTTCTTCGAGGAAGTTCGACGGCACGCGGGCGTGGACGCGGCGCACGCCTATGGCGGTTTCATGGGGCACCTGACTGCGTGGTGTGAGCATCACAACATTCCATACCAAGGCGTTCCGGTCGGCACGATCAAGAAGCACGCGACCGGCAAGGGCAATGCGGGCAAGGACGGAATGATCGCGTCCGTCCGTAAGCGTGGGCACTCTCCTGCCGACGACAACGAAGCCGACGCGCTGGCCTTGCTGCACTGGGCCATCGAGACGCAGGAGGTGTGACGTGAAGGTTCCGACACCCCAATACCGCTGCCCCCTCGGGCGGCTGCAACCTCAAGCCACGGATATGGATGCGATCAAGGAACGTGGCTGGCATGACCAGCGCATCCTGGTCGTCTCCGCTGACGACGAACGTCTCGACTGGATGGAACGCGAACTGGTGCGCCAGATCGGCGAGCGCCTCTACGGTGCAGGAGGACGACGTCATGGCTGACCATCGCAATGCTTGGACAATCGAGGACGTAGCCGCTCGCTTCGAAGAGGCGGTCAGCACTGCACGTCGTCTGCCACCCGTGCGGGTGCAGGGCTACTTCAACTGCTGGCCTGCGATCAAACGCATGTCCTGGGAAAACCTCGGGGCAGAACCGACGGTCTATCGCTTCCCTCCCGACCCTGCTGCCATCGAGCGGATGCTGGAGGTCATGCGCTGGGTTCAATGTCTGGAGGAGGAACACAGGCACTTGGTCTGGATGCGGGCCAAGCGCTACGGGTGGCGAGACATCACGATTCGCTTCGCCTGCGACCGCACCACGGCATGGCGGCATTGGCAGCGGGCATTGCAGACGGTTGCCGAACACCTCAATGCAGCGCACGGCAGTGTCACGCTGCGCGCACAGTGATCACGCTCCATGCAGCGAGACTTGACAAGGGATGTTCCAAAAACGTGGGCAATTTAGGGTAATGCCTGCCGTGTTTGTCCTCGCCTTGCCTTGTTTGTCCGTTTCGAGGCCCTGCAGCCCTGCAACAAAACGGGCCGGTCGGGGGTAGTATTTCAGCTATCTTCTGGACAGAGGTGACGGCAGAGGGAGCCGCCCGAAAATCAACGGGTCCTTCCCGGCCAAAAGCCAATGCGGGGGGCGACAGCGCGGCGCTTTTTTAGCGTCAGGGTGCGAACCAAGGTTCGCACGGTTCGCAGTTCGCACCCCGCCAGTTCGCACCAACCCCAAAGCCCGCCCACGGTTTTCGTCGGCGGGTTTTCTATTTTCAGGACATCATCTTTGAACACGCTCAACGTCGAGTACCGCAAGGTCGAGGCGCTGATTCCCTACGCCCGCAATCCACGCACGCATTCCGAGGCGCAGATTGCCAAGATCGCCGCCAGCATCGTCGAATACGGCTGGACGAACCCGGTCTTGGTCGATGGCGACAACGGCATCATCGCGGGCCACGGTCGTCTGGCCGCTGCGCGCAAGCTGGGGCTGGATCAGGTGCCGGTGATCGAACTGGCCCACCTCTCCACTGCGCAAAAACGCGCTCTCGTCATTGCCGACAACCGGCTGGCGCTGGATGCGGGCTGGGACGAAGAGATGCTGGCGCTCGAACTGACGGAACTCTCGGAAGCCGGTTACGAGCTGGCGCTGACCGGCTTCGAGAACATCGAGATCGACGCACTGCTGGCGGATGCCGCGCCCCCTGAAGAGGAACCGGCGGCGCAGGACGATGCGAACAGCGGCGAACCCGATGCGGCAGACGACGTGCCTGACGCGCCGGTGGTGCCGGTATCGTGTGTCGGGGATGTCTGGGCCATCGGATCACACCGACTGATCTGTGGCGACGCGACCGACCGGACAGTGGTTGCCGCGCTGATGCAGGGTGACGCCGCTCGGCTGTGCTTCACCTCACCGCCTTATGGCAACCAGCGCGACTACACCTCCGGCGGCATCGGCGATTGGGATGCCCTGATGCGCGGCGTGTTCGGCCATCTGCCGATGGCGGACGAAGGCCAGGTGCTGGTCAATCTCGGATTGATCCATCGCGACAACGAAGTCATTCCGTATTGGGATGCGTGGCTCGGATGGATGCGTCAGTCGGGATGGCGGCGTTTTGCCTGGTACGTCTGGGATCAGGGTCCGGGCATGCCCGGCGACTGGCAGGGGCGACTGGCTCCCAGCTTCGAGTTCGTTTTCCACTTCAATCGCAGCACCCGCAAACCCAACAAGATCGTGCCCTGCAAGCACGCGGGGCAGGAATCGCACCTGCGCGCCGATGGATCGTCCACGGCAATGCGCAGCAAGGACGGCGAAGTCAGCGGCTGGACGCACAAAGGCCAGCCAACGCAGGACAACCGCATCCCCGATAGCGTGATCCGCGTGATGCGCCACAAAGGCAAGATCGGACAGGACATCGATCACCCCGCCGTGTTCCCAGTGGCGCTGCCGGAGTTCGTGATCAAGGCCTACACGGATGCGGGTGACATCGTGTTCGAGCCCTTCGGCGGCAGTGGTACCACGATGCTGGCCGCGCAGCGCACTGGCCGCATTTGCCGCAGCGTCGAAATCGCGCCGGAGTATGTGGACGTGGCCATCAAGCGCTTTCAGCAAAACCACCACGGCGTGCCGGTCACGCTGATCACTACTGGCCAGTCATTCGATGACGTGGCCAAAGAACGTCTGGCCACCACGGAGGCAGAACAATGAGCGCGTCCTGGTTGGCAGACAAGATCAAGCAGTGGCCGACCGCCAAACTGCTGCCCTATGCCCGCAACGCGCGGACGCACTCGGATGATCAGGTGGCGCAGATCGCCGCATCGATTGCCGAGTTTGGATTCACCAATCCAATCCTGGCCGGAAGCGACGGCATCATCGTCGCCGGGCATGGGCGCTTGGCGGCTGCGCAGAAACTCGGGCTGGAGATCGTGCCCGTGGTGGTACTCGATCACTTGAGCCCGACCCAGCGCCGCGCCTTGGTCATCGCGGACAACCGGATTGCCGAGAACGCAGGCTGGGATGACGCGATGCTGTGCATCGAACTGGAATCCCTGCAACTCGAAGGCTTTGACATCGACCTGACCGGCTTCGATGCCGACGCGTTGGCCGAATTGCTGGCGGGCGACGAGCCCAACAACGAGGGGCAGACTGATGAAGACGCAGTGCCAGAGGTTGGCGAAACGCCGATCTCGCGCCCGGGCGATATCTGGATCATGGGCTCGCACCGGCTGCTGTGCGGCGATTCGACCGTGGCCGAGAGCTACGACCGCCTGATGCAAGGCGAAGTGGCGGACATGGTGTTCACCGACCCGCCGTACAACGTGAACTATGCCAACAGCGCGAAGGACAAGATGCGCGGCAGGGATCGCGCGATCCTCAACGACAACTTGGGCGATGGCTTCTACGATTTCCTGCTGGCGGCGTTAACGCCGACCGTTACGCATTGCCGGGGCGGGATTTACGTGGCGATGTCGTCCAGCGAACTGGATGTGCTGCAGGCCGCATTCCGCGCCGCCGGAGGCAAGTGGTCGACGTTCATCATTTGGGCCAAGAACACCTTCACGCTCGGCCGCGCCGACTACCAGCGCCAGTACGAACCGATCCTGTACGGATGGCCCGAGGGTGCGCAACGCCACTGGTGTGGCGACCGCGACCAGGGTGACGTCTGGAACATCAAGAAGCCGCAGAAGAATGACCTGCATCCGACGATGAAGCCGGTGGAGCTGGTCGAGCGGGCCATCCGCAATTCGAGCCGCCCGGGTAACGTGGTGCTTGATCCGTTCGGCGGTTCCGGCACGGCGCTGATTGCGGCCGAGAAGTCAGGTCGCGTCGCGCGGCTGATCGAACTCGATCCGAAGTACGTGGATGTGATCGTGCGCCGGTGGGAGGACTTCACCGGCCAGACGGCTATCCGCGAGGCAGCAGACCAGGAAGTGTGCGCCAGTTGAATGGCTGACCGGGCTGCTTGGCCTCTTCTTCCTCGGCGATGCGCCGCAGCAGTTGCATCGTAGCGAGATCGCGGGGCAGTGCCGTGCACATCACGCGCACGGCCTGCTCGATGGAGACGTCCGGACGCCGGTTGGCAATCAGCCAACGCAGCGCCTGCTCCCGTTCGGTGGCGGGCGTTTTCATCAGGCGGCCATCTCGTCCCAGATTTCGCAGTGGATCACAAAGCCCGTCAGGTAAGGCAGGCCGCGCGGGATGCCGTACTGCTTGCTGGTCTGGCGGCCAATCCTCCAACCCATCCAGCGTTGGGTGGCGGCGTTGATCGCATCCTGCAAGGCTTGGCCTTGGTGCAAACCGTTCTGGACGTCGTCGGCAAAGTGGCGTCCGTGGCTGCTATCGAGGAAGATCCGAACCGATTCGAGGGGCTGGCTTGTGGCATCCGAGATGGCAGTCATGGCCAAGGGCCATGCGGCACTGGCATGTTCATTCATCGTGCCCCAAAAGCCCCAGGAATCGTTCTGGGTGGCGGGAATTGGGTTGGTGGTCATGGCGTTTTCTCCTTCGGGTTGATCGTTGCGATACCCGTAGTAACGCGCTGTTCGATTGAGAAGCCAAGCTGTACCCGGCCTCTTTCCCGATCAATTTCGATCACCCGAGACGGGCCACGTAGCGGGCGTAATCGCCGCCCTCGGGATTGATGTAGAGATAGGGGCGTCCGGGTGCAGTGACCTCGACACAGAGGTATCCGTCGCCGGTGCCACCGCCCTTGCCGCGCAGCCAGTCGCGTGACACCAGAAGGCTGCGCGCGAAGGTGTCGAATTCGGCGGTGGTCAGCTCCTTTGTTTCGGTGATGTAGACCTTGTGCTGATCGCTCCCGCCCAATTCTCCGAGGTCGGCGGGCTTGCGTGAAAACGGCAGGCGGATGCTCAACTCCTCGATCTGGATGCTCTGACCGCTGAATTGCAGGGTTCGCGGGGTGCGTTCGATGGTGATGGTCATGGTGCTCATGGCGGTTCTCCTTGTGATGCGTCGTCAATCACGACACCAGCATGAACGCGCTGTTAGATGGAGAAGCCAAGCGCGGCTTGGCTTCTTTTCAGATCATTCGACAAGGTAGAGATCCGCATCGGCAATGGTCTCGGTGTACCCGGCCGCGTGTAGCACGATCACCTTGCCGTCGCGCCAACCCTGGACGATGCCGGTGCGACGAACCGGCTCGCTGCGCGTGCTGTGATGGCCCGTGCTGATCTTGCGGTTGATGTAGTAAGCGACGCAGTCACCTTTCTTGAGGGTGTGGTGGATGCTCTCGATGGCGCTCATGGTGTTCTCCGGGTTGATCGTTGCAACACCCGTATGAACGCGCTGGCGGCAAGAGAAGCCAAGCTATTCGTGGCTGCTCTCGCCATCTTGTTTCAGGCGATGCGGTAGACCCGCTCGCCACCCTGCGGCTTGTCCGAGACGATGCTCAGGCCGAGCTTTTTCTTGAAGGCCCCGGCGAAGGTGCCGCGTACCGTATGCGCCTGCCAGCCGGTGGCCAGGCAGATCTGGCCAATGGTCGCGCCCTCGGGGCGTTGCAGCATCCGGATCACTTCGGCCTGTTTGCTGTTCTCGCGGGTGCGCGGTTTGGTTGGCTCCGCTGCGCTGTCCTTGGCCCACGAGTCCTCGGCTGCCGTCACGGCTTCCTCAATCTCGGGGTCGGCCTCCAGAGGCGCAAGTGCGGGACGAGCGCACCCCATTGCGTCGTAACCCTCGGCGGCAACGAACCAGTCGGTGCCGTCCGTTGTGATCAGTGCGCGGTTGAACAGGCCGTCGAGCACCTTCTTGCGCGCACCGCCTTTGAGATTGTCAGGGAACCAATCGATCTTGCCGCTGGTGTTGTGGATGGCGTAGGCCAAGACGGAATGCTGGGACAGGGTCAGTTGGGTGGTGGTCATGATCTGCTCCTTCGGGGTGGTTGATGACGATGTGATGAACGCGCTGCTCAGGAGTGAAGCCAAGCGTTTCTTGCTTGGCTTGCCGATCTTTCGGTCAGTCGTTGGCAATCTCCGACGCTGTCGCTTTGGGCATCGATGCGCCAAGTTCGACGCCCGCTTTGAAGGCCGCCTCCAGTGCGTCCTTGATGCACCAGACCGCCGTGTCGTGGAAATCGAGACTGTCCGATCTGCGCGTTTCCAGCGTCTCGATGCCGAGGTGCTTCTGCGCGATCAGGGAGAGGATGGTTTCGATCTGGCTCATGTCCGTGTCCTTTGATGGTGTTGATGACGAACGTATGAACGCGCTGTTCCCGATGGAAGCCAAGCTCAATCCGCAGGAATGACGAACAAATGATTGAAGGTGCCCCGAAGGGGAAATATGGGTATTTCGATTCGTGCCTACGCACGCCACCGAGGGGTGTCCGATGCTGCGGTGCGCAAGGCCATCGCTGCGGGGCGGGTCACGCCGGAGGCAGACGGAACGATTGATGCCGAGCGCGTCGACCGCGAATGGGCACGTAACTCCGATGCACCTCGCAATGGAACTGCCACCCGCGCCGTCAATGTCGCCGTCCCGGAATCCAGCGGGGCCACAGGAGATGGACCCGCAGCGTTGCCAGCAGGTGGCACGTCCTTACTGCAGGCGCGGACGGTCAACGAAGTGGTCAAGGCGCAAACCAACAAGGTGCGTCTGGCCCGCCTCAAGGGCGAGCTGGTAGATCGGCCGCAGGCCATCGCCCACGTTTTCAAGCTGGCGCGCTCCGAACGCGATGCATGGTTGAACTGGCCCGCGCGCATCTCGGCGCAGATGGCGGCCAAGCTCGGCGTCGATCCGCACACGATGCACATCGCCCTGGAGGCGGCGGTGCGTGAGCACCTGCAGGAACTGGGCGAGATGCGCCCAAGGGTGGATTGATGGACATGGACTACGAAGGTGCTGCAGAGATCGAGCGTGCGTGGCGTGAAGGATTGACGCCCGACCCGCTGCTCACCGTGTCCGAATGGTCGGATCGCCACCGGATGCTCTCCAGTAAGGCATCTGCCGAACCGGGGCGCTGGCGCACCAGCCGCACGCCGTACCTGAAAGCAATCATGGATTGCCTGTCGCCGACCTCCCCGGTCGAGCGCGTGGTGTTCATGAAAGCCGCCCAGCTTGGCGCGACTGAGATGGGATCGAACTGGATCGGCTACGTGATCCACCACGCGCCGGGCCCGATGATGGCGGTGTGGCCAACAGTAGAGATGGCCAAGCGCAACTCCAAGCAGCGGATCGATCCGCTGATCGAAGAGTCATCGGCATTGGCCGAACTGATTGCACCGGCGCGCAGCAGGGATTCGGGCAACACCATCCTGGCCAAGGAATTCAGGGGCGGTGTGCTGGTGATGACTGGTGCGAACAGCGCGGTCGGTCTGCGCTCGATGCCGGTGCGCTACCTATTTCTCGACGAGGTCGACGGCTACCCGCTGGACGTCGAGGGTGAAGGCGATGCGATCTCGCTGGCCGAGGCGCGCACGCGCACCTTCGCGCGGCGCAAGATCTTCATCGTCTCGACACCGACGATCTCAGGGGCGTCAGCCATCGAGCGTGAGTACGAGGCCAGTGACCAGAGGTGCTACTTCGTGCCGTGCCCGCACTGTTCGCATCGGCAGTGGCTGCGTTTCGAGCAGCTGTGCTGGGACAAAGGGCAACCGGAGACCGCTGCCTACATCTGCGAGTCGTGTGACACCGCGATTGCCGAGCACCACAAGACGTGGATGCTGGAGCACGGCGAGTGGCGCGCGATGATCACTGATGGCACGGGCAAGACGGCGGGCTTTCACCTGTCGTCGCTGTACAGCCCGGTGGGCTGGCGTGCTTGGCGCGAGATCGCCGCTGCGTGGGAGAGCGCGGTCAGCAAGGAATCAGGATCGGCCGCCGCCATCAAGACCTTCAAGAACACCGAGCTGGGCGAAACCTGGGTCGAAGAAGGTGAAGCGCCGGACTGGCAACGGCTGGTCGAGCGCCGCGAGGACTATCGCGTCGGCAGCGTGCCACAAGGCGGTCTGTTGCTGGTGGGCGCAGCCGACGTGCAGAAGGATCGCATCGAGGCCTCCGTCTGGGCCTTCGGGCGCGGCAAGGAGTCCTGGCTGGTCGAGCACCGTGTGCTGATGGGCGACACCGCCCGCGACACGGTATGGAAGCACCTCGCTGAAATGCTCTCCGAATCGTGGACACACGCCTCTGGCGCGGCGATGCCGCTGGCCCGCTTCGCGCTGGACACCGGCTTTGCCACGCAGGAGGCCTATGCCTTCGTGCGGGCCTGCCGCGATCCGCGCGTGATGGCGGTCAAGGGTGTGCCACGCGGTGCAGCCCTGATCGGGACGCCAACTGCCGTCGATATGTCGCAGGGCGGCAAGAAGCTGCGCCGAGGCATCAAGGTGTACTCGGTGGCGGTGGGCATCGCCAAGCTGGAGTTCTACAACAACCTGCGCAAGAGCGCCGATGTTGGCGAGGACGGATTGACTACGTTGTTTCCTGCCGGGTTCGTCCACCTGCCGAAGATCGACGCCGAATTCATCCAGCAGCTTTGCGCGGAGCAACTGATCACCCGCCGCGACCGCAACGGCTTCCCGGTGCGCGAGTGGCAAAAGATGCGCGAACGCAATGAAGCGCTCGACTGCTACGTCTACGCCCGCGCGGCCGCATCGGCGGCGGGCCTGGATCGCTTCGAGGAACGCCATTGGCGGGAACTGGAGCGACAACTGGGGCTGGCCAGTCCGCCTGCCCCTGAAACACCAACCGAATCAACCAACGAGGCCACCCAACGCGGTGGCCTCGCTGTTTCTGGCAACCGCAACACCGGTCGGCGCGTGATCAAAAGCCGCTGGCTGTCCTGACACCCCAAGGAGAAAACATGAGTCTTGCTACCCGTATCGAAAGCCTGGTCATCCGCGTCGCGCAGGAATTCAACGACGTCCGCGCCAAGGCAGGCAACCTGGCCAACCTCACCACCACCGACAAGTCTAATCTGGTCGCGGCCATCAACGAACTGCAGGCCGCCGTGGTGTCTTCTGCGGTAATTGATGACGCGCAGATTGCAACGACCAGCACTTACTCGTCCAACAAGATCGTCTCGCTGCTCGATGCGCTCAAGACCGAGATCTTGGGCGGTGCCGATGCCGCCTACGACACGCTGGTGGAAATCCAGCAACTGCTGCAGAACGGCACCAGTGGTCTGGATGCGCTGCTCGCCGCCGTCAACAACCGCGTGCGCTTCGATGCTGCGCAGTCGCTGACCGTCGCCGAACAACTCCAGGCGCGCAGCAACATCGGTGCCGTCGCGGCCAGTGATGTCGGCAACACCGACACCGACTTCGTCGCGGTCTTTGTGGCTGCGCTGGTCTGATGAGCCTCGCATCGCGCATCAGTGCGTTGGCCAGTCGTGTCGGGCTCGAGGTCAAGACCAAGATCGACGCCACCCACCCCGGCTTGGCCCGGGCGTGGGTGTGCTTCGGCTATGTCGGCACGCAAATCGTCGTGCGCTCGTCGCACAACGTGGCCAGCGTGACCCGAACGGCGGCTGGCCGCTACCGCGTGACCTTCGCTACTGCCATGCCGGATGCCAATTACTGCTGGACGGCGCTCGTCCGCAGCAGCACCAACAGCGGCACGCAGCGAATCGCCATCGTGCGATCCACCACCGACCAGAAGACCGCCCAGTACGTCGACATCAGTTGCGCCACCACGGCCGCATCGTTCGACGACTCCTCTGAAATCAACCTCACGGTGTTCCGCTGATGGCCTACACACAAGCACACCTCGACGCATTGGAAGCGGCGCTGGTCAAGGGCGAGAAGCGCGTGACCTTTGGCGACAAGACCGTCGAATACCGCAGCGTCGATGAACTCAAGGCCGCCATCGCGGCGGTCAAGCGCGACCTCTTCGAGCAGGCCGTGGACACCGGACTGTGGCCCGGTGCGCCTCGCCAGATCCGGGTCACTACGGGCAAGGGATTCTGATGGGCTGGATGACTCAGATTCGCCGTCGCCTGTTCGGTGGCACACCGTTCTACGACGGCATCGGCGGTGGTCGACGTGCGCTGGCATGGCAGGTCGGCAATCCCGGTGCGGTCGCGGTACTCGCGTTCACTCAGAACGAACTGCGCGCCAAGAGCCGCGATCTGGTGCGGCGCAATGCCTGGGCGGCTGCGGGTGTCGAGGCCTTCGTCTCGAATGCCATCGGTACAGGCATCAAGCCACAGAGCATGCTGACCGATCAGCTCTCACGTGAAGCCATTCACAGCCTTTGGCGAGATTGGTGCGAAGAAGCCGATGCTGCTGGTCTGACGGATTTTTATGGACTGCAGGCGCTGGCCTGTCGCGCCATGCTCGAAGGCGGGGAATGTCTGGTTCGGCTGCGCTACCGCCGCCCGGAGGATGGTCTGCCGGTGGGCCTGCAATTGCAGTTGCTCGAACCCGAACACCTGCCAGCCACGCTGAATCAGGAATTGGCCTCGGGAAACGTGATCCGCGCAGGCATCGAGTTCGACAAACTCGGGCGACGTGTGGCCTACCACCTCTACCGCTCGCATCCCGGTGACGGTTCGCTCGCGCCCATGTCCGGCACCGGCGGCATCGACACGGTTCGTGTTCTTGCCAGCGAGATCATCCACCTGTTTCGCCCCTTGCGGCCGGGACAGATCCGGGGGGAACCGTGGCTCGCTCGCGCGCTGGTCAAACTCAACGAACTCGACCAATACGACGACGCGGAACTCGTGCGCAAAAAAACCGCCGCGATGTTTGCAGGCTTCATCACACGCCTGTCGCCCGAGGACAACCTGATGGGCGAAGGGCTGCCCGACGCCAGCGGCGCAGCGATGGCCGGTCTGGAGCCGGGCACGATGCAGATTCTGGAACCCGGCGAGGACGTGAAGTTCAGCCAGCCCGCCGACGTCGGCGCGAGCTACGCCGAATTTCTGCGCATGCAGTTTCGGGCGGTGGCTGCGGCGATGGGCATCACCTACGAGATGCTGACGGGCGATCTGACGCAGGTGAACTACTCATCGATCCGGGCCGGTCTGCTTGAGTTTCGCCGCCGTTGCGAGGCCATCCAGCATGGTGTGATCGTGCATCAGCTGTGCCGCCCGATCTGGCGGGCCTGGATGGAACAAGCTGTGCTGGAGGCAGCGCTGCCGCTCCCCGACTTCAATCGTCGCAGGCGCGAGTACCTGTCGGCCAAGTGGATTCCACAGGGCTGGCAATGGGTCGATCCCAAGAAAGAATTCGACGCGATGCTGACCGCCATTCGCGCCGGGCTGCTGTCTCGCTCGGAAGCCATATCCGCCTTCGGCTACGACGCCGAGGACATCGACCGCGAGATCGCCGCCGACAACCAGCGGGCGGACGAGCTCGGTCTGGTCTTCGACTCCGACCCCCGCCACGACAAAGCTCCTCTGAGCGCTCCCATGAATGCGGCCGCCACGGTGGCAGTGCCGCAAGACCATCAGGACAACTGACATGCAGCTCATTCATCTGGCGTCCCGCCTCTACGGGACGCCGCTCCTCATTGCGCGCCCCAAACTCGACGTGATCCTCTCGGTGCTGGGTTCCCGCATCGGCTTGCCCGATCTGGACATGGCGATGCCGCTATCCGTCCCCCGGCAGATCACCGCAGCCAGCCCTGCCGGAATTGCGGTCATCCCAGTGGTCGGCACGCTGGTCAAGCGTTCGATGGGCATCGAAGCCGCCTCTGGCCTGATGTCCTACGGCGAGATCGAAGCCCGCCTGGATGCCGCCTTGGCCGACCCGCAGGTGACGGGCATCCTGCTCGATCTCGACTCGCCCGGCGGTGAGGCCTCGGGCGTGTTCGAGCTGGCCGAGCGCATTCGCGCCGCCAGTCAGATCAAGCCGATCTGGGCGCACGCCAACGACGCCGCTTACTCGGCGGCCTTTGCCATCGCGGCGGCATGCCAGCGCCTGACGCTGTCACAAACCGCAGGCGTCGGGTCGATTGGCGTGATCGCGCTGCATGTCGACCAGTCGGTGAAGGACGCCAAGGACGGCCTGAACTACACCGCCGTCTTCGCGGGCAGCCACAAGAACGATTTCTCACCGCACGAGCCACTCAGTCCGCAGGCCACCACCGCGCTACAGAGCGAGGTGGATCGGCTCTACGACATCTTCGTGAATCAGGTCGGACAAATGCGCGGCCTCGACCCGGATGCCGTGCGTGCCACCGAGGCAGGTGTGTTTTACGGCGAACAGGCGGTGGCAGTGGGCCTCGCCGACGCAGTAATGCCGCTCGAACAGGTGATGACTGAATTCACCGATGCGCTGGCCGCCAAGCAGAGGCTGACGCAGCCCGGCGTTGCACGCGCCTCGCCGCGAGGCCAGTCCCCGAAGCCTCTCTCAACCTCGCCCCGACCCCGACCTTTCACTCTGGAGAACACCATGAAAGAACCCCAAGACGACCACGACCGCCACGACAATCCGAGCGATCCGACCGACACAGACCCGCAGAGCGATCCGCCGCAGCCCGACGGTGATCCGCAACCGACGCCTGCGGCCCATGCGGCACTGGCGCAGTCCTTCGCCAGCGGGCGAGGTCAGGCGCAGGCCATCGCGGAGCTGTGCCTGATCGCAGGTCAGTCGCAACGCACGGCGGAGTTCCTGGCTGCGGGCTTTTCCGAAGCGCAGGTGCGCCGTGCCTTGCTCGAAACCCGGGCCGACCAGCCCGAAATCGCCTCTCGCATCACCGCCGACACCGGCATCACCACACGTCCTGAAGACAGCCCGGTGGTGGCCGCCGTCAAAAAACTCACCGCAAAGGAGTAAGCCATGACCGCCATCGCACAACCGAAGAATCTCGGGGATCTTCTGAAATACGAAGCGCCGAACCTGTACTCGCGCGACCAGGACACCGTCGCTGCCGCGCAGAACTTGCCTCTGGGCACCGTGGTGGGCCGCGAAACGGCCACTGCCAAACTCAAGGCCATCGATCCGACCGCCACCGACGGCTCTGAAACCACCGTCGGCGTGCTCGGCAACGACGTCGATGCAACCTTGATCGATCGCGAGGACGCCATCCTGATCGCCCGTCACGCCATCGTCGCGCGCGGCGAATTGGTCTGGCCGACCGGCATCAGCGCTGCGCAAAAGGCTGCGGCCATCGAGCAGCTCAAGGCACTGGGCATCGTGACCCGCGATAGCGCCTGATCCAGCCCGACACATCCACCTCACTCCCCCTGAAAACCCGCCACTGGCGGGTTTCGTCATTTCTGGAGATCCAAAATGCAGAACCCTTTTGAAAACCCCGGCTTCTCGATGGCCAGCCTGACGGCAGCCATCAATCTCATCCCCAACCGCTACGGTCGGCTGGAGGCCTTGAACCTGCTCCCGGCCAAGCCGGTGCGCACCCGACAAATCATCGTTGAAGAGTACGCCGGTCGCCTGAACCTGCTACCCACCCGCGCACCGGGATCGCCCGGCACGGTAGGTGAACGCGGCCAGCGCAAGCTGCGCTCCTTCGTGATTCCGCACATCCCACACGACGATGTGGTGCTGCCCGAGGAGGTGCAAGGTCTGCGCGCCTTTGGTTCGGAAACCGAGATGGAGGCCATTGGTGGCGTCATGGCCCGGCATCTGGAAACCATGCGCAACAAGCACGCCATCACCTTGGAGCACCTGCGCATGGGGGCGCTCAAGGGGCAGATCCTCGATGCCGATGGCAGCGAACTGATCGATCTGTTCGACGCGTTCGAGATCACCCCAGAGACGGTTTCCTTCGAACTCGGCGCGGGAGGCACCAACGTCAAGGCCAAATGCTCCGCTGTGCTGGCCAAGATCGAGGACAACCTCAAGGGCGAATTCATGAACGGCGTGCACTGCCTGTGCTCGCCCGAATTCTTCGCCTCGCTGACTGGCCACGCCAAGGTCGAGAAGGCCTTCGAGAACTGGCAGAACGGCGCGATCCTGATCAACGACGTGCGCGCCGGATTCACCTATGGCGGCATTACCTTCGAGGAATACCGAGGGCAAGCCACCGATGCCAATGGCAATACGCGCCGCTTCATCGCCGCCGGTGAGGCCCACGCGTTCCCGCTGGGCACGGTGGACACCTTCGCCACCTACTTCGCGCCTGCCGATTTCAATGAAACGGTGAACACGCTGGGGCAGTCGCTGTATGCCAAGCAGGAGCCGCGCAAATTCGACCGGGGCACCGATCTGCACACGCAATCGAACCCGCTGCCGATGTGCCATCGCCCGGGCGTGCTGATCAAGCTGACCTCCGCCTGATGGACGTTGCGACGTTCTACGAAGCAGCCCGCAACGCCGGGCTGCTGACGCCGGTCACGGTTGCGGGCGGAACGGTGCACTGCGCCTTCCGCGCTCCGGACGAAACCGTGCTCGATGGTTTCGCACTCTCGCGGGACTACCAGCTCGACTACCCAGCTTCATGGCTGACGTTGGTTGCCGGGAACGCGGTCGAGATCGCGGGCGTGACCTATCAGGTGCGCGACGTGCGCGCCATCGGCGACGGCACCGAGCGTCGCGCCTCGCTCTCCCAACTCTGAGGAAACCACCATGAACTCTGTCCGCGAGCGCATCTTGCGGGAGGTCGTCGCGCGCCTGTCATCTGCGATTGCACCGACTCCGGTGCTGCGCATGCCCGCCGTGCCGGTCACCCGTGAGGCCAGTCCCGCGCTGTTGCTGTTCGCCGACGGCGACAGCATCACCGCCCACGCCAACCACCTGGTCGACAGGCTGCTGATCGTTCGGCTTGCCGTGGTGACGCGCGGCGCGGATGCCTTCGACGTGGCCGATCTCGCACTAGTCGCTGCCCACGCGGCCTTGCTGGCCGACCCGAATCTCGGTGGGCTGGCCATCGCCGTGCGCGAGATCGATTGCGAATGGGAATTCGATGACGCCGACGCCGCTGCCACTGCACTCCCAGCCCGATACGAAATCCGCTACCGCACCCACGCCACCGATCTCACCCAAACAGGATGAACCCATGCAAATCGAACTTCTGAAACCCCACACCCACGCAGGCAAGCGCCTCGTCGTTGGTGATCGCTTCGACCTGAATGACGCCAGTGCCCGCTGGTTGGTCGCGCAGGGCGTGGCCAAGACCGCTACGGCGTCCGCCACACCCACCACTGATTCCAAACCCGCCCGCCGTGATGCCACGTCCGGTGTTTCCACAACTGCAGCCACCCAAGGAGACTGAACATGGCTTACTTTTCTGGACAAGGCCGCGTCTACATCGGCGCACGCGATGAACTCGGCAACCCCGCCGGACTGACCTTCGTCGGCAACGTGCCCGAACTGAAGGTGTCGCTGTCGGTGGACACCATCGAGCACCAAGAAGCGCAGTCGGGCCAGCGCCTGACCGACCTGCAACTCATCAAGACCAAGAAAGGCGAGTTCGCCTGCACGCTGGAAGAACTGATCGCCACCAATCTGGCGTTGGCGCTCTACGGCACCACGACCACGATCACGCCCGGCACGGTAACCGGCGAGCTGCTGCCCAACCCGGTCACGCCGGGCAGTCTGTATCCGCTGGCCATGCAAAACGTATCGGCCGTGCAGATCCAAGACTCGGATGCCACGCCCCAGACGCTCCCGGCCAGCCAGTACAGCGTCAATGCCAAGCACGGCTCGCTGGTGGTGCTGGATGCCACGTCGGGTGGCCCGTACACCGAGCCGTTCACGGTCGATTACGCCTATGGCGCAGCGCAGAGCACGGCGATGTTCACCCAGCCGCTGCCCGAGCGCTGGATTCGCTTCGAGGGGCTCAACACCGCCGACGGCAACCGCGAGGTGGTGATCGACCTCTACCGCGTGGCCATCAACCCGGCCAAGGAACTCTCGATCATCACGGACGAACTGCTGAAGTTCGAGCTGTCGGGCCAAGTGCTGGCGGATCTGACCAAGCCGGTCGGTGGTGATCTCGGTCAATTCGGCCGTCTGGTGCTGTTGTGATGGATGACTTCAAAACCTTCCCACCTGCACCGGTGGTTGTAACGCTGTCCGGCACCGCGCTGGAACTGACGCCGATCAGGCTGGGCGAATTGCCACGGCTGCTGGCCGTGGTGCGTCCGCTGGTCGAGGAGATCAGCAGTGATCCGGACTGGATGGCGCTGTTCGCGCGGCACGGCGATGCCGTGCTCGATCTGCTGGCGATCACCACCCGGCGTGAGCGCACGTGGATCAACGACCTGTCGTTGGAGGACGCCGTGCTTCTGGCCGCCGCCGTGTTCGAGGTCAACGCGGATTTTTTCGTGGCGCACGTCGTTCCGGCGGTTCAGGGCGCGGCTCAGCGACTCGCCCCGACGCTGCGCTCGCTGACGAACTCGGCTGGGACGCTGCCGTCGCCCGTCTGATCCGCGCCGGGCACCGCCTTGGCGACGTGATGGCCTACACGCTCACGCAGGCGCAAGCCTTTCTGGATGTCGACGGACAGATCGAACGGCAGCAGCTTGCCCAGCTGCTCGGCATTCATGCCGTGGCAGCCCAGGGCGAGAAGCGTGGCATCGAACAATTGCAACGCGATCTGCTCAAGGACTGAAAAACGTGCGCCTGTCACTGACCACCACCGGCCTGCTCGATCCACGCCAGTTGGCGGCTTGGAGCGCCGAGCGGCGTCGCGCCATCCACACTGCCGTCGCCAAGGGCATGCAATCGGGCGGGCGTGAGGTGCGTGACGCGGCGCGATCCGAGATGCGCAACGCCTTCACCGTGAAGCGCAACAGCTTCATCTCCTCGATGGGTGTGAAGGTGTTCGACAAGAAGCCCGAACAGCTGCCCGCCTTGCTGGTGGGCAGCAAGATTCCTTGGCTCGGTCTGCATGAGAAAGGCGGCACGGTGAGCGGCAATTTGCTGATACCTCTGCTGCCCGGGCGCATCGGCCCCAAGCGCTTCAAGGCGGTCATTGACGGCCTGATGCGCTCGGGCAATGCCTTCTTCATCGAGAAAAACGGTCGCGTGCTGCTGATGGCCGAGAACATCAAAGAGAACGCCGGGCAGCTGGGCCGCTTCAAACGTGCCGAGCGTGGTCGTACCGGGGCCAAGCAGATCAAGCGTGGCCAGGAGATTCCCATCGCCGTGCTGGTCAAGCGCGTCGATCTCAAACGACGACTGAATCTGGCGGGTGGCGTGCAACGCGCACTGCCTGCCTTGGCGCGGGCGATTCAACAAGAACTGGACAAAGTCTGATGGCAAGCAATCGTGCCCAAATCCTGATCAGTGCCGTCGACCAGACCAAGACCGCTTTCGACTCGATCAAGCGCGGGCTGGGCGGCCTCACCGACACCGCCAAGAGCGTCAACGGCGTGCTGGCCAACCTCGGGGTGGCTGTCTCCGTGGCCGGTCTGACCGCGATGGTCAAATCGGCCATCGACACTGGTGATGCGCTGGACGAGATGTCGCAACGTGTCGGTGTCAGCGTCGAGACCCTGTCGGTATGGAAACCGGCAGCCGAGCAGTCCGGTGTGTCCGGCGAATCGTTCGAGAAGGGGCTGCGCAAGCTGTCCACCACGATGCTGGAAGCCGCGACTGGGTCGGAAGATGCCGCGCGCGGATTCTCTGCCGTGGGTGTCGAGTTCAAGAACCAGGACGGCACCCTGCGGGCCACCGATCAGGTGCTGCTCGATCTGGCCGAGCGCTTCAAGGCCATGCCCGATGGCGCGGAGAAAACCGCCCTGGCCGTGCAACTGTTCGGCAAGTCGGGAGCCGAGCTGATCCCGTTCCTGAATCAGGGGCGCGACGGCATCAATGAGCTCGCCGCCGAGATGCAGGCGCTCGGCGTGCAGATGAGTAGTGAGACTGCGGCGCAGGCGGGCAACTTTAACGATGCGCTCGACAAGCTGAAACTGGCCACCACCAGCATCGGCAACCAGATCATCGCGTCCTTGCTGCCCGCCCTGAACGATATGGCCGGTGGCATGGTCGAGTCGGCCAAGCAAGGCGGCACACTGCGCGCGATCCTGGATGGTGTGGTGCTGGTGCTCAAGACCCTGGCGCTCGGTGCCGCCACCGTCGGCAAGGCCTTCGTCGCCTTGGGCGAGGCCATTGGTGCCGGTGTGGCGGCGGCGGTCGAGGCGCTCAAGGGCAACACCGATGGGGCCAAGGCCATCATTGCCGACCTCAAGGGCAATCTGGTCAAACGGCTGGATGAACTGGCGTCCTTTCGTGACAGCCTGTTCGACCCCAAGCCCATCGAGGTCAAGGCACCCAAGATCCAGGCCGATCCGGAACTGCTTCAGCGCCTGACCAAGCCCAAAGCCGTCAAGCCAGCGCAGGACACGACCGGCGCGCTCAGTACAGCAATGAGCACGCTGATGAAAGCGCAGCTGGACGCCGAGTTCGCCCTGCTCAAGGACGGTCTGACCCGGCAACAAACTGCGCTGGATGCTGCACTCGAAGACCGTCTGGTTTCGGTGCGCGACTACTACACGCAGAAAACAGCCATTGAGCAGCGCGAGGTCGATGCCGAGATTGCTCGCAAGCAGCAGGAGCTGGCCCGCAGTCAGCAAGTCGCCGCCACGGGCAAATCGGAAAACGACCGATTGAAAGCCAAGGCCGAGGTCGCCAAGGCGGAAGCCGACCTCATCACGCTCAACAACCGGCGCACGGACATCGAGCAGGCCAATGCGCGCAAGGCAGCGCAAGCCGAGCGTGATCTGGCCGATGCCTTGGCGCAGGCGCGTGAGGAACTGGCACAGATCACAGGCACGGCTACAGATGCCGACCGGCAAGCTGCCATCGAGCGCAGTTACCGCGATCTGCGGGCACGTCTCGCTGCAGAAAGTGATGCCGACGGCGTGTCGCTCGTTGACCGACTGATCAACGTGAAGGCGGCGCAAGCGAACCTATCCGCACTGGAAACCCAATGGCGGCAGGTCACCGAGCGTCTGCGCAATGCGCAGGAGGCCCTTCAGACCCAGCAGCAGGCCGGGCTGCTAACCGAAGCACAGGCGCGTCAGCAGATAGTGGCCTTGCAACAGCAATCAGCCACAGAAATGGAGCGCTTGTTGCCGACCATGCAGCAAGCCGCGCAGGCCATCGGGCCGGATGCGGTGATTCGCGTGCAGGCGTGGCGCAACGAGCTGGATCGCACCCGGCTCACGGTCGATGAAATGGCCCCGCTGTGGAATCGCATCGGCGAGAGTTTTGGCGGCGCGCTCAACGGGATGATCACTGGTGCGCAGACCTGGCGCAGTGCCTTGTCGAGCATCTTCCAGCAGGTGGCCGATGCCTTCCTGCGGCAGATCGTGATCCAGCCGTTTCAGCAGTGGATTGCCATGCAGGCGCGGATGCTGGCGCTCAAGCTCGGTTTCATCCAGCAGGAGCAGACCGTCGATGCGGCGGCCAGCGCCGCCAAGGTCGCCCAAAAGACCACCGAAACCACCGCCGTGGTGTCGATGGATGCAGCCAAGGCGGGAGCCGGGGCGGCGGCGTCGCAGGCTTCCATTCCCTACGTTGGCCCGGCGCTCGCGGTGGCCGCGATGGTAGCCATGGTCGCCGCCGTGATGGCGCTCTTGGGTGGCATCAAGAAGTTCGCGGGTGGTGGTCTGGTCTCCGGGCCGGGCAGCGCCACGTCGGATTCGATCCCGGCGCGCCTGTCGGCAGGCGAATACGTCGTGCGTGCAACCGCCGTGCGCCAAGTCGGCGTGGCCTTCCTCGACTCGCTCAACGGCTTGTCGGCCGGCCCACGTTTCAAGGGTGGCGAACTGGCCTTCGCAGCGGGCGGGCTGGTACCGGAGGTGAAAGTGCCGCCCGCGCAGCCGCAGATGAATCAGGCCGTGCGCATCGTCAACGCGGTCGATCCGGGTGTGACCCACGACCACCTGCAGTCGCCTGCCGGAGAGAAAGTCATCGTCAACATCATCGGGCGCAATGCACGGGCCATCCGCTCGGCGCTCCAAGGCTGAATTTTGAGGGGAAAGTCCAATGGCACTACTGTTCATCGACGGATTCGATCACTACGACCCGCAGGCCGTGGACAGCTTTGGCGATCCGTGGCTTGCGCGTGGCAAGGCGGCGTATCTGTCACCGCAGGCCACCCGGATCAATGGCCGTCGTCCGTCCTCCTATGCCCTGCGTTTGCCGGAAGGTTCTGGCGGTGGCTACGTCAAGAACCTCGACGCCACCAAGACCAGCCTGATCGTTGGGGCGGCTATTCGCGTGGTGCCGTACCAGAACACCTACACCGAGCCCTTGCTGCTGGGCGTGCGTGATGCCAACTCGCAGGTCGCGCATCTCGTGAAAATCGGCGAGGACGGTCGGCTCAAGCTCTACCGCTGGCAATACGGCTATGACCAGTTGATCTCTGTCTCAGTCGCCAGCGTTCCGGCGCGCGGCTGGCACTACATCGAGTTGCAGGTCACGCAAGGCACCAGCAACGGTGTGCTGTCAGTGCGCATCAACGGCATCCTGGCCATCCAGATGACCGCGCAGAACACCATTCAGGGCGGCGGCCAACTGCTCACGGCATTCGCAGGTGCGGTGCCCGGCCAGAATTGTCCGCTGACCATCGACGTCGACGACTTCTACATCGCCGATACCAGCGGCACGATCAACAACACCCTCCTCGGTGATGTGCGCGTCGATGCCTTGCAGGCTCAGGCCGATGGCAGTTTGAACCAGTGGACTCCCAGTCCGGTCGGCACTGCTGCCTGGGAAGCCGTCAGCGACGAGGACGAAGCCACAGCGATCAGTGCGCCCAACGTGGGGCTGCGCCAGTCCTTCGATGTCGAGCCGCTGCCTGTAATGGCCACGCCCGCCATCTACGGTGTGCAACTGACCATGCTGGCGCGCAAGACCGACGCGGGGCTGGGCAAGGTCAAAGGACTCGTGGTCAGTGGTGCGCAGAGCGCCGTCAGCACCGACATCATCCTGCAGGAGCAACTGGCGTGGCAGAGCACGCTGTTCGAGCGCAATCCGAACGGCAACGTGCAGTGGACGGAAGCAGCCTTCAATGCCGCTGAGTTCGGAGCTGAGTCGGCATGACCGACCGCGTCGTCGTTCAGGACATCGCGGAGACTTCCAGCAAGCCGACGCCCGGAAGTGAACTGCCGGAATTTCAGGGCGAAGTGCTGTCGCGCGCATCGTTCGGAGCCAGCGCGGCCACCTTCACTCCCGAAACCGCCATTGCTCCGGTTCCGCCCAACTTGGCGGCGAACTGGCTTGCCGAGTCTCTGGCGTACCCGTGGCCGCCCATCGACGCTCCGGCGTTCCTGATAGAAGTGCTGCGCCGGGACACGGCATCCAGCGCCATCGTTGCGACAGGTATGGACGCCTTTGGCGACCAGCCGTGGCCGGATGCGCAACGCGGCGTGTTTGCCTTCCGCCACGACTGGGCCGAGCCCCTCGTCGAACGGCTGGAGTGGCAGACCAGTGTGGTGAGGCTGGCCAGCGGCAACGAATCGCGACAGGCCCGGCGACGCGTTCCCGGGCGTTTGCTCACCTACAAGGTCGGCAACGCGCGCCAATCCGATGCGCTGGTCGCCGACTGGCTGGCCGACCATCTGGGCAAAACGGCATGGTGGCCGCTGCCGCAGTACGCCGTTCACCTCACCCAATCCGCCGAACGTGGCGCGCTGGCGCTCGATGTGTCGGATGCGGACTGGCGGCATTTTGGCCCGCCAGCAGCCGCACTGCGGCTGACCAACGATGGCGTGCAAGGCTGGCAGAGCGATGAACGCTGGGTGCTGATCATCGCGGCTGATGGCTGGCAAGTCGCCCAACTCAGCGACGTGGAAAGCGATCTGTTGTGGCTGGCCGAGCCCTTGGCGCGTGCTGCCGGAGCCGGTAGCAGCGTGATGCCATTGATGTGGGGCTGTGCAGTCGATCCGGCGGATTTGACCCAGTGGGTGCCGGGGATGGTCGGTGGCAGTGCCACGGCGACCATCACCCCCGCGCAAACGCCGGACATGGATGTCCTCGACGATCCGTGGCTCGACGAGATTCCGGTCTGGCCCGATGGCAACTGGCGTGACGATCCTGCCGCTGCGGTGGCCGGGGTCATCACGCGCCAGGATTTCTCGCCTGCCGATCCTTGGGTACGCCGCGACGATCCGTGGCCTGCCACCACCTTCCAGCGCCGCTATCTGGCCAGCACACCCGAGGAAATCGAGATCTGGCGGGCGCGACTGTGGCGCACACAGGGGCGACTGGAAGCCTTCTGGCTGCCGGATGGTTTGGCTCCAGTGCTGTGGGTGACTGCCGAGGCCGATCCCGAGGACGGTTTCCTACGTGTGACGGGAGATGACGTCTCTGCTTTCTGGCATCGCCCCGCAGCGTGCCTGATCGTGCATCCGGACGGCACCCGGCAATACGTCCTGACGGCGACCTGCCATCTGGATCAGGGCGGTGTGCTGGTGCTGCGCTCGGGCCTCGATGAATGGGTGCCTGAAGGTAGCCGGGTGATCCGACTCTCTCGTTGCCGCCTCGACCACGACGCTGTCGAGCTGTACTGGCACAGCCCAGCGCTGGTTGAGATCACGCTGACGGCGCGGCAGTTGCCCGAACCGCGTGGCAACGACCGCCAAACCTACGAGGGAGAGTGACGCCCATGAGTCAAAACCCTCTGATGGAAGTCGAGTTATACGCCTTCACTAGCGCCAGCGGAGAGTTCCTGCTGACGCCTCACGAGTTCGACGTCGACCTCGACGGCAATCTGTACACAAGCCTTTCCATCGAGCGCAACGAACTGGCACTGGGTGCCGAGGCAGCCAAATCAGCGCTGGATCTCAAGCTGCCACCCGACGGCGATCTCGTGCGCCATCTGTTGGCCACGTCGCTCACCGGGGAAACCACCGCGATCACGCTGCGCATCGCGCGGCGCGACACCTGGGGCGACTACTGGTGGCTGTCGGGCACGCGCTGGATGGGCCGGGTGCTGGGCGTCGAGATTGCCGACGACGTAGCTCGCGTTCGCTGCGAAAGCGCGCAAGTCAGTTTGAAGCGTATCGGCCTGCGTCGCCTCTACAGCCGCAAGTGTTCGCACGTCCTGTATTCGAGCGCCTGCGGTGCATCACCCATCACCGCCAGCGCCTTCGTGAGCAACAGCTCCGGCCGCAACGTGGAGCTTGATGGCGGCGTGCCAGGCAGCGTGAGTGGCGGCGTTGCCGGTGGCTGGCTGCAAACACCCGAAGGAGCTCGCCACATGATCGTCAGCGACTACGGCAGCGGCGTGGAGTTGCTCTATCCCGTCGCCATCGAGCCCGGCACAGAGGTGCAACTGACGGTCGGCTGCGACCACAGCACGGAAACGTGCGCGTCCCGCTTCGGCAACCTCGATAACTACGGCGGCTTTCCCGCCATCCCGAGCAAGAACCCGTTTTCGACGGGCGTGTTTTGAATCCCCGGAGAAATTGCCATGTGGTACCTCGTCGTCATCGTGGTGGCGGCGCTGGTTTCGGTTGCGCTTGCCCCGAAACCGCCCGAGCCCAAACCTGCGTCGCTCTCAGATGTCGATGCACCCACCGCAGAAGAAGGCCGACCGATTCCCGTCGTGTTCGGCACGGTGCTGCTGCGCGGCTCCAACGTCGTCTGGTACGGCGATCTCGAAGCCGATCCGATCAAGAAGAAAGGTGGCAAGAAGTGAGCACATCGACTGTCATCACCATCGATCATGTGCGCGCCGTTGGCCTGTGCGTGAACGGCACACGCACATGGTTCGCCCGTCACGATCTGGATTTCCGCACCTTCCTGCGCGATGGCTGTGATGCCGAAACCTTGCTGGCCACGGGCGATGCAATGGCCCAGCGCGTGGTCGAACACGCCCGCAATCGATCCACCACGCCGGAGCAAAACTGATGGGTGGCAGCAGCAAGAAGCAAACCGTCGGCTACCGCTACCGGATGGGACTGCATCTGGCTCTATGCCAAGGGCCCGTCGATGCCGTGCAGGAGATCCAGATGGGCGACCGCACCGCGTGGGGCGATGCCGACCGCGCGCCGCTGTCCTCCGGGCATGGTTTGACCAGCATCAGCATCAACAAGCCCGATTTGTTCGGCGGCGACTCGCGCGAAGGCGGTGTGGTCGGCACCATCGATGTGCTGTCTGGCCATGCCGGTCAAGGCCGTAACGACTATCTGATGAGCCGCCTCGGCAGCGCCATTCCGGCCTTCCGGGGCGTGCTGTCGTTGGTGGCCCGGAAGATCTTGTTCGCGGCCAACAACCCTTACATCAAGCCGTGGGCGGTGCGTGTTCGCCGCTTCAATGCCGGTTGGCATGATCACGCATGGATGGGAGATTCCGAAATCCGCACTTGGGATAACGACGAGGGTCGCGAGATCAGCGTGGGCATGAACCCGGCCCACATCCTGGTGCAATGCCTCACCGATCCGCACTGGGGCATGGGCTATCCGCAGGACACCATCGGCTGGAGTTTCTGGAATGCCGCGTGGGCGCTGTCCAGCGAAGGCTTCGGCCTCAATCTGATCTGGACGCGCCAGCAGCCCATCGAGAGTTTCATCGGTCAGGTGATCGACCACATCGGCGGGATTCTCTACACCGACCCCGAGCAAGGTACCTTCGAGCTCAAGCTGCTGCGCGACGACTACTGGATCGACAGCCTGCCGCAGTTGGGCCCCGACGAGATCGTGCGGCTAGAACGCTTCGAACGAGCCCAGTGGGGCGAACTGCCCAACGAACTGACCGTGGTCTACACCGACTGGCAAACCGGCGGCGACACCACCGTCACCGTAGAAAACCTCGCCGCCATCCAGTTGCAGGGTGGCGTGATCAACCAGCGTCGTGACTATCCCGGCGTCAACCATGGGTCGCTAGCCGCCCGGCTGGCGCTGCGTGATCTGCGAGCCTTGGGTTCGCCGCTGGCGAGAATGAGTCTGACGGTCGCACGCGACACGTTGGAACGCGCGCCGCTGCCGGGTGATGTGTTCCTGCTGAACTGGCCGCGCTTGGGTGTCGATCAGATGGTGGTGCGCGTCACTGGCATCGATACCGGAACCTTGGGCGCAGCCGAATGGCGCATCGAAGCCATGGAGGATGTATTCGGCATGAGCAATACCGTGCTCTCACCCCCACCGCCACGCGTCGATGAACCGACCATCGAGCCGCTACCGCCATCACTGGTGCTGGCCGTCGAGGTGCCGTATTGGGAACTGGCCCGACGCTTGTCGCGTGCCGATCTCGCGTACCTGACCGACACGGACACCTATCTCGGCGCGCTGGCGGCCGCAGGCGGTACCGGTCAACTGAACTGGCAACTGGCCACCGGTACTTCGAGCGGCGATCTCGCTTCCGTCGTCGGCGAGGACTATGCGCCGCTGCTCACGCTCGATGCCGCCTTGCCTGTCACCGAGCATGATGCGCTGGCGGTGTCGGTGACAGCCGTCAGTCAGCCGGAAAGATTGGCCGTGGACGATTACGCCTATCTGGTGGACGCCGGAGGGGCCATTCGGGAAGTGGTCGCGATTCTGGCCGTCGACACGGCCAATGCAACCATCGACCTTGCGCGCGGCGTGCTCGACACCACGCCGCAATCCCATGCTCTGGGCACACGGCTGATCGGCGTGGGTGAATGGCTGGCCTCGGAGGGCGCTGAGCGCGCACCGGGTGAATCAGTGTTCGTTGGCGCAATTCCGCGCACATCGACCGACCAAGGCGATCCGGCACTGGCCATCAATGCCCAGCCAATCGTGCTGGCCGGTCGGCAGGCGCTGCCGTATGCGCCCGGTCGTATCCGGCTCAATGGCCAGACCGAACCTGCCGTGGTGGCCGGTGACCTGACCGTCGCGTGGGCACACCGCGACCGCACGCAGCAGACCGCCTACCTCGTTCAGCAAGACGAGGGCGACATCGGGCCGGAACTGGGTGTGACCTACACGGTGCGCATCCGTAATCGCAACGGCGTTCTGGCGCACACCACATCTGGTCTGACCGGAACGACATTTGTCTGGAGCGCCGCAGTCGCTGCGCCCGAGGCCGGTGCGCTGGGCGACCGAATTACCGTGGAGATCAGCGCCGAGCGTGATGGTCTGAGCAGCTGGCAACCGCAGGTGCGAGCCATGGATCGGACGGGCTACGGCCTGCGCTGGGGCCAGTATTGGGGAGGTGTGTGATGGAAGCACCAATGGAACCACGCATCGATGTTCATCTGCTCACCCTGAACGAACCTGCCGAATGGCGTGAGGCCTGTATCGCCAGCCTCGACGGCGCGCCGATCCAGTTGCGCGTTCTGCCCGGTATCCCCGGGCGAATCGGTGAAGCACGCACCGCTGGCTACGCACAAGGCACGCTGCCGCTGGTGTCCTTCGTCGATCCCGATGATCTGTACGAAGCGAGCGCCTTCACGCAACTGGCCGATGCGCTGAATGCCTGCCCGCAGGCAGTGATGGCCTACACCGATGAGGCATTGACGGACGAGGCTGGCCGGGATATCGCCGTGCGGCGTCTGGCCTACAGCCGCTGGCAGCACGCCAACAGCGCCAGCCACGTTCACGGCCTGATCGTGATGCGGCGCTCCGCCGTGGAAGCCGTACTCAAGGAAACCGCCGACCTCAACAACTTTGCCGACTGGCTGCTGACCCTGCTCGTGGCCAAGCGTGGTGGCGTGCTGTACCTGCCCATCGTTGGGCGTCACTGGCGGCAGCACCCGCAGCAAAGTCACCGCACCGGCGATCCGGAAGCAGTCCTGCGCATTCGCCAAGCATCGAATCTCTGGAGATAGACCATGTCATCAATCGACCCGAACCTTGGACTCAACTATGGCTGGACGCTCGGAGAGAGCGGCTGGGACACCGGCATGGATGCCAACCTCAAACGCCTCGGCGCGGTGGTCGGCCTGTCCGTGAAAGACCGTGACCTGACCACGCCACCGGCCAGCCCTGCCAACGGCGACCGCTACCTCATTCCTGCCGCCGCCACGGGCGTGTGGGCAGGCAAGACCAACCAGATCGCCGTGCGCATCGCCGATGCCTGGGAGTACCACACGCCCAAGATCGGCTGGCTTTGCTACATCGAGGACGAGGCCAAGCTCTCGGCCTTCAAGTCCACCGGCTGGAGCGCAGGCCTCGCCATCTGATTTCCCTTCCTTCGCCCCCACCAGAAACCCGCCCCCGAGGCGGGTTTCGCATTTCTGGAGAACGCCAATGACCGAACCTGAACAACAACAGCCCGCGCACGTGGAGAACATGCTGCTCTTGCGCCGCGAGGATTTCGACGAACTGCTGGCCCACGCCGCTGAGCGTGGAGCCGAACGGGTTCTGGCCCACCTCGGGCTGGAAAACGGCCACGCAGCCCGTGACATCCGCGAACTGCGCGACCTGCTGGAAGCCTGGCGTGACGCCCGGCGCACCGCGTGGCAGACCACCGTCAAGGTCATCACCACCGGCATCCTGGCCGCACTGCTGGTTGGTGCTGCCATCAAGCTCAAACTGATGGGAGGCCCGCAATGATCGAGACACTACTTGGCGGCCTCCTTGGCGGGGCCTTCCGTCTTGCGCCTGAAATCCTCAAATGGCTCGACCGCAAGGGCGAACGCGGCCACGAACTGGCAATGCAGGACAAAGCGCTGGAGTTCGAGAAGATTCGCGGCGCGCAACGGATGTCGGAAATCGGCGCGGGAGCCGACGCCGCGTGGAATGTCGGGGCCATCGAAACCCTGCGCGAAGCCGTCCGCACTCAGGGTGAGAAGACCGGTGTGCGCTGGGTCGACGCATTGAGCTCCAGCGTCCGCCCGGTCATCACCTACTGGTTCATGGCTCTGTACTGCGCCACCAAGACGGCAACAGTCGCAGCCGCCGTGACAGGTGGTGCAGGCTGGGGCGTTGCCATCCTGTATGCCTGGACGGAGGCTGATCAGGCCCTTTGGGCCGGGGTGCTGAACTTCTGGTTCCTCGGGCGCGTGTTCGACCGGGTGCGACCGTGATCGCAGTACCGCAAACAGCCATCGAGCTAGCCAAGCGCTTCGAGGGGTTCGAACGCAAGGTCAAGCGCGGAGTCGAGATCACCGCCGTTCCCTACATCTGCCCAGCAGGCTTCTGGACGATTGGGTACGGCCATCTCTGCGATCCCAAGCACCCACCGATCACCGAGGCCGAAGCCGATGTCTATCTGGCGCGCGATCTCCAATCGGCACTTGCCGCCACGCTGCGCTACTGCCCGGTGCTGGCCACCGAGCCCGAAGGGCGGCTCGCCGCAATCGTGGATTTCACCTTCAACCTTGGCGCTGGGCGGTTGCAGACCTCAACGCTGCGGCGACGGATCAACCAGCGGGACTGGGCTGTCGCCGCAACGGAGCTGCGGCGCTGGGTCTATGGCGGCGGGAAGGTGCTGCCGGGATTGGCGGCACGGCGCGAAGCAGAGATCACGTCGTTGTTCGGCTGACATTCGGCTTGGCGCGATGTCGGATCGCCACCAAGACTTAGCAGTCAATCGCATCAAACCACGCCAAATCATGCCAAACCAGACTTATTCAGATTTACTACGAGCATAATCCGTGCGATCATTGTCAAGCTGCCCTAATTACGACTTTTGATGGAACCCCATGTCATGTCAGATCGCTGGTTGTCGGTCGAAGAGATCGCCGAGTACCTCGGCGTGAGCAAGGACACCGTTTATGCCTGGATCAGCAAACGGAACATGCCTGCTCACCGAATCGGTCGACTTTGGAAGTTCAAGTCAGAGGAAGTCGATGAGTGGGTGCGCTCTGGTGGCGCAGCAGAAAGCGAAGGTCGAGGCAAAGAATGATTGACTTGCTATCGATGGGTTTCGATCGCCTCATCCTGTGGTCGAAACGAAATGAGGATTGTTGAAATGACGAAAATTTCTTGTGTTGATTTGTTCTGCGGGGCGGGCGGGCTGACGCATGGCTTCGTGCTCGAAGGCGTACCGGTCGTTGCTGGCATCGACATGGACCCCGCTTGTCGCTTTCCCTATGAGGCGAACAACAGCGCCAAGTTTGTAGAGCGAGACATCAGCAAGGTCACCACCGCCGAGCTGAATGCACTGTTCGGTGATGCCGACTTGAAGATCCTTGCAGGGTGCGCACCTTGCCAGCCATTTTCCACCTATGCACAACGCTACGAGCTCGACGGCAAGGATGGGAAATGGGGGCTCTTGTACGAGTTCGCTCGTCTAGCCAAGGGCTCCCGGCCAGACGTCATCACGATGGAGAACGTCCCAACCGTTGCCAAGCACGAGGTGTTTCACGACTTCGTCGATACGCTGAAGCGACTCGGTTACAACGTGTGGTTCGATGTCGTCGATAGCTCTCAATACGGCGTGCCACAGACCCGCCGCCGCATGGTGCTGCTGGCATCCCGGCATGGCGAGATCACGATGATCAAACCTACGCTCGAAAAGCCAAAAACCGTGAGGCAAGCCATTGGCCGCCTACGTGCATTGAGCGCTGGCGAGGCAGCCCCTAGAGACAAGCTGCACGTTTCATCCACGCTGTCGGAGAAGAATCTCAAGCGCATCAAAGTATCGAAGCCTGGTGGTACGTGGCGCGACTGGCCGGAGCATCTCGTCGCCGATTGCCATCGTGCAGAAAGCGGCAGGACTTACCCGGGCGTCTATGGCCGCATGGAGTGGGACAAGCCTGCCCCCACCATGACCACGCAGTGCTATGGGTTCGGGAATGGCCGGTTCGGGCACCCTGAACAGGATCGCGCGATCACATTGAGGGAAGCGGCAATCATTCAGAGCTTCCCGCGTGACTACGCGTTCATTCCTGATGACGGTGATGTGAGCTTCAAGGTACTGGGGCGCCTCATCGGCAATGCCGTTCCCGTTGATTTGGGTCGAGCGATCGCCCGCAGCATCAACGAGCACTTGGCATCGACCAAGTCCCGATGATCTGACGAGACTCGATCGATGCCACGCGTTCAGCCCTCATCTCCAGAAGCCAGTCGCCGAATGGCGAAAGTCCGGCAAAAGGGAACCGGCGCTGAGATTGCATTGCGTCGAGATCTGTACCGGAGAGGTCTGCGCTACCGAGTCGACTTCGAGGTACTGAGGAAACCTCGTCGGGTCGCAGATATCGCTTTTCCGGGGCTGAGGATCGCCATATTCGTCGATGGCTGCTTCTGGCACGGGTGCCCCGAACACGCCACATGGCCGAAGCAGAACGCGGAGTTCTGGCGACAAAAGATCGAAACGAACCGTGCCAGGGATACAGACACGAACGAACGGCTTCGGAGTATCGGGTGGACGGTACTGCGATTCTGGGAACACGAGCCGCCGACCGAGGCAGCCGAAATCGTCGTCCAGACGGTCGCCATGGGCAGATCGAAGCGCTGTGCTTCGTCAGCCAGCTCACACAAGAAAAACTGAACGGGAAGACGGCAGACCTCATGGAAATCGCAACCGAGCAACAGAATCAGACCTATCGCACTCGTCCAGAGCCGGGGCAACTGGTCGAGGTCAGGCGACGCCAGTGGGTCGTTGCCGAAGTCGTCTCATCCAAGCTGACATCGATGTCGGCACAACAGAATTCAGTCACTCTCTCATCCATCGACGAAGACGGTCTGGGTGAAGAGCTCGAAGTCATCTGGGAGGTCGAACCCGGGGCGCAAGTCATCGAACGTGCGGGCCTGCCATCGATCACCGGACAGGATGACTCCGACACCCTTGAAGCCTTTCTCGACGCTGTTCGTTGGGGGGCAGCGACCAATGCTGACAGGGGCTTTCTGCAAGCACCTTTCCGCAGTGGCGTCAGCATCGAGGACTTCCAGCTCGACCCACTGGTGCGTGCCATCGACATGGCCCGCGTCAATCTGCTCATCGCTGACGACGTCGGCTTGGGCAAGACCATCGAGGCCGGTCTCGTCATCCAGGAAATGTTGCTGCGGCACCGTGCCCGCACCGTCCTGATCATCTGCCCCGCATCGCTGCAAGAAAAGTGGCGTGTGGAGATGCTGGAAAAATTCGGCCTTGATTTCCGCATCGTCGACACGGCCTACATCAAGCAGTTGCGACGGGATCGCGGCATCCACGCCAACCCGTGGACGTCGCATCCGCGCCTGATCGCCTCCATGGACTGGGTCAAGAGCGGCGAAGGGCTACGTGCCATGCGCGATGTTCTTCCAGCGCACACCAGCTACCCGCGCAAATTCGACATGCTCGTCGTCGACGAAGCACACAACATCGCCCCCGCTGCTGGTACGAACTACGCGCTGGAGAGCCAGCGGACGCGCCTCATTCGCTCCATCAGCCCACACTTCCAGCATCGGCTGTTTCTGACCGCCACACCGCACAACGGTTACACCGAGTCCTTCACATCGTTGCTCGAATTGCTCGACGACCAACGCTTCGCTCGAAACATCCTGCCAGATGAAAAGCAGCTGAGTCAGGTGATGATTCGTCGCCTCAAGAGCGATCTGGTCGATGCGGAAGGCAAGCCACTCTATGCGCAGCGCAAGCTGCAAGCGCTGCTGGCCTCGTACTCCACACAAGAGCGCGCCATTCACCAAAAGCTGAATGATTACTGCGCGAGCCGCGAGCAGGACGCCGAAAAGGTCGGCAATGCGTTCGGCACGTCATTCGTCAATCAGCTGCTCAAGAAGCGGCTCTTCTCCTCTCCCGCTGCGTTTGCATCCACGCTCGAGAAGCACATTGCCAGTCTGACCAATGGCAGCCAACGCAAGGACAAAGATGCGATGGCCGACCGCATCTTGCGCAAAGCCATCCTGCGGGTCGAAGAAGACTACGCCAACGACCAGGAGGTCGAAAACGCCCAGTCCGAGGCCGTCGAGGAAGCCTCACGTCGCGCACAACCGCTGACAGCAGACCAGCAACAGATGCTGAACGAACTGCGATCGTGGGCGCAGACCGCCAAGAACCAGGTCGACGCCAAAGCCAGAGCGATCCTCGACTGGCTCACGGCCAACCTCAAGACCGACGGTCAGTGGAACGAGCGCCGGGTCATCTTGTTCACCGAATACCGCACCACCCACCAGTGGATGCACGAGATCCTCGCCAGCTACGATTTCGGTGGCGATCGACTGGCCATCCTTCATGGCGGCATGGCGCAGGATGAACGTGAGAAAGTCAAAGCGGCCTTCCAGACTTCGCCAAAGGACTCAGCGGTGCGCATCCTGCTGGCCACCGATGCGGCGTCGGAAGGTATCGACTTGCAAAACCACTGTAATTGCCTCATCCATCTGGAGATCCCTTACAACCCCAATGTGATGGAGCAGCGCAACGGCCGTGTCGACCGGCACGGTCAGCGCCAGAAGGAAGTATTGATCTGGCACCCCGTCGACGGCGGCGAACAGGGCAAAGCAACCATCGGTGGCCACGGCGATGACATCATTCGGGCATTGCGCAAGCTCGAATCCATGCGGGCGGACATGGGCAGCGTCAACCCAGTCATCGCGCCGCAGATGTCGGGGCTGATCGAAGGCTCGCTCAAAGACCTCGACACCCGCCTCGCTGAGGCCAAGATCGCCAAGGCCAGACGCTTCGTGCGTGCCGAGCGCGAACTCAAAGACCGCGTTACCAAGCTGCACGAACGGCTCTTGACCACGCAGCAGGATTTCCACCTCACGCCAGAGCACATCCTCATGGCGGTCAAGACCGGCCTCGAGTTGGCAGGCCGCCCGCCGCTCGAGCCTTTCAACTTGACTGATGCTCCGGTGGGCACCGTATTCAAGATGCCTGCGCTGTCGGGCTCGTGGGCGCGCTGCCTCGAAGGCTTGCGCCACCCCCACACACTGCAGATTCGACCCATCACCTTCGATCACGCCGTCGCAACCGGGCGTGACGACGTGGTGCTGGTTCACCTCAACCACCGACTGGTGCAGATGTGCCTGCGCTTGCTGCGCGCCGAAGTCTGGGCGCAAGACGATGTGAAGAAGCTGCATCGCGTCACCGTGCGTTCGGTGCCTGATGCACTGATCGACGGCCCTGCCGTGGTCGTCATCTCGCGGCTGGTCGTCACTGGCGGCAACCATCACCGCCTCCATGAAGAGCTGACGGTGGCCGGGGGCTATCTGGGGGATAAATCCTTCCGCCGTGAGGACGGCGTCACCAAAGTCCAGCAATGGCTGGATCAGGCCAAGCCACTGACGGCCACAGATTCGCTGTTCGATGCCATCCGCGTGCGTTTCGACCGAGCGCAGAGCGCCATCCTGCAGTCGGTCGACGTCCGCTCGAAAGACCGGCTCAAGTTCCTGACCAACACCCTTCAATCCCGTAAGCAGCAGGAAGTGGCCGACATCGGCACCGTGCTCGATGAGCTGGAAAAAGCCATCCAACTCGAGCTGAAGAAAGATCAACAACCGGCGCAGTTATCGCTCTTCACTGAAGACGAACGAACACAGCTCAGGCGCGACACCGCCGCACTGGAGGCGCGTCTCGCCCGCCTTCCAGCCGAGCGCCAGCAGGAGGCCGAGGCCATCGAAACCCGCTACGCCAAACTCAACGACCGCACCTTTCCGGTCGCCGTCATCTTTCTTGTGCCTGCATCTGCCGTTCAAGGAGGTGCCGCATGAGTGCTCCCAGCGTGCATGATGATTGGCTGTCGCTGATCGAGATCTCCGGCCCTTTCCTCGCCGTTCCCGTTCTGAAGGAGGCCTTTCCGCAAGGGCTGGAAGAACTAGGGCGTGTTAACACTAATGGCGATCATGGAGATTGCGTTGGAAAATCTCCGGCATGGAGATCACACCCGCACAATTCGCCACCATTGAGCA